>CAZICD010000116.1:0-12118 GCA_964537725.1 uncultured Spirochaetaceae bacterium | reverse complement strand
CCCTACACCCACCCCGTGAGCCGCGCGAGGCCCTCCACGTACTGCAGGTAGTTCGGCCACGAGACGTCCGACGGGATGCCGTGGTCGCACGAGGGGATGTAGCCGCCGCTGTCCACGACCGGTTTGATCCGCTGCAGCTCCTCCTCGAGCGCCGCCCCGCCGGCGGCCATTTTCCGCTTGTCCACGCCGCCCTGGTACGCCATGCGCGATCCGAAGCGCTCGCGGAAGGCGACGATGTCGTTGTGCGCGGCGACTTCTATCGGGTCGCACGCGTTGATGCCGGCCTCCATCCAGATGGGGATGAGCTCGCCGATGAACCCGTCGGAGTCCATCGCGTAGACAGGAACCGAATGACTCCGCACGACCTCGCCCCACGCGCTCCACGCCGGAAGCAGGAACTCACGCACCATCTCGGGTGAGATCATGGAGAACGCCTTGTAGGCCATGTCTTCTGAAAGGTGCACCTCGTCCGGAACGCAGTACGCGAGCGCGTTCTCCAGAAGTCGTGCGATGTAGTCGGTCCAGAATCGCACCATGTCGTGGACGAGCCCCGGGTCGTCGTAGAAGAGCACGCACAGCTCTTCGAACCCGAGCCACTCGCGCATCTGCCAGAAGGGCCCGGAGAAGTGCATCCTGATCGGCCAGGTACGGCCCGCCAGTTGCTGCCCCAATGCGGCCGGCTCCGGCGGCAGGCGCGCCGGGTCGTCGGGATCGTAGCGCTCCTTCATCGCCTCCCAGTCGTCCCACGATTCCACCGGGCACTTGATCCATCGACGCGTCACGAAGTCGATCGCGTTGCGCAGGTACTCGGTCGTAAACTCCCTGCCTATCTCGCAGATGTTTCCTTTCCAGTCCTGCACGATCTGCGTGTCCTCGCGGACTTCGATCACCTTCTCCTCGAACTGCGGGAGCATCCGCTCGTTCACGGGAAACCCCGGTCCGTGCTCCGGCCAGGGATAGGGACTGCCGATCTGCTCGAAGGCGTACCGCGGAATATCGTCCGCCGGCACGTCGGACGGGAGGCCCTGAGAGTACCACGCCTCGCGGGTCGATTCGCGTCCGTTGCGGGGGTTCAGCGGAACCCGGTCGGGATTGCCGAAGAGCATCGTCTCGAGAAAGCGCTCGCGTTCGTTCATGCGTCGATCGTACCGCGACAACGGACCCCGTGCGTTCCCGGAACGGCCGAATCGTGTTACTTTTTCGGACACGATGTCGTCCAGGGGATCGATCAAGTCGCAGCCTCCCGGCTATTCGTTCGCCACCGAGCGCTACGATATGTTCCAGGTGATCTTCGTCTCCTCGGGCTCGCTCCGTTTCGTGTGCGAGGAAGCCGGCTGCGAGGCGGCGAGCGTCGCGTACCCGGGCGACGCGCTCGTCCTGCGTCACGGCGGGGCATTCTCGCTCTCGTCGTCGGAGACCGGCTACGGCGGCGTCTGTTACCTCGACTACGACCCCGCCGACCCGCGGCAGGCCGGCGCCTCGTTCCAGGTGCACGGCGACGACTGGCTCGTCGAGCTCGTGGGGACCATGCAGTTCGCGCTCGCGAACCCGCACACGACCTCGCAGGAGGCGATCGATCTGCTCGCGCGCACGATCGCCTGGCACGCGCTCGACGCGCCGTCGCGTTCGCGATCGCAGCAAGCGCCCGGTTCGACCGCCGCCGCGTGGGCCGACCGCATCAGGCAGGTCGTCCACAACACGCTCTACGCCGAGCCGTCCGAGCTCAGAGAGGCGCTCGCCGCGCTGGGCCGATCGTACCGCCAGCTCTCACGCTACTTCACCGAGCACACCGGAACCACGATCAAGCAGTACCAGATCGCCGAGCGAATCCACGAGGCGAAGCGCCTGCTGCGCACCACCGGCCTCACCGTCACCGACGTCGCGCACGAGCTCCACTACGCCTCGTCGCAGAAGTTCGCGACTCAGTTCAAGCGCGTCACCGGCGTCTCGCCGAGCGAGTATCGGGAGCGGTAGGGCAGCGCTCAGCCCGACAGCGACACCTTCGCCCTACCCCGCACGGTCTCTCCCGGCTCGAGCGTCCGCTGACCCGATTCCGGCCGGTTGAACGAGTCGGTCGCGGCGGTCACCGGCTCCACGGCGATCGAACCACGGTCGGGCGGGACGAACCACTGTTGGTAGCCGAAAGCACCGCTTTGCTCGATCCGCAGCAGAAGACGGTCCGACTGCAGCTCCGTCACAATGGGCGCCCGCAAAGACGTGACCGCCACGTCGAGCTCCTCGCCCGCGATCCGGTCACCGTCCGAGCCGCAGAATCGGTCCAGCGCCGTTCCGCGGACCGAGGCGGTCCCTCCGATCGGGAGCAGCCGGGCATCCACCGGCACGTAGCGCTCCGCGCTCGTGCGAAGAACGAGATCGTCAGCGGTACGCGCATCGGGAAGAACGAAGTACGGGTGCCACCCGAAGGCGATCGGGCACGCGCCGGCCCCCACATTCTCAGAGGCGATGATGAGCTCGAGCGACGAGCGCTCAAGGCGCAGCTCGATCCGGACGCACACGTCGAAGGGGTAGGCGGGGTACTCGTCGCCCCGGATAGTGTCGGTCAGAGTCACGCTCTGCGGGCGACCGGCGTCCTCCGAAGCGACGGTAACGCGGCGCGCGTAGAGCATGCCGTGGATCGCGTCGCCGGTCCCGGGATCGTTGGCGGGCAGGTGGTACGTCCTGCCCGCAAAGGCGTAGCGACCTTGGGGGATTCGGTCGTTGAACGGCCAGAGGAATCGTCCGGCAAAGTACGGATGGAAGCAGGGCGCGTCGCCGCCGTACGCGTCCACTTGCAGGGCGGCGTCCGCTTCGGCACCGGGGTTGGCGCACAGCACGCTCACCGGCCGACCGCGTGCCTCGAGCACGAGTTCCTGAACCGCGCCGCCACAGGCCGGCTCGAGGCTTAGCGCGGCGCCTGAACCGGGTACGGACAGCTCAATCATCCCACGAACTCGTTGCCGACCTTGCGAGCGCGTACCGGTTTGTCCAGGTTCACGCCCGCGTCGATCCCCATCTCCACGAGTAGGTTCCAGCCGGCAAGGAGCTGGATGTAGGCGTCGCCGTCCGGCACCGAGGGCACTCGGATCGTGGGAAAGCGGGTATCGCGCGCAGCGACCGCGACGACCGCGAGCCCCACCCCCTGAACGAGCACCTCGTCGAGCTTCTCTTCCTCCGCCTCGAAGGGGTCGACTACGACTACCACGTCCTTGGGCGTCATGACCTCCTCGACCCCGTGCACGGCGTAGGTTCCTTCCAGAAAGGCACTGTCTCGTCGGGTAATCTCGTTCGTTTTCAGCGTGAGCTCTTCGGCTACGCCGTCGTTTCGCCCCGCGAAGTAGACCCGTCCGCCGCCCCGTGTGCGGCCGACGATCTGCGGATCGATTCGGCCGGTCAGCACTGTCTCCATCGCGTCCGCGAGCGCTCCCAGGTCCGGGGGATCGATCCCTGCTGCGGCGCGAAGTACGACGTCGTAGAAGAGCGCCTGCTCGACGACGCTCTTGGTCGCTGCGACCGCCTCTTCCGGCCCGCAGGTCAGGAGGAACTCCTCGTCGCAGACTCCGCCGATCGTACTCCCCTCGTTCGCGACGACGGCGGTAGTTCGCGAGGGTCCTCCGATCGGCCGGGCGGTCACCTGGTCGAGCAACCGGACGATCTCCGCCGTGCGACCGGAATTCGAGGCGGCGTAGAGGTGTGCCCCGGTGAAGGTGTACTCACCCGCCTGCTCGCCCCCTTCGAGCTCGACGCGCACTGGATCGCCCCGTCGCAGCCCCTGAACGCGCGCGTGCTTCGCGGGGAAGATCCGCGACGAGCCTTCGCCGGTCAGGAAGACCGATGGCGTCTTCGGGGCGAACCCGAGAGCCCGCTCCACGGGGAAACCCCGGACCACTCCGGGCGTCTCGAGCATCTCGCGCACGAGCGAGTACGGCGTGTACAGGGCGTCGTTCGCGTTCATGGTTGCATCTCCCAGTCGTCTGCCACGTCCTCGTAGACCGGCAACGTGCCGATCAGGGCACGACCGTACTCGAGGTAGGCCTCCGTCACATCGCCGGGCCGGACCATCTCCGGCGGCATCGGCTTCGCGTTGATCGCTACCTTCTCAAGCGGCACGGTCCCCATCTCGCCCGGCGACGCACCGAGCGTGACCATTACACCGCTCTCGCCGGCCGTCGCGAGGCGGACCGCCTCCCGTCCGGCCTCCCGAGCCTCCGCGCGGTCGTGCTCTGCGACACGGTCGTCGGCGGCCATCGCCATGCTCTCGGGAATCTGGAACTCGCCGCGGTAGCCGAACTCGTCGGCGATGAGTCGATGGAGCGTGAACGCGGCGCCGCCGCCTCCCATGGCCCCGAACTCCGTATTAGCGAAACGGTCGGTGCCCGAGGTGTCCGACACCGGCCGGCCGTCCTCCCAGAGCACGCCCTCGCCCACGACGATGTACGCGAACCCGTGCGTCCCTATCGCGCGTTCGGTGTCAGAGAGCACGCGCTCGGGCGCCAGGCGTATCTCAGGGACGTAGATCAGGTGCGGCGGGTCGGTCGGACGGTTCCGTGCGAGCGCGCTCGCCGCCGCGAGCCAGCCGGCCTCACGTCCGACGGTCTGGAAGATTGCGAATTGATCCACCCGCTGCATGTCACGGGCGAGCCGTCCGGCCTGCATGACCGAACGGGCCACGTACGCGCCCGCCGACGGATAGCCAGGCGTGTGGTGCGTACCGTGCAGATCGTTGTCCACCGTCTTGGGTACACCGATCCCCTGCAGCTCGTAGCCGTGGTCGGAGGCGTAGGCCTCGATCCGGCGGATCGTGTCCATCGTGTCGTTGCCACCTATGTAGAAGAGATACCGTACGTCGAGCTCGCGCAGCCGATCGAGGACGCGGGGCAGATCGCCGTCGGCGAGCTTGTAGCGACACGAGCCAAGCGCCGAACTTGGCGTGCGTGCGAGACGATCGAGCCGGTCCGGTGGGAAGTCCGTGAGGTCGACGTGTCGTCCTTCCATGAACCCCTCAATGGCGAAGCGCATGCCCAGGATTCGGTCGATCCCGCTACCGCCCTCGGCCCGCTCGTGTTGCGCCGCCTCGACGACGCCGGCGAGCGATGCGTTAATGACCGCGGTGGGTCCACCCGACTGCCCTACGAGCACGTTCGGCATCGCAGCTCCTCCTACTCGGAAAACACCGGCGACGAGAACGCCCAGTGGCCGTTCTTCAGTCGCACGCGCGCATACGCCCACGTCGCGGGCCGACTCGCGTCGATCGTTGCGGAGACGCTCCGCGAGCACTCGGCTATCGGAATCGCGGAGACAAGGAACGCCGGCGAGTCGATGGGGCCCAGGTTGCCCGAGACCGATCCGGCAAGCAGGTCGCGCACCGTGTACCGCTCGGACCGTTCGTTCATGTTCGCGGTGATCGTTGCGTCTCGATCGGCCTCCATACGCAAGGCAAGTCCCTGCGTGGAAGGCGTGGAGTTCGTCATGTTCCCCCAGGTCATCGTCTCGAACGAAACGCGGCGATCGCCCTCTCGGCTCCAGCTCGCGTGGTTCGTCGGGATGCTATCGCCGTTCCTGTCGAGCGGCGACACGACCTCCGGGCCACGGAAGCGGGGGATGATCTCCGTGATCGCGGCTCCGTCTACCTGCAGGTCAACGTCCCAGGAAGCCGGGACGCCGCGTTCGCCCCAGCCGAGCTCCAGCCCAACGATGATCTCGTCGTCGACCCCGCCGCGCTCCGCGGCCTGCCACCAGAGCTGCTCGCGACGACCGTCGACGACGAGCTCAACGTAGTCGATGGGCGCCGTGGCATCGACCTCGATTCTGACCGGTTTCCCGGGAATCCCGCCGGGAACCACACTCCCCATGGGCAGCCCGTCGACCTCGAACCAGAGCCTAACCGTGTCGCCCGTCATCGCCCATGTCCGTCGATCGTGGATCGCAGACCAGAGATCGGCGCGGTTGCGTGTCACCGACCAGACGCCGGTCATCCCGTGCCCGTAGCTGCCTGGATGACCGCTATGATGGTCGGTATTGCCGAGCACGCCGAATCGGTGGCCCAGCGACAGCCCGGTCTGCACGGTTCCGTACGCCTGAAACGGGCCCATCGAGTGGAGTGAGGGCTTGTCCGACCGGTCGTTCTCCGCGAGGCCGTGCATCGAGTAGATCTCCACCACCGGCGAGAACTCGCGCTCAAAGCTCGACCAGTTCACCCCGCGCGCCCCCTGCCGATATCCGAGGTGGTGGGGGAAGAGCATCACCGGCGGCGGATCGGCCCCGCCGAGCTGTCCTCTGAGCGCGGCACGCAGCTCCATGGGACTCGCGGCGAGTACGACCTCCAGGTCGTGCTCACGCCCCACGATCGTGTAATCACCGTGCTCGTTCGAATGGATCTCGTAGCCGGGGTAGGTGATCACGCCCCTTCGGGCTTCGAAGGCGGCGAGCTCGTCGAGGTGACGGTCCCAGAGCGACCGGAGTTTCGCGAATCCCTTCTGGTGGAAGTCAACGATGTGCGCGATACGAGGATCGTCGGCATCCATGTCCGGCCAGTCGGCGTGACCCGTAATGGAGACGAAGTCGAGCCGAAGCGCCGCGTTCGCGAGCGCGTCGTTCAACTCTCCGTGGCCGTACGAGATGGCGCAGTGGTTGTGGAGATCACCGAAGAGGGCGACTGTTCCGTCGGTTTCCATGAGGGATCATCCTTTGAGGCCCGATGCCGCTATCGATCTGACGATGTGCTTCTGGGCAATCAGGAACGCGGTGACGAGCGGGATCATCCCGAGCACGAGAATGGGCAGTGCCATGTCCCACTGCGCCTTATAGATGCCGAAGAAACTGTTGATCCCGAGCGGAATCGTGTAGTACTTGCGACGGTTGAGGATCAGGAGCGGCAACAGGAAATCGTTCCAGACCCACAAGCTCTGCAGGATGATGATGGTCGTCGTCATCGTGCGCAGCTGCGGAAACAGGATACGCCAGAAGAGGACGAAGTCGTTGCACCCGTCGAGCATGCCGCTCTCGTCGAGCTCCCGGGGAACGTAGTTGAAGTACCCCCGGTAGAGGAAGACCGTCAGCGGCATGCCGAACCCCCAGTAGATGACCCCCAGGCCGGGCGGATGGAGCATGCCAAACTCGACCGCGACCACGACGAGCGGGATCATGATCGACTGGAACGGGATGATCATTGCGAGAATGTAGCTCGCGTACATGACGGTACTCGCGGTCGACTTCACGCGAGCCATCTTCCACGCGGCCATCGATCCGAGGATACACATCCCGCCGATCCCGAGGATCGTGATCAGCCCCGAATTGTAGAGAAGTTGCCAGAAGTTCACCCGCTGAATGCCGACCGCGTAGTTGCTGAGCATCAGCTGGGTGGGAGGCGCCGCGGCGTCGAGGATGATTTCACTGTAGCTCTTCACCGAGTTCGTGACGACGAAGTAGAAGGGTGAGAGGACCGCCAGCGCGAGCAGGAACGTAGCGACGTAGAACGCCACGCGCGGTGCCGTCAGCTTCGACCTCACAGGTTCACCTCCCGCTTCTGAGTGAAGCGAACCTGCAGATACGAGAGGATCGCAACGATGACGAAGAACACAACGGCCTTCGCGGAACCGAGCCCGTAGTTCCCGTAGAGAAACGCCTCGTTATAGATGTTGATCGCGAGCGACTCGGTCGAGCCGTACGGACCACCGCCGGTGAGCGCAAATATCAGACCGAAAATCTTGAACGAGTACGCGAGCACGATGAAGATGCTCACCGTGAACGCCGGCACGATCAGCGGCAGCGTGATGTGCACGAACTGCCGGGACCGTGAGGCCCCGTCCATCTCGGCTGACTCGAACAGTTGCTCGTCGATGCTATTCATCGATGCGATATAGATCAGCATCACGTAGCCGGACTGTTGCCAGACGAAGACGATCAGGACCGCCCAGAACGCCGTGTCGCCGTCGCCGAGCCACGTGATGGTTTCCAGCACGCCACCAAAGGAGGGTAGGGCCTGCGAGTAGATGAACTGCCATACGAACCCGAGGATGATCCCTCCGATCACGTTCGGAAGAACGAGAACAACCCGCAGCGCCGAGCTCCACCGGGTGGTCCGGTGAAACATGATAGCGTACGCCAGACCGATGAGGTTGACCGCGACGACCGACGCGGCCGTGAGTCTCAGTGTGAACCACGCCGACGAGAGGAACCGCTCGTCGTCACGGAACATCTCGACGAAGTTCTCCGTGCCCACGAAGTTCATCGTCGACGAAACGCCGTTCCAGTCGGTCAGCGCGTAGTATCCCCCGATGAAGAACGGAACGAGCACGAACGTCAGGAAGACCGCGTAGGGAGCGATCGTGTATAACCAGAAGCTGTTGAGGATGCGTTCCTTGATACCGTTTGACAATCTCGTCTCTCCACGAAAGCTGCCGGGCAGCAGTTGCTCGCTGCCCGGCTGGATCGAGTGCCTGTCCTACTCCTCCGCGAGGTCTTTGAAGTCCTCGTCCAGTCGTGCAAGCGCCTCGTCAAAGCTGATGCGCTCCGCCACGTACTCCTGAAGGGCATCCGAGACGTTCTGAGAGTAGCCCTGCGGCCAGAGCGTGAAGATCCACGGGATCGTGTCTCCTGCCGCCGAGTACGCGAGGACGTCGGAGCTGATTCCACCCTCGAACTCGGCGTCGAAGTGGTCGTACGCTGGGATGGAGTTCAGCGTGGTCACCAGCTGCTCCTGGCCGGCCGACTCGTTGTTGAGCCAGTTGAGGAACGTGCGCGCTTCCTCCTTCACGTCCGAGTAGTCCGTCACGACCCAGAACCAGGGGATGCCCACCGGAATGTTTCCGTTCGTCTCGGGGTCGTCGCCGATCGCCAGCGGAACGAGCCCCATGTCGATGTCGGGGTTCGCGTCCAGGATCGCAGCCTCTTTCCAGTTGCCCTGCTGGATCATCGCGACCTCCTCGCTCGCGAAGAGCGAGACCTGCATCAGGTGATCCTCGGTCAGGGGCGGGGTTCCAGTGTTGTCCGCTACAAGGTCGATGAGCCGCTGAAGGTCCTCGAAGTGCTCATTGCCGACCATCGACTCCGTTCCGTCCTTCAACCCGTCGAAGAACTCCATGGGATCGTCCTGCATGGCGAAGGGGATATTGAACTGGTGGTTCGACATGACCCACCACGTGCCGTAGCCGGAGCTGAACGGCGTGATCCCGGCGTCCTGGAGTCGGGACACCGCGTCTTCCAGGTCGGCGAACGTGTCCGGCACCTCCGCGATCCCGGCCTCCTCGAAGAGTCCCTTGTTGTAGATGTAGCCGTAGCCCTCGATCGAGACCGGCAGCCCCATGAGCTCACCCTCGTAGTACGAACCATCGGCGACGCCCGGCAGCATGTGGTCGACGACGTCCATATCCGAAAGATCGTCGAGGAACTCCCGATACAGCACGTAGTCACCGCTCCCGGCGATCATGAAGATGTCGGGCAGGCTGTTCGTGCGTGCGCGGCTCGCGAGTACCGGTCCGTAGTCCACGCCTCCGCCGACGACTTCGACCTCCACGTTGATGCTCGGGTACTCCTCGTTGAAGCGGTCGATCACCGTGAGAATCGGTTCACCCCAGACGGACTTGCCGCTGATGAAGAGATCGATCGTCTTCTCCTCTTCCTCGACGGCCCCCTCCGCGAACACCGGCGCTACCGCCGCGAAGAGCAGCAGCCCAAGTACCAATACTTTCCTCATACCATACCTCCTCATGGGTACTGATGATCACACCGTGTGCCCGGACTCGATGCCGAACCTCACGGGTTGTCCCCTTTTCTCGATGGATTCCTGCGCCGCGAGCACCATCTCCAGCGACCGGAATCCGTCCGTCGCCGTCGCCACCGGGTTCTGCCCGTCGTGAAACCCTCGCAATTCCCGCACGAGCTGCAGATCCGCGCCGAAGTGACTCGTCTCAAAGTCCGGTCCGCGGCAGTCGTATTCCTCGTGCGTCCGGCCGAAGTCCGAGTCCACGGTTACAAGCCCCTCGTGTCTGATCAGCGTGATCTTGCCGCGCTCGCCCACCAGCGTGAGCGTCTCCTGGTCCTTCGTGTCCGGCCCGAAGATCGAGAAAAAAAGCGAGGCCTTGATCCCTGAAGGATAGGCGATCGACACGATCGCGTGGTCGTCGATGTCCGCTCCCGGAGCGTAGACACAGGTGTCGACCTTCGCAGTCTCCTCGTCTGCGGTGGCCCAGGACAGGAATCGCAGGACGAAGCCTCCGTCCGAGGTGCTCTGTGGATCGCGTCGGTACGGGCACTCACGCGTGCACACACGGCACGATTCCGGAGCGTCTTCCTCTACCGGGAAGACCGAGCTTCTGCCTCCCACCGCGGTCAGGTACTCCGGAGTCTCACCACTCATCCAGTTGAATACGTCGAAATGGTGCGAGCATTTGTCGTTCAGCGCGCCACCGGAGAGCTCCCGTCGGCGGTGCCAGGTCTGGAGGTACCTGCTGTACGGGATGATCGAGTTGAGCTGCATCATCTGTAGCGGTCCGATGGCGCCGCCGTCCAGGAGCTGTTTGGCCCTGATCCAGGCATTCTCGTATCGCCGCGTGAAACCCATCACGAGCGGGCCGGCCTCGGCGGCGCGGACGATCTCTGACGCGTCGGAGATCGTGACCGCGATGGGCTTGTCCAGGTAGACTTCCTTGCCGGCGTCTATGGCAGCCACGACGTGCTCACGGTGGCTGTTTGTGAAGCTCGTGACAACTACGATTCTGCATGCGTCGTCGTCGAGCATCTGCTGATAGTCAGAGTAGACGCGGACCTCGCGGGCGATTCGCTCCTCGGAGTAGACCTGCTCGAGGTAGTCGCGGGCCTCCTCGCCGCGCGCGGTGATCGCATCGTACACCCCCGTTACGAAGAGATGCGTTTCGTCGTACAGCTTCGCTATCGCCTGCCCCAGGCAGTACACGCCGCGAACTCCTGCTCCGATGATCCCGATGCCTACGTCGTCCATGCCGGTGACCAGCCCACTCCTTGGTTACGTTGATTGTATCAGCCAACTTTCCAGACGCCCAAATACCGATTCTCTATGCGGGACATCAGCTTTTGTTATATGCTTCAGCTGACGTGGACGATTTACTGCGGTTCAAACGCGTGGTCGAGGTCGGAAGTATCAGCAAGGCGAGCCGACTGCTGTACGTGAGTCAACCCGCGCTGACCAGGTCAATACACGTGCTCGAGGCGCGCTACGGCGTCGATCTGCTGGAGCGCCACGCCTCTGGAGTCACGCCGACGGCATACGGACGTACTCTGTATCGTTCCGCGTGCGAGCTGGAGCGCTGCTTACTTGACCTCGAGGACCAGATCCTCCGCGAGAAGGCGCGGCACCAGCACAGGTCCGGCAGGGCCGCAGTGAATATCGGTTGCAGCACGATCTGGAACGACTTTCTGCTCCCGGAAGTTATGAGGACAGGAGAGTCGATGGACGACTACGAGATCCACGTCACGAACGACACGTCGGAGCAGTTGCTTGCCGATCTGATGAACGACAATCGGTACGACTTCGTTCTCTGCCGGATGCTGGAAGACGACACGTACAAGCCGCTGACCTCCGTCCCGCTGTTCGAGAGCCGCGCGGCGGTCTTCGTCAACGAGCACCACCCTATCTTCGATACCGGCTTCGACAAAGAGAAGCTTCAGGAGCTGAAATGGGTGAAGCTGAAGAGCCTGCCGGTGCTTCAGGAGACCGACTTGACCGCCGCGGGGCTCTCGCTCATCCCCGAAGGCTTCTTTCCGTCGACCGTGGCGTTCGAAGTCGAAGACCTCATGGCCGCGATTCAGCTCCTGCGGCACAACCACGCGATGCTGCTGCCGCTGGCCCTCGCATCGCTGCTCGAAGAGTACCGGATAAAACCGCTGCCGTTCCCGCGGACCCTCACAAATCCTTACTGGCTGGGGATGGTGTACTCGGCGGAGCAGGAGCAACCGCTCCACGTGAGAGACCTCATGAACAGGATCCGACTCTACTTCAGCGAGGTGGGACCGGTCGAAACAGCTCGCGCCCGCGCTCCTAGCACGCCCCCATCTGCTCGTGAGCCGGGTCGAGGTTCCTCGCCATGAGGTCGACGAGCGCGTCGTACGCGCGCGCCTTCAGGTCGCGGCTCGACGGGTCGTCCCA
>CAZICD010000115.1:0-12538 GCA_964537725.1 uncultured Spirochaetaceae bacterium | reverse complement strand
CGTGACGCCGCACGCCCGGTCAGCGAGCCGCGGCGTTCAGGATCGCGATCCCGGCGAGCAGGAATCGCAGGCGGCTGTGCCTGAGGAGCTCGGGCTCGGCGGCCGCGCGACTGAGCAACGGGACCATATCGTGCCCGTCCACGCTCAGCGAGATCCGTTCGTACACGCTCGTCACGAGCGATGAGAACTCCGGCCCACCCTCTGCTACGTGCTCGGCGACGGATGTCAGGCTCTTCGCGTCTACAACCGACCGTTTACCCGCGCCGGCTCGTTCCTGCACGTAGTCCTTCAGCGCGGCGATGCCCACCGTCTTGTCGTCGATGAAGGTCAGGTAGAGCCGGTAGTACGCGTGATGGAGCCCGAGGAGCCCTGCGAGCGCGAGGTTGAGCTCGTCGCGCACGAATCCCGGCAGACGTTCCTTCAGCTTGTCGATCAGGATCTCCACCGACGAGGCCTCGCCGAATCGTTCGAGCGCGGCCGCCCCATGGATCAGCAGACGCGGGTTGCGCGTCTCAGCGACGCGTTGTTCGATCGAGCCGACGCTCGCCCGGTCGCCAAGGAGCGCGAGCGCGGTCATGCTCTTCCCGGCGAGGAAGAAGTCACCCGAGTGCAGACTCTCCCGGAGAGCCGGGATCGCATCCGTGACACGGTTCCGCCCGAGGATTTCCGCGGCGCGGTACGCGGTGGTGAACTCCTGCGTCTTCACCTGGTCGATGAGGGCCTGGCTCACGGCCGGATCGGGTGGTGAGGCCGCGAGCGCGTTGAGCGCCTCGGCTCGAACGTTGAACCTTGGTGAGTTGAGCTCGTTCAGCAGCTGCGTGCTCGAAAGCGCCGACCGCGTCTGGCCGAGCGCGCGAATCATGTCCTGGTCGCGCGTCTCGTCACGTGCTCCGTGTCGGCGCAGCCGACGAAGGATGCTCATCGCGTGCAGGTCGCGCGGCGAGAGAAACATCGCGAGGACGTTGCGCGCGGTGAAGTCGGGTCCCAGCCGCCGGAGCGACGTGACGACGGCCAGCGTCGCGACGAGCACCACCGCGAGCCCGCCGTAGTAGAGCCTGAACGCGCCCATGCCGGTCATCCCCGCCTGCTCGAGACCGTCCAGGATAGCCCCGCCGGCGAGTGAACCGGCGGTCGCCGCCGCACCGGCGACGAGGAAGTTGAGGATACCCACGTTGAGAACGTCCTCCGGTTTGATCAGCCGGAAGAAGTAGTTTCCCAGGGCGTTGTCGAGCCCGTTCGCGCCCATGTTGGCGAGGAAGAAGATTCCCCCGGCGAAGAACCAGAACGCGACCTGCCGCTCGAACTGCGGGGCGAGCGCGACCATCACGACCGCGACGAGCAGAACGGCACCAAAGACCTGGGACACGGGTTTGGGACCGGTGCTGTCGATCGCGAGGCCGCTGATGATCGCCATCGAGATGGCGCCCAGCGACCCGATCACGGTGAACGCGACGACGGCGCTGTCCGACAGACCGTAGACGCGTTTCAGGAAGACCACGAGAAACGGAACTGCCATCGCGATGACGAACGACTTCAGCGCGAGAACCGCCACGAACCGCCGCACGCCACCGCCGGCGACAGCCGTCCGGATTCCGTCGACGAAGCGCGTGCTCCTGCGGGTCGTCGCCGGCGGCGGTTCCGGCAGCTTGCGCGACACGATAGCGGCGCCCAGGCCGGAGGCGATCCCCGTGGCGATCAACAAGGTGTAGACGATGAGCGTCGAGTAGCTCCCGAGCACGAGCGCGATCGCTACTCCCGTGAAGATCGCCCCTGAGTGGATCACGATCTGGTTCTTCGCGAGGAACGAGCCGCGGTCGCGTTCGGTCGTGATTCCGGCAACCACGGGGTTGTGGCCCGTGATGCCTATTCCACGGGCGATGTTGAACCCGACGACGCTCACCACGATCAGTACGATTCCCACCCCGGGCCTGCCGGCGTTGGCGAGCATCGAGGCGAAGAGGATCGGCAGCATCAGGACGTATCGGATGAACCAGAACGTGGAGAGCGTCTTCACCGCACCCCAGCGCGCCACGATCGCGCGCCCCACCAGCGGCATGACCTGCGCGAGCGGGACGAAGGAGTAGAGCGCGCCTATCAGGAAGTTGCTCGCCCCGAGCCTGAGGGCGTAGAGCGTGATGATGTTGCCGCTGAGAAGTTGAAACGAGATGACGTTGAACGCGGTGAAGAGGGTGAATCGCCTCTGCGCGAGGGCTACCTCCCGTGGCGAGAGTGGCTGACCGTCCATTCGATCAACTATCTGCGCACCGATCGCAGCGAGTCAACCCGGTCCAGTTTCTCCCGGCAAGGCTCAGCCCCCGCGCGACCTGCCGGCGAGCGACTTCCTGACGCTGACCGCGACGACCGCACCGGTGATCACCGCCGCGCCGAGCAGCGTTCGCCCGCTTGGTCGCTCGCCGAGGAGGACCACGGCGAGCCCGATGCTCAGCACCGGCTGCATGGACAGCCCGATGCTCGCTACCGCCCCGCTCAACCCGCGAAGGCTCGCGGTGAACAGCACCAGGGCGCCCGAGGTGAGAACCGCGCCCAGCAGCACCAGCAGGAGCCAGTCCCTCGGCGACGCATCCGGCACCGCCCCGACGAGCCACGGCGCGAGCAACACCGTGGGAATCACGAATTGCCACGCCATCAGCGTGCCGGCGTGGTACTTCGTCGCCAGCGGCTTGCTGAAGAGCGTCCGCAGGGCGAACGACAGGCCGGCCGCGATACCGAGGAGGATGCCCCGCCAGTTCGGATGGTCCCATCCGGAGGTCGGCGAGAGCAGCGCGACCCCGACGACGACCGCCACGCCCGCGAGCGCCGCCGTCCGATCGAGCTTCGTCTTCCCGACGAGCGGTTCGAGCAGCGCCGTGACGAGCGGATACGTGAAGAGCGCCACCACCGCGATCGACACGGAAGACTCCTTGATCGCGAGCGCGTAGAAGAGCCAGTTCCCGGTGAGAAAGAGACCGGACGCCACGACTCGAAACCAGTCTGCCCGTTCGGGGACGAGCGCTCGATTTCCGGAGCGACCGCGTGCCCACAGCGCCCAGACCCAGCAGGCGGGCAGTGCGAAGAGCGATCGTCCTCCCGCGACCGGCAGCCCGGAGAGCGATATCGCTCCGATCACGATTCCGAGGAGGCTGAACGAGAGGGTGGCCACGATGAGCTCGATTACGTCGCTGCGACTGGTCATGTCGCGACGAGTATAGCGAATGCCGCCGCCGGCTCAAAGCCGTGACGCGGCGCGCGCCTTGACCACCACACCGTGCGCCCCCATACTCGCCTCATGGCCCGAAAGAAGGGCGAGGGCAAGCTGCGGATCGGCAATCAGTGGAACGCGATCCGCATCATCGCGCTCTCGCAGTCGAACCCGCTGAAGGCGATCGCCGAGTTCGTGGAGAATTCGATCGACGCGCACGCGCAGAACGTCACGATCGTGCGCGGGAAGAAGTCCGGCGAGCACTACATCCGCATCACCGACGACGGCGAGGGCGTCAGGGACTTCACCTACGTCGCGACGCACATCGGCGATTCGATCAAGCGCAAGCTCAGGCAGCAGGGCGAAGAGGGCATCCAGGGCGAGTACGGCATCGGCCTGCTGAGCTTCTGGACGGTGGGTGAGGAGCTCACGCTCACCTCGCGCGACGCCGACGGCGTGGTGCGCAAGCTGCGCCTCGTGAAGGACAGCCCCGCCTACTCGATCCGCGAGAGCCGCGAACTCTTCGACCGGCCAGGCACGACGCTCGAGATCCAGCCCATTCTGTCGGGCGTGCGGGTTCTGAGCGGCGAGAAGATCCAGAGCTACCTCGCGAGCGAGCTGCGCGACCGTATCACGAAGAGCGGCGTGCAGATCACGATCGTCGACCGGTCGGCCCGCAAGGAACTCACCGTCGTCCCGCGCAAGTTCCATGGCTCCCTCATCCACGGGCTGCCGCAACCGCGCTCGCCGTTCGGCGAGATCTACGCCGAGCTCTACCTCTGTACGCCGTCCACCGGCACGCGGGTTGGCCTCTACCGCAACGGCACGCGCGTGCTCGAGGACCTCACCGCGATCGACGAGTTGAATCATCCTCCCTGGTCGACGGGGTACGTGGAAGGCATCGTGGATGCCGATTTCGTGAATCTCACCCCCGGCACGCGTACCGGGATCGTCTACGACGACCGCCAGAGCGAGCTCGTCCGCGCGTTGCGCGAGCTCGAACCGGTGCTCACCGAGCGGATCGACGAGCAGCGCCGCGCCGAGGAGGAAGAGGCGAGCAAGTCGATGCTTCGGCGCATCACCCGCGCGCTCCGCGAGGCGTTCAGCATGCTTCCGGACGACCAGTACGCGTGGCTCGCCTCCCAGGTCCGCGGACGCGGGCCGGGGGCCGGTGCGACGGGAAAGGGCGGTGGGCCCGGTGGTGACGGCACCGCCGGGCAGACGGAGGCGGCCGAGGGCGCGCCCGAAGACGGGCACGACGGAGCGTCCGGGGCCGACGGCGCCGTGCCGGGCGAGGCGATCGACGAGCCCGCCGGCGAGGTTCGCAACCGCGAGCCCGCCTTCTTCGACATGCCCGGCCCGCTCTTCCGCGTCGACATCCGCCCCGCGAAGGCGACCGTCGCCGTGGGTACGGAGAAGACCTTCTCCGCGGTCGCGCGCGACAAGTCGCGCCGCTCGATCGAGGGCACCGAGCTCGACTTCGAGTGGACGCTCCTCGCCGGTGCCGGTGAGCTCGACGCGACCGGCGAGTTCGCGACCTATCGGGCGCCGACGGAGCCCGAGCTCGCGACCATCGGCGTGCGCGCGATCCAGCCCGCAGGGGGCGGCGAGGAGCGCATCGCAGAGGCTCAGACGATCGTTACCGTGACCGCGGAGCTGTTGAAGCCGCGGCCGGGCGAGCGGGGGGCGGGCAAGGGGCTGCCCGGCTACACCTTCTCGTATATGCCGGGCGAACTCTGGAGGTCGCGGTACAGCGAGGCCGAATCGCTCATCACGATCAACAGCGGTCACCCCGACTTCGTCCACGCCTCGCGCCAGCAGAAGACGAAGCTGCGCTACGTCGCCCGCCTCTACGCGAAGGAGATCGTTCTCGCGAATTTCCCGGGCGAGTCGAGCGAGGAGCTCCTCGAGCGGCTCGTCGAGCTCACCTTGTACATGGACGAGAATCTGCGGTAAGGGGCGGCCGCGCCGACCTCGCAGCCGTTACCGAGGCATCACGAGAGCGGGTTGGGAATGTCGTCGTACCCGGAGAGTTCGCGCGCGACGCTCTCCTTCAGACTCGCGAATTCCTTCTCGATCGGTTCGGTATGGTTCTTCCAGAAGGTGACGTTCGGGATCGCGGTGTTCTTCCACCGCTCGAGCTGGTCGATGTTTCGATCGACGTTGCTCAGAAGGGTATCCTTCTCGTTCTGCCTGATGTCCGACGCGGCGATCTTCTCGCGCAGCGAACGGAACGAATCAAGCACTTCCTGAACCGAACTCTCGAGCTCGGCCTTCGACTCGAGCACCTTCCGACGTCGTATTGTGAAAACCGTCGCGGCACCTGCCAGGATCACTGCAACGATGATTATCCATAGCATGAATAACCTCCTTCACTGGCATTGCCAGTTATCCATTCTACCATAGTTCGGCAATCGTGAGGGGGTCGATCTGGCCCGCGTGCAGGGCCGCCCCCTGACCCGTTCGAGATTCCGTGCTACCATCCCGGGCATGCAGACAACCGTATTCGCCCGCGTCCTCTACGACGGGCGCGAGCGCCGCGAGGGTGTCGTCGTCCGGATCGAGGACGACCGCATCGCGGAGGTCGCCGAGGGAACCGAAGAGCAGGCCGATGTCTCCGGCACGGTGACCCCCGGCTTCATCGACGCGCACAGCCACATCGGCATGATCCGCCAGGGAGAGCCGCAGAGCGAGGCCGATGTGAACGACCAGATCGACCAGATCACGCCGCTCAACGACCCCATGAACGCGATCTACTGGGACGACCGCGGCCTCGCGGAGGCGGCCGACTTCGGCGTGCTCTACAGTTGCGTCGTGCCCGGAAGCGGCAACCTCCTCGGGGGGCGCGCGCGCGTGATCAGGCACTTCGCGGCAAACCGCGAGGAGGGGCTCTTCCGGGACTTCGGCTACAAGATGGCGCTCGGGTACAACCCCAAATCGACCCAGAGCTGGAAGGGCACGCGACCCACGACGCGCATGGGCGCCTACGCGCACCTGGAGAAACGCTTCGACGAGGTGCTCCAGAAGGAGGGCAAGGCGCGCGCGGCGAGAGAGAAGGCGCTCGCAGAGGCAGGCGACGACCGGCAGGCCCGCGCCCGCGCCGAGCGTTCGTACGACCTCGAGCTTTCGAGCGAGGAGAAGGCGATCCTTCAGATTCTGCGCGGCGAGAAGACGGTGAAGTGCCACGCGCACAAGGAGGACGACCTCCTCTACCTCATCGAGCTCAAGCGGCGCTACGGGATCCGCTTCACCGCGGAGCACACGTGCGACGTCCACCACGTCGAGATCTACGACCGGCTCGCCGAGGAGGGCATCCCGGTGATCTACGGCCCGCTCGGCTCGCTCGACTACAAGGTCGAGCTCAAGAACGCGAGCTACCGGCACACGCGCGTGATCATGGACTCGAAGGCGACCTTCGGCCTCATGACCGACCACCCCGTGATCCTCTCCTCCGCGCTCCGCGACAGCCTCAAGTACTTCCTCATCGCCGGGATGCCGGAGACCGAGGCGATCAACCTCATCACGCGCCGCAACGCGGAGATCCTCGGGATCGACGACGAGCTGGGCACGGTTGAGCCCGGCAAGCTCGCGAGCCTCGTCGTCTGGGACGGCGACCCGCTCACGCTCGGCGCCTTCCCCACCGCAGTCTTCGCCGAAGGGCGGCGGATCCGGGGATAGGCGCGCGGGCGCATGAGCGACAACCGGGCGCGCATCCCGAACGTCCGCACCGGCAGCGTCGGGCGACACCTCGTGAGGCTCACGATCCCGACGATCGGCGGGATGTTCGCGATCACCGTCTTCAACCTGACGGATACGTTTTTCGTCTCGCGACTCGGCACCGAGGAGCTTGCGGCGATGGGGTTCACCTTCCCGGTTGTCATGCTCGCGGGCGCGCTCGCTACCGGTATGGCGCTCGGCGCGAGTTCGGTGCTCGCGCGCGCGGTGGGCAAGGAGGACCATCACCTCGCGAACCGGATCGCCACCGACGGTATCCTGCTCTCCGTACTGATGGTGATCGTCGTATCGTCCATCGGACTCGTGACGATGGATCCGCTCTTTCGGCTTCTCGGTGCGAACGACGCGACGCTGCCGCTCGTGCGCGAGTACATGTCGGTCTGGTACCTCGGCGCGATCGCGGTGATCATGCCGCCGGTCGGCGACTCGTCCATGCGCGCGCTCGGCGACATGAAGCGGCCCTTCATCGTCATGCTGGTATGCGCCGTGATGAATCTGATCCTCGACCCCATCCTTATCTTCGGGCTGCTCGGCTTCCCGGCCATGGGCCTACGTGGCGCGGCGCTCGCGACGGTCATCTCGCGAGCGGCCGGGATGGTGACGACGCTTTCGTTCGTGCACTTCCACTACCGGCTCATCGACTTCCGCTACGAGAGCCTCAGCGAGCTCTTTGCCTCCTGGAGGCGGATTCTCCACATCGGCGTCCCGGCCGCCGTAGTGCGGCTCTTCCCGCAGCTCTTGCGCGCGGTGCTCACGCGCCTCGCCGCCGGCGTGGGAGGCGTCGCGGCGGTCGCCGCCGTCGCGGCGGGAACCCGCATCGAGAGCTTCGCGATGATCGTGAGTATGGCCGCCGGCACCGCGCTCGTACCGGTGATCGGGCAGAACTGGGGGGCCGGGGCGTTTGACCGCGTGGACGAGGCGCGTCGGCTGATGAACCGGACCGCCGTGATCTACGGGGCGGTCCTCTTCGTCGTGGCGCTCCCGGCGGCCGGGCCGCTCGCGTCGATCTTTTCCGACGTGCCGGAGGTCATCGCCTACGCCCGATGGTACCTGAGGTTCGCGATGCTCGGCACGATCGGGCTCAGCCTCTACAACTGGACGAGCCAGGAGCTCAACGCCGCCGGCCGACCCCGATGGGTCATTGTGATCAACGTCGCCGGAACGCTCGCGATCATCATGCCGCTGACCGTGCTTGGTGCCGATCTCTTCGCGTTCCGCGGGATGGTCGGCGGGCTCGTCGCGGGGCAGCTCGTGCTGGGGTTCCTGGCTACCCGAATCGGGCGGCGAGAGCTCTCCGACCCCGATCCACGCGCCTCGCCGTCGATTGGCGTGGAAGCACGTTGACGTTACACTGCACTACCGTGAGAAGAGGAGTGTCGTGCCGGTGAAGCTGCAGAGTATCCCTCGCCTCGCGCATCAGCGACTCGGCGCGCTCATCGTTGTCCCGTTCGCTCTCGTCACCGTCGCCTCGATCGTCGCGATCTTCTCGCTGAGCTTCTTCTCGGGGTTCGACCCAATCTTGCCCGACGACGACCCGTACATGCAGCGGCTCCGCGAGACCCGGGCGACGTTCGGAGCCGAAGCGCTCATCGTGGGCGCGGTCGAGATCCGGGGAACCCTCGACACGGAGGATCTCGATCGGATCGACCGCGTCACCCGTCTTGCAGGCGAGGTGGACGGTGGGTCGGTCGTCAGCCCGACGAACCTCCGGGACCTCTTCCTCAACGGTTCGACGCTCGAGGAGCGACGCCTCTACGATCCGCACGCGGAGTCTCAGGAGCAGATGCTCGACCGCCTGCGCGAGACCCCGCTCTTTCGCAGACTCCTCCTCTCGGCCGACGGGCGGGCGGCGCTGCTCTACTTCGTGCCGGATCCCGGCGTCGTCGACGTCGACTATGCCGCCCGACTCTTGACCGCGCTTGCCGACGAAGATGTTCGCCTGTCCGCAGACTCGGTCTTCAGGCGCATCACTGCCACAACGGCGATCCCGGAACTCATCGCGATTGGGCTCCTGGCGCTCGGTATTGTCGTGGTCATCGAGGTATTCATCACGCGCTCGGTGGTCGCCGGGCTCCTGCTGACGAGCGTGTCGTTCATCCCGAGTATCTGGACGCTCGGGCTGTTCGCCGTGGTCGGCACGCCGATCAGTGTTTCCACGCTCCCCATTCCGGTCATCGTGCTCGTGCTCGCCACGAGCTACAGCATCCACGTGTACCGTCACGTCGCCGCGGTCGATTTCGACGTACGCGGTGCGCTGGACGACGTCACCGGCGTCGTCGCGGCCGCGGGGGTTACGACCGTGTTCGGCTTTCTCTGCCTTACCGTTGTGCCAAGCACCTTCCTTCGCGAGGTCAGCTGGCTGATCGTATTCGGAACGGTGGGCGCGCTTGTCTGCGCGCTCTTCCTTCTCCCGCGCCTGTTGAGCTGGTGGGTCGCCCACCGACGCCCTCGGGTATCGCTTCGTCCACCGCGTCGGACGCCGGGTTCAGTCGGTTCGCCCGGAACGAGACTCGCGCTGCTGGGCGTTGTCATTCTCCTGTTCGCGATCGGGGTGCCCAATGTACGCTCGCGCCAGAGCTTCCGCGACGCGTTCGAACCGTCGCACCCGATCTCGAGGACCGTGACGTACTTCCAGGAACGCACGGGAGCCGACCACGAGCTCGAGCTGATCGTCGACACCGGACGCGAGTACGGACTCGTGGATCCCGACGTCTACAGCGCGATCTCGCAACTGCAGGAGCGTCTCGCGCGGCCGGACCTGTCGGTCCAGAGTGTCTCGTACGTCGACTTCGTGGAGTGGTTCATCGGAAGGCTCGAGGGGAGCGTCGAGCCCGTCTCGCCGATGACCGACGCGGACATCGGCGAGGCGATGGAGTTGCTCTCGGGTCGCGACACGCTTCTCGGGCTCGACTCGCTGGCAAGCGTCTCGTGGAGCGAGGGACGGATCGTGCTCTTTGCGCCGGTCGCCATGAGGCAGGAGCGGTTTCGTCCGATGACCATTCGTGATGACGGCCAGGACAGCTCGATCCTGCGTGCCATCGAGGCGCAGGCTCGGCGATTCCTTCCGGACGCGGACATCGCGCTGCTCGGTGTGCCGGTGCAGAATATCCGCCAGACGACCTACCTCGTGCGCAGCCAGGTCATCTCGCTCTCGCTCTTCGCCGCGTTTCTGATCGTGTTCCTGCTCGCAGTCTTCCGTTCGCTGCCGTGGGCGCTTGTCGCGACTCTGCCCACGGCTGTGGGCGTGATCGTGTACTACGGTCTGCTGGGATGGCTCGGTCTTCTGAACGACCCGACGCACATCCTCATGATCTGTGCGCTGCTCGGCGTCAGCAACGACGATGTGCTGTACTTCCTCATCGTCTACCGGCGCGAGCGCGCATCGGACGATCACGCCGGGGCGCTCGGCGAGACGCTGCACCGCACCGGCGTCCCGATCGTCCAGACCACCGTGATCATCGCTGCCGGGATCTCCGTTTTCTACGGGTCTTCGATTCGCTACCTGGGCGAGGCGGCGTTCGTTCTGACCGCCGCCCTCGGCGCGGCCACGGCGACGACACTCCTCGTCGTTCCCGCTATTCTGAAATGGTTGCCGTGTACGAGAAATGCTGCGACGATTCGCTACCGGAGGCACGCGTGAGAAGCACAACCGCGATAGTTACCACCTTCCTGCTCTCCGCCACGTTCGTGACGGCCGAACCGATCGATCTGCTTCGCCAAGCCGCGCTCTTCGGTCGCTTCGAGACCCTGCAGGCTCGAATCGAGATGGAGATCCACGACCGCGGGGTCAAGAGGCGGACAATCGAGTTGTCCGTCGAGCAGGACGAGGACGGGCACAAGGCGCTCGCGCACGTTGTCGCACCGGCGTTCCTCAGCCGGATGAAGTACCTGACGGTAGGCACCGGGAATCGGACCGACCAGTGGATCGCCACGAGTCGCGGCGTACGACGCCTCGCGGGATCGGCACGCGAGGAGCGCCTGTTCGATTCGGACTTCGTCGTCGACGACTTCACGCCGCCGCGCGAAGACGAGTACGAGGTCCGCGAGCTGCCCGACCGCGAGCTCGACGGCGAGCCCTGTCGCGTGCTGGAGGTCATTCCGCGCGGCATCTCCACCGGCTACGCGCGACGCGTCGTCTATGTTTCTGAGGCCGACCGCATCCTCGTGCGTGCCGAGTACTACTCGGCATCCGACGAGCTCGTTCGGCTCTTCGAGCTCCACGAGCGGACGACCGTCGACGGTGCCCCCTTCCCGAGGCGCGCGACGATGCAGACGGTCTCCTCGGGCACCTCCACCGAGATCGTACTCGGGGAAATCACCACGGACGAGCCCATCCCGGCGCGAGTGTTCAACCGGGGGAACCTGTGACCGCCCGCGACGGTCGCGCGATCGCGACGGTTGCGTTCCTGCTCGTGCTCGCCTCCTCCCCCTCCGCCCCGGCTCAGGAGGTCGTCATGGGGGGCGAGGCCGCGCTGCTGCCCTCGCTCACGCTCTCGCCTCGACTCGCGCAGCTTGTGAGTCCGGGCCTTCGGACCGAGCTTCAGACGGTCACGGCGGTCTACGGCGAGTATGCCGAGCTTCGGGCTGCCGCCACCGTCTGGCACGAGGTCACCGATCCGGGGTCGACCGACCGAACGGACATCGACCTGGACGACCCGGGGGCGACCGACACCGCACGCCTGCAGTCGACCGGCGTCACGCTGGACGAGCTTCGGCTGCGCCTGACGCCGGCTCCCTGGGCGGTCGTGGAGCTCGGCCGGTTCCGGCATACCGTGGGGCGCGCGTTTCTGCTCTCGCCCAACGACGCGTACACGAGCGTCTCGTTCGACGCGATCGTGCGGGGTGACTTCGATGCCGCCGGATCGGCGCAGACGCTCGCCACCGCGACCGCCTTCTTCGGTCCCGCGTCGATCACCCTTGTGGCCGTCCCCGTGCCGGCGGTACCGCAGCTCGTCGAACCCGGATCCATCTGGATCCCTCGACCTCCGGCAGACGAGGTCGCCGACGATCCCCGGATCCCGGACGAGATGCTTGCCGAACCAACGCGTCGGATCGAGGAACCCTACAGGCGCGTTTCGGGCGGCGCGCACGCGGGGGTCGTCCTGGGGCCGATCGACCTCTCGGCGTTCTACTATCACGGTGTCGATCCCGCGCCGGTGCCCCGCGCCCGCATCGACCTCGCCGACTCAGGCAGCGACGAGTACGATCTCTACGTGGCACCGGAGGAGGCTGTGATCGACTCCTTCGGACTCGCTGCCGAGGGTGTGGCCGGTTCGAGCACCCTCTGGCTCGACGCGTCCTTCGTCCCGAACAAGACGCTCGCGACCACGACGATCAGCCAGTACTCCAAACGCTCGCGGCTCGAGACCGCTCCCACGCTGACCGCCGTCGGCGGGGCGAGCTACCGCGCCGGCGGGCCCGACCTTCTGCTGGTCGGTGAGTACTACTTCGGGCACTCCTTCCTTCCCGAGGACGTCGCGGCCGAGGATATCGTGGTCTCTCCGCTCGCGAACGACCTGCTTCTGTCTGCGAGCCTGCGCCTGGGAGAGCGATCGCAGTGGGCGCTCGCGCTCGCCGGACTCGTGTCGTTCGACGATGGTGGCG
>CAZICD010000114.1:0-12541 GCA_964537725.1 uncultured Spirochaetaceae bacterium | reverse complement strand
GACGCCGACCGGTAGCGCGGCACCTTGATGGAGGCTCCAGGCGCGCCGGATGCGCTGCGCCCGCCCTGGTTACGCCGGCCCACCGCGGATACGCCGGGCCCACCCTGGTTACGCCGGCCTCACCCCGCCGGGCGCACCACGAAAAAGAGGCCACCTTTCGGTGGCCTCTCTGCGGTGCGTAGTATCGCGCTTACTTCGAGTAGAACTCGACGATGAGCTGCTCTTCGGCGATCGTGGGGATGACGTCGCGGGTCGGGTTGACCTCGACGCGGCCCTGCAGATCGTCGCGCGAGACGGAGAGCCACGGCGGAATGGGCCGCGACGAGTTATCCGCCATGAGCTTGCGCACGAGGTCCTTGGTGGGCTTGCGGTCGCGCACGGAAATGGTATCCGCCGGCCGCACGACCGCGGAAGGAATCGTGAGCTTGCGACCGTTCAGCACGATGTGCCCGTGGCTCACGAGCTGCCGCGCCTGCGCGCGGCTCGTAGCCATGCCGAGTCGGTAGACGACGTTGTCGAGGCGCCGTTCGAGGAGCGCCAGCATGTTATCGCCGGTGACGCCCTTCATCGCCTTCGCCTTGTAGAACAGGTTACTGAACTGCTTCTCCGAAAGCCCGTACGCCCAGCGCAGCTTCTGCTTCTCGCCGAGCTGACGGCCGTACTCGGTCTGGCGGATGCGTCCGCGCTTGGGATTGCCCGGACCGTTCGGCTTTCGCTTCAGGAGCCGGTCGTACTTCTGGTTTCCGTAGATGTTCAGGCCGAATCGCCGAACGATCTTGCCCCTCGCGGTTGAATTGCGGGCCATTCACCTATCTCCTTCACGCTGCCCGATCTGCACACCTCGGGCTGTTCTTGTACCGAAAAGCTTCCAATTCAGGTCGTTCAAGGTATTCCAACCCCACCCGATTGTCAAGATCGGTCCTTTTCTTTCCGACGACCGAAGATTCGCCCCAGCAGACCGGGCTTCGACGTCTCGGAGGAGGCCGATGTGCTCTCGGCCGGCTCCGGTGGCTTCTCCTGCTTCGCAGACGACTGCCCGTCGGACTTCGGGCCGCGGCTCGAGCCGTCGCCGGGCCGCTGCTTTGGAGCAGGCGTCCGGCCCGCCGCGCCGCTCGATTCGCCCGAGGGGCCCCGTTCCGTTCGCTGGCCGGACGCGCGCCTGGAGGACGAACGATCGCCCGAGGATCCCCGCCCCGAGGCACCGGCGCTCGGTTCGAAGTCCTCGCCGTACTTGCGCTTGTAGTACTCGATCCGCTCGTCGAGCGAGGTCTGTCGCGACGGTCCCTTCTCCTCGGGGCCGGATCCGGTCCTCGCGGCTGCGGGGGCGGGCTTACGCTCGGGGCGTGAGCCCTGGCGGTCCGACCTGGGGTGATGGTTGGACTTCGGCGCCGGGCGGTCGGCTCCGGCGTCGGCTGCGGCGTGCCGGGGTGCGTGCGAATGCCGCGGGCCGCCGCGGGACTGCGAACGGTCTCCCGAACGCGACCGACCCGAGCGGGGCGAACCCCGGTCGGATCCGCGCTTGCGTGGGGGACGGTCGTCAAAGTGGGTCGACGGCAACCGCTTGCCCGCGCTCTGATCCTCGAGCAGCAGCGCGTCGGTCACCGGCATAGTGGGAATCTTCATGCCGATGAGCTCTTCGATCGACTCGAGGCTGTAGACGAAGCGCTCGCACGCGAGCGAAATGGCGCGCCCCTCGCGTCCCGCGCGGGCGGTCCGTCCGATCCGGTGGACGTATGCCTCCGCATCCTCGGGCAGGTCGTAGTTCACCACCAGGTCGAGGTCGTCGACGTGCAGGCCGCGCGCGGCGACGTCGGTCGCGGTGAGCACCCGCACATCGCCGGACTTGATCTGCTCGATGATCTTCAGGCGCTTCTTCTGGGGAAGGTCGCCCATCATGAACTCGGTCTCGTAACCGTTGAGCTGAAGCTTCTTGGCTACGATCTCGGTCGCGCGCTTCGTGTTGCAGAAGATGAGCGCGTTCTTCGGTTGCTCGCGCTCGAGCAGCCCGAGCAACAGCGGGAACTTCTCGTCCTTCGCGACGTGATAGAGCTCCTGCTCGACCGTGTCGACGGTCATGTGCTCCGGCTCGATCTCGATCTCCGCAGGGTCGTTCATGAACTGCCACGAGATGTTGCGTACGTTGACGCTCAGGGTGGCGCTGTAGAGCATGGTCAGGCGTTCCTGCCGAGGTCGGGCCCGACGCATCATCTTGCGGATATCCGGGTAGAAGCCCATGTCGAAGAGCCGGTCGGCCTCGTCGATCACGAGGATTCCCATCTCGCGGAAATCGAGCTTGCCCGACTGGTTGAAATCGAGCAGGCGTCCGGGCGTCCCGATCACGATCTCCACCTTGTCGGCGAGCGCGCGCTCCTGGGGTCCGTAGCCGACGCCACCGTAGATGCACGTCGTGCGCTGCGGCAGGTACTTGCCCAGAGCCTTTGCGTCGTTCTCGATCTGTACGGCGAGCTCGCGCGTGGGAGCCACGATCAGCGCCCGCGTCCCGCGGTACTTCTCCGACTCGTTCATGAGCTGGAAGATGGTAATGAGGAAGGCGGCCGTCTTGCCGGTTCCGGTCTGGCTCTGGACCGCCACGTCGCGGTCGTTCAGCGTCCGTGTCAGTGTGTCTGCCTGGACGTCGGTGCAGCGTTCGAAGCCCAGGTCCTCGATTCCGCGCATCAGATCGGCGTTCAGGTTCAATTCGGTGAATTGCATCCGGACCAAGGTACGAAATCGGGGCGTTGGAGTACAGGCGGTGCGGCGAGTGGCCGCGGGCGGGCGCTTATCGCCTGCGGCCGAAGATACGCAACAGAAGGAGGAAGAGGTTGACGAAGTCGAGGTAGAGACGCAGCGCGCCCATGATCGCGTACTTCCGGCCCTCCTCGTCGTCGCCGGCCCCGGCGAGCGCCATCTCCTTGATGCGCTGGCTGTCGTACCCGACGAGCCCGGTGAAGATGACGACACCGGCGTAGGTGATCAGCCAGTAGAGGCCTTCGCTTCGCAGGAAGAGGTTGACGAGCGAGGCGATGATGAACCCGACGAGCGCCATCCCCAGGATATTGCCCATCCGCGTGAGATCGGTCTTCGTGAAGAAACCGTAGAGGGTCATCACGGCGAACAGCCCGGAGGTCACGAAGAACGCGGTCGCAATCGTCGCCTGGGCGTAGACCAGGAAGATCGCCGACATCGTCAACCCGTTCAGCACCGAGTACCCGACGAACACGGTCGTCGCCGTCTGCGCGCTCATCCGGCCTATGCGCGTCGCGAGCCACATGACGAGGAGCAACTCCCCGATGATGAGTCCGAAGAAGACGAACCGCGACCCGAAGATGAGTTGCTGCATCGTTGCGCTTCGGGAGACGGCGAGTGCGACGAATCCGGTCACCGCGAGAGCCGCGGCCATCCACCCGTACACCTGCTGGACGAACGCGCGCACCCCCGCATCGGCGGTCTCGCCGCCCGCGCGATACGCCTCGCTCACGCGTCGTCCCTCGGATCGAGCTCGAGCGAGGCCGAGTTGATGCAGTAGCGCAGCCCGGTGGGCTCGGGCCCGTCGTTGAACACGTGCCCGAGGTGCGCCTCGCACTTCGCGCAATGGACTTCGGTGCGGGTCATCAACAGACTTCGGTCCGTATCGGTTTCCACCGCATCCGGGTTGTACGGCTCGTAGAAGCTGGGCCAGCCGGAGCCCGACTCGAACTTCGTCTGCGAATCGAAGACGGGCTCGCCGCAGCACACACACCGGTAGACGCCAGGCGTCTTGGTATTCCAGTATTCACCGGTGAAGGCGCGTTCGGTGCCGTGCTTGCGCGCGACGCGGTACTGCTCGCGTGTGAGCTGCTCCTTCCACTCCTGATCGGTTTTCTGAATCTTTTCGGTCATGGATGCTCCTGCGGCGAAGATACTGATAGCTACCACGCGCGTGTACGGGGCCGCCAAATTGACAACAATCGGCCAGCGACGTACCGTGAACGTATGAGCGCCTTCACCGAACAACGTACGGAGGTCCAGGCCGAGCTCACCTCGTTGAGCCGGAAGCTTCAGGATCTCCTCGCCGAGGCCGGCACACGAATCGTCCGGTCGGAATCGCTGCCCGACGAGGAGCCGTACACGACGCTGACAGCGCGCGACGCGGAGCTCGCCGCGAGGCTTCAGGACGTTCGGGCCACCCGCGAGCGTATCGTGGCGATCGGCGATCGGGTGGGCGAGATCGGCCGGCAGCGCGACGAGCTCGAGAAGCGGCGCAAGGAGATCGGCAGCCAGCTCGAGCCGCACTACCAGACGATCGGCGAGAACGCCTTCCGCGTCTTCCGCGACAATCCGCTCGTCGACCAGGAGTACGCTGATATCTTCACGCCGGTTCTCGACGCGCACGAGGAACTCAAACAGGCGCGCGACGAGCTCAGCCGTGCCGAAGGCGAGCTCGCCGAGAAGCCCTTTCTCGAAAAGATGGTGCTGCGCGGACGGATCATCGTCCTGCGGAACCGGCTGACCGTACGCGAGTCGCAGCTCGAACGGCTCTACCGCGACGCGGGACGGCAGATCGCGGGGACCGATTTCATCACGACGATCGGAGATCCCGGGCTCGACGAGGCGGCCGCGCCCTTCCTCGAGCTCATGGACGAGAGCCGTCGGCTCGACGATGAGATCGCCGCCCTCGACGAGGAGCGGGAGTCGCTGCAGGGTGAGCTCTCGGCCCTCGGTGTGGAGCGTCGGCCCGGCTCGCGGATCGGTGAGCTCGACAGCCAGATCGAGCAGGCGGAGCAGCAACGACGGGAGTCGCTGTCCGAGATCGCGACCGCGGTGAAGGGCTCGGACCTCGTCGAGACGCTGGACGACGACACCCGCGCCGCGCTCGAGGAGGTCTCGCAGGCCGAGTCGCAGCTCGAATCCGCGAGAGACCGGCTGGAGCGACTCGACGCCGCCATCGAGGCAGAGCGCCTCCACGGCGACATGGACCAGCTCGACCAGTCGGTCGCGCGCAAGCGCGCTCAGATCGCGACGCTCACCGACGAGATCGAGGCGCTGGAGCAGAAGAAGGCCGGCATTCGAACGCGCGTAGAGGAGGCCGAGCGCGCGCGGGGCCCGGTGGAGGACCTGCTCGAGTAGCGGTCCCAGGCGTAGCCCCGTCGCCCGCCCCTTCGGCGTGCTCAGTCGAGCTGTCGCGTCTCCACCGAAATCATGATCTCACCCGCCGGGTCGGGCCGTTCGATTACGAGCTCGTAGGAAGCACCCGCATCGAGCGCCGCACGAACGCTTCGTCCCAGCTCGACCTTGCCCATATTGGTCGCGACCGTAGCTCCCGAGCTCGAAACGACGCGCAGCACGAGGTCCTCCGCCGGGGCGGCGGAGACGGTGATCTCGAACACCGCGTCCTCGTCCGATCGCATCGTCAGCGCCACCCGCTCATCCTGGAGACGGAACGTCCCGCTCTCCGGCAGCACCCAGCTGCCCTCGGACGAGAAGAGCGGCGACTGCTCGACCTCGCCGTCCACGCCGACGCGCCGGACCGTCCCGTCGGCGAGGACCCAGGCGAGCTCGTTCTCCAGAAGGACCGCCTCACCCACCGGCGCCGCCCCGAGCGCCACGCGCGCGATTACCTCGCCGCTGCGCAGCCCGACGGCGACCAGGCCGCCGGAGGCCTCGCCGGCGAACACGACGTCGCCGATCCGGGCCGGGTCGCCGGCCAGATGCGACGCGAGCGAGCCTCGCCACGCCGGTGTCCCGTCGGGCTCGAAGGCGTGGATGGCGCCGGCTCCGTCCACGACGACCAGCCGCTCTGCGTTGCCGACAATCGGCGCGAGCACGGGCGCGGCGTCGACCTGCCACCCGTCGAGCGTCTCACCGTCGAGCCCGACGACGGTGATCTCGCCGTCGATCGTCGCCGCGACGATGCGCCCGCCCAGATCGGTCGGACCGGCGGCCACCCCGCCGCCGAGCGCACGCCGCCACTGCCGCGAGCCGTCGGCTCCGTCGAGCGCGACGAGGTCGCCCTCCTGCGTGGCGAGGTAGAGCCGGCCGTCGGTGAGGATCATGCGCCCGACCGGCACGCCGCCTGCCGATGCGCTCCACCGCACGGCGCCGTCCTCCACGTCATGCGCGGCGACTGAACCGTCCAGGAGCCCGAGGTACACGGTGGTCTTTGTCACCGTGAGCGGCGTCACGGCACGACCGCCATCCAGCGTGACCGACCACTCGATATCGCCGGTCACCGGACTCACGCGATGGACCGACGCGCCGGACGCCGCGAAGAGCGCGGTCGACGTCGCCACGAGCGCGTCGAGCGCGTCGTCAAATCCCGTACGCCAGAGTTCCTCACGGTCGTCTACGCCGGTGGCCACGAGCTCTCCGGATGTCGTACCAACGATCAGCGCCCGTCCCCAGCGTGCCGGTGCTGTGGTGACGAGCGCGTCCGAATCCACGGTACCGACGGGCCGAAGTCCCCCGCTCACGTCCCGGTCGACCGAACGCGCGACGACGCCCGGGATCTCCTCCGCCTGAGCCTCCGATTCATCGCCCGGCGCAGGCTGCTCCGGGGTACCCATCTGCGGCTCGTCGGTCGGGCTCGGCTGTTCGGCGACGCGACGTCCGTTCCCCTCGCCGCAGGAGACGAGCAGCGCGAGCAGCACGACCGCGGGCACGACCGCGCGAGCGAAGCGGCTGAGTCGGCTGATCATCGGTCTCCCTCCGTACTCGCGCGACGCTCGAGAAGTCTTCGGTCGGGTATTTCCACCTCGACGAGCCGGCCGACGACCGCGTCGAGCGCCTGCGCGACCGCGTCGGTCAGCGCGTCCGCGTGGGCGCTGCCGGCCCGCACCCCGAAGATCGCGGCAAGCGCGTCGCGAACGCCGAGTGGGTTGCGCGTGAACGTCGCCGCCTCGTCGAGCAGGGCAATCGCGGCCGGCAGGCGGGGATCGAGCACCGCGGCCGCGGGAACCCGGCCGGCGTCGAGCACCGGATCGAGCTCGTCGCGCACGACACGACGCAGCGCGATCAGCCCCCGCGCGGTCAGCGCGATCTCCTCCTCGACCGTGTCGGCCACGCGGGCGAGCGCGAACCAGTCGTCGACACGCGCGCGCAGGCGCAGAGGGAGATCGGCCTCTTCGACCACGGCCTCGTCGACCACGGCCACGTGCAGCCCGTGCGTGTGGCCCCAGTAGCCGGCGACCGAGAGTCCGGCGGCGTAGGGAACCGCGAAATCACGGCTGAGCTGCTCCACGCCCTGCGCCGCGGCGGCGAACGCCTCGTAGAACTCGTCCGCTGCGCCGCCGTCGGAAGTGCGGTAGACGCGAGCGAACGGCGCCACCGCGTCTCCCACGACGACCGGTACGAGCACGTCCGCTGAGACTCCGGAACGACGCGCCGCCTCCTCGTAGACCGAGGTGGCGAACCCGTCGACCATTTCGAGCGTGTCGACGAGCTCCGGAACCGTCGACACCATGTACTGCGCGTAGGGGTGGCTGAGGATGGGCAGCATCGCCCACCGATACGCGTCGCCGCTGCGCGACCGCTCGCCATCGGCCCACGGCTGCGCGGTGGTCACGTACTCTGCTCCCTCCTCGAGGAAGTCGTCGAAGGCCGCCCGGCCGCTCCCGGACGTCGGAAGTTCCGGGGCGGAAACCGGGGTGTTCGCCCGGACCCGCACGCGGTGGAGCGCGACGCGAAGCCGCCCGAGCTGCGCGAGCGGCAGACCGGCGCTCTCGGCGAATCGATAGCGCTGCAGCCTCGTCGCAGTTCCGAGCAGCGAGTCGACGGTGTCGACGAGAAAGGCCGCGTGCGGGTCGGTGTCGTAGACGACGACGGCGTTCTGCAGGCGTGCCGCGCCCACCGACTCCAGCGCGGACACGAGCGCCTGGAGGCTCGGCAGAGAGCCGTCGCCGCGTTCCGGGTCGATGAAGGTCAGCGCCGAGGCGAGCGCGTACGCCCGGGGACCGATCGAGATCGCGCGCTCGAGCGCGACGAGCTCCGCGCGCTCGAGTGCGAGGTCCTCGAATTCGGCGAGAAGCGCCCGGTCAAACTCGTCGTCGAACCGGGAAACCGCCTCCACGAAGGTCTCGATCAGCAGCACACGCTGCGGATCGTCGCCGGCGAGCACGCGCAGCGACCACACGAGGAGCGCCTCGCCGGCGCGGTCGTCCGGGGAGACGCCGTCGGGCAGCGCGACCGGGTTGGCCGACAGGGACCCGGCGAACAGCTCCGACTCGCCGGCGGAGAGCGAGTCGAGCTGCCGCCCCGCGCTGTCGACGAGCGAGAGAAACGACTCGGTCGGGAAGCCGTCGCCGTCGGCGAGCGCGGTCAGCCACTCGCGCGCGCGGATGAAGCTCCGCGTGCCGGGAACGGGAGCCTCCGCGGCGAGCGCGGCGGTGATCCGCTCGCGCGCACCGACGACCTCGTCCGGCACCACCGGACCGCCGACGCCGGCCTCCTCGAGCGCGTCCGCGTAGTCGTCGAGCGGACTTCGCTCGCGTCGCGCGGTGACGTAGGCGTCCTGGATCGCGAGGTAGCGTTCGCTCCCGCTCGCTTCGTTCGAGGAGAGCCACGCCTCGAGCGTCCGCACCGCCTCGTCGACCTCCGCGCGGTCTTCGCTCACGAAGGAGGTCCAGTCCGACTGCGCCGCGAGCGGGAGCGAGGAGAGCAGCATGGCTGTCAGAAGGAGTGTCGTCCGCACGGTGAAAAAGGATACCGCATCCGTCGTCGGTTTGACAGGCGCATGGTATCTTCGGCGTATGTCCGACGCGAGCCTCTTCGCTTCCTCCGACGCCGGCTCCGAGCCGCTCGCCGCGCGAATGCGCCCGCGGACGCTCGACGAGTTCGTGGGCCAGGAGCACATTCTCGGTGAAGGACGGCTGCTGCGCCGTGCAATTCAGGCCGATATGATCTCCTCGCTCATCTTCTACGGGCCGCCGGGCACCGGGAAGACCACGCTCGCCCGCGTAATCGCCAACACGACGAAGAGTCGCTTCGTGAGCCTCAACGCGGTGCTCGCCGGCGTGAAGGACGTGCGCGAGGCGATCGCGGAGGCCCGCGAGAACCACGATCTCTACGGCCGGCGGACGATCCTCTTCGTGGACGAGGTTCACCGCTGGAACAAGGCGCAGCAGGACGCGCTGCTGCCGTGGGTCGAAAACGGCACGGTCGTGCTGATAGGCGCGACGACGCAGAACCCGTTCTTCGAGGTCAACAGCGCGCTCGTCTCGAGGAGCCGCATCTTTCAGCTCAAGACGCTCACCGGGGACGATCTTCGAAGCGTTGTGCGGCGCACGCTCGACGACTCGCACCGCGGCTACGGCGCGTACGACGTATCGATCGACGAGGACGCGCTCGAACACCTCGTCGCCGTCGCCGACGGAGACGCGCGCGCGCTGCTCGGCGCGCTGCAGCTCGCCGTGGAGACGACCCCCGACCGCTTCCCGCCCGAACCGGGTACCACGATCCACATAGACCGCGAGATCGCGGAGGACAGCATCCAGCAGAAGGCGGTCCTCTACGACAAGGAGGGCGACTACCACTTCGACGTGATCAGCGCGTTCATCAAGAGCATCCGCGGCTCGGACCCCGACGCGACGCTCTACTGGATGGCCAAGATGGTCCATTCCGGGGAGGCGCCTCACTATATATTCAGGCGAATGCTCATCTCCGCGAGCGAGGACATCGGGCTGGCCGACCCGGGAGCGCTGGGCGTGGTTGAGTCCGCGGCCGCCGCCTTCGACCGGGTGGGGCTTCCGGAGGGCAACTTCCACCTCGCGCAGGCGGCGCTCTACCTCGCGACGGCCCCCAAGTCGAACTCCGCCCTGGGCTATTTCGACGCGCTCGAGGCGGTCGCGAAGGAGCCGCAGCAGGACGTGCCGAATCACCTCCGGGACGCCAACCGCGACAAGGAGGGCTTCGGCCACGGCGAGGGCTACCTCTACCCGCACGCCTATCGCGATCACTGGGTCGCCCAGGCGTATCTGCCGTCCGCGCTGCAGGGCAGGATCTTCTACGAGCCGTCCGAACAGGGCTACGAGGCCGATGTCGCGGTGCGGGTGGCGCGCAACCGCGAGCTGCAGCTCGAACTCGCCATCCCCGAGCAGACCGACGAGGTCCTCAGCTTCAGCCCCGGCGCCGACCGCAGGCTCGCCGAGTGGGTGCGCCGCGCGGTCGAGCAGCGCATGGGCGCCGCCGCCCTGCTCCGCGACCGGGCGACGGAGGCGCTCGCGATCCGGCGCAGCGATCGTGTCCTCGTGGCCGGGCGGCGGGCGACGCTGCACCTGTGGGAGGCGGTCCGCTCGGCGCCGGAGGGTCGGGTCGTCGCGGTCGTGCCCGACGCGCGACGCGCGGAGACGGCGCGCCACTACGCCGGTAAGCTGCCGGAGATCGAGCGACCGCTCGTCGTGGACGCAGACCCGGTTCACGCGCTGAGACAGGATCCGGTCGCCGGACACGCGTACGAGCGCATGCTCCTCGCCGACGCGCTCGCCGGGGAGGAAGCACGCTCTGCGCTTCCGGCCGCGCTCGGCGAGCTGTGCGCGCCCGCTACACGCCTCGTCGTCGTCCAGCCGTTGCCCGCGCGCGGGCAGCGCATCAGCGAGCTCGTCGGCGGCGATCCGGCGCTCGAGGCGGCGGAGGCATCGCTCTTCTCGGATCCGGCGAACGCGCTCGTCAACTGGGATGCGAACGACCTCGAGAGCTCGCTCGCCGGGGCGGGATGGACGGTCGAGACGAGCGAGATCATCGAAAGCCGCGAAACGCGGTATCTCGCGCGGGAGCAGATCGATCGCTGGCTCGACCCGGACCGGCCGGGAGGTCTGGGCGCCGCGCTCGCGGCTCAGTCCGGGACCGACCGGGACGCGGCTGTCGGGCTCCTTCGAACCCGGCTGGCGGGAAAGACCGTCGAGTGGAAGACGGTCTTCGCGCTTCTCATCGCGTCGTATCGCGACGAACGTCCGAAGGCAGGCGCCTGAGCACGACGCCGTCGTATCGTTCGACAAGATCGTCGAGCGCGGGCGGCTGCGCGGAGAACACCGGTGCGGCGGGCGATCCGTCTGCGAGGAGGGTCCGCACGACCTCGCGCACGAGCCCGTCGAGCGCGGCCGGCGGCACATCGGAGCTTCCAACGAGCAGCCGTGCCGGTCGCATCATGAGATAGCGCGTGGTCGCCGCCTGCGCGGGGATCTCCGCCCCCGGCGCCTCCAGCGAGAATCGGCCCGACGGCAACCACGCCTCGAGGAGACCGCCGGCGTGCAGCGTAATCGCGGGCACGCCCAGGTCGACCCCGGAGATCGCGCTCGTTCCGACGAGCACCAACCGCTCGGCGTCCACGCGTCCCTGCAGCGCCGCGTCGCCGGCCCCGGCCTCCAGCTCGGCCACCGCTTCGAGCACCGATCGCTCGTCCGCCCCGGACGGCATCCGTACGACGAGCCAACCCGCGGAGGCAGCCTCGAGCGCGACGTTCAGGTGATCGCCGGGCAGCGCGTCGGCACCCGGCATCACGATCAGCAGCGGCAACCGCTCGTCGAGGATGGGCGCGCGAAGCGTCGCCGGCGTGGGTACGACCGGCAGGTGCGTCGCCGCGATCCAGGGCAGACCGGGAAGGCGGTGTCGTGCGAGGTCTTCGCCCGACCAGTACGGTGCGGCGACGGTCGAGGCCTCGCGCGCCGGGTACCAGATCGTCCGCCGGGACCGCGGGTCAGCAGAGGGCGTCTCGATCAGGACCCGCGCCGAGCCGACCGGGTGCGGACCGGAGCCCGCCGGCACGCGAAAGAGCGGAACGAGCGCGGGAAGCGCGAGCGAGGGAACCACGGCGAGCGTCACGACGATCCGCAGGATGAGCCCGGCGGCACGGTACCGCCGCGCGGCGCGTGTCGGTCGGGCGATCCAGAGGGAGAGCACGAACAGCAGCGTGTAGGCCGGGATCAGCTGCCAGCGGCCCGCCTCCAGGTAGAGATGGACGGCAACGGTGCTCATCGCGACCGCCGAAAACCAGACGAGCCCCGGCGGTCGGCGGCGCAGATAGATCAGGACGGTCGACACGAGAAGCAGTCCGAGCACTGCAACTTCGAGGTAGCGAAACATGAGGCTGCCGAGCACAATCACGCCCCCAGTATAGCAGGTCGCGCCGCGCAACCCGACCGGTTTTTCCGCCCGGAGAACCGCGATACCGGGTCGATTGCGCGTGCGCGCGGAGCCGAACGGCGGCCGCACGCGCCGGCACATCGGCCCCGCAAACGAGTCCGGCTACTTGTCGCGGATCGACCCGCGACGGTATACTATCGGGGCGACCGGGGGTCTTGACATCGCAGGGATGTGTGACAAGATTACGGTCTTCGACACGGTGGATGTAGTTCAATCGGTAGAGCACCAGATTGTGGTTCTGGTTGTTGCGGGTTCAAGTCCCGTCATCCACCCGAGGCAGCCGATTGCGGGCGATCGTCATTGACGTTTGGCGAGGGCTTCCGTATCGTACTGCCTACGGTCGGCATAGGCCGATACCTGCGCCCGTAGCTCAGCCTGGATAGAGCGTCGGACTTCGAATCCGCAGGTCGCAGGTTCGAATCCTGCCGGG
>CAZICD010000113.1:0-12710 GCA_964537725.1 uncultured Spirochaetaceae bacterium | reverse complement strand
GCCCCAGGGTTCGTGACAGTTTACGTGCGGAGCGCCTATGATGGCGTATGCGCCTGCCGTACAGAATCGCCCTATGGGTGGGAGCCGGGATCCTCGGACTCCTCGTGGTCACAGCCGGTGTCGTCCTCTGGACGGTCCGACGACCGTTTCCGGACGTCCGTGGCACCGTACCGATAGCCGGGCTCGACGGCGAGGTGGAGATTCTCCGCGACGACGCCGGCGTGCCGCACGTGTGGGCGACGACCAGGCACGACCTCTTCTTCGCCCAGGGCTACGTTCACGCCCAGGACCGGTTCTGGCAGATGGAGTTCTCGCGCCGGATCGGCGCCGGCAGGCTGAGCGAGGTGCTCGGCGAGTCCACGGTCGACAGCGACCGCTTCCTGCGCACGATGGACTTCGCGGGCGTCGCAGAGGCGGAGTACGCGCAGCTCGGCGAGCCCTACCGCTCGCAGATCGAGGCGTACGCGGCCGGAGTCAACGCCTACATCGCAGACCGTGAGCCCGGCCGGCTCGGGCTCGAGTTCACGCTGCTCGCGCTGACCGGAACACGCGTGAACGTGGAACCGTGGACACCGGTCCACTCGCTCACCTGGGGTAAGGTGATGGCCTACGACCTGGGCGGCAATCTCTCCAAGGAGCTGGGGAACATCGCCGCGCAGCGGTTCGGCGGCACGCAGCTGCGCGACGTCCTGCGCCCGCCGCTCCCGCAGGATCACCCGTATATCGTTACGATGGACGAGGTGGGCGCGTTCCGCGAGCAACTCGGGCTCGCGCCGCTGCCGGCGCGCGAGGCGGTCTCGCGCCCACGCGTCACCTCCGACGGCGTGGGATCGAACAACTGGGTGATCGGCGGCTCGCGCACCGAGAGCGGACTGCCGCTCCTCGCGAACGACATGCACCTGGGCGTGCAGATGCCGTCCATCTGGTACGAGATCGGACTGCACCTGCGCGACGACGCCGCAAGCGGTGGTGCGGCCGACCCGGACGCCGGCCGGGGCGTGCGCGGCTACTCGTTCCCCGGCGTGCCCGGCGTGATCGCCGGGCAGAACGACCGGATAGCCTGGGGCGTGACCAACGTGAGCGGCGACGTGCAGGACGCGCACATCGTCCAGGTCGGACGCGAGGATCCGGACCGCTATCTCGCCGACGGCGAGTGGCGCGACATGGACGTCCGCCGCGAGCTCATCCACGTCGCCGGATCCGACGATCCGCGGGTCCACGAGGTGCGCTCGACCGTCTTCGGTCCGATCATCACCGACCTCCCGTCCTACCGGCAGTGGTTCAGCTACGACGTCGATCCCGACGGGGTGCCGGCGTCGCTCACCGTGGCCGAGCTCGCGCTCGAGTGGCCGGCGCTCTCGCCCGAGGCCCTGCTGACCGCGGTGCTCGACCTCAACTGGGCGCGCGACTACGAAGGCTTCCGGGACGCGATGTCGCGGTGGGAATCGCCCGGGCAGAACGTCGTCTACGCCGACCGTGACGGCACGATCGCCTACCAGGCGACCGGCTCGTACCCGGACCGGTCGGTCGAACACGGCCAGGTCCCCTCGTCCGGCCGCGGCGGCCCGTCGGGCGTCGTCGCGTTCGACCGACTGCCGGCGGCGCTGAACCCGGAGAAGGACTACATCGTGACGGCCAACCAGCCGGTCGTGCCTCCGGAGTATCCCCATCCGCTGGGCATGGACTTCGCAGACGGTACCCGGGCCTGGAGGATCGCGCAGTTGATCGAGCAGGCCGACGAACCGATCGGCCCCGACTACGTCGCGCGAATGCACGGCGACGTGTTCAGCCGCGCCGCAACAGAGCTCGTGGAGCGACTCGTAGAGCTCGACGCGGAGAAGTCGATCGCCGTCTGGCGCACCTTCCGCGAGGGCAGACGCGCTCCCGCGCGCGAGGCAGACGAAGCGGCGCAGACCGACCGTCTCGCGGCCGAGCTCGCACCGGCGGCTTTAGAGATCCTCTCGGGATGGGACGGCGTCATGCGCGCGGACAGCGCAGGCGCTGCGGTCTACGGCTACGTCTACGTCGAGCTCATGCACCAGCTCTTCGCAGACGAGGTGCCGTCGCACGCGCTGCCGATCGCCTCGTCGGGCTTCGGCCAGTCGGTCCTCCGCGAGCTACTTCGTGAACCGACGCACCACGTGTGGGACGACAAGGTGACGCCGGAGCGCGAGGACGCGACCGCGATGCTCGCACGAGCGCTCGTCGCGGGCGTGCTCGACGCCGCGGAGGAACACGGAGACGAGCCGGCCGCGTGGCGCTGGGGCGACGTCCACCGCATCACCTTCGAGAATCAGTCGCTCGGCCAGTCGGGGATCGGGTTCGTTGAGCGCATCCTCAATCGCGGCCCCTACCCCCTCTCAGGCGGTCCGTCGACGGTGAACGTCGCGCACTGGGACTCCGGCGAACCGTTCGAGGTGACGGTCATCGCGTCGCAGCGCGCGATCTACGACCTCGCCGACCCGGACAACAGCCGCTTCATGCACACCACGGGCCAGAGCGGGCACCCGCTCCACCGCCACTACGACGACATGATCGAACCGTGGCGCGAGGTCGAGTACCACCGGTCCAACTGGTCGTACGAGCGCGCACGCGAAGCGGCGGGCCGGCGACGTCTGCTGCTCCAGCCCGACGATTAGCGCCGGGAGGAGAGCCGCACCTCACGCGCCGGCTACTCCACGATGAGCACGTCGTACTCGTAGCGCCGCGCGTCGCCGTTCACGCTCACGTTATCCACGACGACCGAGTAACGTTCGCCGGTGCGCGCCCCCTCGACCCGCCACTGGAGCGAGTTGGGAAGCCCGAACCCCTCGTTGTCGGCTCGAATGTCGGCGACGGCGAGCTTCCTGTTCCCGGCGTGGACGCTCACGCGTGCGCCGGAGAGGTCGACCGCCTGGTTCGCCCATCTGCCGGACGGATCGGCGACGACGGCAAACGACCAGTACCAGCGCGGGTTGGCGTACTCGACCGGGTACTCGCCGTACGGGTAGGCGACGTACTCCGGGGTGTGCGCCGCATCGAGCCGCGCGTCCTCGTCGTGGACGACCTTGAGCGCAGACCCGCCCACGTAGGACCACTGACTCGACACCGCCGGCCGGCCATCGACCCTCCCGTAGGCGATCGACGGCAGGAAGGGATCGAGGATCCACCGCCGGTGTCCGAGCGACGGTACCCCCTCGTCGATGAGCCAGTTCCGCACGTGCGCGATCGACGGCTCGGCGGTGGCGTTCGTGGAGAAGGAGATGTGGATATTGCTCGTCTGCGCGCCGGCGGCGCCCGCGGTGCTGTAGCCGATCATGGAGTCGTCCGGGTAGTGCGTCATCGCAGCATTCGCGGCGATGATGAGCGCCGCGGCGGTGACCTCCTCGTCGTAGCGTTCGTCGTACGCAACCGCGGCGAGTCCGTGGAGCGCGCGGATCCGGTTCACTTCTGCGAGCACCGCGCGACGCTCGGTTCCGAGCAGCTCGCCGGGGTCTTCGTTCGCGGGATCCGGAGATCGGACGTAGAGCGTGTCGATCGACACGCGCCCGACCGGTGCGGGGCGTCCCGGGGCAGCGTCGGACGATGCCTCGTCGACCGCCGGCGAATCGGTCGCCGGCGTGTCAGGACCCTCCGGCGGCGACTCGAGCGTGATCGGGGGATCGGCAAGGCTCGCGCAGGAGCCGAGCAGAATGGTGAAGACGACGATCAGCGCGCAGCTCGTTCGCATGGCTCTCCCTCCGTCGTGATGATCGGTAGTCTACCGCATAACGGCTTGTCACGCAGCTGCGGTGGCGCTAGAGTGACGGGGTAGCCCGAGGAGGGTTCGATGGACCGTATTGACGCGCATATTCATCTCGCCGGCGACGACGATGCCACGCGCGCGATGCTCGAGGAGATCGGGATCTTCGCGCTCAACATCTGCGTCGCGACCGGAGACTGGCGGGAGACCGTGCACCCGCGCTTCCGTTCGCTCGCAGCCTCGCACCCCGACCGGTACGCGTGGTGCACGAGCTTCGACCTTCCCGATCCGGACGGCGAGGACCGCTCCTACGCAGAGCGGGTCATCGCCGCCCTGAAGGACGACCTGCGCGACGGCGCGGCGGCGGTGAAGGCGTGGAAGAACATAGGCATGGAGCTGCGGCGCGCCGACGGGAGCTGGGTGATGATCGACGACCCGATCTTCGATCCGATCTACGCGTTTCTCGCGCGGGAGTCGGTACCCATGGTCATGCACATCGGCGAGCCGCTCGCGTGCTGGCAGCCGCTCGACGAGCGCTCGCCGCACTACACGTACTACCGCGACCACCCGCAGTGGCACCTCCACGGCAGGACCGGCGTGCCGTCGCACGCCGAGCTCGTCGCCGCGCGCGACCGCGTGCTGGCGAAGCACCCGGAGCTCCGGGTCGTCGGTGCGCACCTGGGAAGCCTCGAGTACGACGTGGCCGAGGTCGTGGCGCGGCTCGATCGCTACCCGAACTTAGCCGTCGACATCTCGGCCCGACTCGGCGACCTCATGCGCCAGCGCGCGAGCGATGTCGCCGACTTCCTCACCCGCTACGCCGACCGCGTGATCTTCGGCACCGACCTCGTGTTCAAGCAGCCGCTCTCCTCGCTCGACGAGGCCGCCCGCGACCAGGCGCACGCGACGATCCGCTCGACCTACGACGCGTACTTTCGCTACCTCGAGTCACACGGGCGCGTCGAGTTCGCGCGCCAGTCGTCCCCCGGCCTCGGACTCGCCGACGACGTCGTCACGAGGATAACGTCGACTACCGCCCGCACCTGGTTCCCGGCTCTCGCCTGAAGGAGCACCTATGTCGATCCCCGAGCTGTCACCCGAGGTCCGACGCTCGTACTCGTTCGCCCCGTTCTGGTTCTGGAACGATCGCCTCGACGAGGCGGAGATCGTGCGTCAGCTGCACGACTTCCGGTCGAACGGTGTGTGGGCGGTGGTCATCCACAACCGCGTCGGGCTCCCGAAGGAGTGCGGGTGGATGAGCGAGTGTCTGCTTCACCACACGGAGATCGCGGTTCGCGAGGCCGAACGCATCGGCATGACGGTCTATCTCTACGACGAAGGCATGTACCCGAGCGGTTCGGCCGCGGGCCGCGTGGTCGCGCGCGACCCCGACTACGCGAACCGGGGGCTCGAGTTGGTCACCCCGGCCGCCGACGAGGCGTGGTCGTCGCGGTTCGCCCCGGCCGACGACGCGAGGCTCGTTCGCGAGTACCGACTCGACGACGGGCGACGCGCCGCCGTCGTGGATCGCAGGACGCACGCGTGGATCCGCGGGCTGCACTACCGCGTTGAGCCCGATCCGGACACCCCGCACCGCGACGAGCTCGAAGAGACGCACCCGGCCGGCGACATCCTCAACCCCGCGGCCGTCCGCTGCTTCATCGACGAATCGTACGAGCGATACTACGGGCGGCTGGGTCGCTGGTTCGGCACGACGATCGCCGGAATCTTCACCGACGAACCGTCGCTGCTCGGCCGTTCCGACGATCGCGCGCTGCGCCCCGGCACGCTGGCGTTTCTCCGGCGGGCACGCGACGAGCGCGGCGTCGACCTCTTCGACGAGCTCCCCCTGCTCTGGGAGGAGGGGCCGCACGCCGAAGCGTTCCACCGCCGCTACGAGGCGGCGCTCGACGCGCACCTCTCGGAGGTCTACTACCGGCCCATCGCCGAGTGGTGCGATGCGCACGGCGTCGCGCTCGTCGGTCACCCCGAGCGGCCCGACGTCCTCGCGCACCTGCGCCACTTCCAGATCCCCGGCCAGGACATCGTCCTGCGGCGCGTGATTCCCGGCGAGGAGAGCGGGCTCTCCGGTCCCGAATCCACGCAGGCGAAGGCGGCCGCTTCGGTCATGGTCCACGAGAACCGGCGGCGAAACGCGAACGAGTTCTGTGGGGCGTACGGCCTCGAGTTCACCTTCGAGGAGATGCAGCGTCTCGCGTTCTGGCTCCTCGTGCGCGGCTGCAACCTCCTGATGCCGCACGCCTTCTACTACTCGGTCCGCGGCCCGCGCCGAACCGAGCGACCGCCCGACGTGGGACCCAACAGCGCGTGGTGGGACCGCTTCGAGCCGTTCGCCGATCTGTGCACGTGGCTCTCGCAGATCAACACCGACGGTGACCCGCTCTGCGACGTCGCGGTCGTGAGCGGCCCGAGCCGACTCCCGTGGCGCGTGCCGGCGCTGCTGTTCGAGAACCAGGTCGATTTCGCGTACGTGGGCCGGGCCGACCTCGAGCGTGCCGAGGTGAGCGCCGACGGTGTCCTCTCGGTCGGGCGCGGATCGTACCGCGTGCTCGTGGGCGAGCGGGGATGGTCGGCCGATCTCCCGGAGGAGATCGCGGGTCGATGTGTGACGGTCGACGTCGACGCCGACTCGCCCGGCGACGCCGTCGCGCGCATCCGCGCCGCGAGCGCGGTGCCCAGGTTCGTCGACACCGATGCGCCCGGCGTCCGCCTGAGGTCGCTGCGGCTCGGCGGGGAGATCGTCGCGATCGTGTTCAACGAGTCGTCGGATCCGGCGACGGTGACGCTGCGCGCCCCCGGACCGGCCGGCGCCGGACTCCTCGCGCGCGAGATCTCCGGCTTCGGGCTGATCGTCGCGAGCCTGCACGACGGAACGCCGACCGTGCTCCACGAGCACCGGCCGTAGGCGCCCCGCCGCTCACGCGGACGCCGCGATCACCTCTTCCCACCGCGGCAGACCGGCCGGCCGTGGATGATCGACCGCGGGCACGGCGAACAGCCGCTCGACGAACATCCGTGCCGCGCCGTCGGCGATCGCGAACGGGCCTTCGGCCGCGGGAACGATCGGGCAGCCGCTGACCTCGGGGTCGATGTACGAACCGGCCAGCGGCCCGGCGAGCAGCTCCCGGATCGCGTCCTCTTCGCCGGTGAGGTCCCCCCCGAAGACGAGTCGGTCGGGGCGGAGCATCGACACCGGCACGGCGAGGCTCTCGAGCAGCTCGGAGAGCCCGGCGAACCCCGAGCGGTCGAGCTCGGACGAGCTCCCGGCGCGCCACCGGACCGATCGGAACTCCCCGGCCTCGTGCGTGCGCCCGTGATAGACGCCGCCGTCGAGAACGATGCCGGTCCCGACGCGCATCGTGGCCGCAGCCGCGGCGGGTGCCGCGCCCCGGCGTCCCTGCCCCGCGACCGCTCCGGCGCCCTCGACCCGACCGATCACCGCGATCAGGCTCTCGGGCCGGTCCGACCGCGGCGTCGCGTCGAGCGCGCCCCAGGCGAGCGCGTTCGCGTCGTTCTCGATCAGAAGCGGCGGCTGGTCGCCGGCGGAAAGAAGCGCGCCGATCTCCTCGTCGCGGATCGCGAACGAACGCGAGTGGATGACCAGCCCGGTCTCCGGGTTGACGGTCGCCGGCAGCGCCACCCCGATGCCGAGCAGCGACTCCGGCGGCCCGTCGAGGAGCTCGCACGCCCGTCGCCACGCCGCGCTCACCGTCAGCCGCTCGCCCTCGCTGTCGCAGGCGCGGCGCGAACGCGCCGCCCCGGTCAACCCGCGCGTCACGACCCGAACGCCGTCGGGGCGGAGCTCGAAGCCGGCGACGTCGAGCCCCTCGCGGGCGAGCTCGAGCGCCACCCGTGGCCGGCCCCCGTGGGCACCGGAGGCCGGTTCGGGTAGCTCTGCGACGAGATTGCGCGAGGCGAGGTCGCGCACGAGGTTGGATACCGTCGACTTGGTGAGGCCGGTCGACTCGGCGATCTCCGTCCGGCTGATCGGCGCGTACTCGCGAACGACGCGCATGACGAGCGCCAGGTTCACCGAGCGCTGGTGCGCCTGGCTACCGAGCGTCATTCGCGCGCCTCGGCCTGCGAGCGCAGCGTCCGCGAGTGCGTGAAGAACTCGTCGAGCGTCATCGTCTTGAGGAAGGTGAATCCCCGCGCCGCGCGCACGAGCGGTCGCTCGTGCTCGTAGAAGAACTCGCGACCTAACAGCGTCGCGAGCTGCTCGTACTGCTCGACCTGGATCTCCTGCGCGAGCAGCGAGAACGGCCCTTCGAGCTCGTAGCTGGGGAACGACGCGTTCTTCTGCGAGCCGTAGCTGTGCATGAAGCTCTCGTGCTGCAAGGTCAGCATATTGAGCGAGACCGGGATGTACAGATCGGCCTCCGTCGCGTCGAACCGGTACCAGACGTTGCGGTAGCCCCACACTTCGATGTCGTCGCGACCGGTCTCTTCGCGGTAGAGCCGAAGCGCCTCGGCGATCGACTGCAACACCTTGTAGTGGGTGTCGGGGCCGCTCGCCTCCGGGTCGAAGGCGACGGTCACGACGTCGGGGCTGACCCGACGCAGCAGGTCGAGGACAGGCACGACGTCGCGCCGCATCGACGGATCCTCGGTGAAGATCTCTCCCTTGTAGAAACCGAGCCGCAGGTGCTCGATCGCCGCGGAGTTCCAGCCGAAGTAGCCCCACAGGCACTCCGACTCGTACTCGCGCACCATCCCCTTCAGCGTCTGGATGTAGCCCAGGTCCTTCTTGCCGGGATACTGCGTCTCGAAGTAGTTGACGAGCTCCTCCACGCGGTTCGTCAGGTTGCTGAGGTCGCTGTCCTCGAAGACCGTGACGAGGTTGCGGTAGAGGCGGCGCAGCGTCCCCTCCTCCTGCAGCTCGTCCGACATGGAGGCGAGCCCGTCGAGGTAGAGCCAGACGTCGTGGTCGCGGTAGTGGTCGTTCTCCGCGTCGAAATAGCCGTCGCGCGTCAGCCGGTCGAAGTCGTACCGGTCGACGCGGAGCGCGTCGAGCAGGTTCCGCGACAGGTCGAGCATGTACGCGTTCGTGACCGCGGTGAACCCGCTCGTGAACGTGGCGAAGTAGTGCGCGTTGCTGTGCTCCCTGATGTGGCGCACGACGTAGGGCAGATACCCGAGCATCACGTCGTCGTGGTGCGGTTCGGTGTGGAGGAAGCGGCAGTTCGATCGAATCTTCATGCCCGAGTCGAACTTCGACCGGATCGTCTGCTCGGTCTCCGCGACGAGGTCCGCCACCGGCTTTTCCGTCTTGTCGAGGAGGACTCCTCCGAACGGGTCGGCGCGGAGGTCGGCTTCGGTGAGCTCGGCGAGGCGCCGTCGCGCCCTGAGCGCGACGTCGATGACGATCTGGTGCTGATGCGCCGTGTCGAGCTCCGGCTCTGCGCGCAGCCGCTCGACCTGACGGCGCGTCAGTCGCTTCGCCGCGCCGCGGGTGAGATAGAAGGCCGAGTTGGGCAGGCCGTGCAGCGCGGAGGCCGGGCGTTCGATGCCTGCCGGGGATTCCACCGCGTCGGCGACGATCGCGGCCTTCGCCTCGCCGGCGGCGAGCACGATCGCGGCGACGTCACGGTTGTGGGTGATCGTCGAGAGGCCGATGGTGATCGTCAGCCGCTTGCGCGCCACCTCGATGCCTCCCAGATCGCTCGCGGCGGCCGCCTGCGTCTCGTAGTTGATCGGGGCGAGCCGCGTGGTCGAGTAGTGATCGCTGCCGCGCACGTTGAACGCGATGTGTCCGTCCGGCCCGATCCCGCCCAGGAAGAACCCGATCCCCCCGAGCTCCCGCACCGCGTCTTCGTACCCGGCGCACCACTCGTCGACGCGGTGGATCACGTCGCGCTGGAGGTGCTCGCGCCGGTTGCGCGGCCGCCGGTAGCGAAGCGAGAGGTCGACCGCGTCGTCGCCCCAGACGCTCTCGAGCGTCTCACCCTCGGGAATGCCGATCTGCTCCGTATTGATGAGCAACGAGCGATCGGTCGGGATGCCGAAGCCGTCGAGGTAGTACTTCTCCACGTAGTAGTAGAAGCTGTTCGTGTGACGCGGATTGACCGGATAGAACTCGTCGATCTGCACGAACCTCAGCGACGACATGTCGGGCCTGCGGGCCGGATCGACGCCGAGCGACTCGAGCTCGCCTGCGATCTCCGGTCGCTGCCAGCCTTCGAGAAAGCGCGTGGTCTCCGCGATGAAGTACTGCGGCGTCTTGCCGGTGGGGAGCGAGATCACGCCTCCGGGGTGGTCCTGCACCCACTCCAGGAACCGCGCGGCGGCGAAGGTCCCGAGCATGGGGAAGTTGTCCACGACGATCACCGAGATATGTTCGTCGTCGGGGTAGCGGCGCACCTGCTCCGTGCGCTCGAGCATCCTCTCTTCTACGCGTGATCCCATGTCGTCCGTCCTCCACCAAGTTTGTTTATGCATTGCACAAACTTAATGTCGCAGACGCGCCGGGCCGTGTCAAGCGAAATCCGCGCGGGCTCCGTCGGTCGGTGGCCGACTATACACGCGGGTGGTGTTCCACTATCGTAGAGCGCACTATGGCCATCTACCTGTGGGCGCTCTTCTTCGCGGGCGCGCCGGCGATCTTCATCTACGCCGCGTACAAGATCGACCGAATCAGCAAGCTGGGCACGATCGTGCTCGCCTACGGGGTGGGACTCCTGATCGGCAACGTCGGAGTCCTGCCCGAGGACATCGGCCTCGTGCAGAACGCGATGACCACCTTCACCGTTCCCCTCGCGCTGCCGCTGCTCTTCTTCTCGCTCGACCTGAGCTCGTGGCGGCAGCTCGCGAAGAAGAGCATCCTCTCGCTCGTGGCCGCGGCCATAGCAGTCGTGGTGGGGTCGTTCGTGACCTTTCTCATCTTCCGACAGTTCCTCGGACCCGAGGGATGGAAGGCCGGCGGCATGCTCGTGGGCGTGTACACCGGCGGCACGCCGAACCTCGCCGCGATCGGCAACGCGCTCGAGACCGACCCGAACGTCTACGTCTCGGTGCACGGCTCGGACGTAGTCGTGGGGGCGGTACTGCTCCTCTTCTTCGTGTCGATCGGACCGAAGGTGTTCCGTCGGATTCTTCCGAAGTTCGTCGCGGACGAGCGAGACTCGGAGTCGGGCGTCGAGTTCTCGCCCTACTTCACCGGATTCAGCGGACGCGAGATCCTGGAGATGGCGAAGGCGCTCGGCGCCGCGGTCGTCATCTTCGCGGCCGGCGGGTCGTTCACGCTCTTCCTGCCGGATCTCTACGCTCTGCCGGCGGCGATGCTGACGATCACCACGCTCGGCGTGGCGGCGTCGTTCGTCCCGGGAGTCCGCGGGCTACGCAACAGCTTCCAGCTCGGCTACTACCTGATCCTCGTCTTCTCGCTCGCGGTGAGCTCGATGGCGAACATCCGCGAGATCGCGAGCACCGCCCCCGTCTTCATCCTCTACGTCGCGAGCCTGCTGCTGATCGTATCGGTCCTGCATCTGATCCTCTCCGCGCTCTTCCGCGTCGACGCGGACACGCACCTGATCACCGCGACGAGCTTCATCTACTCGCCGCCCTTCGTCCCGGTCGTCGCTGCGGCGATCGGCAACCGGAAGGTCATCGTCTCCGGCGTCGTTGTGGGCGTCGTCGGTTGGGTCGTCGGCAACTACATCGGGTTCGCCGTGGCGTACGCGCTGCGCGCGTTCTTCTAGGGGAGACATCATGATCGACATCGTACGCGTAGAACCGCGAACGGACGAGGAGACGCAGTTCATCGAGCTGCCCCGCACGATCTACGAGGGCAACCCGCACCACGTGCCGTGGTTCGAACGGTCGATGCGCTCGATCATCGCGCGGAAACACCCGTACTTCGAGCACTCGACCGGCGAGTTCTTCCTCGCGAGACGGGCGCCGGAGGGAGGCGAGGCCGTGGGTCGGATCGCACTCCTCGAGCCGGTGCGCTTCAACGAGTACCACGGCCGCCGCGACGCGCGCTTCTACTTCTTCGAATCCATCGACGATGCCGATGTCGCGAGCGCGCTCTTCGACCACGCCGAGCGCTGGGCGAGCGAACGCGGGCTCGACACGCTCACCGGACCGCAGGGGTTCTCGAGCTTCGCCGGCAGCGGCATCCTGATCCACGGGTACGATCAGACCGCGTCGATGACGATGATGCCGTACCACCACCCCTACTACCGGGACCTCGTCGAGGGGGCGGGGTTCGCCTTTCTCAAGGACTTCCACAGCGCCTACCTCGACGCGAAGCGGCACGACCTCTCGCCCAAGTACCGGCGCGCGGCGGAGATCGCCATGAAGCGCGGCCGCTTCCACATACCCGAGTACCGAACCAAGCGCGACCTGCGCTCCATCGCCGAGGAGATCCGCACGACCTATAACGAGGCGTGGCGCGAACGCGACGTGTTCACGCCGCTCACGCGCGCGGAGCTCGAGCAGATCCTCGAGGATCTCCTGCTCGTCTCGCGCCCGTCGCTCATCCGCGTGCTGCGATCGGGCGACGAGCTTGCCGGCTTCATCCTCGCCTTCCCCGACCTGAGCGCGGTGATGGTGAAGTCGAACGGCAAGCTGAACCTCTTGAGCTATCTCCGGCTCATGTGGGAGAAGCGCACGACCCGCCGCTTCATCATCAACGGCTTCGGCATCCGCCCCGAGTACCGCAAGGCCGGCGGCACGGCGCTGCTGTTCGCCGAGATCACGAGGGTGCTCAAGGAACACAAGGTCGACGGCGCGGAGATGACGCAGATCGCGGCGGACAACGACCTCATGATGGCCAACGTCGAGCGCCTGGGCGCCGATATATACAAGACGCACCGGGTCTATACGAAGCAGCTCTGAGTCGCCGGAGCGGCGACGCCACGCAGGCGCGGCGCGCGGGTGGTCCGGCCCCGACCGCGCGTCTCGTCTGCCCGGCTCTCACCGCCGCGCCCGAACTTTGGTATCCTACCCGCATGGCAACCACCGTCGA
>CAZICD010000112.1:8606-12727 GCA_964537725.1 uncultured Spirochaetaceae bacterium | reverse complement strand
CCTACTGCCGCTGCCAGAGCGCGAACTTCTGGTTGGGGAGGTTCGCCATGGGGCTGGATTGCTCGTCATAAGCAAAACCATCGAGAAACGCCACGGCGAGCACGTCTTGGTCGTACGAGAGCGCGTAGATCGCGTAGTAGCTCGAACCGTCGGACCAATCGACACTGTCCTCCCCGAGCCCGGTCTCGTAGAGCCCGATGGCGTCGTAGAGCCGGATGCCGGCGGACGGAGTCTCCGCGGAAAAGGTCCCGTCATCGTCCTCGCCGGACAGGTCGACCCCTTCCGACTGAGGATCCGGATCGCTGATCGTCGCCGAGCTCGCGGAGCTTTCGGTGATCGCGTACTCGCTGTCGACGCGAACGGCTATACCCTGCCACTCGCCAACGAGATCGGCTTCGGCGTGAGACGCGCTCTGAAGGTCAGCCTTCTGCAGGACGCTGACGTAGCCGTCTGAGGGAGCCGAGCTCTCGTCCACGATGAACGCGGCGTACTCGCCGGCAGCGTCGAAGAGGAACACCCCGCGCTGCACTCCGTCATTCTCGAACGCAGCCGTGAAGCGGCCTCCGCCCTGATCGGTGAGCGTACCGGTGGTAACACCCGAGAAGCTCGTCGTGGCCGCGGTCCCACCGGTCAGTTCGACGTCTTCGCCGGAGATGCTCAACTCGATCGTACCGGTCGGGTCGGCCACTTGGCCGCCAATGAGCGTCGTGGAAACCACCCCCGACCACGTCCCGTCGATGTCGAGCGTGCCGTCTGGAGTCAATTCGTCCACCGGCGAGTTCTCGAAGCACGCGGCCAGCGCCAGTGCTGCGGCCGCTACGAGCGCCGTGCGGGCGAGCGCGCGGCCGGTCCGATTCGTGTTCATCCTGCCTCCTCGCGGCCCGGAGGTTCCGAGCCTGATCAATCTACTCAGGCTTAGCGTATCACGGCTATCAGAATTGGTCAGGTTCAGGAAGGCGGTTCGACGCAGATTGTTTGTAAATCATTGTGTACAAGTGATTTGGGTCGTTCGTTTCCAATTGCCACACCAGAAACAGGGTCATAATGGCCACTTGGGTCAAAATGACACGCGCTTGGCGGGCATAGGAGTCGGTGCGTCACGCTGGCGCACCAGCGGCGGAGGGGCGCGCCGACGCCGCCAGGACATCGGCCTTTTAAAGGCTTTCATTACAACACTTTACAGAACCTCGTCGGAGTTGGCACACCTTATGCTTTCTTATACGTGACGAGCCGATTGGGGCCGTTGGCCCCGGGGTGGCTCGGCATCGGATGATTGAGGAGGATGCGTATGAATATTGTACAGCGACGACGAAACAACATGTGGGATCCCGCCGGTGAGCTGGATCGGATCCGACGCGAGATCGACGAGATGTTCGCACCGACCACCAACGGGTTCTTCTCCGACGGGCTCTTCGATCGTGGCTTCTCCCCGGCGATGGACGTCGTGGAGAACGACGACGGCTTTCTCGTGAGCATCGATCTGCCGGGCGTCGATCGGAAGGACCTCGAGATCTCGGTCGCCGACAACGTGCTTACGGTGAAGGGCGAGAAGAAGGACATGCTCGAGGACAAGGACGGCAAGGTGTTCCGCAAGGAGAGCTGGGAAGGCAGCTTCCACCGGACGCTCTCGCTTCCGCACGGCGTGGACGCGAACAAGATCGACGCGAAGATGCACGACGGAGTGCTCGAGATCTCGCTGCCCAAGCGCGAAGAGGCGAAGCCGCGCCAGATCTCGGTCAACGTGAAGTAAGCGAAGGAGGCAACCATGGCAACACAGGCAGTTGAAAAGCAGGACGTACAGCAGGCACCCGAGCGTCGGACGGTTCGACCGGTCGGAAACATCTGCGAAGAGAACGACGCGGTCGTGCTCCGGCTCGAGATGCCCGGAGTCGGCAAGGACGGGATCGACGTGAACATCGACGGCGACACGTTGTCGATCTACGGCCGGCGCCCCGGCTACGCCGACGACGTCAACTACGTGATCCACGAGCGGCGCGACGCGGACTTCCGCGCGGCGTACACGCTCGACGAGCGGGTCGACCGCGACAAGGTCGACGCGAAGATGGAGAACGGCATCCTGACCGTACGGCTCCACCTGAAGGAAGAGGTCAAGCCTCGCAGGATCGAGGTCACGGCCGACTGAGTACGCAGGGCCGGCACCGGGCACCCGGAGAGCCGGCCCCTGTCCCCGGCCCGACCCGCGCACCCGTACCTCCAGTACCGCGCGGGCCGGGCTCGGGACAGAGTCAATCTGAATACACCAACGGCGCGCGGACGCATCGTCCGCGCGCCGGCCAATGGAGGTCAATATGGCAGGCAAGACAATCGGAATCGACCTGGGTACAACGAACTCGGTCGTAGCGGTTATGGAGGGCGGAGAGCCGGTCGTGATCCAGAACGCCGAAGGCGGTCGCACGACCCCGAGCGTCGTCGCCTTCACGAACAAGGGCGAGCGGCTGGTGGGCCAGCCGGCGCGCAACCAGATGGTCACGAACCCGGACAACACCGTCTCCTCGGTGAAGCGGTTCATGGGCCGTCAGTACGACGAAGTGGCGCGCGAGATGGAGATGGTGCCGTACAAGCTCGGCAAGGGTTCGGGCGGCGACGTCCGGATCGAGGTGGGCGGCAAGCAGTACTCCCCGCCCGAGATTTCGGCGGCGGTGCTGCAGAAGATGAAGAAGACCGCCGAGGACTACCTGGGCGAAGAGGTCACCGACGCGGTGATCACCGTCCCGGCCTACTTCAACGACTCGCAGCGTCAGGCGACCAAGGACGCCGGACGGATCGCGGGCCTGGAGGTGAAGCGGATCGTCAACGAGCCCACCGCAGCGGCGCTCGCGTACGGGTTCGGCAAGGATCGCGGCGAGCAGAAGATCGCGGTCTACGACCTGGGCGGCGGTACGTTCGACATCTCGATCCTCGAGCTCGCGGATAACGTCTACGAGGTGAAGAGCACCAACGGCGACACGCATCTGGGCGGCGACAACTTCGACCAGCGGGTAATCGACTGGCTCGTCGAGAGCTTCAGGAACGACTACGCGATCGACCTCGCGAGCGACCGGATGGCGCTCCAGCGGCTGAAGGAAGCGGCGGAGAACGCGAAGAAGGAGCTCTCCAGCTCGCAGCAGACGGAGATCAACCTCCCGTTCATCACCGCGGACCAGAGCGGGCCGAAGCACCTGAACTACACGCTGACGCGCAGCAGGTTCGAGCAGCTCGTGAGCGATCTCATCGAGCGGACGCGCGAGCCGGTGCAGAAGGCGCTCGCCGACGCGGACCTGAACGCGGGCGATATTGACGAGGTGATCCTCGTGGGTGGATCGACGCGCATCCCCGCGGTCCAGAATCTGGTGAAGGAAGCCTTCGGTAAGGACCCGCACAAGGGGGTCAACCCGGACGAGGTCGTCGCCGTGGGCGCGGCCGTGCAGGCGGGCGTGCTGTCGGGCGACGTCAACGACGTGCTCCTGCTCGACGTGACGCCGCTCTCGCTCGGTATCGAGACGCTCGGCGGCGTGTTCACGAAGCTGATCGAGCGGAACACGACGATCCCCACGCGCAAGAGCGAGGTCTTCAGCACCGCGGAGGACAACCAGCAGGCGGTGAGCATCCACGTGCTCCAGGGTGAGCGCGAGATGGCGAGCCAGAACCGGACGCTGGGCCGATTCGAGCTGATGGGCATTCCCCCGGCACCGCGCGGCGTGCCGCAGATCGAGGTCGCATTCGACATCGACGCGAACGGCATCGTCCACGTGTCGGCGAAGGACCTGGGCACCGGCAAGGAGCAGAAGATCCGCATCGAGTCGAGCTCCGGGCTCAACGATGACGAGATCAACCGGATGGTCCACGAGGCCGAGGCGAATGCGGAGGCCGACAAGAAGGCGCGCGAGACCGCAGAGGCGCGCAACGAGGCCGACCAGCTCGCCTACCAGATGGAGAAGGCGCTCGACGAGCACGGGGAGAAGATCCCGGAGGCCGATCGGACCACGATCCGCGAGAAGATCGATGCGCTTCGCGGCGTGCTCGAGTCCGGCGACGCGGAGACGATCCGCGCGAAGATGAACGAGCTCAACGAGGCGAGCCACAAGCTCGCCGAGCAGCTCTACGCCGCGCAGGGCGCGGCC
>CAZICD010000112.1:0-8506 GCA_964537725.1 uncultured Spirochaetaceae bacterium | reverse complement strand
CGGGCGGCTCGACGCGCTCCGACAATCGGAAGGCGGCAGGAGCCGAGGACGTGGACTACGAGGTCGTCGACGAGGACTAGGCCCTCGTCCGACGAGTAAGCGTCGGCCGACGATCACCGGCCGGGCCCGAACCGTCCCGAACCCGCACGTGCGGGGCGGGCGGCGGGCCGGGCGCACGGCTTAGTCAGGGGCCGGCACCGCAGGGTGCCGGCCCCTTTTTCGTGCGCGCCGGCAGTCGGAGCGTACGCGCGCCGTGGGTGGCGGCCGGCGTACACCGGCGCCGTAGGTGGCGGTCGGCTTCCCACGGCGCGGTCGGCCCGGTAGAGTACACCAATGTTCCGACTCCTCGCCACCGACATAGACGACACGCTCCTCGCGCCGGACGGCAGCCTGCCGGAGGCGAATCACCGCGCGCTCGTGCGGCTCCACGAGGCGGGCGTCACGATCGTCTTCTGCTCCGGCCGCTCGGACGTGAGCATCCGCGGCATCGCCGCACCCATCCTCGAGCCCGCCGACGACGAGTACTACATCTCCTTCAACGGCGCGCGCGTGGTCACCGCGGACACCCGCCGCATCGTCTCGCGGCGCTACGTGACACCGGGTGCGATCGACGCGATCGTCGCCTACGGCCACGAGCACCGGCTGCAGCTGCAGGGCTACGTCGACGACGACTTCCTCGTCGAGCACGCCGACGAGACGACCGAGCGCTACGCCCGGGCGACCGGTACCGCGTACCGCGTCGTCGGCGACATGGCCGCGGCGCTTCCCGATGGTTCGCCGAAGATGCTCTTCATCGGCGACCACGACGCGCTCGTTCCGCACCGCGACGCGCTCCGCGAGATCGGGGCGGCGCTCCCGGAGGCCGACCGGTTCACGCCCATGTTCTCCAAGCCGCACTACCTCGAGATGGTCGCGACCGGGGTGAGCAAGGGCGACGCGCTCCGGCGGCTCGCCGCGCAGCTTGGCGTGCCAGTCGGCGAGACCGTCGCGATAGGCGACGGAGACAACGACGTGGACATGATCCGCGCGGCGGGAACGGGGCTCGCGGTCGCGAGCGCGCACGCGAGCGCGCGCGAGGCGGCGGACGTCGTGCTCGAGTCCGGCGCGGCCGACGGCGCGATGGAGGAGGTAGCGCGGAGGTTCTTCGAGCTGTGAGAGGCGGGAAGCCGTGAAGGGCGGGAAGACCAACGCGGTGCGAATCCTCTTGACGGCCGGCGTCGCGTTCGCCGTCCGCGACTATCCGGTGCGCGACGACGCGCTCGACGCGGTGTCGGTGGCCCGGTTTCTCGGCGCGGAGCCCGAACGCGTGTTCAAGACGCTCGTGACGGTGGGCGACAGCGGGGAGCACTTCGTGTTCTGCCTCCCCGGCAACGCCGGCCTCGACCTGAAGAAGGCGGCGCGCGCCGCCGGCGAGCGGCGCATCGGCATGCTTCCGGCGCGGGAGCTTCAGCCGCTGACCGGCTACGTCCACGGCGGCTGTTCGCCGGTGGGCATGAAGAAGGAGCTTCCCGTGTGGATCGAGGAGAGCGCGCAGCTCTTCGATACGATCCTGGTGAGCGGCGGCGCGCGCGGGCTGGACGTGGAGCTCGCACCGGGCGACCTGGTAGAGCTCGTCGGGGCGCGTTACGCCGATCTGATCGCGTGAGGCGGCCTCGCGGTCGCGCCCCCACTCACGGGTTCGTGCGGCGAACTGCTACTTTGCCTCCATCCGGACGAGTCCCCGCCACTCGTCTGGCGGCGGGTCGGCGGCGTAGCGGCGCGCCCGCTCGAGGAAGAGCTCGCAGAGGTGATCGCCGGGGATCTCGGTCAGGGCCGATTCGAGCAGGCCGATCGCCGCGTCGAACTCCCGGTTGTAGTAGTGAAGCAGCGCCGAGTGGTACGCCTGCCATCCGCGTTTCTCGGACTCTTCCACGTAGGGACGGACGGCCCAGACGGCGAGTCCCCGTTCGCGGCCCTTGACCTGGACACGGTCGACCATCCGCACCGGGTAGACACCGCGGACGTAGCGCCGAACGGACTCGGTGATGAGCACGCGCTCGCGATAGACCTTCGTGAGCCCCTCGAGACGGGAGACGACGTTGACCATGTCGCCGATCACCGTGTAGTCCATCCTGCGCTCTGAGCCTATGTTGCCCACGGTCACCGGCCCGTGGTTGATCGCGATGCCAATGTCGAACGGCGCGCGATCGCGCTCGGCCTGCCACTCGTTGAAGTCCTCGAGCGCCGAAAGCATGTGGAAGGCGGCCATGACCGCGTCGCGCGGGCTCTGCGGATTGTCCGCCGGCGCGCCGAAGAACGCCATGATCGCGTCGCCAATGTACTTGTCGACGATCCCGGAGTTCCGCTCGATCACCTCGACCATGAGGCCGAAGTACTGGTTCAGCGAGTCGACGACGTCGCTCGAGGAGAGCGACTCGCTGAACGAGGTGAACCCGCGGACGTCGGAGTAGAGCACGGAGAGCGGACGTTCCTCGCCCACGAGCATCGACTCGGGACGTTCGAAGAACTGGTTGATCACGTGTTGCGGTACGTAGCGCTGGAAGACCGTGCGGACCTTCGACTCGCGCCGCTCGGAGTAGGCGGCGCTCAGCGCGAACCGCTTGATGTCGTCGTACGCCTCGTCGAGCGAGCGGATCATGTAGTTGAACGAATCGGCGAGCTCGCCGGTCTCGTCGTTGTAACGAGCCTTCACGCTTCGATTCAGATCGCCGTCGGCGATGACCGACCGCATCGCGGCGACGGTGTCGCGCAACGGCGTCGTGATCAGCCGACTGACCAACGTGATCACCACGAGCAGCGCGACGACGCTGATGGCCGCGGCGATGATGCTCTGCCGCGTTATGCGGTCGACCGGCGCGAAGAATGCCGATGCTTCCTCGCTCACGACGCAGGTCCAGTCGAACGGCTCGAATCGGCCGACCGCACCCACCCGCGTGATCCCGCCAAGCTCGAGGCGATGCCATCCGGCCTCAGGCGGCGAAGCCGCGAGGCGCGCGGCGTCCGCGGGGCTGACCGGGGCGCTGGAGAAGACGACGTTTCCGCGGCCGTCCACCGCGAAGACGATCTCGCTCTCGCTGCCGACGAGCCGATCGGCGTATCCGGCGATCGCTTCGACCGCCGCCTCGCGGAACGTCTCGTCGTCGACGAGGTCGTTCGCTTCGAGCAGCGAGTACTGGGTGGACACGAACCCCATGAGCTCCTGGAGCTTGAACGAGAGGAAGTCACGCGCGATCGCCGTGATACCGTCCTGCGCAGCGAACCAGGACGTGAACCCGACGAAGAGAAGCGGCGCGACCACGAGCGGAAGAACAAGCGCCCGGATCCGGGATGCGATACGCATTTCACATCCACTATAGACGCGGTCAGAACCGACGGTCAACGCGAGGGTGAAACCGCTTTGCACAGACAGCGCGACCGCGTACTATGAACTCGTGGGCGCAGACGAACCGAACGCGGGCGTAGACCGACTCGACGAGGCCATACATGTGGACGTGTCCGGCGAGAGCCGACCGGACGGCATCACCGAAAGCGAACACCGGGCGATCGTCGAGTCGGTAGACGCCCTCCTCACCGATCGCGCGCGCAGCCCGGCATCGTTTGCTCCGGCGACCCGACGCCGTTCCGGCGCCGGACTGATCGTGCTCGCGAACGCACTGATCGTCGTCGCGCTCGCCGGCGCCTTCGCCGCCTACATCGCCTTCGTCCCGCGCGCGGCACCCGATGTCAATGTCTTCTCCGGCGAGGTAACGACCACCGAAGGCGCAATCCTCGAGCAGGTCCAGCAGGAAGCCGAGCGGAGACTCTCCGAGCGTGAGGCTGAGATCGCCCGCATCGAACGCGAGCTCGAGGCGCTTCGCAGGGAGCGCACCGACGACGCACCTCCGTCCGAGCGCGAGCGCGAGCTCATCGCCGAGCTCGAAGGGCTCAACGCGACGGCGTCGGAACGACTCGGCGCGATCGAGAGCAATCGCGAACGGCTGGGCTTCCTCAGCGACCAGCTCGCCAGCCTCTACGAGCGCGTCCAGACCGCGATCCGGGTCCAGGACTACGATCGTGCTCGAGTACTCGTGCGTGACGCGGCGGCGCTGATCGACGCGCCGGCAGTCCAGACCGAACCGCTTCTGCGCGAGGCTGCGAGATCCATCGATGCGGCCAACGCGGTGCTCGCGGACATCCTGCCGCTCGCAGCCGAGGAGTCGGGTAGACTCGCGCTGCTCGCAGCGCGGATCGAGGAGATAGAGCTGATCGTAGCGCAGGCCGATTCGCGCGCGCGGGCCGGTGAGCTCGACAGCGCGGAGTCGCTCTACCGCTCCGCGGTTCGCGTCCTCGAGAGTACCGAGCGCGCGACGGCGCAGCTGCTCCAGTTCAGGGAGCGGGAGCTGGGGCAGGAGTTCTCCGACGAACGTGACAGCCTCCGACGAACCATCGCCACGGTCGAGAACCAGCTTCGTGAGAGCCGCTCCACGGTAAGCTCCCTCGAGCAGCAGGTCGCCTCGCTCGAACAGACGAGAGACTCGCTGCAATCACAGCGCGACGAGCTCGACAGGCGCCTGGCGCGGGCGAACGAGCGCACCGAGACCGCCCGGGCGCGCGCGGACCAGCTCGATCAAACCGTCGGAGAGCTGCGGGCCGAGGCATCCGAGCTCGAATCCCGGCTCGCCGCGCTGGAGACGGAGCTCAGGGAATCCACGAACGAGGCCGAGCGCCGCATTCGCTCGCTCAGCGAGACGGTCGCATCGTTCCGCGCCGCCGCAGAGCGGACGTCGTCCGACCTAGCGGACGCGGCCGCCGCCGTGCGGTCGCAGATCGGCTCGACCACGGCGGAGGACTCCACTCCTGATGTGGTCGACCTGCTCGGTACGCGCGTGCTGCTGCGCGCGGTCGTCGACTCGCCGTCGGTGCGGGAGGAGTACCCGGAGCTCTACGAGGACATGGAGGTCTACTTCGACGCGCTCAGCCGGGCACGCATCGAAGAGGGCCGCGCCGCCGCGTTTGCGGAAGCGAGCGACGCGGTCACCGCGCTCGCAACACGCATGGAGATAGATCTCGACGTAACGGCGCCGGCCACCACCGCGACCGGCTACCTCGAACGCGTGGTTGCGCTCGTCCGGACAGCCGTCCGCCGAGTGGGGGACGGGGGTTAGCCAGGTTCAGCGGTCAGTTCGTGATGTTGTTAGCCTCTGCGTATCCCGACGTGTAGCTGCCGCTGCCGGCCGTTGCCGAGATGCGGTAGTAGTACATGGTATTCGGTGTGAGCGCCGAGTCGTCGTCGACGTAGGAACGCAGCGAACGATCCACTGCGGCATCCACCGTCGAATAGGGGCCGGCCTTGACCGTCGATCGCTCGATAACGAAGCTGTCGAGCCCCAGAGCGTAGTCGTCGTCGTAACTCCACGTCAACTTGAGCGTCTTTGGTCCGTCTCCCGGAGGGTCGGAGTACGAGCTCAGGGCCTGGAAGTTTGCGGGTGTTGCCGGCCGCACGGTGATCACGGTCGTGTCGGTTGAAGACATATCGTCCGAAACCTGGATTTCCACCGTCCCGATAGAAGCTCCAGCCGTGTAGGATCCACGATTGCCTCCGTCAGGCGGTCCGCTGACTGACCCAGCGAATCCCGAATTGAACACCCACGATCCGGTGCCGATGGAGAACGACTCATAGGCTTCAGTTCCGCCGAGCGCCGTCAGCGTGGTTGATCCCCCCTGCTCGATGGTTGGGTTCGTGGCCTCCAACGTCAGCTCCGTCACGTTGCTGATCGTCACACTCGCGCTCACGATCGACGTCCCGTCGTCCACGTTGAGTGACAGAGAATCGAGCGGTGCGGTCTCGTCTGCGGTGAACAAACCCGTTGGGTCAACCGTGCCGTACGAGTCATCGCTGAGCGAAAAGGTATAGTCCCCGGTACCCCCCGACGCCACGAACTGCCTGCTCGCGCCGTGGGCGACAGAGGTGCTCGACGGGCTGATCGAGAGGGACGGCGGGACGTACACGAACACGAGCGCGTCTGCGGTCGTGCCCGCCTTGTCAACGACCTGCACGGTCGCCGTCGCTTCGGCTGTCGGCGCCTCGTAGAGTCCGGTGACCGGATCGATCTCCCCTGCCCCGCCGGGAGCGATCTCGAAGGAATAGTCCGGCGCACCGCCAATGCCGGTGAAGTCCACCGTCCCGTCGGAGCGGACGGCGACGGTGGTAGGTCTGATTTCAAGCGGCAACCCGGTATCCCGGTAGAACTCGTCGACGAGCGAGAACTCATCGCAGTCGATGAGAACGGATGCGAACAGAACCAGTATGACTGCGGCCAGAATCAGCCGCGAACGTTTTCCACGCATGCTACGGCTCCATGCTCACGGTGATGGACGGGAAGAGTCCCATGACCGGAAACCCGGTCTCCAGTACCACGAGGTAGTTGATCTCTATGCCAATCGCGACAAGCGAGCCCAGCGCAAGACGGGCGCCAACGCCGGAGTCCACGAAGGGGACGGTCTTCGCGAGCGTTTCTTCGGAGCGCGACACGACGAGGACCGCTGCGCCGCCGGAAACCCGCGCTCCGAGTCGCGCGGGGGCTCGGTAGCGGGTTCCGACGATTACTTCCGGACCGAAGGTGACGACGCGCAGATCTCCGCCTTCGACGCCTTCGTTCGGGAACAGCCGGATGACCGACGCGCGCCCGCCGAACGTCGCGCCGACCGCGCTGAGCTCCGGCGCGTAGCCTCCGGTGACGGTTCCCGCGACGCCGTAGGTGAAGAACTCGCTCGCGGCGCCGAGCACGAAGAGCCCGGAGGTGTTCACGCCGATCTCGAGCCCCTGCACTCGCGCGCTGCCGATGTCGACGGTGGCATCGGTTGCCGGCGGCGCGGGGCGTCGGGCCAGCCCGATCCCCTCCACGGAGGTCGTGGCGGTTCGCTCACGCTGGAGGTCGGCATCTTCGATCAGGTCGCGTACGGCCCCTCCCACCCGACCGTCGAGGTCTATGTCGATGGGCGAGACGAGCCGGCGGGACGCCACCGGAGAGTCGGCGGCCACGGTGTAGAGCGAGAAGTCGATTTCTATCGTCGTATCCTGCGGAGCGTACTCGACGAGCAGGACGTAGGGCGTGTCGAACTCCTTCGCCTGTTCCTCGATGCGTTCCCGGTCGAGGGCGTCGGATTCCGCTGCGAGCGAAGTCGGGATGCGACGAGTGTCGAAGCCGGCGCGCGTGAGCTCCACGCCGGCGGCCAGATAAAGCACCTCCTCAAGCCGCGCGTCAGGCGGTGATCCGATGAGGACCTGGAGGACAGCTTCGTCGGCGCCGAGGCTGATCGATACGACGACCAGCAGAACGGCGCACAGGGTTTTCGCACGCATGGTGGCAACCGGGGATAAGCCCCCACTCTAGTATACTACCGCGGCGAGTCAATATCGAACTGATTTTCCCGAGCTACGGGGAGACCGATGGTGAGTCGCCGAGCAGGTCGCGGCAGGTGCTCGTCACGGTCGCGTGGATCCCGTCGGAAAACGGGAAGAGCGCCACGCTGCGGCAGAGCTTGTCCGCTACCGTGCGAGCGTGCTCGACCGACGTCTCGGGCAGCAGGACCCCGACACGATCGGTCCCGACCACCGCCACGGTGTCCGCCGACCTGGTGTTGTCCCTCGCGAGCTCCGCGACCGAGCCCACGACGTACTCGAGCGCAGCCTCGCCGTGGTCGGAGCGAATCGCTTCGGCCTGATCGACGACGAGCTCGATGAGCGCGAGCGGGTGCCCGTAACGCACGCTTCGCTGACGCTCCCGCTCGGTGACGTCGGTGAAATCCACCGCCGACCCGATCCCCTCTATCGCCGCGTCGGCGGAGATGTCGGTCGTCACCCCGCCGACGGGCCGGGCGACCGGCGCGACGGCGGCGGTGCGCGTCTGTTCCGGCCCGTCGCCCGCGTGCCCGCTGCCGGCAGGAGCGGCGCGCGCCGGTCGGAGGAGCAGCACGATCGCGTACGCGCCGAGCAGAACCGCAAGCACCGCGATCGCCACCGGAACCACCCCGCCGTCGACGAGCGCGACCGGCCCCGACGCGTCGAGAGATGCCGCGGCCTCGATCTCGATACGCAAGTCGGTGGAGATGCGACGCAGATCGGCGATCAGGGGCGCGCGGTCGGACGAGTCGGCTACCTGCTCGAGCCGTTGGAGGAGCTCGAGCGAGCGGACGAGCAGCGCGTCGACCGACGACCAGCGCCCGGCAGAGTCGGACTCGGCGACGGCAGCCACCGCCTGGAGCACCGTGGCCTGCGCGGCGCGCAGCGCATCGGCCCGAACGACATCGGCCCCGAAGCCATCCTCGATCAGGGTGATCACCGCATGAGCACGGTGCGCGTCGACCAGCGCGTTGCGGTCGACGGTCTGAAGCGACTCGCCGGATTCACCGCCGGCTTCGAGCACGAGGACCCACCCGCCGACCGCGATCAGAACGAGAATCACGACTCCGCCGACCGCCGCGCCGCGGGCACCGCCGTTCATCGGTCCTACACCCTGCGGCCCTT
>CAZICD010000111.1:0-12780 GCA_964537725.1 uncultured Spirochaetaceae bacterium | reverse complement strand
CCTCCGACTTGTAGCGCAGCGCCTTCACCATCTCCTGGACCGAGTCGTAGACGCCGTGCGCGTTGTCGTTCATGTCGATGTCCAGGTCGCCAAGCGCGACTCGCTTCGCGATCTGTTCGATCTCGGCCGGATCCGCGCCCAGTTGTTTGAGGATGCCTCGTGAAATGATGACCGCGAGGAGAACGCCCGCGAGAATCGCGGCGATGCCTACGATGATCACGACGATGTTGGCCAGCTGGATGGACGCCTGGAGTTCCGGGCCCAGCCGGTCCTGGTCGGCGATGACGCTCGTCATCACATCGTCGGAGAGACCGGCGATCTCGGGTCCAATCACGTCGAGCTGGTTGTCGACGACCTCGTTGCGGCTGTAGATCGCCTGCGCAACCTGCGGGAAGGCGGTCGCGTACTCCTCGAAGCCAGACTGCACGTCTTCGAGAAGAGCACGCCGCTCGGCGTTGTCGAGCTCGGCGTCGAGTATCGCGAGGTGTTCGCGGACGCCCTCGAATTCTTCGAGCACGAGCGTCTCGCTCTCGGTGGAATTGTCCTCCATGAACTTGAGGACGTTGAGGCGACCGAGCAGGAGATTCCGCAACGCGAGGCTCGCCTCGTACGCGGCGAGCATGTCGTCGTCGTCGGCCGCGCTCGTGAGAATGGCGGTCAGATCCTGCTCGACCTGCGGGCCCACCGTGTTGAGGATCGCGAACTCTTCGTCCCGCGTCGCCTGAAAGCCGACGACCTCGTCGAAGCCGTCCTGATAGTCCACCGACTTCGCGTCGATCTCGTCGACCTTCGCCGCGCGTTCCGGGTTCTGGATCGCCTCCTGCGCCTGGGAGATGTAGTCGCGCATCTCGTCGTAGTAGTCCTCGAATCGCTGAACCTCCTGATCGGTGCCGCGGATGAGGAAGTCCTTCACGTTCATCCGCGCCATCAGCAGGCTCTCGTTCTGTTCTGCGACGAGATTCGAGTCGCGGGCCCATCCGCGATACTGGGTGAAACCATCGGTGGCCTGCTGAAGAAACGCGATCGACACGACACCGACCACGGTCAACAGCACGAGGATCGAAGCAAACCCGAGAAGGATCTTCGTCCTCATCTTCATCCTTGCCATTGCCAACTCCTTGTGACGGTTTCGCCGCGAGCGATCGCTGAAGCGCCACCGTGTAGATACCGGATGCTACCCGGTTTCCACAGCGCCATCGATCAGCGAACTGCTACACTTCCTGTAGGGGGAATGCCTACAGGCGGGGACCACGCGCTCGGGTCGCGAGAGCACCGACCGCTCCACGCCGGTGCCCGTTACCTCGAACGAGTAGGCGTACACCCAGTGGAAGAACACGGCGGTCCAGATGCTGCCGCCGGTGTTGTTGTGCGCCCACGTGAAGATGATGGAGAGCGCCGTGACGCCGACGAGGAAGCCCAGAAAGGGGAAGTTGCTCTCTGCCTGCGTGCTCCCGGGTATGAAGAGGACGATGGCCCAGATCGGTCCGCGGGTGTCCGTCGTGAAGCCGATCGCAGGTATCCGGAACAGCGCAAGCGGGCCTTAGAAGACGAGGAGCGACAACCCGACGGTGACTCCGAGGAACACCGCTGCTCTGCGAATCGGTCGTTGTTCTGTCGTCGACACGTGATCCTCCCGATTTCATCCGATCCTACGGAACCTGCGCGGTGGGCGCACGCGAGGGATCGAAGGGCGCAGTTGGATCGGCCCATCGGAAATTCGTATGATTCGCCGAAATCATACGCACGTTCGATTGTGGACCCCGACTCCCCGGTGCATGGTGTGGCCACGAACATCGACACCGACAAGGAGAAGAGAATGAAGAAATGGACGTATCTCACAGGACTGCTGTTCGCAATCATCACAACCGGGTGCAGTTCGATGTACGGACAGGACGATCCGGGAACGCAGCCGGAATGGCCCTGGGAGACGGTGACCCCCGAAAGCCAGGGCATCCGGTCCGAAGACGTCACGCGCATGGTGGAGCACATCGAGGCCAGCAACCTCTCGGTCCACAGTGTCATCGTCTACCGGAACGGCACGATTCCGGTGGAACGGTACTTCAAGCCCTACGGCGCGAGCACCTCGCACAACACGAAGTCGACCAGCAAGGGAGTGATCTCTACCCTGGTCGGGATAGCGCTGCGGGAAGGTTTCATCGGGAGTCTGGACGAGCCGGCGCTCGCGTACTTCCCGGAGTACGACGCGAAGGACGCGGGCAAGCTCGATATCACCATCCGCGACCTGCTCACGATGTCGGCGGGGCTGAAGTGGCGGGAGAACGATCTCAACAGCATGTACACGTTCTTCGTCAGCAAGCGAATCGCCGGGAGAGTGCTGAAGCAGCCTCTCGTGGACGTGCCCGGATCGACGTTCAACTACAACACCGGATTGACGCACCTGTTGTCGGTCATCGTCTCACGGGCGTCCGGGATGAGCACGCTCGAGTTCGCCCGGGAGTACCTCTTTGGACCGCTCGACATTCAGAACGTTCAGTGGGACACCGACAGAGACGGCTATCACATCGGAGGGTCGGAGCTGTTTCTCACGCCACGCGACATGATGAAGCTGGGCGTGCTGTACTTGAACAACGGAACGTACGAGGGTGAGCAAATCGTACCCGCCGACTGGGTTCGGGAATCGACCTCCACGCAGGTCACCGGCTCCTTCCACGGGGCACAGGTCGAGTACGGCTACCTCTGGTGGCTGGGAATCGGCAACCCGCTGTTCACGTATCTGGACGGCGAGAACGCGTTCCTCGCGATGGGCGTGCGTGGCCAGCGGATCCTCGTGCTTCCGGAGCGCGACACGGTCGTCGTCATAACGGCAGATCAACACGACGCGTCGCAGTGCGATCTCCTCATCCGCGATTTCATCATGCCGGCCCTGTAGGGGTGATCGACATGGTGCACGCTGGTCCCCGTCATGTATGGCTGAACGAAGTCGGGAGATTGAGGTATATTCAAGGAGTGCCGACCATCCTGCAAGCCGACGGGTTCCGGTTCTTCTTCTATTCGAGTGATCGGCCAGAACCCGCTCATGTCCATGTTGAGAGAGGGAACGGTACAGCAAAGGTGTGGGTGGAACCAGTTCGACTGCAGAGTAGCCGCGGATTCTCGAATCGCGAGGTCGGCGAGATACTCAAACGAGTCGAGAACAACAAAGAGTTGATACTGAGGTCCTGGAATGAGTTCTTCAACGATTGACGTCACAATGGCAAATGTCAGCACGGTCTCGGTTTCCGACGACTATCTGACTGTTTCGCTGGAAGATGGGCGAAAGATCTCGATCCCTCTGAGCTGGTATCCCCGCCTGTTTCACGCAACAGAGGAAGAACGGCGAAATTTCCGACTGATCGGGAACGGTTCCGGCATCCACTGGGAAGACCTGGATGAAGACATCAGTATCGAAGGCATAATCGCGGGCCATCAATCACAGGAGAGCCAGGCGTCCCTGGACAGGTGGATCGAGAACCGCCGCAACTCATCGAAGCGCAACGGCCGTGGATAGCACGGGAACATCGTCCAGAGTGGTGTGCCTTCACCGCCCCCAGCCTCAGAACGTCGACGAGGGCCGGATCCGGCGGTAGAGGATGCGGTAGAAGAGCGCCCCGAGCAGGCGCTTGCCCGGGCCCATGCGACACGGGTAGTAGAACGACGATTGGTCCCAACCGCGCTCCTGCCAGTAACGCCGATCGATCTCGGCCACCTTGGCGGCGAGCACGCGCTGCACCTGGAACAGCATGACCTGTCGCCAGGTCGGCCGGTAGCTCGAGCGGTCGCGGCGCAGGTGGTCGAGGAAGCGTTCGACCTCTCGGCGCGCGACGGGTTCTCTCATCGACGCGCTGCGAGCGATTCCCCCGATCGGGTGCGCCGCCCAGGAGGCGACCGTCTCGGCGAGATACGAGAGCGTCTGCTTCGCCCCCGATCCGGCGGTCGTCACGAGCGGCAGCACCGGGATCCCGACGGCAGGAGGCCGATGGAGCCAGCTCGCCGTCTTGTCCAGCAGACTCTTGAGCTTGCCCGTGACGGTGCCCATGTAGACCGGCGTGGCGATGACCAGGCCGTCGGCGCGCAACATGCGGCGCAGGATCTCCGGCGCGGCGTCCTTCTGGACGCACCAGCCCGTTCGACGAATGCAGGTTTCGCAGCCGGTGCAGTCGCGGATATCGGTCCCGGCAAGCGATATCAGCTCGGTCGAGACCCCGGCATCCTGAAGAATTGCTTCGACCTGCCGAAGGTACTCCTGCGTCGTCCCGTGCCGGGGAGAGCCGTTCACCATCACTACGTGGGTCTGACCCACCTCGTCGCCCATGCCGACATGCTCCCACGCCGCCCCCGTCGTGGCAAGTAATCCTCGCCCGCCGGGTACCATTTGACACCGGCGCCGCCTGCGCCCACGATGGAGCTACCATGAAGTACAGGAAACTCGGACGAACCGGATGGGATGTGAGCGCGGTCTCGATGGGCTGCTGGGGAATCGGCGGCCAGTGGGGACCGGTCGAGGAGAAGCAGGCGGTGGACACGATCCACGCGGCGCTCGACGCAGGGGTGAACCTGTTCGATACCGCAGACGCGTACGGGATGGGCCAGAGCGAAGTGTACACCGGCAAGGCGCTGAAGGGCGTCCGGTCCGACGTCTACATCGCGACGAAGGTGGGAAACTGGGGCCGCCGGTTCAACGACCCGCCGCAGTTGAAATCGATCTACAGCATCATCAACTGCTGCGATGCGAGCCTCTACCGCCTGGGGACCGACTACATCGACCTCTACCAGTGCCACGTGGGTACTCCCGAGCACCCGGAGATCTTCGTCGAGGCGTTCGAGCTTCTGAAGAAGCAGGGGAAGATCCGCGAGTACGCGATCTCCACCAACGACCTCGCGTCGCTCGAGGCGCTCGATGCCGAGGGCGGATGCGCCTCGTGCCAGATCAACTACTCGATCCTCAATCGCAGCGCGGAGAAGGATATCCTGCCGTACTGTCGCGAGCACGATATTGGCGTGCTGCTCCGCGGACCGATCGCGCAGGGGCTTCTCGCGGACAAGTTCTCGCCGGAGACCCGCTTTGACGACACGGTCCGGCAGAAGTGGAACCCCGACGGCAACCAGCGGTCCGACTTCCTCGCCAAACTCGAAACGGTGGCGAAGCTGCGCGCGCTCGTGCCGGAGGGTTCGAGCATGGTCGAATTCGCGCTGCGGTTCGTCCTCGCGAACCCGGCGGTTACCTGCCCCATTCCGGGGATGAAGAGCCCGGAGCAGGCGCGATCGAACGCTGCCGCCGCGGACGGCGAGCTCGACGCCGGGACGCTGCGCGCGATCGACGAGATCTGCCCGCCGGGCGAGTAGCGTCTCCCGGACAGCGCCGACAGTCGGTGCGAATCTTCGACCGTGTGGCTCCGCCGGGTGGTAACGGCATTGACGGCGCCGTCAGGCGGCCGTACGATGACTGCATGGCCGTGGCGCACGCCGGGGATGCGTGCCCCTGGAGGGACCAAACCATGCAGATGACGCGGCGAGCCTGTGTGCTCGTGCTCACATTGGTCGCGGTGTGTGCGTTCGGCGACACCGTCCTGAAGGGCGACGCCTTTTCGCTCACGGTGCCCGATGAGTGGATCGAGATCCCGGCCGAGGTTCTCACGCAGGTGTTCACCGAGGCGCGGCGAGCCTCTCCGGGCGTGGCAATCCCCGACTACCAATACGGCTACCAGCTCGGAACAGCTCAGCAGTGGATGGAGTACCCCTACGTCCTCGTCCAGGTCACCGAGAGCGGTCGGATGGCCGAGTCCGAGCTGCACGACATGGCGCAGGTGGACATGAACGCGGCGATGGCAGAGAGCGACACTACGCTGCCGGATCTGCTCTCCGGGTACGACTTCGGGACGCCGGTCTACGACGAGCAATCGAACGTGATATGGATCTCGTCGGGCTTCGAGGTAAGCGGTGTGGGCCCCGTGCGCGCGATCATCGGACTGATCCCGACGCAGGTCGGCTTCCTCCAGTTCAACGCGTACGCGCTCGAGGGCGCCTTTGATACATGGGCTCCAGTCTTCCGCTCGATCATCACATCGGTGGACGTCGTTCCTGATCTGCGGTACCAGGGTTCATAGCAGCCGTTCGGGCGCATCGGACTCGAGTGTAGCGGTCGGTACGAGAACCTACTTGTACGGCGTTATCTCCGGCGATAGCCTCACGGTGCTTCTCTCCGGCAGTACGAAGCCGCCGTCGGCGAGCTGCCGATGACGCATGACGAGGAAGTCGTACCGGCTCATCCGACCGAAACCCGGGACCGAAACCGTGCGTGATCTCATGATGTCCACAACCCGCGGGTCGACCGCAGGAGCTCCACCGCCCATTCCTATGGCACCGCTCCGGACGCCGAACCACTCGGGCCGCTGGGGATAGTTGCGACCCTCCTGCGCGGCGAGAACAGACTCTATCATCTTCCTGAACACGAGAGCCGTATCGACGGGCGCGCCCGCCGCAACGAACTCGGGCGCTCCCTCGTGGGAAACCACGGTGCTGAACGCGGTCACCGGCGTGCGCTGCTCCCGCAGGCGTGCGAGCTCCAGGATCACCGCCGGATCGCGGACCACGTCGTTGAATACGTCGCATCCTTCGTCCGCGAGTGCGCGTACCGCCGTGGCCGTATCGGGTTCGACGACGTGCAGGATGCGCGCCGAGGCGTTCACTTCTCGCACGCCGAGGGCGAATTCATTCGCGTGTTCGACATCCCATGGATTCCCGGATGGCGCGACGTAGCCGATCATATCGGATTGGGTGACAGATCCGGCGATGATCCCGATCAGATAGTACCACCCCTCGATGTTCGTCCCGAACGTATAGACGTTCTCCGGCGTCTCGCGAAGCGAGGGGTCTGCGACGATGAAGTCCACTTCCGGATTCCGGCGGGCGTAGTCGACGAGCGTGTCCTCGACGCCGCGGAGATCATCTACGAGGATGAAGCGGCAGTTGTTGACGTTGATCAGCCTGTCCAGAGCATGCGCAAAGTGGACCGCAGCCACGAGGCGCACGGGATGGACCGAATACGCATAGGGAAGGTCGCGTCCGAGAGCCTTCACTCCCGACTCCCACGGACCTGGAATGCCGGAGAGATGCCCCGAATGGAGAATTACCGAACCGACTCGGAGCGCTCCGGAGTCGGTGGGCTCGTCGACGGTCTCGCTTTCGACCGGCACGAAGGGGGCATCGAAATCGACGTCCGACAAGTCGGCGACCAGGGGATCGGCGAAGAGCTCGCGTGCTCCGGGTAGCTCCACCATCGACATGATGCCATCGGGATACCAGGACGACCAGGACACCCAGAAAACCGCTTCCGGATATCCATTCCGGACCGCCTCCGGCAGCTGCGTGAGGTTCCAGTCCCTGTTCTTCGGCGTCGCCGGAAGGCTGCCACCGATCTCGCCGAAACCGAAGAGCTTTCCAAGGGCTACAGTCTGTGCGTAGTTCGCCCGGGGGGAGTCCAGGAGGTTATCCTCGTAGAGGTCGAGACCGACGATATCCACGAAATCGTCCCCCGGATAGTAGATGTGCGGCGCGACCGACTGGAGATCGATCTCGTTCACCGCCCCGGGCGAGAAGAAATACAGGAGATTGTGAACCCCACGGACTTGGGTCAGGTGTCGGTAGGTATACCTCCACAGCTTCGTGAACTCCGCCGGGTCCGCCGCGTGCCACCAGAAAGCGTCACGGTTCATCTCGTGGAAAGGACGGAATATCACCACAACGCCCTGCTCCTGGAGGAGAAGAAACTGATCCGCACTGTGATCGAGATCCTTCAGGAATCGCCCGTTCGCCTGGGTCCCCGGGGTATAGACGTCGGAGTAGGAAGCGCCTTCCGGGATCGTTCGATCCCTGACCCGCCTGCCGGTCCACGGATTGGCGTAGTTGTGATAAACCGAGACGAGGCCTCCCTCTCTCCAGTGATCGACGATGACCCGGTTCTTCCGCTCGACGTCGAGCGGGTAGGGATCGTTCGTTCCCCCGAAGTATTCGAGTGCGATCATCGCCGGACGGCTCCCGGTACGCTCGTGCAGACCATCTACCCAGAAGGCGTAGCCGTGCTCGGCGTCCGCCGGCCCAATCTCCTGCCCCGACAGAAGGCGGTCCGTTTCCCTCGTCTCGAGGCTGTAGAGCCAGGCGAGGAGGGCCCGGGTGTTCTCCGTCGCGAGAGGATCGCGCGGTCCCGGGCTCACCCCGGGCATCCTGTCGGCGGCTTGTCCGACCGAACTGCAGGAGATGGTCAGCATCAACACCGACACCGAGACGAGTACCGCCGCGGCCGACCTGACCGGACGGCTCATCGCGTGTCTGCTGCGAACCCGGTTCAGCGCGTATGCTTCCACGACTCGCCTCCGTTTTGTTATGAATTATGGTCGATTCGTTCGTGTCGTCTACAGCGAGACGGCGAGGCGCAAGCAGATGCTCAACGCGCGGGAGCGGCCTGCCGGATGATCTCGCAACCCGAGGAGCGTGCCGCCGTGACTCTCGTGTGGCCCGGCGCGCGATCCTCCCCTACCCCGGCGCAGCACCGTCGGTCGGAAGGAAGAACGCGACGAAGCTCGGCGACTCACGCGAGATCAGAGAGACCGACACGCGAACGTTCACCAACGAGCCGTCCTTGCGGCGGAGCCTGGTCGGGAACGTCTCCCACCCCTCGTCGCGGATCCGCTGCATGCGCGCGGCCGCGTCGGATTCGTCGTCGATTGCGTCGACGTCCCAGACAGACTTCGCGGTCAGTTCCTCACGGCCGTAGCCGGTGAGCTCGGCGTATCTGGAGTTGACCTCGAGAATCCGGCCGTGGCTGTCGACGACGCAGAAGCCTTCGAGGGCCGTCTCAAGCAGAGTACGCAGGAAATCGCGGTTGTCGACAAACAGCCTCTGCAGCCGCTGCGTGCGGTCGGTGACCTCGGTGTTGATGATGATACCGCCGATGGAGCCGTCGTTCTCGTACCAGGGTCGGCATTCCCATCGTGTCCAGAGGACCTGCCCGTTCGCCCGCTCGTAGATGTCGTCTTCGGCGCTGACGACCTCCCCCTGCAGCGACCGCTGATGCACGTCGCGCCACTTCTGTGGAAGGTCGGGAAACACCTCGTAGTGGTGACGACCGATCACTGCTGGAAGCTCCACGTCGAACGCCCGCAAGTACTCCTCGCTGACGTAGAGGTAGTTCAGGTTGCGGTCGTGGACGGCGATGGCGCTCCGGGCGTGTGCGATGACGTATCGCATCAGGTCCTGCGAATGGTTGAGGCGCTGCAGGGCGTGGCGCTCGCCGACGCGTGACTCGAACAGGCGGAACGCCATCTTGATGGAAGCGAGCAGCACCGTTTCGCCTGAGCTCTTCACGGTGTAACCGTACGACGTGATCTTCTCGGTCTTCGCAACGACCTCCGGCTCGGTGTGAGAGGAGAGGAAGACGACGGGCACCTCGCCGTCGGCGAGGATCGCCTGGGCCGCCTCCGTCCCGTCCATACCGGAGCCCAGGTCGATGTCCATGAGCACCAGGTCGATGTCCTGGTCCTCGGCAAACACCTCGATCGCGGCAGGCCCCGAGTGAGCGACGGTGACATCGTATCCGTTCTGCTCGAGGATCAAGCGCTCTGACATCGCGATCAGCGCCTCGTCCTCTACGAGAAGAATCTTTCGCCTGGGTGCTGCACTCATGGGTATCCTCGCGGGACGGCGAAACCGTCCGAATGCATAGCTTAGTCGCGCATGGAGCACGATACAAGGACAATTCCTGTTCTCGCGCGGCTACCGGTATTCCTGCTACACTCTCACGAATGGCAGACGCGGCGACAGCGCCACAGAGCTCGCGAACGACGATCGTCGCGATCATCGTCTCGGTGTTCCTCATGGGCGCGGGGATGGGGCTCCAGGGCTCGGCGGTATCGCTGCGGGCGGGAATCGAGGGGTTCACGGACTCGATGGTCGGGCTCATCATGTCGTTCAACTACGTCGGTCTGATCATCGGGTCGATGCTCGCTCCCACGATCATCCGCAACGTCGGCTACGTGCGCTCGTTCGCCGCAGCGGCGTCGCTGGGTTCGGCGTCGGCGATCGCCCATCTCGTCTGGATCGATGTGCTGCCGTGGCTGGTGTTTCGAGCCGCGACGGGGTTGTCGCTGTCGGTGATGTTCGTCGTGGCCGAGAGCTGGCTGAACTCGTCGAGCACGAGCGGCAATCGCGGTCGCCTGCTGAGCATCTACAGCGTCGTCTACATCGTATCGATGGGGGCGGCGCAGCCACTCATGGGGCTGTTCCCGCCGTCGAGCTTCGAGATCTTCGGCATCACGACGATTCTCCTGTCGTTCTGCCTGCTGCCGGTCGCGATCATGCGCGTCGCCGGAGAGCCGAACGTGGACCGAGAGCCACCGCGACTGGTGCGCACGTTCATGAAATCACCGCTCGCCGGGAGCGGAATCATCGTCGCCGGCATCATGGCCGGCGCGACCTGGAGCCTGACGCCGCTCTACGGGCAGCAGGTGGGCATGGACAGCGGTGCGATCGGCGTGCTGATGCTCGTCGTCTCGCTGGGCAGCATGGCGTTCCAGTTGCCGCTCGGGTGGGTATCGGATACGGTGAGTCGGCGCCGGGCGATCCTGTGGAGCGTCGGCAGCGCGGCCGCAATAGGTGCGCTGATCGCCATGTTCCGACCCGCAGGTGGCGCCCTCTTCGTGCTGGTATTCCTGTACGGGGGATTCGGGATGCCGCTCTACTCGCTTTCGGTCGCGTTGGCCAACGACCAGTTCGAGCCGCACGAGATGGTCCGCGCGGCCGGCGCGATCGTCATCTACTACGGGATCGGCAGCGTCGCAGGCCCGCTGCTCGCGAGTCAGTTCATGCGATGGGTGGGTCCGGCGGGTCTCTTCCTCTCCATGACCCTCGTTATGGCGCTCCTCGTCGGCTTCGTCCTGATTCGCATGATGGTGAGGCCCGCTGCACCGAAGCGGAAGACCCCGTATCGGCTCTACCCGCGAACAACAGCTTCGGCGTTCCAGCTGCTTCGGAAGGTGAGGCGGAAGAGGAGGCCGCAAGACAACGAATACAGGGAGACTGCTCGCCCGTGATCACGGACCTGGTGCTCGCGCTGTCCCTGGTCACCCTCATCGTACTCGGCACACGCGTTCTCTCGTTTGCCGGGCAGAGCCGCGCCGCGCTCTTCTTCGGTTTCTACTGCTACGTCGCCGCGTTCATCACGATTACCGAGATCATGGTACACCACGCAACGAGCATCGAGATCGCGCGGGCGTGGGGCCAGGTGGCAGCCGTCTGGCCGCTGGCCTGGGTCTTCTTTGCAGTCTTCGCCGCGGAGAGCACGGGTCCGGCGCGGTACCGGCGGCTGGTGCTGGGAGTGATCTCATTCGCAGCGATCGCGATCGCGGTCAGCTACTTCCTCCTCGCCCGCCGCGGGACGGTCGTCGCCGAAGCGGCCGACTTCGGCTACGTCCTCGAGTCACCGTTCATCCGCACGCCGCTCGGAATCATTGTCGTCGTCAGCTACTCGCTGATACCGGTGCTCACGCTGACGATGCTCGTACGAGCCTCGTTCAAAAGCAACGAGCGGTCGCGCCGACGACAGGTGCGCTGGATACTGCTCGCGTACGGGCTGGGGTTCGCCGTAGGAGTGGGGCTGGTCCTGCTGCGCGAGGTGGGCGGTCTCCAGGTGCGCGAAGTGAACGGGTTCTCCTACCTCGCAACCGCCGGCGCGATCTACCTTGGCATCGTGCGAAAGCATCTCATCCACCTGAGCCCGGAGCTGGTCGCACAACAGGCGCTGAACCAGATAGACGAGTGCTTCTGTCTCACGGACGAGCGGTACCGCATCGTGAGCGTCAACGCCGCCGCGGCACAGCTCATCGGCCTCCCGCGACGCAGTCTGGTGGGAGCCGACCTGCGCGACGTTCTTGGCGTGGACACCGACTCCATGCGCGGCGGCGACGTGCAGATCGAGCGCAACGGAGCGACCACCGTGGTCAACCTCTCTCAGACCGCTACCAGGAATCACCTGGACGAGATCGTCGGTCGGGTGATCGTGGGACACGACGCGACGGACGCTCGGCGTCGCGAAGAGCGACTGCGAGGCCTCGTTTCCGAGAAGAACCTCCTCGTGCAGGAGCTCCACCATCGAGTCCGCAACACGCTGCAGCTGATATCCGCGCTCGTCTCGCTCAAGGCTGCCAGGCTCGTCTCGGACGACGCGATCGGCGTATTTCGCGACGTGACCGAGCGCATCGACCTGATCGCGAAGGTCTACAACGACGTCTACGCCGAGGGGGCACTGAACAGGATACCGCTCGACCGCGCCGTGCGAGACCTGTCCGATCGACTGTCGATGCGCGCGGGCACACCTGCGGTGTCAATGGAGCTCGACCTGGACCCGATCGAGGTATCGGCTGAGCGCGCAATTCCGGTCCTCCTGTGCGTCGCGGAGCTGGTGGCGAACGCGACCCGGCACGCCTACCCTGGCAACCGTTCAGGTGCGGTACGCGTGACATCCAGACGCGCATCGGAGACGGCGTGGACCATCGTAGTATCGGACGACGGCATCGGATTGGGCGATAACCCGCCGACCGGCGCCGTTGGACTCATGCTTGCCCGCGAGCTCGCACGGCAGATCGATGGATCGCTCGTTGCCGAGGGTGGGCGCGGAACGACGTGGAAGCTCAGTATCCCGCTGCCAGGATGATCGAGGCCGCGCGGGGTTCGTCCCTACAACTCCACGACCCGCGCGTTCGCCGGGATCTCGTACCCCGTGAGCCACTC
>CAZICD010000110.1:4044-12865 GCA_964537725.1 uncultured Spirochaetaceae bacterium | reverse complement strand
AGCGCGCGCAGGTACTCGTGCGTGAACAGGAACGCCGGCTCGCGGCGGTTCACCCGATCGACGACCTCCTGGAGGATGTTCTTCGCGAGCCTGGTGACGCCGGTGTAGTAGAGCGTCATGCGCCCCCTGAACTCCGGCTCCTCGAAGAGGTAGGGGTCGAGCTGGTGGACGAGCGGGTGCGCCTGGCTCCCGGGGCGGGTTTCGATGTACTTCACTCCCCCGGCGAGCCCGCCTATCTGGTCCTGCCAGCCGCCGCCGGTGGTGAGCATCTGCTCGAGCTCGAGGACCGACAGGAAGAGGTCGTCCGGGGTGCAGGTGAAGCCGAAGAAGCGGAAGAGCGCCGCGAGCAGCACGCCGCCGATGATGGACGACGTCCCGAGGCCCGACCCCTTCGGCACCGCGGCGAGGAGCGAGAGCTCGAACCCGCCGCCGCACGAGGAGAGCCGGTCGCTCAGCTCGCCGTTCCCGAGCCCGAGGAGCACGCACGCCGCGCGGGCGAGCGCGAATCCGGCGTCCGGGTCGTCGTAGGCGCGAAGCGAGCCTGCGCTCTCCACGCGCTCGCGCTCTCCCAGGTCTATCGAGTGGAAGACGATCGCAGGATCGTCGGTGGGGCGGACGAAGGCCTGGATGGGCGCGGCGACTCGCCCGCCGCGTGGAGAACGAGCACCGAGGGCGCGCCGGTCGAATCGGCATCGTGGATCGGATCAAAGCCGATCTCTTCGTAGAGGCGATGGAGCGCCCAGAGCGTACCTGCCCCTGACCCGACGCGGCCGGGCGGGTCCGGATAGACGTGAAACGAGATTTCGCGTGGGTAGAGCCCGGCGCGGATGCGACGGGCGAGGAGGGAGGAGAAGGCGTCCGCCTGAGCCTGGTCGGACGCGGTCAGAACGCAGTGGCTGAAGAGGTTCACGCCTGCCGAGTATACCACTCGTACGTGGCGTGCCGTTGGGCTTCAGCTACCGTCCCGTCCCGTGGTACTCGAAGCCGGCCTCGCGCGCATAGTCGGGGTCGAGGACGTTGCGCGTGTCGAGCAGGAGGCGGCGCGCGCCCGATTCCGATTCGCGCATGACCGACGCCGCGCGCGGGAGGTCCAGGTTGCGGTACTCGTTCCACTCGGTGAGGATGATCGCGGCGTCCGCGCCCTCGAGGCAGGTGAACTCGTCGTCGAAGTACGCGACCGCGTCGCCGAACATCGCGCGGAAGCTGTCGAGCGCCTTCGGGTCGTGGACGCGCACGCGCGCGCCGGCGCCGAGGAGCTCGCGCACGATGCTGATCGCGGGTGACTCGCGGATGTCGTCGGTCTCGGCCTTGAAGGCCACACCGAGGACCGCGACCACCTTTCCGGTCGCCATGCCGTGCGGGTCGCCGGTGAGAAGGCGAAGCACCTTCGCGGCGGTGCGCACCTTCTGCGCCTCGTTGCCGGCGACGACCGCCCTGATTACGCTCATGTCCACCCCGTAGCGCTCACCGGTGGCCGCGACCGCCTTCGTGTCCTTGGGGAAGCAGCTCCCGCCGTAGCCCGGCCCCGGATGGAGGAACTTCGCGCTGATCCGCCCGTCCATACCCATCGTCTTCGCGACCGCGTGGACATCGGCGCCGACCGCCTCGGCGAGGTTCGCCATCTGGTTGATGAAGGTGATCTTCGTCGCGAGGAAGGCGTTGGAGGCGTACTTGATGAGCTCCGCGGTCTCCAGGTTCGTCCAGACGAAGGGCGTGGAGATGAGGTAGAGCGGGCGGTAGGCGTCTTCCAGCAGCTCGCGGGCGCGCGCCGCGCCGGGGGAGCCGGGATCGGAGAAGCCGATCACGATGCGGTCCGGGTGGAAGAAGTCCTGCACCGCCCGTCCCTCGCGGAGGAACTCCGGGTTGCTGACTACGACGAACTCGCGGTCGTCCGCGGCGGTCGTGGCGGCGTCGAGCTCGCCCGCGATCCATCGGTTCGTCCCCACGGGGACGGTGCTCTTCGTTACTACGACCGTGAAGCCGGTGCAGTGCGTGGCGATGTCGCCCACGACCGAACGGATCTGGCTCAGGTCGGCGCTTCCGTCCTCCGCCTCGGGCGTGCCCACGGCGATGAAGACGATCTGCGCGTCGGCGAGCGCGTCGGCCGGGTTCGTCGTGAAGCGCAGCCGGTCGCTTCGCACGTTTCGCTCCAAGTAGTCGGCGAGCCCGTGCTCGAAGATGGTCGGCTCGCCGCGCGAGAGCCGTTCGACCACGTCCTCGCGCAGGTCGACTCCGGTGACGTAGTTGCCGAAATCGGCCAGGCCAACGGCCTGCAGGAGGCCGACGTAGCCGGTGCCGACTACCGCGATTCGTTGTGCCATACGCTGATGATCTCCTCCGGCGTGGTGAGTCCGAGTATATCGCGCGGGCCGACGGGAGTCACATACCCGGAGGATGCGTCACGTCGATCACCTCCTGCTCGACCCCTCGGCCGTGCGCAAGGATCTCCGTGGCGAGCGGACGAATCTGCTGAGGGAGAGTCGCGAGCGAGGATCGCAGCAGCGCGAGGCGCGATTCCGGCGGGGCGAGGCCGAACGAGAGGTGGGAACGCAGCGTCGCTACGTCCATGTGGTACGGGTGGAGCTCGACCTCCAGACCCGACTGCAGCTCGGCGAAGATGAACAGCCCGTCCGGATCGAGGTCGCCGAAATGATGGATTGACACGCCCGCCGCGCGGAAGCGTTCGAGGAGCGCGAGGTACGAGGCGTGAGGGTGACCGCCGCAGTAGGTGACCGCGGCGATCGATCCCAGCCGGCTCCCCTCTCGCAGCAGCGACGAGAGAACGTAGAAGGTCTCCTTGTTCTCGACCGAGAGGACACCCGCCTCACCGGTCGGCGCCCGTGCACCCGGGGAAGGCTCCGCCCGTACGGCGTCGACGTCGCCCACGGTCGCCGCCGGCAGCGTCAGCACCTCGCCGCGGCACGCCCACTCGCGCGCTCCGGCGAGAACCAGCGTCCCGCGCAGCGCGACCGAGACCTCCGGGTAGCTCCGCGCGAGTCCGGTCTCCTCCGAATGCGCGACCCCGAAGAGCCCCCGGGTCACCCGGTCTGCGAGCGGCAGTAGCCGCTCGAGCCGCTTGCTGTCGTTGAAGAGTCGTACGCTGAGCGCGCGGATGGGGAACCGGCGCGCCGTCTCAGGCTCGATCCTGAGCACGGACGCGAGATCGGAGAGCTCCCGCGCATCGGTGACCGCCACGGGGTGCCGCACCTCGATCATCGCCTCAAGCCAATCTCGGACTGCCGCGAGGCGCTCGCGCGCAGCCGGCGCGAGGTCGGTGTGGTGCGTCCACGCGTCCGAACGGAGGACCTCGAGCATTCGGTCGCGCACGGCATCGGGCGACGGACGTCCGACGAGCTCGAAGAGCCGGTCCGGATCCTCGAGGTAGAGAGCATCGACCTCGCTACCGTCGCGGAAGCGCCTCCACTTCACCGAGACGACACCGAGCGAGACGAGCTCGTCGATTGCCGCGAGAAACTCCTCCTTCGCCTCGACGTCGCGCGCGGTGTCGGGAAACACTCGTTCCCAGTCGGCCTTGCGGAGCTTCCGTCCACCGCGGTAGTGAGCGCTCGCCGGGAATGAATCGGCGAACTCGGTGAGAACCGCGCGGGCGGTCGAGGAGAGGGGCGCCGAGCGTTTCCGGCTCACGACGCCTCCGGCGTGATCGTGCCTCCGGCGGCACCGGTCGCCGGAGGCGTCAGGGCGTACTCGCGGACGAAGGCGCGGTAGTTCTTTCGCAGCACCAGGCTCGTACGGTGCATGTGCGGCGCGATCGACTCGAGCTTCTCGGTGGGCACGGCGGTCACGACCTGCATGGAGAGCTTGCGGAAGAAGTCGACCATGCGACCGATCCGCTCGTCGTCCATCTTGTTGAACGCCTCGTCGAAGAGGACGAGACGGATCGCGTTCGGCGAATCCTTGTAGAAGCGGAAGAAGCTCGCCGCGATCGCGACGTAGTACGGCGTCTGCGTCTCGCCGCCCGACTTCTCGCGCAGCACGCGCGAGAGCATCGACTCGAGCGGCTTGCCGGTCTTCTCGTCCTCCTGATCCAGGTGACGGATGCGGATGTCGTAGGTGAAGTACTGCCGGTAGTCGCAGAGGTCGCGGATCTCCGGATCGTCGGCCTCGTGCGTGAGGATCTGGTTGAACAGGCGCTCGATGCTCTCGCGCTCCTCTTCGGCGTGGAGGACTTCGAAGAGCGTTCCCTCGTCCTCGCGAACCTCGGCCGCGGTCGCGATCGCCTGGAGCAGCGCACGGCGCTCGGGCCGGCGGGCGAGCATGAAGCGATACTGATCGCGGCCGAAGGTGATGGTCCCGAGGATATGGTTGATCTCCTTGAAGCTCTCCTCGGCCTCGATGAGGTGTTCGTTGAGCCGCGCGACGAAGTGCTCGCGGAACTGACGCTCGGCCTCCGAGCGCGCGTGTGCGATGCGCTCGCGGTACTCGGGGAGCTCGGTTTCGCGGTATCGGGTGAGGAGCGTGCGGTACTCCTCCGCCCCGTCCGCCTCGAGCTCCATCAGCGTCGCGAAGTCGTGGTTGTACTGCTGCTTCGCCTGCCGAAGCGAGGCGCGGGCTCGGTCACGACGCGTAACGATGCCGGTGAGCGCAGAATCGTAGCGGCGGAAGAAGTCGTCGTAGGAGAAGTCTCCGCGGGAGCGTTCGGGGCCCACTCGGGACTCGAAGTACGATCGCAGATCGTCTTCATCCGACGCGTGCTCGGAGACGAACCCCTCGTACGCCGCGCTCCTCCTCGCTACCTCGGATTCGACGTCCGTACGTTCGTCGCCGAGGCCGCGCATCCGTTCTTCGAGCTCGCCCATCGTGCGGTTGAGCTCGGCGAGATGCGTCTCGACCGAAGCGATCGTCTCGGTGAAGATCGCGATCTGCTGCTTCAGCTCTTCGAACGAGCTCGTGTCGATCTGCGCAATCCGCTCGCCGATCTCGCGCACCTGCTCGCGAAGGTACGTCGCCCGCGCGGCGGCGCCGGCGAGATCGGCGATCCGCGGGAGCGTCCGCTGCACGCGGCTCTCGAGGTCGACGCGCTCGTCGATCCGGCGCTTCTCCGCGAGAAGCCGCTCCACCTCGCGGCCGAGCTCGGCGATCCGCGCTTCAACCGCCTCGAGCCGTCGCTCGCGCGCACGCTTGCCGACGTACCACCGCTCGTAGACCTCGCGCCGCACGCGCTTCGCGGTATGGCCCGAGTACGCCATGCACTCGCGCGTGATGCCGCGCGCGTACGACTTGAGATCGGCGAGGTCGGCGCGGATCACGTCACCGAGCAGGAACGCGGCGTACCTGCGCGCGGCCGGGCTCGCGGCGGTGACGACCTCCGCGAGCGAGCCGGGAAGCGCGTCGGCTTCGCCCATGGGGCCGATGTTCGGGAGACCGACACCGGCGGTCTTCGCGGGCAGCGCGTTGTAGACCTCGAGCGCGCGCTGGAAGTCGTGCTCGGGGACGAGGACGTTGAAGCGTTGCGTGTTGAGCCAGGCCTCCACCGCGTTGTGCCAGTCCTCGTCGTCTACCTCCAGCAGGTCTGCGAATACCGAGGCGCTGATACCCGCCTCTTCGAGCGCTTCCCGGAGCTCGGTCGTCGCCGCCGGGTAGCGCAGGATCCCCGATCGCAGCTCCTCGCGCTCGGCGTAGAGCGCGGCGAGCTCCCGCTTCGCGGCGTCGATCTGCTCGTCGGTCCGTACCGACTCGCGCGTGCCGTCACGGATGGCGGCGGCGAGCGTCGTCTCCTCCTCGTCGAGCGATTCGTCGAGGGGACGGCCGAGCATGGTCTCGCACTGCGAGACGAGCGTGTCGTGCTGCGCGCAGCGCTCCTCCTCGTGCGCGAGCGCGCGCTCGGCTTGCTCGCTGTCGCGCCGAAGCCGTTCGTAGAGCCGGTGCTGCTCGTTCTCGGCGAGCGCGAAGTGGACCTCCTGGCGCTGCGCGTCGAGCCGCTCCTTGCGCTCCGACTCTACGCGATGGTAGTCGCGCGCGTTCTCGAGCTCGCGCGCGGTTTCCTCGATCCGAAGCCCGATTCCGGCGAGCCGGTCGCTCGCCTCCTCGTAGCGGAGCCTCACGTGCAGGTACTCCTGTCGGAGGATCTGGCGCAGCATCTGGAGCACCTCGTCGGAGAACGACGCGACCCGCTCGAGCCGCTCGATCTTCTGCTCGACCGCGACCGCTTCCCGCTCGGCGAGGCGGTAGTTCTCCAGGTTCTCCTTCATGACGCCCACATCCACGTTGTGCTCCTCGAGGATGTAATTGCAGACGAAGTGGTTGACCGAGGTGAACGGCGTGAAGCTCACCGAGCGAACGACCGCCTCGAGGTACGGGTTGAACTCCCCCACCCTGCGGTACACGCCGAGAAGGTGCGTGAGCCGCGCGTTGTATTCGCGCTTGGTGGCGCAGACGTGGCCTCCGGCCTGACGGAGACGGTCGCGGAAGGTTCGAGGCGGAATGAAGACGTCGCCTTCGAAAACGGGGACGTCTTCGAGGACCGCGCCCTCGAAGATCCACTCGTGCTCGCGCGCGTCGCCCTCCTCGAACGCCTCGACCATGATCCCCGCGCAGAAGCGGCGCTCACCGTCGGCGAACTCGAGGACGACGTGCGAGAGGCAGTCGCCGCGGACGAAGTCCACCGCGTCCGAGCCTATCTTGCACCGACAGTAGCTCTCCAGCGTCCGCGTCGCCCGCCGGTCGGTCGCCGCGGAGTTGAACCGGATCCGGCTGACCTGCGCTACGAGCGCGTATTGGATGGCGTCGATAATCGTCGACTTTCCGGTCCCGTTGTCGCCGGCGAGGAGCGTCGTGGGCCCGAGCGAGACGGTCGAGTCGGAGAAGAAGTGCCAGTTCACCAGGCGCAGGCGGCGGAGCTCGAGCATCACTCCTCCTCGTCGGCGGGGTCGTCGCCGGCAGGCTCTCCGTCGGACGCACCGGCGAGCTCGACGACACGCGCTTCGAGCGCCTCGATGCTCTGTGCGTCGAGCGCGAACGCGAGCGACGGGTGGAGTACGATCGTCGCGTCAGGGTCGTTGTCGTCGCCGGCGAGCCGGATGAGCCGCAGGCTCTGCAGACGACGCAGGATCGTGAGAAAGGGGGTCTTGCGAATCGTGGTCTTCGTGAGCGCGCGGAAACGATCCTGGATCTCGTGCCGACGCACCGTCCGCTCTCCGTGCAGCGCGATTTCGCCGGCCTTCTCCTCGTAGAGTAACCGTGCCACGAGAGCGACCAGGCTCTCGTTCTTGCGCAGGCGGAGGCGAGCCGAGGCGGGCCCGCTGAACGCGATCACGCCGAGCGACTCGTCGCGCCGCAGGCCCCAGCCGGCGCACTCGAGGTAGGCCTCGCAGAGGTCCAGGTTTGCGAGCACGAACCTGTACGCGCGCTCGTGTTGTTCGGTAGAGCGGAGGAGGAAGCCCTCGGTGAAGAGGAGGTTCATCGCAACGCGGAACTGCTCACGCTCGGCCTCCGGAAGACGCGTCAGCACGGAGAGATCGTCAGCCACGCTCGTACCTCCTGATGAATCGGTGGGCCGGAAGCGAGAAGCCCGCGGCCTCTACGCGGCCGTCGCCCCATTCGACCTCGTACGGAAAGCTCCCGCTCGGCCGCTCGGCGTAGCTCGCCGCGTAGAGGATCCTGATGTAGCCGTCGATCCCGTCGACGAGCTCGTGCGCCGGGACCGACTCCCCCGGCCGCCGGCAGCGTTCCCCGAGAAACGCGGCGACGCGCGACTGGTTGAGCTGCCCGGCAGCGCGGAGCTCGAGCTCACGCGCGATGAGCTCCTCCTCGCCGGGATCGGAGACCGGCCGCGCGAGCGCGTGGCCCGCGACCTCGCGGGATCGCGAGACGTAGAGCGATTCGTCGGCGACGAAGCGCAGCCGGTGCACCTTCGCGGCGATCCCGTCGCCGGCGGACGGATCGCGGTCGGGTTCGGGGGCGAGCCGCTCGCTCGCGATCGCGGCGACGAGCGCGGCGATTCGACCCTGGAGGCTCGTGTCCGCGTGGAGCTGCGCGCGAATTCGTTCGGTGGAGATGCGCGAGTAGCGACGGTTCCGGTCGTCGATCGACTCGAGAATGGGATCGATGGAGGCGAGATCGTCGCGGATCTCTACGAGCATGGAGCGCAGACGATCGCGCGCGGTCGAACCGTCTACCCGCTGGATGACCGCGAGCCTTCCTGCCGTCTGATCGAGCCAGCTCGTGTCCTTCAGGAAGCCTCCGATCGCTCGGGCGATCCGCGGCCGGTAGCGGGAGAGGTTGTCCGAGGTCTTGAGGCGGGTGTAGGCGCGGTCGACGACCTCGTGCATGTAGACGTCGTAGTGACTGCGCAGGATGTCGGGGATCGATGCGTCGTGGTCGAAGAGCGACTGGACGTGCGCGCGAATGTTCTGCTCGAGTACCTTGAGCGACTCGATGAGCATCCGCGTGTGGTAGTGGGCGTTGAGAACCGCGTGCTCGCCGTGCTCGCGCGCCGAATCGCCGGTGAGCGACGAGTAGACGGCGACGATGTGGCTCTCGTACTCGACCGCGGCGCCGCGGTCGGTGGCGTCGAGCGCTTCGAAGAAGGGACGCGCGTGCGAGGTGATCGTGACGAGCCGGGTGAAGTCGAGTTGTTCCTCCTCGTCCATCCAACCGTACGCGATGAGGCGCCTGAGTACGTAGGTCGCGAGGATCCGCGGATCGCGCGACCCGGCGACGGGGGATTCGGCCTCGGGCTCGATCAGCCCCGCGTGACCCTCGGAGGCGTCGAGGGCGGCGAAATGGGAGGCGAACCGGTCGACGACGAGCTCGCGCTCGACGCCGTGATGGTATTCGAGGAAGAGCCGGTAGTAGACGAGCA
>CAZICD010000110.1:0-3944 GCA_964537725.1 uncultured Spirochaetaceae bacterium | reverse complement strand
ATCGACAGCCAGACGTTCGTGTGGTGGCGCGCCTCCCGGAAGCTCGCCCTGAAGTCGGCGCGCGTTTCGTCGAAGCGCGTATTCATCTCCCCACGCGTCTCGTCGAAACGCTTGTTCATCCCGGCGCCGGTCTCGTCGAAGCGCTTGTCGACCGCCTCGAACCGAGAGTTCATGTCCGCCCGCGTCTCCTGGAACCGGGCGTTCATCTGGTCGCGCGCCTCTTCGAATCTGACATTCATTTCCTCGCGCGTCTCCTCGAACCGCGCGTTCATCTCCTCACGCGTCTCCTGGAACCGGCGGTTCGTTTCCTCGCGCATCTCCTGGTAGCGCGCGTTGGTTTCTGCTCGCGTTTCCTCAAACCGCTTGTCGGCCGCGTCGAAGCGGGCGTTCATATCTGCGCGCACTTCCTGGTACCGCTCGTTCGTGTCCGCTCGCGCCTCTTCGAACCGCTTGTCGGCCGCGTCGAACCGGGCGTTCATGTCGATCCGGAGGAACTTTATCTCCTCCTCGACCCGGATGAGCCGTTCGAGCGAGTTGGGGTCGAGCTGGACGGTGAGCGGCGGATTGAGGTCGCGAATCCAGGTGCCCAGGTTCTGCCGGACGTAGCCGCCGATCTGGTCGAGCGTTTCCTGCGATAGTTCCATCGAGCTACTCATGAAGCCTCCTCCGGGATATAACGCGGAAAAAGGCGTTCCTGCTTCACTATAGCGAACGAGACGGCCGACGACCACCCGTCGTCGGCTGCGAACACGCACTAGAGCGAGTCCGCGAGCTCCCGCAGCCACGCCTTCAGCCCGGGGCCGACGTCGTCGTGCTTCAGGCCGAAGAGCACGCTCGTCTTGAGGAAGTCGAGCTTGTTGCCAATGTCGTGGCGAACGCCGTTGACGCGGTAGCCGTAGATCGATCGATCCTGGAGCAGGATCCGGATCGCGTCGGTGAGCTGGATCTCGCCGCCCTTCCCGGGCGTCGTCATGTCGAGCGCCTGGAAGATCTCCGGCGGCAGGACGTACCGACTCGCGACCGCGAGGCGCGACGGAGCTTCGTCCATGGACGGCTTCTCGATCATGCTGTCGACGCGAAACGTGCGCCCGTCGCCTGCGTCGCCGCCTCCTGCGCCGTCGTCGACCGGCTCCCCGCCCACGATTCCGTAGCTCGAGACGTGCTCGGGGTCGACCTCCTCCAGGCCCAACACCACTTCCTCGCGCTCGTCGTAGACGTCCATGAGCTGCCGGATCACCGGCCGCTCCTCGTGGCTCTCCACGATCGTGTCGCCTAAGAGCACCGCGAACGGTTCGTTGCCCACGTGGTCGCGCGCGTGGCGGATCGCGTCGCCCAGCCCGTTCTGCACGTTCTGCCAGACGAAGTGGATTCGCACGTCGTCAGGGAGCGTACGGATCGACTCGAGCTCCTGTAGCTTGCCCTTCGCCTGAAGCTGATCCTCCAGCTCCACGTTGCGCGCGAAGTGCTCCTCGATCGACCGCTTGCCGCGCCCGATGATCATGAGGATGTCGCGAAGCCCCGCGTCGACCGCCTCCTGCACCACGTACTGGATCGTGGGCGTGTCGACGACCGGGAGCATCTCCTTGGGCTGCGACTTCGTCGCGGGCAGGAATCGGGTGCCGTAGCCGGCTGCGGGGATGACTGCTTTGGTGATCATGGTTGTTCGGGTCGCTCCTCGAAGTGATGCCAGATGCGAAGGACAACGATCGTCGCCTCGTGCAGCGAGTACCGCACGACGTAGTCACCGAAGACCAGGTCGCGGATCGTCTCAGGATCCGGAGCCTGCGAGACGGGCCGTCCCATCCGTGGGAAGTCCGGAAGCGATTCGAGCCTCTGGGCGAGCTCGCGGCCGATCCGCCGTGCGCTGTCGGGGTTCTTCGAAGCGATGAACGAGCGCAGCCGGCGCAGGTCCTCCACCGCGTCGGCGGAGTAGTGCAGCGTCACGCGCCGGAACCGGGGCTCTCGCTCTCCTCGTCCGAGCCCCAGGAGCGAAGCCACGTGTGCACCGGCTCCGCGGCGACGACGTTTCCCTTCGCGGCGGACTCGACGGCCTCGAGCGTCTGCTTCCAGCGCTCCTGATCGAGCCGTTCGCGTTCGATGAACTCCTCCACCGCCCGGTTGATCAGCCAGCTCTTGCTCCGTCGGGTCCGCTCGGCGATCGAGGCAAGCTCGCGCTCGGCGTCAGGGTTGAGACGCACCGTTGTAACCGACATGGGCACCTCCACTACGATCGAATACAATGTATTCAACCGCAGAGCCGGCGTCAACTCCCGAACACGATCCGCGGCTTGATGACCGTCATGCCCCGCTCGCCGAGCGCCCGCTCGAGCCGGGCGTACTTCTCGTCATCCGGGTAGGTGCCTATGATCGCGCCGCCGCTTCCCGTATACTTCGCCGACGCGCCCACCGCGCGAGCCGTCTCGACCATCTCCACGTGCCGGGGGTTGAGGTTCATGATCGATCGGCGCAGGTCGAAGTTCTCGTTGATGATCGAATCGGCCTCCGCGTAGTCCTCCGCCTCGATCGCCGCGCGAAAGCGGTCGGTGAGCGCGGCGAACCCGCGCATCGCGTCTTGGACCGCCTCGTCGCCGTTGTCCCAGCGGTAGCGAAGGTTGTTGTGCACCACCTCCGTGTTTTCGGCGAGCGTCGTGTTGAACGCGATGTAGAGGTTGGGCAGGTGGTCGGGCTCGAGCGGCGTGTAGATCCCGTAGCCCTCGCGCTCCATGTGCTCGCGGTCGAAGTCCATGTGGACGATGCCCTCGTAGACCTGCGCGACGCGATCCTGAAGCCCGCCGCCAATGCCCAGCTCGTCTATCTCCACCGAGAACACGAGCCCCGCGAGCACCGGCTTGGGGATCTCCACGCCGTAGAAGCCCATCAGCGCGCGCATGCACGCGGTGATGATCGCGCTCGACCCGGCGAGGCCCAGGTGCGGCGGGATGGAGCTGTGGTAACGCACGCTGAAGGTGCGGTCGTGGAGCGGCAGGTCGTGCTCGGTGCAGTAGTCGTAGAAGCGCTTGAGCGTCGCCTTGATGAGCCGGATGCCCCCGTAGTAGCCGTAGGCGCGCACGTCGGAGGCGAGCTCGGAGAGGCTTCCGAAGCGCGAGTGGTCGCGCCGGGCCGGCAGGATCTCGAGCACCGGCGTGTCGTAGACCGTCACGTCCGCCTGGAAGTTCGCGAAGGTGAAGGCGATGGTCTTCCCGAAGTAACCGTCCGACGGATTGCCGATCAGCGCCGCTCTGGGATAGGCGTGGGATTTGATGATCATCTTCGGTTTCTACCCCATCGTGCCTGGAGAGACAAGTCGCGTGCGCCGCCAACGGGGTAGAGAGCGGGCGTCGCGCTCAACGGAGAGCGATCCCAACGATCACGACGATGATGGGAAGCAGAACCGCCATCGCTCCGAGGGTGACCATTTGCACGTGCGAGCGATAGTTTGCCAGTTCCCAGTGAGCATCCGAAGCTGTCCGATGGAGCTCCCACTCCAGGTTGCTGACCTTCCGTTCCAGCTCGTACAGCTTTCCGCGCAGTTCAACCTCACCCATACGGCACCTCCAGTGCTACCAGCATCATGACCTTTGAGCAGTGCTACGGCAGCCAATGCCGCCGACTCGCCACTCGCCCATCGCCACCGCTTCGCTCAGGGCATCGGCGTGCCCCGGCCCGCGAGGGCATCCCACAGCCGTGGTTGCTCGAGGACGTAGCGCCGCCAGTTCCAGAAGTCCAGATCCCGCTCCCGGACAAACGCCAGGCCGAGCAGATGCTTCAACATCTCCTCGTCCTCCAGCGCGTCGATCGCGTCCCAACTCGGCGCGGTCAGCACGATCTGGTTCTCGTGAGTTGCCCGGTACAGAACGCGTAGCAGCGCGTCCCTGTCCGAAAGCTCGTGGAAGGCGGACGAAGAGAGAGGCCCCTCGCGCATCGCCGCACCCGTCTTTCGTACG
>CAZICD010000109.1:0-12883 GCA_964537725.1 uncultured Spirochaetaceae bacterium | reverse complement strand
TCCGCGCGCTCCGGATCGCCGGCAAGCGCCTGCTTGGCCTTCTCCCTTCCTTTCTCACGATGCTCGCCGCGGTCTCGATCGTGCTGACGCTCATCCCGGAGCAGACGATCGCCCGCTACCTGGGCGGCGAGAACCCCTACGTTGCCGCGCTCGCCGGCGCCGTGGCGGGGTCGGTTACGCTGATGCCCGGCTTCATCGCCTTCCCGCTCGCGGGCATCCTCCTCGAGCGCGGCGTCGCCTACATGGCGCTCTCCGCGTTCACGACGACGCTCATGATGGTCGGTGTGCTCACCTACCCGATCGAGCGGCGCTTTCTCGGTCCGCGCGTGACGATCGTTCGTAACGCGCTCAGCTTCCTCGTCGCGCTCGCGGTGGCGGCGGTGATGGGTCTCTACTTCGGAGAGTTGCTGTGAGCCGGCGCACGGAAGGGCAGGGCGGCGGGAAACGACCGCGTCGCGCGTCACCGGCGTTGCTGATTTTTCTGGGGCTCTACGCCGCGGCCGTCGCGGCCGCGCTCCTCTTCGACGTCCCACTGGGTCTGGAGGCCGGCCGCAACTTCCTCGCCTTCGCCCGCGAGATGGTCTTCATCATTCCGGCGGCGTTCGTCGTGATCGGACTCTTCGAGGTGTGGGTCCCTCGCGAAGCCGTCGAGCGGCACCTTGGACACGACGGGAAGCGCTTCCTGCAGTGGTTCTGGATGGTCGTGCTCGCGAGCACCACCGTGGGCGGGCTCTACGTCTCGTTCCCCATCGCCGCGGCGCTGCGCCACAAGGGCGCGCGGCTGGGAGTCGTGCTGTCGTACATCGGCCTGTCCGGCGTGTGCCGGATCCCCATGACGCTCTTCGAGATCTCGTTCCTGGGCGTGCCCTTCACGGTCATCCGCTACCTGGTGTCGATACCGCTCGTGATCCTCGTCTCCGAGCTTCTGGGCGCCGCGCTCGAGCGGCGCGGGTTCGAGATGTCGCGGCCCGAGGGCGAGGCGCCGGCTTCGGAGTGACGCCCCGCCGGCGCGAGCCCCGCGCTCACAGCTTCTCTTCGTTCTCCTGCACCATCCGGCGCACCGTCTGGAGGACCGAGTTGATGTCGGTGAGGTCCATGGGCAGCATCAGCTTCGTCCCGGGGCGCGCGAGCTTGTGGAGCTCGTTGATGTAGCCTTCGGAGATCTGCAGCACGAGCGCGGCGTCGCCCGCCTCGCTCTCGAGCGCGCCGGCGACCTTGCGGATGCTCGCCGCGGTCGCGTTGGCGAGCGCCCGGATCTCGGCGGCCTGGCCCTCGGCTTCGTTGATCAGCCGCTGCTTGTCGCCTTCCGACTCGTTGACCGCCTCAGCCTTCGCGCCGGCCGACTCGTTGATGTCGCTCTCCATCTGGCCGATCGACTCGGTGATCGCCGCGCGCTTGGTGCGCTCGGCCGCGAGCTGAACGTCCATCGCCTTCTGAATGTGGCTTGGCGGGCGGATGTTCTGGATCTCGTAACGCGTGATCTTCACGCCCCACGGATCGGTCGCCTCGTCGATGCTCTTCAGGATCGCCGCGTTGATCTGCTCGCGCTCGCCGAGCGTCTGGTCGAGCTCGAGCCGCCCGATGACGCTGCGCATCATCGTCTGCGCGAGCTGGATCGTGGCGTACTCGTAGTTGGAGATGCCGTAGCTCGCCTTCTTCGGGTCGACGACCTTGTAGTAGAGCACGCCGTCCACCTCGACGCGCACGTCGTCGAGCGTGAAGCACGGCTGCGTCGGGACGTCCTTCGCCTGCTCCTTGAGGCTGTGCTGGTACTTCACGCGATCGATGAAGGGAACGAGAACGTGGAAACCCGCCTCGAGCGTCGTCGCGTACTTGCCCAGCCGCTCGACGAGCGAGACGGTCTGTGCGGGGATGATCCGGATGCTGCGGAAGATGCCCACGAGGACGATGAGCCCCAGGATGCCCAGGGCGAAGAGTACCGGTGCAAAGGGGTTCATGCCTCACCTCCTTCGTGGGCCTGGCTGACGCCGCCGCCGAAACCTCCCGGTCCGGTCCGGAACCCGGCGGCGGCGTGCGGCTCCTCGCCGCCGTTCTTGCCGGTGACCGTGTCGTAGAGGCTCTTCACGTGCGCGATGTCGAACGGCAGGACCTGCGTCTCCGCGTTCTCGAGGATGCCCCCGAGCTCGTGGATGAACTGCTCGGCGATGCGCAGGCTCACCGCCTGCTTGCCCTTGGGGAGCTGGATCGCCTTCGCGACCTCTACGATGCCGTCGGCGGTCGCCTCGCTCACGATCTGGATCGCGTTCGCGCGCCCCTCCGACTCGTTGATACGCTTCTGGCGCGAGCCTTCGGAGATATTGATCTGGTGCTGCCGTCGACCCTTCGAGCGGTTGATGCCCGACTCGCGGTTGCCTTCGCTTTCGAGGATCGCGGCGCGCTTCTCGCGCTCGGCGATCACGAGCCGCTCCATCGCCTCCAACGCGTTCTCGGTCGGCGTGATGTCCTTGATCTCGTAGCGGGTGACCTTGATGCCCCACGGCTCGCTCGCCTGGTCGACCGAGCGGACGATCGCGTCGTTGATCGAATCGCGCTCGCTGAACGTGCTGTCCAGATCGATCTTCCCGATCTCGCTTCGCATCGTCGTCTGCGCGAGCTGCGCCGAGGCAAATCGGTAGTTGTCGATCCCGTAGCTCGACTTGTAGGGGTCGACGACCTGGATGTAGATGACCCCGTCGACCTCCACCTGCGCGTTATCGCGCGTGATGCAGACTTGCGGAGGGACGTCGATTACCTCCTCCTTGAGGATGTTCTGGTACGCCACCTTCTGGACGACCGGGATCACGAGGTGGAACCCCGGACCCAGCGTCTTGCGGTACTTGCCGAACTGCTCGATGATCCACGCTTCCTGCTCCGGTACGATTCGTATCAACTTGAAGAATACGACGAAGAAGAGAACGAGGATGGCAGCGGTCAACAGATATGAGCCAATCATGCCCTTTGCCTCCCTGTGATGTACCCGGGATGGGTGTGGTTATTCAGTGCGTTCGTCTGAGCCCTCGTCGAGGTCCGGCAATCCGGTGAGCGAGCGCGTTACGAGGAACCGGGTCCCTTCGCGCTGGATGACCTCCACGCGCTCGCCTGGCTTGAAGGTCTCGTCGAAGCTCTCGGCGACCCAGGTCGTGCCGTTGAGGCTGATGCGCCCGGGCTTGTCGGGCGCGATCTCCTCGGTGACCTTCGCCGCCCGTCCGATCCAGTCGGCCTGATCGTCCTCCTCGAACTTCCGTCCGCGGAACCACTTCGAGAGGTACTTGCGGAGCGAGAAGAGACTTACCGCCGAGAGACCGAGCCAGGTGATGACCTGCAGCGGGATGCTCGCGGCGAGTCCGGGGAAGATCGCCGTCAGCAACGAGTTCAGAAGCGCCCCCAGCCCGAAGAAGAAGATGACGAATTCCGGGACGATGAACTCCGAGAGGATGAGAACGAGACCCAGGATGGCCCAGAGCAGCGGCGCCATGCCCAGACAGTAGACCTCCCCGGCGGGCGTGTCAATTGGACAGCCGGGCGGTTGCCGCCGGCGCGCGCCGGTGGTGTGCTCGCCGGTCAGCGGCCGCGAAGGACGGACGCAAGATACGCCTCCACCCGAGCCCGAGCAGCCTCGACGCTCCCGGCCTCCTCGAGCCGCCACCCCAGCCGCCCCACGGCGCGGCGGTACGCGTCGGAAAGGGGCTCGGCGGCGACGACGAACGAGGGAGCGAGCGTCGGATACTCGGCGACCAACCGATCGAGCGTCTCGTCGAGCTCCGGCTCGGGCACGCCGGCGGATACGAGGATGTGCGCCGCGTCGGTGGGCGTGAAGAGGACGCGGTTCGCGCTCTCGAGCAGCGCGGCCTCGCTCGCGACCTGCGCCCTGGCGAGCTCGCCGGCCTGCCGCGCGTGCGACGGCGGCAGGTCGAGCGAACGCGCGTAGGCCGGGTAGTCGGTCGCGTGGACCGTCTGCCAGTCGCGGGCGAGCGCGGTGACGAGACCCCCGGTGGCGTCGAGCACGGCGAGCTTGCGCGCGAAGTACGGACGTACCGGCGGCGGGACGAAGCGCCAGTGTGCGTACGGGTCGTCGCGGATCATCCCGGCTGAAACCGGGAAGACCGACCGCTGCGGGTCCACGGGCACGAACTCCGCGCCCAGCTCGCGGGCGAGGTCGGCGCCGTAGTCCTCGCTCGCAAAAACGTAGCGGGGGTCGTGGTCAATACGCGAGCGCATCGTATCGGCCCAGATGCGGAAGGCCCCCTCCTGCGAGCGCGACGCCTGCGGGATCTCCTCGGTGATGTGGACGAGGTGGACGTCGGGAAAGAGGCGCGACATCCACGCGAAGCGCAGGTCGCCCGGGATGGGCTCGGAGGCGAGCGTACAGACGAAGACGGTCAGATGATCGGTATACGAGCGGGCGAAGCGGATCAGGTACTCGTGTCCTGCGTGCGGCGGCATGAACCGCCCGATGATCACGCCTCCGCGGGGGTCGGCATTCACCACTGAAGGGTACCGCGGCCGCGGCGCCGATGTCACCCCGCAGGCGATTCTGGTACACTGAGAAGGCGGGAGGGCGTATGGCCGAAAAGACACGCGTCGTCGGATTCGACATGGGCGGTACGAAGATGCTCGCCTCGGTGCTCGACGAGGACTACAAGGAGCTCTCGAGCGCGAAGATCCGGACTCCGGTGGGGGCGAACCCCAAGGAGACCGTGGCGACGATCTCCGACCTCATCTCCGAAGCGCTCGAGAAGGCGGACACCGACCCGTCGCAGGTGGCGGCGATCGGTATCGCCGTGCCCGGGCCCATCGATCGCGCCGAGGGGCGGGTGATTCTCATGCCCAACGTCGCGATGGAGGACTACCCGCTGCGCGACAAGCTGCAGGAGAAGCTCGATATTCCGGTGGTGCTCGAGAACGACGTCAACGCGGGGACCTACGGGGAGTACGTGAGCGGTGCCGCGAAGGGCACGCGCAACGCGATCGGCATTTTTCCCGGTACCGGCGTGGGCGGCGGGATCATCATAGAAGGCAAGCTCTACCGCGGTCGCACCGGTAGCGCCGGCGAGTTCGGGCACATGATCGTCCAGGCCGGCGGCAGGCGGTGCGGCTGCGGCAAGCTCGGCTGCCTGGAGGCGGTTTCCTCCAAAACGGCGATCGCGAAGGACCTCGTCCACCTCGCTTCCAAGGGACAGTCGGACACGGTGCTTCAGAAGGCGGGCACCGACATCGCGAAGATCAAGAGCAGCGTCATCAAGAAGGCGATGGACGCCGGCGAGAAGGCGGTGATCGAGGTGGTCGAGCGCGCCGCGTGGTACCTCGGAGTCGGGCTCGGCAGCCTCGTGGATATCTTCGACCCCGACGTCGTCGTCGTGGGCGGCGGGCTCGTGGAGAAGCTCGGCAAGAGCTATCTCAAGCCGGTCGAGAAGAGCATGCGCGAGCACTCGATGATCGATTCGGACGTCGCGCTCGTAGCCGCCTCGCTCGGCGACGATTCGGTCACCGTGGGCGCAGCGGCGCTCGCGCGACAGGAGCAGGAATGAGCGAAGCCCCGGCTTCCAGCCTCGCTGCGGTGATCGACGTCGGCGCGACGGCCATCCGGTTGGTCGTCGCGCAGATGGGCGAGAACGGCGAGTGGGAGCGGCTCGACCGAGCCGCCCGGCCGGTGCCGCTGGGTCGCGACGTCTTCATGTCCGGGACGCTCGGCAAGGAGACGATGCAGCAGGCGATCTCCATCCTCGCCGGGTTCCGGGAGCTTCTGCGCGGGTGGCAGGTGCCCGAGGAGTCGGTCCGCGTGATCGCGACGAGCGCGATCCGCGAGGCGCGCAACCGCGACACCTTCGTAGATCGGGTCGCCGTTCGCACCGGGCTTCGCATCGAGATCGTGGAAGGGATCGAGGAGAACCATCTCACCTACCTCGCCGTGCAGCACGCGGTGAGCCCCATGAAGAAGGAGTTCTCGCGCGCGAGCTCGATGATCATCGAGGTGGGCGGGGGCACCACCGAGATCATGATGCTCAAGCGAGGAAAGATGGTCGCCGCGCACAGCCTTCGCATCGGCACCGTCCGTCTCGAGCAGGAGGGGCGTCCGCTCTGGTCGAACGCGGACCAGGTGGAAGAGTTCATGCGCGAAAACATCCGCGTCAGCTACGAGCTGCTCAACTCGGAGCTCAGGCTCGACCGGATCTCGTACTTCGTCGCCGTGGGCGGGGACGCGCGGCACGTCGCGCAGGCGGTCGGTACGCGCCAGGAGGAGCACTTCTGGACGATCGAACGCGCCGACTTCAATCGGTACCTCGACGAGCTGCAGGACCGCACCGTCGACGAGATCGTGCGCCTGCACAACGTCACCTACAACGAGGCCGAAGGGCTGGTGCCGGCGCTCACGATCTACCGGCTCTTCCTCGAGAGCACATCGGCCGAGCGGCTCATCGTGCCGGACGTGAGCATTCGCGAGGGAGTGCTCATGAGCTTCGCGCTCGGAAGCGAGTGGGCGGTCGAGCGACAGTTCTACGGGCAGGTGGTCGCGTCTGCCGAGAACCTCGCCCGTCGTTACCACTACGACGAGGCGCACTCCCGGCACGTCGCCGAGCTCGCGCTGAGTCTTTTCGACCAGCTCGAGAGCGAGCACGCGATGGATCATCACGCACGGATGCTCCTCGAGGTCGCCGCGACGCTTCACGACATAGGCACCTACATCCGCGCGAGCGGGCACCACAAGCACGGACAGTACATCGTCGAGAACTCGGAGATCTTCGGCATCAGCCGCGACGATCTGCGCGTTATTTCGAACGTGATCAGGTACCATCGCAAGGCGCTGCCGTCGTCGAGTCACACGAGCTACGTCTCGCTGCGCCGCGAGCAGCGGATGCAGGTGCTCAAGCTCGCGTCGATCCTTCGGATCGCCGACGCGCTCGACCGCGGTCACGCCCGGCGGGTTCGGCGCGTGAACGTCGAGCTCTCCGAAGGCGACGTGATCCTGCACTGCGAGGTGAGCGGCGACATCTCGATCGAGCGATACGGATTCGGCGCGAAGGCCGATATGTTCGAAGAGGTCTTCGGCCTCAACGTCATACTCTCGTAGGGGGACGGGGATTACATGGAGAACGGTCGCCGGGACACACAACCTCGCTTCATCAACCGCGAGCTCAGCTGGCTCGAGTTCAACGCGCGCGTGCTCTCCGAGGCAACGCGCCCGGACGTGCCGCTGCTCGAGCGACTGAAGTTCCTGTGTATCGTCACGAGCAACTTCGACGAGTTCTTCATGGTCCGCGTAGCCGCGGTCAAGCGCCAGATTCAGAGCGGTGATTTCGTGCAGTGTCCGTCGGGTATCAGTCCGTCCGCGCTCATGCGCCGGATCACCGCGCGGACGCGTGAGCTCGTGGAGGAGAAGTACCGCTGTCTGCACGACGACGTGCTGCCGGGGCTCGCGGACGCGGGTATCGTGCTCAAGCGACCGGACGAGCTCACGTCCGCGCAGAGCTCGTTCCTGGGCAAGCTCTTCCAGGACGAGATCTTCCCCGTCCTCACTCCCATCCGCGCGACCGTCGGCCAGCAGGTGCCCTACGTCACGAATCTCAAGCTGCACGCGGCGTTCACCGTCGAGCCGCAGGAGGACGTCAGCCTGGTCTCCGACGAGGAGGAGACCTCCGGCGAGTTTCTCGCGATCGTTCAGATTCCCACGTCGCTGGACCGGATCGTCTACCTTCCCGACGACGCGGGTACGGTCTCCTTCGCGCTGCTCGAGGACATCATCGTTCAGCACGCCGCGGCGCTCTTCCCGGGCTATCGCGTCACCGACCACTGCCTCTTCCGCGTCACCCGCGACGCGGACATGGGCGTTGACGAGGAGCGCGACGAAGACTTCGTTGAGGCGATGGAGCAGCTTCTCGAGCACCGCGAGTTCAGCGAACCGGTTCGGCTCTCGGTCACTTCGGGTGCAGACCGGCTGCGCGCCATCCTCGCCGACGTGGTGGGCATCGACGAGGGCGAGGTCTTCGACAAACCCGGCCCGCTCGATCTCGCCGACTTCATGAAACTCACCTCGCTCTCCGGGTTCGACGACCTGCACTACCCCCGGTGGCAGGCGTTCGACCCGCCGGGAGTTCACCGCGACGAGCCGGTCTGGGAGCGGATCACGCGCGGGGACCTCCTGCTGCACCATCCGTTCGAGAGCTTCGACCCGGTCCTCCGCTTCCTCGACGACGCCGCGAACGATCCCGCGGTCCTCGCGATCAAGATGACGCTCTACCGCACGAGCGGGGACTCCCCGGTCGTACGGGCGCTCGAAGCCGCGGCGGAGTCGGGAAAGCAGGTGACGGTGCTCGTCGAGATCAAGGCCCGCTTCGACGAGGAGCGGAACATCAGCTGGGCCGAGCGCCTCGAGCGGGCCGGGGTCATCGTCGTCTACGGAATCGCGCGGCTGAAGGTCCACGCGAAGGCCTTGCTCGTCGTGAGGCGGGAGCGGAACGGCATCAGGCGTTACGTTCACCTGGGAACCGGCAACTACAACGACAAGACTGCCCGACTCTACACCGACCTGGGTCTGTTCACCGCCCGTCCCGACATCGCGTACGAGGTGGGGCTGTTCTTCAACGCGATCACGGGGTACTCGGCCATCCCTGCGCTCAACAAGCTCTGCATGGCGCCGGTCGGTATGAAGGCGCGGCTGCTCCAGCTCATCGAGCGGGAGACGCTGCGCGCGAAGAGCGACATCCAGGGGAGGATCCTCGCGAAGCTCAACTCGCTCGCCGACCCGGAGGTGATCGACGCGCTCTACCGGGCGTCGCAGGCCGGCGTCATCGTCAAGCTCAATATCCGGGGGATCTGCATGCTCGTGCCGGGCGTGCCGGGGCTGAGCGAGCGGATCTCGGTCACGAGCATCGTGGACCGGTACCTCGAGCACGCGCGCGTCTACTACTTCCACAACGGGGGCACGCCGGAGGTCTACGCCGCGAGCGCCGACTGGATGCCGCGAAACCTCGAGCGTCGAGTGGAGCTGATGTTCCCCATCGAGGACGAGGAAGCCCGGGCGCGCGCCGTTTCGATGCTGGAGACAGCCTTCGCCGACACCACGCACGCCCACGCGATGCAGCCCGACGGGTCGTATCTACCCGTGCCTCGCGACGACCGCGCGCAGCCGGTGCGCAGCCAGCTCGTCTTCCACGAGCGGGCGCGCGATCGCGCCGATCAGGACGACGCGACGAACCAGAAGGTCTTCGAGGTCCGCCGTAAGCCGCCGCGCGTGTAGGGGATGTCCGGGTTCATGAACGCCCTCACCAGGTCGCACATCCCTACGATCCTCCTGCTCGGCTTCTTCTTCGGATCCAACCTCGTGGTGAGCCGCTTCGCGCTCGGCCAGTTCCACCCCGTGGCCTTCGTCGCGACGCGGATGCCCATCGCGGCGCTGCTCGCGGCGCTGTGGGCGCGGATGCAGTACGGGTCGTTCCCGTCCGGCCGGCGGCTCTGGCTGCACGGATCGGTCGTGGGACTCTTCGCGACCGCCGCGCCCATGATCTTCTTCGTGTCGGCGCTCCAGTACCAGTCGAGCGGTGTCACTGCGCTGTTCATCTCGCTCACGCCCGTCTCCGCGATGATCTACGCGCACTTCCGGATCGCGGACGACCGGATGACGCGGCGCAAGGCGGCCGGCGCGCTGATCTCGTTCGCCGGGGTCGCGGTGCTGCTGGTCACCGGCGAGACCGGCCTGGGCCAGACCAGATGGGAGGGTTTCGTCCTCGTCCTGATCGGCGTGGCGTCCAACGGCTTCGGCATCTCGCACGTTCGGAAGTACCTCAGCGGGCAGCGGAGCCTCGATATCGCGACCGTACGGCTGACCGCGGCGGCTGCCTTCACCGTGCCGTTCACCGCGATCGCCTACGGCTTCGACTACTCGGCGGTCGAGTGGTCGGGCGTGCTCGCGCTCGTCTACGGTGTGCTGCCGGGCACGCTGCTCGCCTTCAGCCTCTACTCGTTCGTGGTCGCGCGCTTCGGCGCGACGAAGGGCACGCAGGTCGAGTACCTCGTCCCGGTCGTCGCGGCGCTGACCGGCTGGATCTTCCTCGACGAGCGCATTACGATCGTTATGGTGGTGGGGATGGCGATCGTATTCGCAGGGATCGCGGTGGCTACCGTTCGTCGGGAGCCAGCCGGTCGTTGACGGAGGCGCTCGCCGGCGGCGCCTGCCGTTCGGACCCGGCCACGCGGCCCGCCCGGTTCACGCCGGCCGATCGGCGCCGGATCACGTGCTCCCACAGCTCGGAGAGCAGGACGCCGGCGAGGATGACCGCGCCGCCGGCGAGCTCGATCGGTCCCACGCGCTCGGCGAGCAGCATCACGCCGAAGAACGCCGCGAATACCGGTTCGAGCGCGTAGATCGTCGTCGCGCGCACCGGCGTCGAATGGACCTGAAAGACCGTCTGCAGCCCCAGCCCGCCCACCGTACCCAGGAGCGTCAGATAGCCCACGGTGACGAGCATCGCCGGGTGCCAGACGAAGACCATCGGCTCGATGAAGATCGCCCCTGCGAGCGCGATCGACCCGGCGACGAGGAACTGCACCGGCACGAGGTCGATCGCCGGCACGTTCTGCGCGAAGCGGTCGATCAGCACGATGAACAGCCCGAAGCAGACCGCGCTCGCGATCGTGATGAGGTCTCCCGCGTTCCACCCGCCGGTCGTCCACGGGTGCGTCAGGAGCGCGGTGCCCGCGAAGACGACGAAGAGACCGGCGAGGTTGCCGGCGGAGAGCGGCTTGCGGCTCACCAGCAGCTGCAGCGGCGGGATAAGGATCGCGAAGAGGTAGGTCAGGAAGGCCGATCTCGCGGCGGTCGTGTACTGCAGACCCACCGTCTGCAGGATGTACCCGCCGGCGAGCACCACGCCGAGCACCGCCCCCACCTTCGCGTGCCGCCACCACGCGCGCCCGGCGAGCGCGAGCGCCGGGCCGAGGATCAGGAACGAGGCGAGGAACCGGATCGCGATGATCAGCGTGGGGGAGACGTAGTCGAGCCCGGCTCGTGTCGCCACGAAGGTCCCGCCCCAGATGATCGTGGCGAGGACGAGGAGCGATTCGGCGGCGAGACGGGAAGGGCGGCGCATGCGCGGAAGCTACCACAACGGCGTGGCCGCGAGAAGCGGTGCGACGACCGTGCTCCGTCGTCCGCGCAGCTCCGCTCCCCCCGGCCGATTTCAGTTGAAAAAGGGCGAGCGGCGGCATACTCTTAGGCGGGGGTCCTCATGAAGATGCGAGTGATCGGCGCCGCGCTGGCGGTGCTCCTGCTCGGCGCGTGTGCCACGTCGCCTTCGTTGCGCGACGAACGAGTGCTCGAGCTGATCGATCGATTCAACACCGTTCCGGCCGGCGAGCTCGTCGCCAACACGGGCGTTCCCTTTCTCTTCGACGACCAGGTGCTCTACGCCGAGTCCGACGTCGAGGCCGTCCTCGCGCGCGTGAAGGAGGCCGGGCTCGTGCTCACGCCGCAGATCACCGCGTCCACCGTCGCGATCGCGCCGCCGGCAGCCTCGCGGTTCGACGTGGGGGTCTTCTACGACCGTCTTCCCGACGATGCGCGCGTGGTCACCGTGGAGAGCACGGCCGGCACCGTGTCGCTCATCGTGGGGGGCGAGGCCGATCGGCTTCCCCTCCTGCTCGGGCTGAAGAGGGGGGAACCATGAAGCGCCTGATGCCGATTCTGCTCTCGCTGCTCGCCGCGGGCCTCTCCGCTGAGGAGGCGACGGTCACCTTCCTCGACGGCATCGTCGACATCCGAACCGAATCCGGGGCGACCTACCCGGCCGACTTCGGCGACCAGCTCGAAGCCGGCGACCGGGTCATCACCGGTCGCAGCGCGGAGGCGGAGCTCGAGCTCGCCTCCGGCGGTGTCGTGACCGTCCGGCCCGACACCGTGTTCCTCATCGGGTCGAGCACCCGCCCCGACGGCGAGCGGACCTCGCGGCTGTCGTCCGCCGTGGGCTCGTTCGCGTTCAAGTTCAACGCCGTGCTCGGAAACGAGCCGCAGATCGGCTCCACGACCGCGGTCGCAGGCGTGCGCGGCACCGAGGTCGTCGTCTACGCCGCCAGCGACGGGACGACGCGGTTCGAGGTCCTCGAGGGCCTCGTCGAGCTCGGCGAGGGCGAGGATAGCGTCACCCTCGGCGCCGAGCAGGGCGTGGAGGTCTCGCCCGGCCGCAGGCCGACCAACGTCTTCGCCTTCCTCGAGCAGCCGATCGACTACGGCGTCTGGAACGCCGGCCTCGTGGACGGCTTCCTCGACGACCCGCTGCCCGCGCTGCGCGGCGTGGCCACCGAGATGCGCGAGATCATCGCGGAGATCGAGCGACGGGCGCCGGCGGTGGAGGCGCTGCTCGAGCGCTCGGAGGCGGAAACCGAGACGATGAACGAGATCGGTGAGGAAGACGGACAGGATGCGAGGGAAGAGTACTTCGCCGAAACCGTCATGCCGCTGCGCCGCGAGGCTCGGGCCGCCTTCGTCGATCTGAGATTCATCGTGCTTTCCGCGCTATCTTTGGATCAGTACGTCGTATCGAGGCTCGCCGCCGAAATGGAGGCCGCGTACTTCCTCGACCGCGACGCGCCGGTACTGCAGGAGTTCCGCGTGGAGCTCGACGAGCTGCGTGCCGAGTATGAGAACGTGGTGACGCCCTATCTCGTCGCCGCCGACCTGTGATGGAGGCCCTATGAAGACGAAGACGATCCTGCTGGGTGTTATACTGACCGCCGCCGTCGTGGTGCTGTCCGGTTGTGGTTGGCTGACGGCGATGGACGACACCGAGCGCGCGAACGCGTTCATCGAGACCGCCAACGCGTCTCCCCGTGACTACGAGGAGATGCAATCGCACTGGAGCTCGACCGCGACGAACTACGAGAACATGGTCAC
>CAZICD010000108.1:0-13026 GCA_964537725.1 uncultured Spirochaetaceae bacterium | reverse complement strand
GGAGTCATAGCTCCCGTGATGCACTGCTACCGCGTACTGTCGCACGCGTTCATGCAATCGTCCATCGATCGCCCGAGAACGAGCCTCCGGACTCGATTTCTTCGTCGGCGCGCTTTGAACCGCCCGGGTTCTACGGAGAGCCCGCTCGTAGAGTTCTTCGGACCGACGCCGGTATTGACGCCAACTGGTATCTGGAGAGATAGCCGGTCTACCGGCTGATCTGTATGCTCACCGGCCTGGGCACCGCCTGGTTTCCCGGGCGCCGGTGCTTCTCAGGAGGCTTGGGGAAATCGACCTACCCCCTTATCGCGTGATCACCATCGATGCCCGCTTCGCGGATGCATGGAACACTCCCCGCTGCAATCACCGCCGACGTCGCAGCCTCACTCGAAGTGCAGACTCTTCAGCAGAACACCCGCGTTCTCGTCGTAGGTGTCGCCGTAGGCGAGGTAGAGACGGTAATCGGCGCTCGGGACGTTGGTGAGGGTGCGCTCGTTGACAGTAGTCGCGCCGGCCTCTCCAGCGAATCCGCCCGTAGCAGCGCTAACGGCAAAGCTTCCACCGCCGAGGTTTTCAATGCGCGTGTAGATATCGGTGTTCGGCGGAATTACCGTGCTGCCGTTGAAGGAGTTGTTGGTGGACAGGTAGTCAGGGCGAATCCCGGCGATCGTGCCGGCGTTCATGTCGGTGTTGTCCACCGGAGCGAGAAGACCCACGACATAGGCGCCGTAAGTGCTCGCCGGGATGTCCGCCTGCCAGACAAAGTCGAGAACACCGAACTCATCCGGGGTGATGATCGCATCCGAGAAGAGGTACGTGCTTCCTCGGAAGCTTCCTGTGTACACATCGTGGCCGTTGACAGAGACGCCGGTTGAGCCAATGCTAACTCGCGCGGTGTTATCGAAGGCGGGGCTCAGGAAGGTACTGTTGTCGGTATCCCGGCTACTGTAGACCCAGTTCCCGCTGGTGAAGGCGAAGTCGTCGTCGAGATTGCGGACCGGCGTCGGATCACTACCATCCGTGCTCGGCTCTGACGAGTCCAGGAACAGATCCAGAAGACCCCCGCAACCGCTGAGCAGAAGCATGAGCGCCAGAACACCAGAAACCACCAGTATTGCCCGTCTGTACATGTAGCGCTCCTCCCGATTATGATCGTAGCATTGTTGATCTATAGAATCAAGAATGACGCAGATTCCCCGCGATGGGAGCCCGGCCGGGCGTCTGGAGAAGCGATCGGTCGTTCATGAAGGGGGCCCTGCAACTATAGCCGGGCCGTGTTGGTCCTACCGAGCTCTGTTCGGCCTGTCTCGGTCTTCCTGGGCACGCGTCACCGAATGGTAGAGGCTGGACTCGCACACCCTCCGAGTGAGACGACCAGCGCTACAACCACCGAGACCAGAAGGCGAAGGTTCATCATGTTCCTCCCATGAACTCCAGTTTTGCCGCGCCCTCGCGGGCCGCTACCGCGGGATACGACCCGACCCTGGTGCGGGAAGCGCCGTCATCGGTGCTGCTCCGTGTCCACGGGATCGGACACGCTTCAGCGATCGGCCTCACGGCCAGTACTCGTATGCTCCCATGTCAGCAACTCCGTTCCGCGGCTGGCCGTCTCTGTCTGTGATGGGCGCAACCGATGTATTCGCGGCGTCTATTCCGTCAGACGTGGAACGTAGCCTGAGGTCCGACCTCGAATTCTGGAACGCGATTGACCCGTTGATGTTGCCTGTCCCCGGGTAGCCCCCGTCAACGTGCGAGTAGGTCACAGCTGCAACACTCGTGTCGGCATTATGGATTTCGCTGGGGGAGCCGCCGGCACTGCTCCCGTCCAGGATCGAGTTCACAATGGTGAGCTCGCTGGCCTGGTAGTTGTATACACTGCCACCGTATCCGCTGGTAACCCAGTTCTCGGAGAAGGAGCTGTTCACGATCGTTACGGGCGAGTAACCGAAGTCTCCATCTTCAACCGCAAAGGCCCCACCATGCAGGTAGGAGTGATTCCACATGAACGTGGAGCTCTCGATGGTGACCGATTCGTCCTGAGCCATGTCGACGTAAATCGCACCTCCGTGCCCGTCGGCCTGAGCCTCGTTCTCCGCGAACCGCGAGTTGCGAACGACCGCGGAGACGTTTTCGATGAAGACCGCACCGCCGAATGACCCCTTGCCCACATTCGCGTCACCGTCGGCGATATTGAACTCGAAGTTGCTGTTCTCAATGAGAAGGTCTCCGCTGCCGGTGGCGGCGATCGCCCCTCCTTCACAAAGGTCATCGCCTTTGGCTTCGTTGTACCTGAAGACGCTGTCATAGACGCTGACGCCCGACTGATTCGACCAGAACGCGCCGCCGTGCTGATACGAGGTGTTCGAAGCGAATGTGCAGTTCCTCACGATCGCAGTGCTCAGTCGGAAGTATGCCGCGGCACCGTCGTGCGACCGGAGACCCGTGAACGTGGTATTGGCGACCTCGAAGCCTGTGCGGGAGTCCACGTAGAGACCGGCGTCCGAGTTCGACGGACCGTTTCCGGTGATCGTGAAGCCATCCAGAGCCGCGCTGCTCGCACCCACAACGACAGTCGCGTCAGACGTTCCACCGTCGAGGGTTGTTCCGTATGTGGCCCAGTCCCGTTGCTCGCGACGGGCCTCACTACCGGCAAACCCGCCGTAGATGCTCACACCGTTCTTCATGGCAACGATCGGCTGCAGTGTCGAGTACCGGGTGTGATTTCCAGTCTTGACCCAGACCTCGTCGCCGGCAATCGCGGAGTTCACCGCATCCTGGAGATAGGTGTACGCGCTTGCGAAGCTCGTACCGTCCCCGCCGGATGCAGAAGCGTCGACGTACCAGACGCGTTCGAGCACATGGATGGGGGAGGCCGGCTCGTCGTTCGTCGCCGCATCAACCGCATCAGACACGCGTATCCGGGCGTCGTCTGCAACCGGCCCGGTGACGGTCCAGGTGAATGATCCGGTGTTCGCAATCGCCGAGCCGCCATCGATGTAGCTCCACGCACCTGCACGGTGGATCTCGATACGCACACTGTTCACGCCTATCGAGTCCCAGGTGATCGTGTGTTGGCTGCCGATCCGCCAGATCTCTGTCGCGGCGGGCGTGGTGATCTGAAGCGAACGAACCGAGAACGACCATACCGGCGTACTCCACGGACCCTGCACGCCATCCTCGTTAATGGACGCGACCTCCCAGGAGAACGGTCCACCGGTGCTCAGCGCGTTCGAGAGCGTGTAGCCCGACTCGGTGACTGTCGTGTCGATGCTGGTGCTCGCGCCGTCGGTAAGGCAAACCCGATACGAGTCGATTCCCGAGACGTCCGGCCAGTCGAGCGTGGGTGTGGAGTCTGATACGGTGGCCCCGTCCGGCGGCGAAACGGGCGTATCCGGAGGATCAATGCTGACCGTGAACGACCACGGCCCTCCCCACGATCCAGCGACTCCATCGGCATCGTGCGATCTCACGCGCCAGTAGTAGGTGCCTGCCCCCAGGAATGCGGTGTCGATCTGGTACTGAGAACCGGGCAGTCCGGACTCATCGGTCGTCAGAACACCATCAAAGAGATCGCTCTGCGCTACCTGGAGCTCATAGCCTGCCGCTCCGGAAACATCCGACCAGTCGAGAAGCGGCGAGGTGTCCCGGATCGTTACGCCATCGGATGGATCCGGAAGGGCGGGCTTGCTCAGGTCTATGCTGACCGAGAACGTCCACGTCTTGCTCCACGGGCCCCATGCGCCTTCGACGTTCTGCACGCGCACGCGCCATGAGTAGGTTGTTCCGTTTGACAGCGGTGTGTGGACCTCGAACTGAGATACCGCGATCGGACTCTGATCTACAGCGAGAGCACCGCTGAAGTTCTCATCGACTGAGACCTGCAGCTGGTAGGCAGATGCCCCGGCGACGTCCTCCCAGTCGAGAAGCGGCGTAGCGTCGTCCAGCACAGAACCGGTTGATGGCGCCGGTGTGGAAGGGCCATCGATGATCGCATCGCCGTCCGCGCTGTTGACGAGCTCCTGGACTGCGCGAAAGACATCGGTTTCAAGAGGCTGTTCACACCCGACCATGAAGAGTGTGCCGATGAGGACGAGAACGATCACAGGAATCCTGGGTGGGTACTTCATTCGTTCTCCTGCCACTGAACGGTGACTCCGGCCAGATCATCTGAACGGGATTGAGCGTGAAGCCCTGATACAGTCCGCGCCGCGATCGCAGCCTGATCGCCGGACTGCAGTCGATCCAGCGCGGCACTTGCGTGCCTGTTGTCCGGATCAATGTTCAACGCCTGACGGTACATCTCTTGCGCGGCATCGTCATATCCAAGAATCAGGTGACCATGGCCGCGATTGACGAACGCCGGCGCATACCTGCCACTCTCAGTTGCCTGCTCGAACCAACTCATCGCCTGATCGTACAGACCGTAGCGTGCATAGAGTATTCCCAATCGGTTCAACAGCCGGTCGTCCTGCGGCTGGGAAGCCAGACCTTCCAGGTAGGTCGATTCGAGAAGCTCGATTTCCCGAGCGACGTACGCATCGATCGCATGGGAGTAGCGAGTTCGAACCGTATTGCCGGATATCTGCGGAAGCGGATAGTCTGCTCCAGGAAGCGCAACGGGTGCGAAGGTTTGCCATGCCCGTTGAGTTTCGACGAGCTGTGCCTCATCACTCATGGAGAACCGGCGCCATTGACGAGCACCAGCCGACCACGCCTCCAGGAATCCCTCCGAAAGCAGCGTTGCCTCGACCGGAACCCACACCGATCCGTCATCGCGCACGACCAGGTCCGACTCTGCAAGCGGAAACTGTTGCCCGTCGCCCAACGTGCCAATGCGAAAGGCGGGAAACACATGGCCGGGGATCATGACGAAAGCAGTGCTGATGCCAATCGATTCCAGGAGCGAAGCGTAGACAACCGACAGATCGTCGCAGTCGCCGGCACCCACGTAGAGCGTCTGCCGGGGGAACAGAACGTAGTCGATCGCGTTCGGATTCTCTGAAAGCTCGGCGTACGGGGAGGTAGGATCAACAACGTAGGAGAGACCAAGCGTACCGAGCGCCTCGAACACGATCATGGCCCTGCGCAGGTCTTCGCTCACCGCGCCCCGAAGCCGCAGCGGTGCTGCCGACAGAGCGGCACGACCAAGACGCTGAATCTCTTCGTCCCGGGCGGTAACGAAGGCGGCGATCTTCTCATTGTCATCCCATACGAGAGAGTTTCGATCGTACGTGGCAAGGGTCACCGTTTGCACGTCCCGGCGCACGGCGTCGCCTACTCTGTACGCGACTTCCAGATCGGTGGAAACTCGAGTTCCCTCTGTAACGGTCAGAACCTCTTCGTTCAGGAGGACATAGAGGTCGACGATCGCTTGCTCGCCCGCAGGCAGAGATTCGATCCGTGCGCTCAGCTTGGCGCCGTCGGCGTAATCTCCCGGACGGACTCGGACCTCCACGTTCTTCAGGTCGAACCGGCTCGTGTTCTCGATCGTCGCGGAGCCAACCGGATGAGTATCGTAGTACTTCCACAGTACCGGAAAGACCGTCTCCAGTCGTGCATCGCGAACCTCGATCAACCCTGAGTCCGGAAGGCGGTTCGGGGCAGGAGCAGCGGCGCGGGCCAGGGGAACAAGACCGCCGCTACTCCCCGCCAATCGCAAGCTGGATCCGACTGCTATCGAGAGAGACTCGAACGTTCCCGCGTAACTCCGGAACACGGCCTGCGCGCCAATGGAAAAGCCATCAGCGAACTGGTAGGTGACGCCGGCTCCGGCATTGACGGCAAGATGGGCACTCGAGACCGGCTGCGGCAGGTCCAGCCGGGCGAGATAGGCTCCTGCTCCCACGGTTGCGTAGCCCACGAGTCGCGGGGAAATCGCGGTCCCCGCAGAGAGCCCCAATTGCAGATCGAGCGACGCGAGTTGCGAGTCGGAAACCGAGGGGAGAGCGATCTGAACAAAGGACAGGTCCACTCGAGGAGCAAGGACTGGCAGGCGTGGAAGGTGGGCCGAGCCGGCGATTGACGCACCGTACCCAGCGCCGTAATAGGGACCCTTCCTGCCGACGGGAATATCGACGCGCGGGTAGAGGTGGACGCCGAACCCGGGCGTAGTCGGCTGTTCACCGAACGCAGCGAGAGCAATGGCTGTCGTCAGGAGAAGCAGCCACCAATACCTACGCATCCTCACGCTCCCTGGAGACTCCTCGCAGCCCTCTAATTCCAGTACACACGACTGAGTATCCCGTGAATCCCCAGGTAACTGAACGGATGCAGGTATTGAGAAGCGACGTTCCCCAGCGTACTGCCGGCGGCCACTGTCGCTCGTGGATCTGCGGTGTAGATCCACGGCACCTCGTCCAGCCAGACCTCCTGGATCGTCTGGTAGTTGCTCGTGCGAATCGCATCGTCCGACGTAGTTGCAGCGGCGGCGAACGCGGCGTCGACAGTCGCCTCCCATGCGCGGCGAGGTGTCACCTGATTCGGTTCTATCATGTGAAGAGAACCCGCAGACGGGAACACGTTCCGGGCAGAGATCGGGTCGGGCGAACTGGTGAGGGCGATCAGGATGAGTTCCCAGTCGTACGTCGAGACGAGTTGCGACACGAGCGTGTCGAATTCGATGTAGCTCGGCACGATCTCTATACCCGCGAGCGCTGCATCATCCGCAACGGTCTGGACGATCGCTTCGCGTACTGTGTTCCCGGTATTCGTTGCCAGCGTCAGCGATATCTTGTTGCCGCCCGCGTCCTCTCGAACTCCATCGCCATCGTCATCGGTCCATCCGAGATTGTCGAGCAGGGTAGTGGCAGACGCTACATCGTAGGTGAGTGCAGACGAGGGTGCGTCGGACCAGTAGTACGGAGAACTCGGCGAGATGGGAGAATAGCGTGGGATCCCTTCACCCGCATAGACGTCAGCGACAATCTGCGCTCGGTCCACCAGATGGGCGATAGCCTGTCGGAACTCCTTCGTTGACAGCCACGTGAGCGTTGGCTCGGGAACCCCGGCCGGGTTCTGGTTCATCACGACGAAGGGTGAACTATCGTTGGGCCCCCGTTCATGGACGCTGGTTCCCGACACGCCCTCCACCTGAGCGATCGCGGCACCGGAAACCTCAACAAGATCGGTTGTGCCCGCAACGTAGAGATCGACCGAGTTGCCCGGCTCCAGCGTAACCGACGAGAGATACGGAAGCGGTGTACCGGCAGCGTCCGCCTCGAAGTAGTGCGGATTCGCCTCCAGAACCAGGGGGTTTCCCGCCACGACAGCAGACTGCACCCGGAACGGACCTGACCCCACAAGCTGCGACGCTGCGGTACCCGCGGCCCACGCAGTGTTGAGGGCCGCTGCGCCGCTCGACTGAATGATGGGCGCGAGGATGTGCTCAGGCAGCACGGCAAAGGACGCGTGGTCTTCCCACGCCGCGTAGGGCGTCGTGGACGTCGCTCGAATCGAGCGCTCGCCCTGTGCGACCCACGTCGTACCCGTACCATCTATCGTCAAGTCGTCCGACGTGTCGACTGTCGCTGACTGGTAGACTTCGGCCACCGAGAACAGCACGTCGTCAACGGTCAGAGGACTGCCATCGGACCAGAACAGCTCTTCGCGCAGCGTAATCGTCATTCCCATCGCGTCCGAATCAACCGAGAAGCTCTCGGCGAGCGCGGGCTCCCACGCGAGCGTCTGCTGATTGCGCCGCAGAAGCGGGGTATGGATGAGCTCCATCACGTTCTCCACGACATTCGTACCCGTATTCCACGCTCGGTAGTGCGAAGGTGCCTCGCCCTGGATACTGACCGAACCACCGCTGACGCCCGTTGTGCCCCACGAGTCGAGCGAATATCTGCGGGTGACAGCGGGTTCGCTACCGTCGCCGTCAGCGGGGTCTCCGTCAGCGGGGTCTCCGTCTCCACCGCCGAGCGGCGGTGGACATCCAGGCAGAACCATTGCTGCGAGCAACGCCACGATGAGCACGGTAACCTTGGTCCAGGCTGTGCGACGAATCATAGAACACCCCTCTTTTCCTGACGTGTGTACGTGAAGCCTTGAGCAACACCCGGATCCGGCCGGACGCCCGGCGGTCCGTGAACAGCAATTGGTCGAAGGATAGCGGGCCGAAAAGGGTCGTGAGACGACGCTTCCGCCTGGTCACAAGCGCGCGTAACCGGGTTCCGTTGTCCTGCATCGCACTGGGATTGCAGGAACCATGCCAATCTGTGACGAGCCGGAGTCGTAGCGAGCGACGCATCAGCTGCCCTGAGAGACCTCCTGTCGACTCAGCCGAACCGTCCTGGATCCAGATCGCAACGGGAATGGCAAGCGGGTTGCCAGAACCGTGGCAACATAGTTGCCACCCGGCGGGATCCTGCGCGAGCGTCCACCGCCCCCGCAACCTACCGCGTCGTCGCCGGTTCGAGTCCACACAGATGGTGGCGAAGGAGTTTTGCCGAGGGGAGGGCCTGAACTACTGGACGTTCCGCGGTTGGCACCGTCGGGTTCGCGGTGAGAGTTCAGCGGAGCGGCTTGTGGAGGTCGGTCCGATACCCGTGTCCTCACCCAACTCCGACGCCGCCCGGACAGGGGAACGCAACTGTCACGCGCGTCGTAGCCCGATCCGTGGCTCGAATCTCGACGGATCCTCCGATCTGCTCGGAAAGGCTTCGCACGAGCTGCCATCCCACCCCTTCCGATGTGCGTGGGGGCTCGGTGAATCCGACGCCATTGTCTTCGACACTCAGCACGGCCTTCCTCGACGGGGCTCGCGCGAGCCCAACCGTGATCGCCCCGGAGGAGCGTCCGGCAAACGCATGCTTTGCGGCGTTGGACATCAACTCGTTGACGATCAAGCCAAGGGGAATCGCCACGTCCATGGGGAGCACAATCGAGTCGATCTGTCTATTCACATCTATGCTCAGCGATTCGGTGCTGAGCGTCACCGCGACCCGCTCCACCAGCTCGTCGAGATAGTCGGTTGAATCGACGGCGGCGAGCCCTCCGGATCGATAGAGTTGTTCGTGGAGGAGCGACATCGAGGCCACGCGACTCTGAACGGTCAGGAGCGACCGCGTTACACCGGGGGCGGCCGACTTCTGGAGCTCGAGCAACCCGTTGACGATCTGCAGGTTGTTCTTGACGCGATGATGGACCTCACGGAACAGCGTCTCCCGCTCGCGGACAGCCGCCGCCAGGTCGTCGCGTGTCCGCTCGAAGTAGATGAGCACCATCCCGACACCGGTGATGACCGCGACGATCGCCCCGAGCAGGTAGCCCCACGGGGCGAACCACTCGACGGGGCGCAGGAAGGGGTAGTCCATCTTGTGAACGCCCCATACGATGAGCGTGATTCCCACGATCATCGAGCCGGTCTCGCGATGGCTCATGTTGCGCAGGACGAGAACGCCGGTCCAGACAAAGATCCACCCCGAGTAGACGAACACGGGAATCGCAAAGAACGTGAACTCGACGCGGAGGGCGGCGGCGACGGCCAGCCACACGAACGCTGCAGCGGTGGCGATCGTCCAGGGTACCGGAAATGCGCTCTTTCCCGTCCAGAGCCGGAATCCGGACAGGATCAGGTGAGAGCTGAGCAGAACCAGCGCCTGATTCGCAGCGAGGAGGTAGGTCGATCCCGCGCGAACGTACAGGAGCATGAACACGAACCTGAGCGTGTAGATTGCCCAGCTCAGAAAGAGGATACCGAGGCTGCGTTCGCGCTCCCGGAGCCAGAGATAGAGGTAGACCACCGCGAGGATGGCGGAGTTGGATAGTGTTGCAGCCACGGCAGGGACGAGCCATTCCATCGAGGATACCGAGTTCAGTATGAAGCAAGTCTCCTCGATGCGATGTAGTCCGATCTCGATTGTTGCTGTAGGAATTCCTCCTACCCGATTTGCAGGAGGATCCGCATTGCTCGCCCGTGCGAGGAGAACAGTCCCGCCGGCGACTCGTACGTGGCGCCGGTGTTCAAACGCGGCCTCGCCCCTGCCTCGGTGAATCCGCCGGTCCGCGCCCTGAGCCTGCTTCCGAAATCGATCAATCGGCATCTTGCCAACGCATTGCCACCTCGACTCAGGAAACCCGTCGCGTTTCTCAACGTAACGGCAAACGCGAGGTGCGACGACACAATGGCGGCGAGAGACGGAAAGGGGCGACCATCATCCGGCGGCGCGCTGATTGCTCGCTGTGCCGGTTACCTCGAGGCTCCCGCGAACGCATGGATCTGTTGAACACGTGACGCGGCTCCTTGCGACCGCGAGCTGTGTTTTCCCACGTTGTCAGAGTCGTTCCGGCGGTGTAGACAGATTACGTGCGCGTATTCTATACTAAAGGTCCAATAGAGTCAATTTCGGCACTGCCCTGGTTGAATGGTGGCTGATGGGCGGGAGTAATCGATGCAGGACAACGATCAGAGTAACCCACCCGGTTTTGTCCAAAGGAGTCGTCCGTGATCCACGGCACCGAGTTGTTCGTCGCGCTCCTCAACAATCTGGCGATCTTCATCGCGCTCATCGCGGTGTACAGGTATCTGCTCGTCCGATTCGACCGACCGACCCGCCCTGTGAAACAACTCGTGTTCGGTCTCGTATTCGGACTCTTCGCGATGGGCGTCATGATGGCGCGTATTCCGGTCTACGAAGGTGTCATCGTCGACCAGCGAAACGCGGTCATTGCGCTGAGCGGAGCCTTCGGCGGACCGCTGGCCGCGCTGGTATCGGCTGCGATGGCGGGTTTGTTCCGTGCGATCCTTGGCGGCGGCGGCGTCCTCGCAGGGGTTATCGGCGTAGGACTCGCCGCCGCGGCGGGGATCCTGCTCCATGTCCGACGGGATGCCTTCACCTCGGGCCGGGCCTCGGCTCTGAGCGCCGTGATGGCGACGATAATCATCCTGCCCGGATTCCTGTTCGTCGATAACCTGCAGACCGGATGGGCCCTGCTCAGAGCGATGACCCTCCCCTACGGCTCAGCGGTGTTCCTGGGGATCTTCTTCGTCGGTCTGCTCCTCGAACATCAGGTAGAGCGACACCAGGTCGAGCGAGCCCTCCGCGAGAGCGAGGAGAAGTACCGAGTACTTTTCGAGTCGTTTCCACTTGGGATCGCGATCACCGACGAGCGAGGCAGAGTTGTTGAGACCAATGCGGCTTCAGACGGATCCGGATCGGTCGGAACCACAGACGCGCAGGTCTACGTACCGAACGGCCATACGGTCGGACTTCTGAGCACGAATGGAGAGGCGATGGCTCCTGACGAGCTCCCCGGACTCAGAGCCATCAGGGAGAATCGGATCATCAAGAACGAGGAGCTCGGAGTCGTGGAGAAGAGCGGAGAGACTCGATGGCTGAGCGCGACTGCAGCTCCAATCCCGCTGGAAGGCTACGGAGCCGCCGTCACGTACAACGACGTGTCCGATCGTCGCGAGGCCGAGCAGCAGACCCGTCAGGCGCTCGGCGAGAAGTCGCTCCTGCTTCAGGAACTCTTCCATCGCACGCGGAACAGCATGCAGCTGATTGTCGCGCTCCTCGACTGGCAGGCCCAGCACGTTGAAGACGACGGCACGCGCTCCATACTCCATGAAACGCAGAACCGAATCCGGACCATGGCGCTCGTCCATCAGAAGCTCTATCAGTCGCAGGATCTCTCCTACATAAACCTGGGCAGGTACATCGTTGATCTGGTCGAACTGCTCAAGGACGCCTACGCGGTTGACCCCGACTGGGTAGACGTTCAGCTGGATGTTCAGGATGTCTACGTGCTGATCGATACCGCTATTCCGTTTGGACTGGTATTCGAGGAAGTCGTCACGAACGCGTTTCGTCACGCATTTGCCCAGGGTCGCACAGGCAGACTGAAGCTGCACCTGCATCGCGATCGGGAGGGTCACATACTTCTGCGAGTCTCAGACAATGGAGTGGGCCTTGCACCGGGATTCGACCCACGAAAGGACGGCAGATTGGGGCTTCAGATGATCTTTGCGCTGAGCGAGCAACAACTCGGAGGCCAGACCGATATCACGTCGGTAGACGGCGTAACCTTCTCACTTCGCTTCACCGACGATCTCTACTCGCCGCGGGTATGACCATGAACATGAGCAACGTCAGGATTCTCATCGTGGAGGACGAGATCCTCATCGCCATGCATCTGGCCCGTCAGCTGGAAGAAGCCGGGTACGAGGTATCCGACCCGGTTACGAGCGGCAGCGCTGCTCTGGAAGCCGCGGAGCTCAATCGGCCCGACGTAGTACTGCTCGACGTGCGACTGGCCGGAGACATGGACGGGATCGAAACCGGACGTGCGATCCGGGATAGACTGGGCATCCCTGTCGTCTTTCTGACAGGTTATTCGGATCCGGAGGTCGAGACGAGGGCGAGGGAGATCACCTCCGCGGACGTACTCGGAAAGCCGGCTTCGGTGCGACAGATCGCCGCGGCGATCGGACAGGTCGTGAGGCGAAACGCTGCCGGAGACGCAACGTGAAGCGACGGGTACTACCCGTACACTGAGGCCAGCCGCTCACGGTATTCGGTGACCACCTTCTCGGCGTTCTCGTACTCACCCGCCGCCATCAGCTTCAGGCTCAACTGAGATGCAACTCCGCTGTTCCGGAGCAGCTCGTGGACGCTGTCGGAATCGAGCAGCCGCTGATATCGCGACTCGAGCTCGTTGGCCTCGTGCGCGTTCGCAACCAGCTCCTCGAACGTTCTGGTCGGCCGATTCGCCAACCCGGGATAGACCCTGGAGGCGATCTCGCGAATGCGCAGGATCTCCTGCTCGGCGAGTTCTATCTTGCCAACCTTGAGGTACGCGTCGGCGAGCACTTCGTGCACCTTGATGTTCTCCGGGTTGACCCGCGCCATCTCCCTCAGGCGGCTGATCGCGCCCCGGAAATCGCCCTGGTTGAACATCTCAACCGCCGCGTAAGTCGCCTCGGTGTAGCTCTCCGCGCTATGGATCGTGCCCTCTGACGTGTAGTCGTTCTTCATCTCGTTTCTCTTCCTGCAGACAGTACGAATCGAGCCGCAAGCGGTCAGT
>CAZICD010000107.1:5173-13119 GCA_964537725.1 uncultured Spirochaetaceae bacterium | reverse complement strand
ACGGCGACGGCCCTGCGCACAAGGGGGACACTATGGGCGAACACAACATCATCCTCTGCCGGGAGGATCACCTCGTTCTCAAGCGGCTCGTCGACTCACTCGCTCGCACGGGCCGACTCGGCCAACCGCACTTCGGCCGGCTCGCGGACGAAGTAAGTCACGCCACGATCGTTGATCGTGACGATTTGCCGTCCATGATCGTCACAATCGGTTCGCGGGTGAGCTACACCTGCGTGGACACCGCCACGACATCCCAGGTCACTCTCGTGTTTCCCGCGGACGCCACAGAGGCCGAGAGCCACGTGTCGATCCTCGCTCCCCTGGGTCTTGCGCTCATCGGTGAGCGTGAAGGCGCTGAAATCGACTACGAGGCCCCCGGTGGAACGTTTCGGATACGGCTGAACTCAGTGGAGCACACGCGGGTGAACGCACCGGCAGGCTGACCGCCCTCGGTCTCGTCGTGGCCACGGGAGCGATCTGTGCGAGTGTCACGTGTTCCCGCGAGCGCAGACAGAAGGACGAGCAGCGCGGCGAGGGGGAAGACACCGAGTGCGACCGCGAACGAGGTCGCGTCTGAGAGGAGTCCGACGAGCCCTGGGATGACGATTCCTCCCACGGGAATCGCGAACTTGACCATTCCCATCGCCGTACCCGCGACGTGCCGGTAGCGAAGGCCAGCAGCCGCGATCGTGAGCGGGAGGAGCGGTCCGGCCGCCAGCCCGAGGATGAACAGGGGCGCCGGAAGCAACGCCGCGGGTAGCGGTACGAAGAAGAACACGGCTGAACAGAGGAGCGCGACCCCGGCGGCAACCGCGACCATGCGTCCAGGTCTGCCTCGGCCCCCGACGACCCCGACGACGACTCGGCCCACCGCGAGTCCGACCAGGTAGAGCGCGAGCAGCAGCTGGGCGGACTCCCCATCGACGCCGCGAAGCTCAACGGCGAAGGTCGTGATCACGCCTGCGGAGCCCACCTCGACTCCGACGGTTCCCATCGCGGCGAGCGCGAGCAGAATCATCTTTGGATCGGTCGAGAGCCGGCGAAACGTCCCGCGGTCGCTCCCGGTGCGCGCTACGCGAGCCACCGGGCGCAGGAAGGCGACGAGTACGGCGAGTAAACCGAGCAGGGCCGCGACGCGACCGAGAGAGACCCGCCAGTCGAGGTCCATTGCCATCAGGTAGAGCGTGATCGCGACGGAGCCGACCGAGACCGCGAGATGGTTGATCGTGACGAGTCGACTCTCGCCTCGCGTGTGCATCTCGAGCAGCCACGCGTCGGTGACCGCCTCCGCCACCCCCATACCGGCACCCATGAGGAGCATCACGAGGAGATTCACGGCGAAGATGTCGCTGCGGTACAGCGTCGCGAACGAGATGCCGAGCATGATCAGGCCAATCGCGAGGATGGGAGGCTTGCGGAACCGGTCGGCCAGTGCGCCGGAAATGACGACTGAGACCCCGAAGCCGACGTTCTGGGCTGCGATCAGGTAGCCGATCTGGGACGCTGCGAGACCAGCCGCACGGGCGGTCGCCCCTACGATCGCAACACCAATGCCGAGAAAGAACATCGCGAGAAAAGCCGAGCCGGTGGAGACCGGTCTGCTGGTGATGTGCATAGGCGTCCGACTATAGCAGACGCCCGCCCTGTCTGCGAGCGGCGTCGTTGCCGTGCCGTTCGCCCTCTATCGGCGGGCGTCGTTCTCCTGAGGCTGGGCCCGATCCATCAACCACCAGGCGGCGACGAGCGGGTCGCGCTCGGAGCTGCGCGTGTGGTGGTCTTCGCCGGCTTCCACGACGATCACGTCACCGGTCTCGACCGGGTGGTCGACCCCGTCGATCGGGATGACCCCCGTTCCCTGGACGAAGACAAAGACCTCGTCAACCTCGTGTGCGTGCCGATCCTCGGGGTGTGCGGTCTCCCCGGGCTTGAAGACGTAGACGCCGCCGGATACGATCCTCGCTCCGGGAAGCAAGTCGCCGAGCAGTTCGGTGGTCGTAGGGTGCAGGTCCTCTATCCGAAGCTTCCTCACGAATCGAAGCATACCGCGAGCGACTGATCGTGTCACGGAAGGTCCCGCTCGGTTCGAATCGTTACCGGCCCCACCGCTCGGCGGCCCTCCGCCTACCAGGCGCAGTACCCGCCGTCGATGAGCATGTCCGCGCCCGTCATGTAGTCGGAGACCTCCGCCGCGAGGAAGACGACCGCGCCCTGCAGGTCGGCCGGCGTGGCGAGCGTGCCGGCGGGGATCCGCTCGGTCCACTTCGGCAGCATCGACTGTCCTTCGGGGGTCGCGAGCAGATCGTCGACGAGCGCGGTGCGCGTGTACCCCGGGCTTATGCTGTTCACGCGAATCCCGGAAGGGGCCCATTCGGTTGCGAGGCTGCGCGTGAGGTGGAGCACCCCGGCCTTCGACGCGTTGTACGCGCTTTGATTCTGCGGCGTGTTGGCGATATGCGCGGACATGGAGGCGGTGTTGATGATCTTGCCGTACCCGGCCCCGACCATCGTCTTCGCCTCTTCGCGCGCGCAGAGGAACACCGCGTCCAGGTTCACCGCGAGCAGCCGTCGCCACTCCTCGAACTCCATCGCGACCGCGTCCCGCCAGACGCCGATGCCCGCGTTGTTGACGGCGATCGTGAGCGAGCCCCACCGCTCGACGACGGCCCCGACCATCGCGGTGACGTCCGCAGGCTCGGTGACATCGGCCTCGACCGCGAAGGCGTCGACCGACTTCGCCTCGAGCTCGGCGACGACCCGACGCGCGAGCTCCGCGTCCCGGTCCACGACGGCGACCTTCGCCCCCGCCTCGCCGAGCGCGTGGCAGTACGCCCGCCCGATGCCCTGCGCTCCGCCCGTCACGAGCGCCGTCCGTCCGTCGAGCCGGAACCGTTCGAGAATGCCCTTCGCCTGCTCTGCCATGGAAGCCTCCGCGCTGCATGGTAGCGCACCGGGCGCCGGTGGTCACGCGCCCGCGGGTGCGGGAGGCGGCAGAGCGGCCGTTCGCTTTACACGCGCGCGTTCGCGATCTACGCTCGAATCGCGTCACCGACGCCTGGGGAGGTTAACCGGATGCCATCGATCGACTTCGACTTCAGCGGACAGACCGCGCTCGTCACCGGCGCGACGAAGGGAATCGGGCGGGAGATTGCGCTCCGGCTGGCGCGAGCGGGGTGCGCGATCGGGGCGACCGGTCGGAACGCCGAAGAGCTTGCGTCCCTGCACGAGGAGATCGCGGCGCTCGGCGTACCGGTCGCGGTTCGACCGTGCGACCTGTCCAGCCCGGAGGATATCCGGGCCATGTGCGCTGCGCTGTCGCACGAGCTGGGTGGCTTCGACCTCCTGGTGAACAACGCCGGTCTCACCCACACCGAACCGGTCCTCGAGACGACGGTTGAGCACTGGGACGAGATCATGCGCGTCAACCTCCGGGCGCCGCTCCTGGTCGCCCAGGGCGTGATCCCGACGATGATCGAACGGGGGGCGGGAGCCATCGTCAACATCGGCAGCCTCGCGGGCACGGTCGCGCTCGAGGATCACGCCGCGTACTGCGCGAGCAAGTGGGGACTCCACGGGCTGTCGAAGGTGATGGCGCTCGAGCTCGGTCCGTCCGGGATCCGGGTCAACGCGGTTGCGCCCACCGTCGTGATGACGCCCATGGGCCGGAAGGTCTGGGGTGCGCCCGAGAAGGGCGACCCGATGAAGGCGCGCATTCCGCTTCGCCGGTTCGTCGAGCCGAGCGAGGTCGCCGGTACGGTGCTCTACCTTCTGTCGGAAGCCGCCGCGATGGTCACCGGCGACGTGGTCATGGTCGACGGCGGATACTCGATCTGGTGAGCTCGTGCCGCTCACGCCCGGGCGTCGGGCGCGTCCACGAACTGCCGTTCGTACAGATCGCGGTACATGGTGGGACGCCGCATCAGCTCGTCGTGTGACCCAACCTCTACGATGCGACCTTCGTCGATGACGTAGATCCGGTCGGCGTTCTGCACGGTGGTGAGCCGGTGCGCGATCACGATGGCGGTGCGGTCGGCGAGCAGGCGATCGAGCGCGCGCTGGATGAGCGCTTCGGTTACGGTATCGACGCTCGAGGTCGCCTCGTCCATGATGAGGATCCGCGGGTCGACGAGCATCGCCCGCGCGATGCTCACGAGCTGGCGCTGGCCGACCGAGAGGTTGACTCCGCCCTCGTAGATCCTGGTCTCGTACCCGTCGACGAGTTGGCTGATGAACCCGTGCGCCTCCGAGGCGCGGGCGGCACCCTCGACCCGCGCGCGCAGCTGCTCATCGCTCGCCGCGTCGTCGCGACCGTACGCGATGTTCTCCGCGATCGTTCCGGGAAAGAGGATCGGATCCTGAGAGACGTAGCCCATCTGTCGGTGCAGACTGTCGCTCGTGACGTCGCGGATGTCGCGGTCGTCTATCAGCACGGCTCCCGAGCTCACCTCGTAGAAGCGGCATACGAGGTTCGTGATCGTACTCTTGCCGGCGCCGGTAGGACCGACGATCGCGATCGTTTCGCCGGGCTCGGCGACGAGATCCACGTCGTGCAGCACCTCGACATCCGATCGGTAGGAGAAGGAAACGTTGCGAAACTCGACGCGCCCGTCGACAGGCCCGAGGTCGATCGCCCCGGACCGATCCTCGACTGCCGGTTCGGTGTCCAGCAGATCGAGCACGCGCTCCCCCCCGGCCGACGCCGACTGGAGCGTCGTGAAGAGCTGGCTCATCTCGCGGATGGGTACGAAGAACCGGCTGACGTAGCTCATGAAGGCGACGATGACGCCGATCGTGACCGCGCCGCGCATGGCCATGAGACCACCGGCGAACAGCACGATGCCGGTCGCCGCGACGCCGAGCACGTCGATCGTGGGCAGGAACGTGAACGAGAGCCGCATCGCCCGGATGTGCGCGCCCCGGTTCTTTCGGTTGTTGACCTCGAACTGCTGTTGGCTCTTCTCCTCCTGCGCGTACGACTGGATCACGCGCATCCCGCCGATGTTCTCCGCGAGATTGCCGACGAGCGTGGCAACTTTCTCGCGCGTGTCGCGGAACGCAACCTTCGCCTTGCGCGAGAAGACGACGGTCGCGAGCACCATGAGCGGCAGGATCGTGAACGTGGTGAGCGCGAGGCGCAGGTCCATCGCGAGCATGACGCCGATCGTACCCGCGAGCAGAATCGTGTCTCCCACGAGGGTGATCAGACCCTGACTGAGGAGATTGTTGATGACCGCGACGTCGTTCATGACCCGGGAGACGGTGACTCCCACGATGTGGTTGTCGTGATACGCGACCGACAGGCGCTGCAGGTGCTCGAAGAGCCGCGCACGCAGGTTGAAGAGCACGCGCTGACCGAGCAGCGAGAGGATGTAGGTCTGCGCGGCGGCCGCGCCGTAGGTCGCGAGCATGGCGCTGCCCAGGTAGAGCCCGTTGCGCCACAGGCCGTCCAGGTCGCGGTCCACGATGTTCACGTCGACGATGATCCGGGTGAGGTACGGGACGAGCAGCCCCGCCGCCGTCGTCACGAGCATGAAGAGAAAGGCGCCGACGAGCCACGTCCAGTAGGGCACGACGAACCGCATCAGCCGCAGCAGGACCCGGCCGCGAACCTTGCCCTCCTCGTGACCGCCCATCGAGTGCAGGAGCCCCCGCGGGCCTCCGCCTCCACCCCCGAGCCCGATCATGACCGTCGCTCCCCGCGCAGCCCGGCGCGGAGTGCGTCGCCCGCCTCCGCCGGCCCGCGCTTCAGCTGCCGGTCGAAGATCTCGGCGTAGAGGCCGCTCGTGCGAAGCAGCTGCTCGTGCGGCGTCTCGTTCGCCGTCCTGCGCGCGCGTGCGGAAACCCGCCCGTTCTCGAGCACGAGGACCTGATCCGCGCTGCGGATCGTGCTCAGCCGCTGCGCGATGATGATCGACGTCCGGCCGGCCATCAGCCGCTCGAGCGCCTGCTGGATCTGTTGCTCGGTCTCGGTGTCCACGCTCGAGGTAGCGTCGTCGAGGATGAGGATCCTCGGGTCCTTGAGGATCGCCCGCGCGATCGAGAGGCGCTGCTTCTGGCCACCGCTCAGGGTGACACCCTTCTCACCGACGTCGGTCTCGTACCCGTCGGGGAGCGACTCGATGAATCCGTGGATATGCGCGGCGCGCGCGGCGGCCTCGATCTCCGCCTGGCCGGCGTCCGGACGCCCGAAGGCGATGTTCTCGCGGATCGTGCTCGCGAACAGTACGGTGTCCTGGAGTACGATGCCGATCGTGTCCCGCAGCGATCGCAGGGTCACCGCGCGTACGTCGGTGCCGTCGATGAGGATCGCGCCGCCGGTGGGATCGTAGAACCGGGGGACGAGGTTGATGATCGACGACTTTCCGGAGCCGGTGCCGCCGAGCAGCGCGAGCTTTTCGCCCGGCTCGACGGTGAAGCTCACGTCGTCGAGCACGCGACGGCTGCGCGCGTAGGCGAAGCTCACGTGGTCGAAGGTGATCCGCCCGTCCACCTCGCCCAGGTCGCGGGCGTCGGGCTCGTCGGCGATCTCCGACTCGAGGTCGAGGACCTCGAAGATCCGCTCGGCGGAGGCCGATGCCTGCGCGACGGCGCTCAGGATCCAGCCGAAGCGTCGGATGGGCACGAGGAGCTGCGTGAGGTAGGTCATAAACGCCACGAGCGCCCCGAGCGTCACGACCTGCTCGATGACGAGCCGCCCCCCGCCCACGAGCACGATCAGCGTCCCCACCGCCGCGAGGAGCTGCATGAACGGCATGAAGAAGGCTCGGAGTTTCGCCTCGCGCCGCTGCATCCGCAAGAGCGACCGGTTAGCCTCGTCGAACCGACGGATTTCGTGATCCTCGCGCGCAAACGCCTTCACGATGCGCGCGCCGCGGAGATTCTGCTCGAGTCGCGCGGTGAGTTGCGCCTCGCGATCGCGGATCTTCATGGAGAGCGGACGGAACTTCGTCCCGAATCGGATCGCGCCGAAGATCAGAAAGGGCATGATCGAAAACGTCAGAAGCGCGAGCTGGTGATTGATCACGAACATCGCGACCGAGACGCCCAGGATCTGCGTTCCCATCTGCACGAGGTGGAGGAAGGCGCGCCCGGTGAGGAAGCGGATGCGGTCCACGTCCTGGACGCTGCGCGCGAGCAGCTGTCCGGTCTCCGACTCGTCGTGGAAGCTGAACGAGAGCGCCTGCAGCTTCTCGTGGAAGCGGTTGCGCAGGTCGTAGGCGACGCCCTGCGAGGCCTTCTCGGTCCAGAGACCGGAGAGAAAGGTGAACACGCCCTTCGCGGTCGCGACACCCATGAGCAGCAACACGCCACGCACGATGGCGCCGCGGACCCCGGGCCGGATGCCGCTGTCCACGATGTCCCCGATGATGATTGGCATCCAGATGTTCGCGCCGTTGATGAGAAAGACGACGGCGTACGCGGCGACGACGATGGGCCAGTACGGCTTCAGGCAGGCGAGCGCGCGCAGCGTGTAGCCGGAGCGGAACCTACCCGGCATCGTCGACCTCCAGCACGTCGAGGATCCGGCCGACGGCGCGCGAGATACGGCGGAGCTCTGCGGTATCGACGTCGCGCAGCCGTTCGCGGAGAAGCGGCATGCCGGCGAGCGGCGTCCGGTCGGCGACGTCGCGGCCGGCTTCGGTCACCGAAACGTGCACGACCCGGTTGTCTGAAGCCGAGCGCTCGCGACGGACGAGCCCGTCGGCCTCGAGCTTGGCGACCAGTTCGGAGGTGGAGCTGTCGCCGATGAAGAGGAGCTTCGAGAGCGTTCCCATGGTGAGCGGGCCGGCCTCGAGCGCCCGCAACGTAGCGTGTTGCTTGCCGGAGATTCCCGACTCCCACCGGGCCTTCGACGATCGGCGGAGGTAGCGGTGCAGCGTCAGAAGCGCACCGACTGCGTCGAGGTACGCGCGGTCGTCGGTCGCGGGCACGGAGGAATCGGTTGGGGA
>CAZICD010000107.1:0-5073 GCA_964537725.1 uncultured Spirochaetaceae bacterium | reverse complement strand
GGCTTGATCACGACCTCGGAGACCTCGGTCGTCGCCGGGAAGCGGGCGATGAGCGAGATCAACGCTCCCAGATCCTCCGGCTGCGCCATCGCGGCGCGACGTTCCGGACCGGGGGGCTCGGGGCGTTGGTCGAGGATGGGCGTGCTGACCTCGCCGGGATAGACGTTCGTCACGCGGATCCCTGCCTCGGCGAGCTCGTTCCCCGCGAAGATCCCGAGCGATCGCGAGGCGAACTTCGACGCGGAGTACGCGACGCCTGCCATCCCGAGCGCACGGAGTCCGGCGATCGACGAGACGTTCACGATGAGCCCGCCGCCCTGCTCCTTCATGACGGGGACAACCGCCTTCATGACGAGGAAGGTTCCGGTCGAGTTCACGTCCATGATCTTCCGCCACTCGTCGGCGGTCGTGTCCTCGAGCGAGCGGTTCCGCACGTTGATGCCCGAGCTGATGACCGCCACGTCGAGCCGCCCGTGCGCGTCGGTGATCGTTTTTGCAACCGTGCCGATGTCGCTGTCGCGGGTGACGTCCGCCTGAGCCGGGATGAGCGTACCCCCGCCCTCGCCCGACTCCTTCGCGTACGCGAGCGCGGCGTCTTCGAGCACCTTCTCACGCCGGCCGCTGATGTAGACCGTGTACCCGTCGTCGGCGAGCGCTCGCGCGATGCCCAGCCCGATGCCGGTCCCGCCGCCGGTAACCCATGCAGTTGCTTGCTCCATGTTGCCTCCGCCGCGCATTGTACCCGGCCGGCGGCGCGTCAGTATACTGGAGCGCCGGAGCGTACCATGTCCCGTCCCCACGAGAAGCCCGTCACCCCACCCCCGTACTGGCACGAGGCCTGCCGGGAGCTCGCCGACCGCGACCCGGTCATCGCGCGGCTCATCGGCGAGCACCCGGGCGAGGCGGTACGCGGGAGCGGCGACCCGTTTCGCACGCTGCTGAACGCGATCGTGGGGCAGCAGATCTCGGTCGCCGCGGCGGACGGCATCTGGTCGCGCCTCACAGCCGCGTTCCCGAGCCTCACGCCGGAGGAAATTGCGGCGGCCGAACCGGCACGGCTGCGCGAGGTGGGCCTGTCCGTGCGCAAGGCCGAGTACGCGGTCGGCGCGGCGATCGCGTTTGCGGACGGCCGCGTCGACCCGGGTCGCTGGCCCGGGATGAGCGACGACGAGATCCGCTCGGAACTGACGGCGCTCCGCGGCGTGGGGCCGTGGACCGCCGACATGATGCTCATCTTCTCCGCGCACCGCCCCGACGTCCTGCCGCTCGGCGACATCGGCCTTCTGAACGCGGCCGCGCGACTCTACGGCTGGAACGGAGCCGCCCCCACCGCTGCAAAGCGGCGCGAGCGGCTGCGCGAGCACGCCGAGGCGTGGCGACCGTGGCGGACGGTGGGAACGTGGTACGTCTGGTGCGATCTGGACGAGGATACGGTGATCTACTGAGCCGGGCCCGCACGGCCGTCGTGGCCCGAACCGTTGCGGACCGCGTGCTCGTCGAGGTTGCTCGCGCCCATGATCGCGATGGGCGAGCGATACCATGCATCCGGCCGTGCGCCGCTGAGCAGGAACTCGGCGAGCATCCGCACCGGTTCGGAACCCTGGTGCGCGGGGTCCTGGAGGATCGAGAAGTCGATCTCACCCGCCTCGATGCCGGCGACCACGACCGGAAGCGCGTCGTTCGTGATGACGCGCACGCGTCGGTCGCCGGGTCCGGCCGCAGCCCGCGCGCGCACGACGTCGAGCGCGGCATCGATGCTGCCGGTCGCCATGTAGAGACCGACGACATCGCCCTCGGCGAACGCCGCGTCCACGACCTCGCGCGTCGTCGCGTACGCGTCGAGCCCCTCGCGCACGTCGACGCCGAGATGCGGCGCCCACCGGCGAGTCCCCTCCTCGAAGCCGAGGATCCGGTCGCGGTGCGCCTGGAACGACAGGTTGCCCGTGACGGCGACCACGCGGCCGGGTCGGGGGGTGATCTTCGCCATGAGCTCGGCGGCGACGAGGCCGCTCCTGCGCAGGTCCTGGCCGACGAAGGCGAGCCGACCGGGCGCGTCGATGTCCGAGTTGTACGTCACGACCGGAACCCCCGCGTCGATCAGCTCGGCGACGGCGCGGCGCACCGCGGGCGTGTCGGGCCCGGTGATGACGGCGGCATCGGCGGCCGCCGGCGACACGAGCCCGCGGATCGCGTCCACGAGCGCCTCGTGCGAGCGCGGGTCGAACCGGATCTCACGCGTGTGGATGCCCATCCCGGCGAGCTCGGATTCGGTCCGGGCGACGCCGGCGGCGACCTGGTCGAAGAAGCCGCTCCCGGTCTGGGGCATGAGCACGGCGATCGTCCGCGGCCTGTGGTTGAATCGCAGCGCCTTCGCCGCCTTGTTCGGGACGTAGCCGAGTCGGGCCGCGATAGCGCGAATGCGATCGGCGACCGCGGGGTTCACGTCGCCGCGGGCGTTCAGCGCGCGGTCCACCGTGCCGCGCGAGACGCCTGCGGCTTCGGCGATCGCCCGGATCGTGGGGCGCCGCGATTGAGGTGCGCCCGCCGCGCGGAGGTGAGGCGGCGACATCCGTGACGGCCGGCCCGCGCCGCCGTGGTCCGATCGGCCTGCAGCCATCTACGCCAGCTTCGGCGGGTTCGCCGTCTCCGGGAACTCGGGCATGTAGCGGTAGTCCGGGTCCTCGTTCTGGCGCTTCTTGACCCGAATGACGTGGAGCAGACCGCGCAGGTAGCCCTTGAGCGGCCTGGGCAGATCGGCCTGAAGCGCCTTGTGGAGCTTCGGCAGGTTGTAGAAGGGCACGCTCGCGTACATGTGGTGCTCGGCGTGGTAGTTCATGTTCCAGTAGAGGAACGACATGACCGGGCCGAAGTCGGCGGTGTAGGCGATCACGCGCCAGTCGGGGACGTTGCGGCCCAGGCCCGAGTGCTGCTGCACCTCGCAACCGTGCACGAGAAAGGTCGCGAAGAAGTAGCCGAAGGTCACCGTGGAGATGAGGATCCACAGCTCGAAGACAATGAACAGCGCGAGCAGGATCCCGTGGCCCAGGAAGAGGAAGCGGGCCCACCCGACGAGCTTCTTCGTCTTGATGTCCTCCTTGCGCAGCAGCGGGCACCAGAAGAAGAAATCGACGTCGGTGTTGCCCAGCGCGTGGTTCAGATCGGTCCACATGATCTTCTTGAACAGCCCGTAGTCGAAGAGGAACCACGAGATTACGTTCGCCTTCGTGAAGCCGATCGGCTCCGGCTTGATCTCCTTGTCGAGCTCCATGAACCCCGTGTTGAGGTGGTGACGCCTGTGGCTCTCCTTGAAGTGGAAGTGGCTGTTCCAGCTGAGGAAGGCGAAGAGCCGGTAGAAGAGCTCGTTCAGCCACTTCGTCCGGAAGGCTGTCCCGTGCGAGAGCTCGTGGACCGCCGCGCCCATGCCCACGAAGCCGTGGAACACGCAGTGCACGTACGCTGCGACGACCATGAGCACCCACTGCCCGGTCAGGAAGAAGTGGAGCGCGAGGCCGATCGTACCAAGGTAGATCAGCAGGAAGCTCCCCGCGTGGAGCAGCCCGCGCAGATCGCTCTTCTTCGTCAGCTCCCGCAGCGTCTCGCGGTCGAGCGGCGTGCGGTACCAGGAAATGGTATTTGCCGTTGCCATGGTTCTTCCTCCTTGCGCGACCGTGCTCGAGCACGGTATGATGAGAATGTCACGACAATGCTGATGCGTCAAGTCGGGTTTTAGCGCCAGGCGCGGCGCGCGTCACCGCGCGGCCGGTTCGCTCGCGGCCCGGGGCCCGGCGACCAGAAGGAGGCGGCATGACCGGCAAGGAGAAGGTACGACGCGCGCTCGAGCACCGTGAGGGGCCGGTGCCGGTCGATTTCGGCAGCACGGCGGTGACCGGGATGCACGCGAGCGTTGTCGCGGCGCTCCGTGACCACTACCGCCTCGAGCCCCGCCCGGTTCGGATCAACGAGCCGTACCAGATGCTCGGCGAGGTCGAGCCCGACCTGCAGGAGGCGCTCGGCACCGACGTCGACGCGATCTATCCGCCGAACACGATGTTCGGATTCCCGAACGAGGGCTGGAAGGAGTGGCGCACTCCGTGGGGCCAGGAGGTCCTCGTTCCCGACGGCTTCGTGACCACCGTGGACGACAACGGCGACACGCTCATCTACCCGCAGGGCGACGCCTCCGCTCCGCCGAGCGGCCGGATGCCCACCAACGGCTTCTTCTTCGACTCGATCATCCGCCAGGATCCGCTTCCGGACGACGACGAGCTCGACGTGGAGGACAACCTGGAGGAGTTCGCGCCGCTTTCGAGCGACGACCTCGCGTACTTCGCGAGCGAGGCGGAACGGCTGCGCGACTCCGACCGAGCGGTCATCGCGAACTTCGGAGGAACCGGCCTGGGCGACATCGCGCTCGTGCCCGCGCCCTTCGCGAAGCACCCGAAGGGCATCCGCGACGTCACCGAGTGGTACATCTCCACCGTCGCAAGGCCCGACTACGTTCACGCGATCTTCGAGCACCAGACCGGGGTCGCGCTGGAGAATCTCGCCCGGGTCCACGAAGTCGTGGGCGAGGTGCCCGACGCGGTCTTTCTCTGCGGTACCGACTTCGGCACGCAGGACTCGACCTTCTGCTCGGCGGACACCTTCCGCGACCTCTACCTCCCCTACTACCGCCGGATGACCGACTGGATCCACGAGCACACGAGCTGGAAGGTCTTCAAGCACTCGTGCGGGGCGGTCGCCGGCTTCATGCCGCTGTTCATCGAGGCCGGGTTCGACATCATCAACCCGGTACAGATCTCGGCGAAGGGGATGGACCGCGAGCACCTCAAGCGCAGCTTCGGGGCCGATCTGGTCTTCTGGGGCGGCGGCGTGGACACGCAGCACACGATGGCGTTCGGGACGCCGGACGACGTACGCGCGGAAGTGACCGAGGGCTGCCGCGTCTTCGCCGCCGGCGGCGGCTTCGTCTTCAACGCCGTGCACAACGTGCAGGCGAGGTCCGCGGTCGAGAACGTCGTGGCGATGCTCAACGCGGTCCGGTCGTTCAACGAGGGTCGAGAGTAGCGCCGG
>CAZICD010000106.1:2984-13131 GCA_964537725.1 uncultured Spirochaetaceae bacterium | reverse complement strand
CCCCCGGGCGGCATCCGGGACGACTCGTCAGCCTCACCCCGAACCGGGAAGACCCTCCCGGAACGCAGCGCGGAGCTCGGCGACTCCGGCCACGAGATCGTCGTAGCGTCGCTGAACCTGCGCTCGCCCCGAATCGCGCGCCTCGCGAATGCGCGCCGCGACGGCTTCGATCCTGCCGGAGAGCGCCTCGCGCGCGCGGGCGGCGAACCCGTCTGCAAGCTCGCCCACGAGCGAGGAGACCGGCACGATCTCCTTGACGCGGTACGCGTTCGAGCCAACGAAGACGAACCCGCGATCGATCCTTCCCTTTCGGGCGTTGTTGAGCGCGAGCGAGATGCAGTAGCGGGCGGCGTCCGCCTTGCAGCTCGCCAGGCACTGCCAGGCGCACCGGAAGCTCGGGCTCTCGCCCTGCTCCGCGCGCGTGATGAACTCGTTGCGTATCGCCCGCCCCGGCATCCCGACCGGACTCTTGATGATGCCGATCTGCTCTTCCGTGCAATCGACGTACGCCTGCTTGAACTTCTCGTCCGCATCGCACTCCTCGGTCGCGACGAAGCGCGTGCCCATCTGCACGCCGCTCGCGCCGAGCTCGAGCACGTTGAAGACATCGGCCCCGTCGTAGACTCCTCCGGCTGCAATGACCGGGATCTGACGCCCGAACTCCTGCTCGAACGGCTGAAGAGCGAGAGCGATGGGCGGAACGAGCTTCTCGAGCGCGAACTCGGGATCGTCGATCTGCTCTTCGGAGAACCCGAGGTGTCCGCCGGCCTCGGGGCCTTCGCAGACCACCGCGTCCGGCACGTCGCCGTAGAGCTTCTTCCACATGCGAAAGATCATCTCCACCGCCCGCGCTGAGCTCACGATGGGCACCGGCGAGACGCCGGCCTCACGCATCCGCTCGACCGGGATGTTCTTCACCGGAAGCCCGGCGCCCATGAGAACCACGTCTACCCGTTCCTCGATCGCCACGTCGAGCAGCTCGTGGAAGTCGTTCACGGCGACCATGATGTTCACACCGATGATGCCGTCGCTCTTCGCGCGCGCCGAACGAATCTCGCGGCGGAGCGCCCGCAGGTTCGCCGCCCGGCCGTCGCGGAAATAGTCCTTCTCCAGAAGGCCGATCGCATTCGCCGCGATCACGCCTACGCCGCCGGCGTTCGCGACCGCGGAGGCGAGACCGGAGAGCGATATGCCCACGCCCATCCCTCCCTGGACGACCGGCGTCCGGGCCACCTTGTTCCCGATTCGCAGCGGCAGCCACGAGAACATCGGCTGGCTGAATCTGCGTATCTGCTCGCGCAGACCTTCGAGCGGCAGCGCGAGGCTCACCTCTCCGGCGAGCTGCTTGAGCGCTGCAATGGCACTCTCGAGTCGAGATATCTGCATAGGAAATCCTTCAGGGGTTCCGATGGGGATACGGCCATAGGCCGACTCATTGTCGCACGTATCGCGGCGAAGGGACAGGGCAGGTCTGGGCCAGCGGCGGGTCTACGCGGGGGGCGCCGACAGATCGGGGATCTCGAGCTCGACCCGGAACCCCTCATCCGGGTGCACGCGCATCGTGCCGCCCAGGTTCTGCACCATCATCTCCACGAGCTGCATCCCGAAGCCGTCGGTCGCGCCCCGGCCCGGCCGTCTACGTCTCGTCGACTCTCGCTTCGGTTGCGCCGGCGCCCGCGAGCGCTTCCTCCGGGACCTCGTCCGACCGCATGAGCCGGTCGACGGCGAGCAAAATCTTGACCTCGCCATCCACGGTGCCCAGGCCGGCGACGAACTGGTCGTGCTCGTCGCCGGCGTTGAACTCCGGCCTGGGCTGGATGTTCTCACCGGGGATCTCGTGGACCTCGTTCACCGTGTCCACGATGAAGCCGACCGTCCGCGATTCGTTGGCGATGACGATGATGCACGTCCTGTCGTCGAACTCCCGGGCGGGCATCCCGAACCGCCGCCGCAGCTCGACGACGGGGATGACGCTGCCACGGAGGTTGATCACGCCGCGCACGTACTCCGGCATATCCGGCACGGCGACGATCTTGTGCATCTCCTCGATGTTCTGCACGCGGTCGATCGGAACGCCGTACTCCTCGTCTCCGAGCTGGAAGAGCAGGTGCTTGTCCTGCGATTCGTTCTCGTCGGCGGCGGCGAGCATGAACGTGTCGTCGCCGGCAGTCTGGTGTTCACTCATGATAGTACCTCCGCGACCGACTCAGAAGCGGTCGAAATCATCATCGTCGTCGAGCTTGATCGTATCCTTCGCCTCGCTCCCGTTGCCGCCGGCGGCTCCGGTGCGGCCGTTCGAGCTGTTGGTTGCCGCAGCCGCTACCCGCTCGCGATCACCGGATTGCGCGTCCGTGCGGCGCGCGTGATGCTCCGGCTCGCGCGAGGTGGCCGCGGGTGCCTGCAGTTGCTGCGTACCGGTTGAGGACGCCTTGAGCTTGAAGGTCGCGATCGCGCCGCGAAGCTGTTCGGCCTGGCTCGAGAGCTCTTCGGCCGCGGAGGCGCTCTCCTCCGCACTCGCGGTGTTCGACTGCGTTACCTGATCGACCTGCCCGAGGCCTTCGGTGATCTGGTCGATCGCCTGCGACTGCTCCTTGCTCGCCGCCGCGACCTCGTCGAGGAACTGCGCGACCTTGTTGGCGCCTTCGACGATGCTCGTGAGCTGATCCGCGGTCTTCTGGGTCAACTCGTTGCCGGTGGAGATGCTCGAGACCGACTGGTCGACCATCGCGGTGGTCTCCTTGACGGCCTCCGCGCTGCGGACCGCGAGATTGCGGACCTCCTCCGCGACGACCGCGAAGCCCTTGCCGTACTTGCCGGCGCGCGCGGCTTCCACGTTCGCGTTGAGCGCGAGCAGGTTGATCTGGAAGGCGATATCGTCGATGACCTTGACGACCTTGGTGATCTCATCGGAGGCGGAGGAGATGGAATCCATGGCGCCGCGGAGCTCTTCCATCTGCTGCTGTCCGCCCTGCGCGTCCGTGGCGGCCTGCTGCGAGAGCTTGTTGGCCTCCGCGGAATTGTCCGTCGTCTGCTTGCTCTGGCTCGCAATCTCGTTGATGGACGAGGTGATCTCTTCGAGCGAGCTCGCGCTCTCCGTAGCGCCCTGCGAGAGGTCCTGACTCGCGGTGGAGACCTGCCCCGAACCGGCCGCGACCTGTTCGATCGCCACGCGAACCTGACCGAGGATATCGTTCAGCGAGTCGACCATTGTCTTGAACGCCTTGCCGAGTGTGTCCTGCTGCGAAGAGACCGACGCTTCAACCTGCAGGTTGCCGGAGGCGATCTCCTGCGCAAGGTTGGCCTTCTCCGTCTGGTACTCGATGACGTCGTTGAACGACCCGCCGATCACGCCGAGCTCGTCGCTGCGGTTCTTCACCGCATCGAACTCCTCGCGGTTTACGTTCGAAAGGCCAATGTCGCCCACGGCGAGGTTTCTTGCGCCGCCCACGAGCAGGAGGATGGGCTTGGAGATCGTCCTGGAGAACAGGACTGCGGCGACGATCGCGATCGTGATCATCACGAGCGCGGAGACGAGGATGAACATGGTCAGCGCGTTGATGGGCTCGCGGACCTCCGCTTCGTCGATCTCGGACATGAGCGCCCAGGTCGTGTCGTAGACGTCAACCGGAGCAAAGGCGGAGAGCACCGGGTTTCCGTTGTAGTCGGTGATGATCCGCGCGCCGGTCTCCCCGGCGAGCGCGGCGCGCGAGGCCTCCGTGTCCACGTCGCCGGTTTCGGGACGCGCGAACGATGCGAGGACGCTGTGATTCTCCGGGTCCAGATACGAGTCCGAGCGCATGAGCTTCTCGGGTCCCACGAGGTAGCTCTCGCCGGTCTCGCCCATGCCCGTGCGCTCCTGCATGATCGCGTTCACGCGGTCGAGGGGAAGCTGGAGCGCGACGAGCAGCTCGGTTTCACCGTCATGGAGAATGGGCTGTGCGATGAAGGCAGCCGGGTCGCCGTTCGACGGTTCGTACGGCTTGAAGTCGCCGAAAGCGAACTCCTTGCTATCCACCGCCTCGCGGACCGCCTCGCCCAGGCTCGAATCCGCGAATTGGCCGCTGATGATATTCGTCTGGTAGTCGGCTTCCTTTGCCACCGTGTAGAAGACCCGCCCGGCCTCGTTGATGAGGAACAGGTCGTAGTAGCCGTACTCCTCGATGTAGTCGGTGAAGAAATCGTTCCGCCGGCCGGCGACGGTTGGGACGATCGCCTCTTCCATGTCCATCTTGGTGACCATCGCGAAGGTGAAGCCGCTCACGTCTACCGGTGTGTAGACGACCATGACGAGCTTGCCCGCGCTGTCGGTGAACACCTCCTGGCCCGTCTCGCCGGAGAGCGCAGCAACGAGGTACTCCGGCGCGATGTCCGTCGCGTCGTAACCGAACACGAAGGCACCGTCGCCCATCGTTTCCATGTCGCTTCTGAACAGGTAGCGCCCGTCGACGTCCTCCACGAGGTAGCTCTCGCCGGTCTCACCCAGGCCGTCGCGGTTGTCGAAGACTCGTGACATTGCCCGGTCGAAAGGGGAGCCCGACGCGATGTCCGACCGCCCGGGCGCGAAGGTCTCGAAGTAGGTCTTCACCGCGTCGAGCTTGTTCGAATGCACCGCCTCGAGCTCTTTGAACGCGCTCTGCCGCAGGGCCATGACCGTCTCCGAGAGGACGTTCATGTCGCCGCGCCGTTCGTCGAAGTAGTTCGCGACCTGGCCCTGCTTGATCTCTCGTATGGCCTCGAGCTGGGCGAATTGCGAGCTCAGGAGCGCGTCGGACGACTGGTTCACGGAGAGTACCGTCACCGCGCCGATCGACACGAGCACGACGAGGACGAAGATCAGCGTGATCTTGCCCCCTATGCTGCGAAAGAAAGAGATCCTCGTGCGTTCCATAGCATCCTCCCGGTACCGTCGGTGGTCCGCGGGCGCGTGATCTGGCCGGTCACCCGGCTTGGCGCCTTTGGGATCAACGGTAGACGATGGAAGGAGGTATGTATGTCGGGGTATTGAGACTTCTCATGTAGGGGATTCTCCTACACAGCGGCCGCGGGCCGTGCGTTGGCGCTCTGCGGCCGGATCGCGACCATCGCGCGATAGACACGACCGGCTCGCGCCTGTGGTATACTCGAAGCATGCCGACGTTCGTCTCGCTTTCTACCAGGAGCGAATATCAGCTTCTCAGCGCCCACGAGTTCCTCGACTGGCTCGAGCCCGGCAAACACGCGGACCTGATCGACGGAGAGATCGAGATGCATTCACCGGTTTCCATCCCGCACGCACGGCTGACCAACTTCGTGGATCAGTTGATCCGTCAGTACGCCGAGGCCCGCGGGCTGGGCGAGCTCTTTCGGGAGGTGGTCGCGGTGAAGCTGAGCTCGCGGAACGTCTTCCTCCCGGATCTCGCCTTCTACTCGACCGACCGGCTCGACCTCGTGCGCGACACTTATATTGACGGTGCGCCGGACCTGGTCGTGGAAGTACTCAGCCAGACCACCGGCGCTCGCGACATCGGCGTGAAATTCGCCGAGTACGAGCAGCACGGTGTCCGCGAGTATTGGGTTCTCGACCCCGCCACGCTCGCGCACCGCTTCTACGCACGCGAGGGCGAGCTCCTCGTGGAGTTCGCCAACGGGGAATCCCGGATCGCCTCCCGCGTCCTGCCCGGCCTGGTCCTCGAGCGCGCGTGGCTCGACCCGAACGATCTACCTCGCGTCGCCGACTGCCTCGCCCGGATCACAGGCGGCTCCTGAGGAGCCGGAGATGCCCGCTACGTCGGATCCTTCCAGCGAAACGCGCTCCTGAACAGACGTGTGGTCTCGTAGCGGTACCCGTCGGGGCCGTCGCCGTCCGACCGCTCGTAGTCGAGCGTGACGAGACCGAACGGCTCGCAGAACTCGCTGAGCGTAAGGATCGCGAAAACGCCACGCAGGAGCTCCATCGCCGCCGGATCGTTCGCGCCGGGTTGCGCGTAGAGCGGAAACGCGGTGGCAAAGCGTTCGAAGAGATTGGCTTCGGTTCCCGTGGGATGGTGATGCAGAAGACGCAGCACGAAGGGAGCCGCCTGTTGCACGATGCGGAAGTGGTCGTGGCGCCATCCTTCGTCGAGCCATTCCAGCCAGTCGAGCTCGTCCACCGCGAAGCGCAACATCGCCGCGCACGCCTCGCCCCAGCGACCGGAGGCGTAGAGCTGTGCGCCTTCGGTCGTGATCCACGCCGTCGAGCGCGACTCGTCGAGATAGCCCATCGCAAGCGCGAACTCGTGGGCATCCGAAAGCGCGCCGATCGCAGCCTCAGACGGTACGGACATGCCCTCGTGCCACCACGGGTCGCAGTCGCCGAGGTAACGCGTGCACATGACGCGGGGGAAGAACCCGCGCTCGGTGAGCCGGACTTCTCCCTTGTGGTCGGCGAGGTAGCCGAGGATCCATCGAATAGACCGAACGAGATCGGCCTCGAGCGCGAGCTCTTCCGGAAGAGGATCGACGAGCTCGACAACGTCCGGGATGGCGTCGATCGGCTCGTTCAGCAGGCGGTTCATCTGCTCGGGTGAGAGCCCCTCGAAGTCACCGATGGGGGTCGTATCACGCGCGGCGGTATTCTGCCCGAGAAACTCGTCGAGCTCCTCCCTGGAAGAGAACGAGCGTTGTTCGACCTCCGCAGCTATTTCACGCTGCAGCGATGTCGACACGTCGAGCTCGCCCGGCGTCTCGAAGTCGGCCTTGCGGGAGGTCCCGGCGCGCCGCGACGCCTCGTCCTTTACGAGGCAGCAATGCTTGTACTTTCGCCCGCTGCCACACGGGCAGGGATCGTTGCGTCCGATTTTCACACCGGAATCGTACCATACTCGTCCGGGGATCGCAGTGCCTGGAAGCGCCCGCCGCGCATCCGCGCCCTCCTCTGCGCTCAATCCCTTCGCCTCCAGAACTCCGGGCTCGCCTCGATGGTGCCGCGCTTCCAGCGCAGAAGGCCGGCTTCATCGAGTCGAGAGAGGACTCGAGAGAGAGTTTCTGGGCGGACCGAGATGGCCGCGGCGGTTGCCTTCTTGGACAGGCTGTAGCGGACGCTCTCGAAGCGTCCGAGGCGGGTCTCCAGGAAGCGGGCCAGGCGCTCCTCCACATCCATCGTGGTGAGCACGTAGAGCTGCTGCGACAGGAAGCGCATCTTCCCGACGAGGTTCTTGAGAAAGTCGTCACGAAAACGGGCATCCCCGAGCAGATCGTGGATCTGCGCGCGGTCGATCACGCTGACGAGTGAGTCTTCCACGGCAACGGCGCTCGCCGGGTAGGTGTCGCGCTCGAACAGGACGATCTCGGCGAAGAGGTCGCCCGGCTCGACGAGGTGGATGGTGACCTCCCTGCCGTCGGGCGTGCTGCGAAAGAGTCGGATCGACCCTGAGATCAGTCGGTAAAGAAAACGACCTTCTTCGTCCTCCAGGAAGAGGATCGATCCGGCGGCGACTGTTCTGCGCTTCTGCACGGTCTCGAGCTTCTCGAGCGATCGGTTGGTCAGGCCGCCAAAAAAGTCAGGCATTCTTGACCTCGGTCAATTTCAGCGTGTCCATTATTGCCCATAGTACCGGTATGACGATCACGACGAACACCACCCTGCTCGAGATCACCGAGCAGTACCCCGATACCGTGGATCGACTCGTGGAGATGGGCGCGTCATTCATAGGGAACACAGGAGGAACCACATGAGCATGTTCTGTTTTCAGTGTCAGGAAGCCGCGAAGAACGTCGGCTGCACGAGCCGCGGTGTCTGCGGCAAGGAAGACGTGACGGCCAATCACATGGACGTCCTCGTCTACAATCTGAAGGGACTCGCGTGGCTCGCGGCGCGCAAGGCCGACGCCGGCGAGCGGATCGGTCCGGAGGCGGGCTTCATCACGCGAGGCCTGTTCGCGACCATCACGAACGCGAACTTCGACACCGACCGTATCACCGCGCTCACTTTTGAGGCGATCGAACGCAAGCGGGCGCTCGCGGCGGCCTACGCGCCCGGGGGTGGGGTGCCGGCCGAGGTCGGCTTCGAGGGGACGACGACCGCGGAGCTCGAGTCGGCGTTCGACCAGGCCTCCGTGCTCGCGACCGAGGACGAGGACATCCGCTCGCTGCGCGAGTTCATCGTCTACGGCCTCAAGGGTATAGCCGCCTACGCCGACCACGCGGCGGTCCTCGGCTACGAGGACGAAGAGGTCTACAAGGAGATCGTGACCGAGCTGTCCGCAACGATAGAGGAGCGCTCGATCGACGAGTTGACCGGAGTCCTCATCGACACCGGCAACACGGCGGTGAAGACGATGGCGCTGCTCGACGCGGCGAACACGGGGACGTACGGGCATCCGGAGATCACGCACGTCAATATTGGAACGAGGGATCGGCCCGGCATCCTCATCTCCGGGCACGATCTCAAGGACATGGCCGAGCTGCTCGAACAGACGAAGGACTCGGGTGTGGACGTCTACACGCATTCGGAGATGCTGCCGGCGAACTACTATCCGGCGTTCAAGAAGTACGATCACTTCGTGGGCAACTACGGTGGTTCGTGGTACAAGCAGAACACCGAGTTTGCGAGCTTCAACGGTCCAATTCTGATGACGACGAACTGCATCACTCCGGTGCGCCCCGCGTACCGAGACCGCATTTTCACGACGGGCATGGCCGGCTACCCGGACGTGCCGCACATCGCCGACCGCGAAGACGGCAGGCCCAAGGATTTCTCGCATCTGATCGAGCTCGCGAAGAGCTGTGACCCCCCCGAGCAGATCGAGGAGGGCGAGATCGTCGGTGGCTTCGCCCACCACCAGGTAGAGCAACTCGCCGACAAGGTCGTCGACGCGGTGAAGTCGGGTGCGATCAAGAAGTTCGTCGTGATGGGCGGCTGCGACGGCCGGATGAAGTCGCGCGAGTACTTCACCGACATGGCGAAGGAGCTCCCGCACGATGCCGTCATCATGACCGCCGGCTGCGCGAAGTACCGGTACAACAAGCTCGACCTCGGCGATATTGGCGGAATCCCGCGCGTGCTCGACGCCGGTCAGTGCAACGACTCGTACTCGATCGCCGCGATCGCGCTGAAGCTGAAAGAGGTGTTCGAGCTCGACGACATCAACGACCTGCCCGTGGACTTCGCGATCGCGTGGTACGAGCAGAAGGCGGTCTGCGTGCTGCTCGCGCTCCTCGCGCTCGGGTTCAAGGGCGTTCGAATCGGCCCGACGCTCCCGGCGTTCGTTTCCGAGAACGTGAAGGCGAAGATCATCGGGGCGTTCGAGCTCGAGGCGACGAGCGACGTGGAGAGCGACCTCGCGGCGATCGTGGGGTAGCGCTCAGGCAGTCGCTACATCAGTGCGCGCGAAGTCATCGCCCACGAAGAGAAGCGGCTCATTCGCGAGCTTCGCGACGGCGTACGACAGACAGTCCCCGAAGTTGAGCGAGGCCGGGTGCCTTCCCTTGCCGAACCGCAACCACGCGTCGGTAGCGGCGCTGTAGTGCGCCTCGCCGAATGGGACGACCGCTACCGACGCCTCAGTCAGGAAGCGGGAGAGCACGGGACGCGCGTCGCGTCGAAGACGGGCAGAGACGACAATCGCCGTCTCGGTGAGGGTGGCGGTACCGACCGCTACATTGCCGTCTGTGATCGTCTGGAGCAGATCCTCGTATCCGGGCTCCTTGAGCAGGATCGCGACGATGGACGAGGTATCGAGGATCACACGCCCTCCCGGTCGTAACCGAGGATCTGCTCCTCTTCCTCGCGGGACATGCGCCGACCGAGTTCCTCGGCAGGGACCGACGGCCAAACCTCGGACTCCAGGAACCGTCGGAGGCGTGCGGCACGGTCACCGTCTGCGACACGATACGCAAGACGCGCCCTGCGCTCCTCGAGGGCTCGACGGACCGCCTCCGTCTTCGATTCCCCGGCGAGCCGCGCGACCTCTTCCACCAGCCGTTCTACGGCGGCGTTCTTGATGTTGAGTGCCATGCATACCTCTACAATGAAGATATGAAGAATAATGGTAGTATTCAACCACGCCCACCGGCCTCGGCGTGAACACGGCGACGATGCCCGACGGCCGCCACTGCGCTACTCGAAGAGCTCCCGCTGGCGGCCGTCGTCCGGCGGATCGCGACGGTCCAGGCTCGCCGGCGCGCCTCG
>CAZICD010000106.1:0-2884 GCA_964537725.1 uncultured Spirochaetaceae bacterium | reverse complement strand
GCGAGCGTCGTCCGGATCGACCGTTTCCCACCGGGAGAGCCACTGCTGGAGCTCCGCGACGTTGCGTTCCTCATCTGCAATGCGGCACATCAGATTGCAGAGTCCCGTGAACTCGGTGACGTGCTGCGAGGTCTGATCGAGGAGAGGACGGGCGATCTCGCGCGCTTCGGAAGTCCGCCCGTCAACGGCTTCCAGAACCGCGGCGCCGAGGCGCGCGAAGAAGTAGTCGGGGAACCGCTCGTAGAGCGAGCGCACCATCTCGTGAGCCTCGTCGTGATGCCCGGCTCGGTCGTACGCGGCGGCGAGGTTGTTCAGGAGCGTCGGCGACTCGCCGTGCATCCGGATCGCCTCTTCGAAGCACGCGATCGCTTCCTCGGGTCGATCCTCGCGATAGAGGTCGTACCCGCGCTGAGCGATCTCGGCAACATCGGGCGCGTCCGATTCGACCGGGTCGAAAAAAACGGTGTATCCATCGACCTCAACGGTCGTCTGGTGGAGCTCGCGGGACGAGATGAGGTTGGGACGGTCGGCGTCAGGCCCCGAAACGCCTGCAATCCAGCGGGCGAACGCCCGGGCCTCACCGTCGGACTGCGTACCCAGAAACGGGACGAGCTTCTCGATCTCGGGGAACGCATCGAGCATCTCTTCGCGGAAGGTTGCCTCATCCTTCTCCCCGGAATCGGCCACCATCCTGTCGGCCTCTTCGGGGATCACATCGCCAAGCCCGACGTACCACGGCCGCAGCCGCTCGTCGGCAGGGCGATCAAGATTCTCCAGGTTCATCCTGGCGACGTAGTCGTGCCGAGCTATTCCTCCCCAGAGCTCCCGTGCGCGCGCCTCGTCCCCCGTGCGCGCGAGCGCGGTCGCCTCGTAGCGGACGAGCTTCTCCGCATCGCCGGCGTTAAGCTGCTTGCGGAGTCCTGCGTACCGCCCGAGGAGGTCGATGATGCGCGTATCTTCTCCCGCGACGGCGAGCGCCACGCAGACGACGTAGAGCTCAGAAGCCAGGGCGAGCTTGCGGTCGGTGAGCCGACGCACGAATTCTGACGCGCGCCGGGTATCGCCGAGCATGCTGTGATACCGTGCTCCGTCCGCGGCGAGCGGAAGGAAATCGGCGTCGTCGGCGCTGCCGACGGTCTCGACCGCCTCATCGTAGCGGCCGAGACCCCAGCGCGCGTTGGCGAGTACGTCGCGGATCGCTGAGGAGTCTTCAACACGTGAGACCTGGTCCTGCAGGCGCTCAATCGCATCGCGATTGCGTTCGGCGAGGAACAGCACGACGGCCTCATCAAATCGGACCGCGGCATCGAGCTCTTCTGGAACGCGGAACCGATAGTCACGGGCCGGGTTCGCGAGGTTGACCTCCAGGTCGCGCACAAACCCGTCCGCGATCGCGAGCCGATCCGGATCCCTCGCGCGATCGCGGGCGCGCAGCGCGGCACGGTGTGCGGCAAAGACACGCCCGTACCGCGCATACTCCGCGGACAACGCGATCTGGAACGGCACGTCGTTCTCATGGTCGGGCGCCGCATCGACGAGATCGACGATGAAATCCTCCCGGTCACGACCGGCAGCTTCGTACGCCCGGGCACGAACAGCGTAGTAACGCCCGGGAAGCCGGTACCGGCCGCGCATCGCGAGCAGGAGGTCGAGCGCACGGCCTGGTTCGCCGCTCGTGAGCAAGGGAACAATCGCATCGAGCTTCCGTTCCGCCGCCGAGGCGGGCAGAAGCTGGGCCTGTGCTTTCTTGCGTGACTTCTTCCTGGACATGTCGGGATCAGCATACCACTCCCGGGACGGTGCCGAGTAGGGTTCCACCGCCCGAGCGTCGCTTGACGCGGCGACAGCAATTTGGTAAGTTAGCGATCGATAACTAATAAGGCAATGGAGGATCGATGGCCGAACTGACCGACCGACAGCGACAGATAGTCGACCACGCGATCGAGATGATCGGCGAGGGTGGGCTCTCGGGATTGACGATGCGCCGCCTCTCCGAGCGGCTCGGGGTGACCGAGCCGGCGCTCTACCGGCACTTCGAGAACAAGACCGCGATCCTCGCGGCGATGCTCACCGTGCTCGAGGCCGAGACCTACGAACGCCTGCCGTTCGACCAGACCGTCTCCCCCGACGCGCTCGTCACGCACTTCGACCGGCTCTTCGCGCTCCTCACCGAGCGCCCTGCGCTCGCGACGGTCGTCTTCCTCGACGAGTTTGCGACGACCGACCCGGATCTGCAGGCGATGGTACGCGATCTACTCGCGAAGAACCGTGAACGGCTGGCGACCGCATTCGCCGCGATGCACGTGCCGTCTGCGGGAGCCCCCGACCCTGATTCGCTCGCGACATTGCTCCTGGGCGGGGTTCGACTCGTCGTTCGCGAATGGCGGCTCGACGGGTGTCGCTGGGATCTCGCCGAACGCGGACGAAGACTGGTCGCCGCGCTGACGACTACGGTGAAGGAAACGACAGGGAGGAGTACATGAACGGTGGACTGGCATTCGAGGCGATCGCACGCGGGCTGCACGACGTGTTTGCCGCGATCTGGGCCGGAGGCCTCTTGATCATGGCGCTCGTGGTCATGCCGACGATGAAGTCGATGCGCTCCGAGCTGCCCTCACGCGTCGCCGACACGGGGCGGGGCGCTGCGCCGGGGCCCGCGCGTTTCATGGTGCTCGTGCAGAAACGGTTGCGCGTTGTCGTCACCGTGGCGATCGTCGGCGTCTTCGTGACCGGCGTGCTCATGCTCCGCCTGTCGTTCGCCTCATCCGGCGGACTCGATCCTCGGTCGCTCTACGGAGCGACGCTCATCGCGAAGGTGGCGCTCTCGGTCGTGATGGTCGTCATCGCGATCATCCGCGCGGGCAAGCTGCGGAGGCTCGGCGAT
>CAZICD010000105.1:0-13328 GCA_964537725.1 uncultured Spirochaetaceae bacterium | reverse complement strand
ATGGTTCCAGGATTCGACAACGAGACGTACCTCGCCGAGCAGGAAGCCGCGATCGTCGAGCGGATGGAGCGTTTTCCGCACAAGCTGTACCTGGAGTTCGGCGGGAAGTTCCTCTTCGACCACCACGCCGCGCGTGTGCTGCCCGGTTTCGACCCGAACGTGAAGGTCCGGCTGATCGAGCAGTTCCGCGACCGGGCGGAGGTGATCCTCTGCATCTTCGCAGGCGATATTGAGCGGAAGAAGGTTCGTGCCGATTTTGGCATCACCTACGATCAGAACGCGCTCCAGATCATCGACGAGCTCGCCCGGCACGGCATCACGCTCGCCGGCGTGGTGATTACGCGCTTCGAAGGGCAGCCGGGCGCCGAGCAGTTCAAGCGCCTGCTCGAGCGGCGCGGCATCCGGGTGTACACGCACCGCGCGACCCGCGGATACCCGACGGACATCGACACGATCGTGAGCGACGAGGGCTACGGAGCGAACGAGTACATCCCCACCGAACGCCCGATCGTGATCGTGACCGCGCCGGGGCCGAACAGCGGCAAGCTCGCAACCTGCCTCTCGCAGCTCTACCACGATCACCGCGCCGGCCTCGAGTCGGGCTACGCGAAGTTCGAGACCTTCCCCATCTGGAACCTCCCGCTCAACCACCCGGTGAACGTCGCCTACGAGGCGGCAACCGCGGACATCGGCGACTACAACCTGATCGACCACTTCCACCTGGAGGCGTACGACGAGCGAGCGGTGAACTACAACCGCGACGTGGACGCCTTCCCGGTGCTCAGGCGGATCATCGAGCGGATCACGGGCGGCGAATCGTTTTACCGGTCTCCCACGGACATGGGCGTCAACCGCGCCGGCTACGGGATCGTTAACGACGATGTGGTGAGCGAGGCGGCGAAGCAGGAGATTCTGCGGCGCTACTTCCGCTACGCCTGCGAGTACCTCATGGGCATGATCGAGAGCGCGACCGTTGAGCGGGTGAGGCTCCTGATGGAGGATCTGCATCTCGCCGAGGACGATCGGGTGGTCGTCGCGCCGGCGAGGCAGGCGGCGAGCGAGGCCGAATCGACCGGCAAGGGACACCGCGGCGTCTACTGCGGCGCGGCGATGGAGCTCCCCGACGGGTCGATCGTCACCGGCAAGAACTCTCCGCTCTTCCACGCATCGTCGGCGCTGATCCTGAACGCCGCGAAGCGGCTTGCGTCGATACCCGACACGATCCACCTCCTGCCGCAGTCGATCGTCGACTCGGTGGGACGGCTCAAGATGGACATCCTGGGAGGCAGGGAGGTGAGCCTTGACCTGGAGGAGACGCTCGTGGCGCTCTCCATCAGCGGCGCGTCGAACCCGGCCGCTCAGGTCGCGCTGGACGAGCTCACGCGGCTCGCCGGCTGCGAGGCCCACCTGAGCCACATGCCCACCGTCGGCGACGAGGCGGGTCTTCGCAAGCTGGGCGTCCACCTCACCGCGGACCCGGCGTACGCGGGCAAGGAGCTGTTCGGCGCGTGAGGCGCGGCCCACCGTGTAGGCGGAATTCCTACACGAGAAGGCTCCGTTCTCCGACATACCAACCCCACACGGTCGCATATGCTCTGCACTATGGCGTCGAATCGATCGAATGACGGCGGTGAGGGACGCACCCGGACGATCCTGCTGGTCGAGGATGAGGCGCTCATCGCGCTGGCACAGCAGAGGACCCTCGCCGGCTACGGATACGAGGTCGTGACCGTGCACACCGGCGAAGCGGCGGTGGAAGCCGCGACGAGGGACGAGTCGGTCGACCTCGTGCTCATGGACATAGACCTCGGGCGCGGCATGGACGGGACCGAAGCCGCATCGCGGATCCTCGAGTCGCGCGCGGTTCCGATCGTCTTTCTCACCGGTCACGCCGAGCGCGAGATGGTGGAGAAGGTCAAGGGCATCACCCGCTACGGGTACGTGCTCAAGTCGGCCGGCGAGTTCGTCCTCGTGGAGTCCATCTCGATGGCCTTCGAGCTCTCCGAGACTCATCGGGCGCTCTCGCGCTCGCGCGACCATTTTCAGTCGGTCGTCAGATTGTCCGGAGAGATCGTCGTGCAGCACGACGCGAACGGGCGGTGGGAGTTTCTCAATCGGCGCGCGCGCGACTTCTGGGGCCTGTCGGGCGAGGAGGCGCTCGGCGAAGACTACCGCACCTTCATCCATCCGGACGACGTTCCCGAGGCCCGTGCCGCGCATGCCAGAATGAAGGAAGAGCGCGCCCCGATCTGGGGACTCGTCAATCGGCAGAAGACGCCGCGAGGGTGGCGGACCGTGGAGTGGAACAGCGCGCCCATCCTCGACGAGTCGGGGGCGTTCGTGGGTCATCAGGCGACCGGGCGCGACGTGACCGAGCGCGAGGAAGCGAGGCGCGCCGCGACGATGGAGGATCCCGCGCGCGAGGCCGCAACGACGGGCGTGGGCCCGCGGGATGTGCTCCTAAAGACCTACCGGGAGTGTCTGGACCACGCCGATCAGATGATCGCAGCCGTGGATGCCGATGGGCGCTATACGTTTGCGAACACGAGTTACCTGCGTTACTACGGGCTCGACGAGCGTGAGCTCGTGGGTGCGCACGCCGGCGAAGTTCTCGGAACCGAGGCCTACGAGGGTGTCGTACGCGACAAGCTGACCGAATGCCTGCGCGGGCAGGAAGTGGTGTTCGAGTACGACCGTGAGTTCGCGGGCCTGGGCCTGCGGACGCTGCACGTCTCCTACGCTCCGATTCGAGACGGCGAGCGCGTGATCGGCGTCTCCGGCGTATTCCAGGACGTGACCGACGCCCGGCGGACCCGCGACGAGCTGGGAAGCCGGCTCGCGCGCTCACGCGTGCTGGAGGACATCGCGCGCGAGACGCTCAGGGGAGCGTCTGTTGACGAACTGCTGTCCCGGGCCGTTCGGCGCCTGCGGGAGCACTACCGCGATTTCCGCGTCGCGTACTCGACGCTGGACGGCCGGAGTCGATTGGCCGTCCGCTACGCCGAGCAACCGGGCTCGATGCCCGACATCACCGGTGTCGGCGCCGACCTGACGCGAGCTCCGGACTACCTGAACGCGCTGCGCGCCGATGAGCCGGTCGTCGCCTCCGACGCCCGCAACGATGAGCGGCTGCGCCCCGTCGCGAACGCGCTCGAGGCCGGAGGCACCCGCGCGCTCCTCGACGTACCGCTCGTCCACAGCGAGGGAGTCATCGGGCTGCTCTGCCTGGATTCGCCGGTTCCGCGACCGTGGAGCGCCGACGAGATCACGACGCTCGAAGAGGTCGCGCACTACCTCACGCTCGCGCTCAAGACGCGCGACGCGCAGGCCGAGCTCGAGCGGGAGCACTGGCGACTGGAGAACATCATCCGCGGAACCAACGTGGGCACGTGGGAGTGGAACGTGCGCACCGGGGAGACGCGGTTCAACGAGACCTGGGCGCAACTGGCCGGGTACACGCTCGACGAGCTCGAGCCCGTCTCCATCGAAACCTGGCTCGGTCTTCTTCATCCTGAGGACGCGCCGGTGTCGGAGGCGGCGCTCGAGCGCCACTTCCGCGGAGAGGCCGACTATTACGACGTGGAGGTCCGCGTGCGGCACCGGAACGGTTCCTGGGTATGGGTGCACGACCGCGGCAGGGTCACGACGTGGAACGACGACGGCAGCCCCGAGTGGATGTTCGGTACCCACTCGGACGTCACCGCGCGAAAGCGCGCGGACGAACGCGTGCGGGGGCTCTTGCGCGAGAAGGAGATGCTCCTGAGCGAGGTTCACCACCGCGTGAAGAACAACATGAACACGCTGCAGGCGCTGGTCGCCATGCAGGCCGCGGAGGCGGCGAACCCGGACACCGTGGAAGCGCTCGAGGACACGAAGGCCCGCGTGCAGAGCATGGCCGTCCTCTACGACAAGCTGCACTCCGTCGGCGGAACCACCCGGATGTCGGTCAGGACGTATCTGGAGCCGCTGGTGGAGAGCGTGCTCGCGCTCTTTCCCGCCGGGTCCCGCGTTCGGGCCGATGTGCGGATCGACGAGACGGAGCTCGACACGAAGTCGCTGTCGGTCATCGGCACGATCGTCAACGAGCTCCTGACCAACGCGATGAAGCACGCCTACCCCGATTCGGCGACCGGGACGATCACCGTGCGCGCGCACCGCACGAACGACGCGTTCGTGCTCGAAGTCGCGGACGACGGCGTGGGGTTGCCTGCGGCCGAGCGCGCAGGTGCAGGCGCCGGGAGCGGCATGAACCTCGTGCGCCTGCTCGTGGAGCAGCTGCACGGCACCCTGCACGTCGAGTCGGGCGGCGGAACTCGCTTCACTCTGGAGCTTCGGCCCGAGGCGGCGTAGCGGATCGGGGAGCGCGGGTAACGGCCGCAGGCGCGCTTCCCGCCTCCCGCACCCGCTCCCGCCACGCGCTGGGCGTCACGCCGGTCTTCTTCCGGAACAGCCGCGCGAAGTAGTACTGGTTTTCGAAGCGCAGCCGCGCGGCGACCTCCTTGACCTGTACGTTCGGGTCGCTCAGGAGCTCCTTCGCACGGTGGATCCGTAGCTGCAGGAAGTACTGGTAGGGGGTGAGCCCGGTGTACCGGCGGAACGCGCGCAGGAGCTGGCCGTAGGAGAGACTGCACGCGGAGGCGATCTCCTCCACCGAGATCCCCGACTCGAGACGCTGCTGCATGAGGGACCGTGCGAGGCGGATGGTCTCGCCGGCGGCGTGCTGCTGCCGGTCGGAGCGGTGGAGCGCCTGGACGCTCGCTACGATCTGGAGCACGAGCGCGCCCAGGCGGATCTGGAAGCCGGGCGTCTGCTCGCGGCAGAGCGCCGCCGCGGAGTCGAACATCGCGACCACCTCCTCGTGCACGCCGATGTTGAAGATGGGCTGTTCGGCCTCGACGATCCCGTTGTCCCACAACCGTTCGGCGTGCGGGCCGCCGAATCCGATCCACTCCTCGGTCCACCCCGTCTCACGGTCCGGGTGGTACGCGTGCTTCACTCCCGGAAAGAGGATGAACACGGTACCCGGCGTGACCGCCGCCTCGCCGGAACGCTCGCTCCAGAAGGTGCCCGAGCCGTCGGTGATGTAGACGAGCTGGAAGAGGCTCAGTACCCGGCCCGTGGTGACCTTGGCCGCGTATTCCGTCGGGTGTGCATCCGGGGCGGGTGGGTAGGGCGAGTCGGGCGGGACGCGCGTGAAGCCCACGTCGTGGCAGTAGATCTCCCATCGCAGCGCCTCGTCGTTGAGCGGAAGGTACGACGAGAACCACCGGTCCTGCGCCCGCATGCCAGAAAAGTATATGCAAACCACGGTTTTGTCCATTTGCAGCTCCGCGAACCGGGTCTACGCTGGATGTGCGACACAGCGAGGACGTACAATGGCAGACGAATTGCGAATCGGACTCTTCGGAATCGGGCTCGACACGTACTGGCCGCAGTTCGAGGGGCTCAAGGAGCGCCTCGAAGGCTATCAGGCGGAGATCCATCGCCGGATCGACGCGTTGCCCGGCACCACCGTGGCGGACGCCGGGCTCGTGGACTCGGTCGAGCGGGCGCACGCGGTGGGGACCGATTTCCGCTCGCAGAAGGTGGACGTCATCTTTTTGTATATCTCCACCTACGCGCTCTCGTCGACCGTCCTGCCGGTCGTCCAGCGGGCGGGCGTTCCGGTCGTCGTGCTCAACATCCAGCCGGTCGGACGAATCGACTACGAGGCGTTCAATCGGCTCGGCGACCGCGGCGTGATGACCGGCGAGTGGCTCGCGCACTGCCAGGCGTGCTGCGTTCCGGAGATCGCCGGCGTGTTCAAGCGCGCCGGCATCGCCTACCACCTCGTCACCGGCTACCTCCAGGACGAGGAGACGTGGGCCGATCTGGGCGACTGGGTCGCCGCCGCACGCGTTGCGGCCGCGATGCGTGACAACCGGCTGGGTGTGCTCGGGCACTACTACGGAGGGATGCTCGACGTCTACACCGACGTGACGGCGCAGCTCGCGACGTTCGGCGGGCACGTGGAGATCGTCGAGATGTGCGAGCTCGCCGAGCTGCGGCGCGCGGTCACCGACGCCGACGTGAGAAAGAAGCTCGAGGAGTTCGATTCGACCTTTGACGTATCTTCAGAGTGCGACGCGAACGAGCTCGTGCGCGCTGCGAAGACCTCGGTCGCGCTCGATCGGCTCGTGGAGCACCACGAGCTCGGATCGCTCGCCTACTACTACGAATCGGTGTCGGGCCACGAGTACGAGGACATCGTCACCTCCGTGATCGCGGGCAATACGCTGCTCACCGGGAAGCACGTCCCGGTGGCCGGCGAGTACGAGGTCAAGAACGCGCAGGCGATGAAGATCATGGACCTCCTCGGCGCCGGCGGATCGTTCTCCGAGTTCTACGCCATGGACTTCGAGGACGACATCGTCATGCTCGGCCACGACGGCCCCGCGCACTTCGCGATCGCCGAGGGTGAGGTTGGCCTCGTTCCGCTTCCCGTCTACCACGGCAAGCCCGGCCAGGGGCTCTCCATCCAGATGAGCGTGAAGCACGGTCCGGTCACCGTCCTCTCGGTCTGCGAGGGTCGCGAAGGGGTGTCGCTTCTCGTCGCCGAAGGCGAGTGCGTGCCCGGACCGGTGCTCCACATAGGCAACACGAACAGCCGCTACCGCTTCGCGCTCGGCGCGAGGGAGTTCGTCAACCGCTGGTCCACGCACGGTCCGTCGCACCACTGCGCGATCGGCGTGGGGCACGCGGGCGGCGCGATCGAGAAGCTCGGCGCGCTGCTGGGTATTCCGGTGGAGAGGGTCTGCTGATGGGCGATCGACTGGGGGCCGCAGACCAGAACGTCGACCCACCGCGGGACTACTCGCGCTACGACCGCCGGTACGTGCAGCTTCGTGAGGAGGGCAGGTCCGGTTGGGTCGATGTTGACAGTCCCAACTACGCGATCCACCTGGAAGCGCTCGAGCGAGTGCTCGCGGCAGACTATTGCCCGTCTTCGGGGCGAGCGCTGGATGCCGGCTGCGGCGCCGGGTGCTGGAGCATGATTCTCGCAGCCCACGGATTCGAGGTGACGGGAGTAGACCTCTCACCCACGTCGATCGCCTGGGCGAACCAGAAGGCGAAGGCCGACCCTCCGCGCAGACCGGGCACGGTCGAGTTCGTGGAGCACAGCGCCACCGATCTGGCGTGGCTCCCGGAGAACTACTTCGCGTTCGTTCTCGACGGCTTTCTGCTGCACTGCCTGATTGGGTCGGATCGGCACGCCTACCTCCGGGAGATCCATCGGGTGCTGGACGACGGCGGCATCTTCTTCGTACAGAGCTTCTGTGCCGACGATCTGGACGCACCCGAGTGGCGTGACTGGAACATAGACCCGCAGACCCGCTACCGTTTCGACGAGAACGGAACGGCAGACAAGCACGTCGGCACGAGCGAGTCCATCCTCTCCGACCTTCGAAGCGCGGGGTTCACGCCCGTTGAGCACTGGATGACGCCGATCGGCGGCGGAATGCTGCAGGTGGCGTGCTCGAAGCAGCACGGGGCGTGATGCCCGGTGCGCCCGGCCTGGTTCGCGCGCAGCGTTCCTGGTATACTTACCCCGACGATGGACAAGTCGGTCGGACGAATCACCCGAACACGTGAGAAAACGCGCCGCGCACGGATCGATCCGTGCCAGGCTCTGCAGGAGATCTGGCCTCTTTCGCGTCAGATGTACGCGTTGTCGGGGAGGGGCGATGTTCAATCCGGACTACAAAGATCTGTTGAGGTTATTCACCGAGCACGGAGTTGAGTACGTCGTCGTTGGAGCGTACGCCATGGCTGCCCACGGAGTGGTCAGAGCCACCGGCGACATCGATCTGTTCGTCCGCCCGACGGTGGACAACGCATCCGCCGTTTTCGACGCCCTCGTGGAGTTCGGCGCTCCGCTCGCAGAGATAACCGCCGACGATTTCGCAGTGGCCGGGACGGTCTACCAGATTGGTGTCGTGCCAAGCCGGATCGACATCCTGACCGAGATCGATGGGGTGTCGTACGATCAGGTCGGCTCCGTGATGCTGAACGTCGACGACCTGTCCGTTCCCTTCCTGAACCTCGAGTCGCTCAAACGCAACAAGGCTTCCACCGGTCGAGCGAAGGATCTGCTGGACCTCGAGCTTCTGAAAGAGACGGATTCTCCCGAGTCGTGAGTCGCCGTCCGGTCTCCGAATCGGGTGGGTGACGCGCGACAACATCGCCGGCTTCCCCTCGCTCAAGCAAAGGAGAGAGCAGATGAGTTCGAAGGACAACCATGCATGGAGCGGCAGCTTCGCGATCCCCATGACGCCGTACGACGGGCACGATCGCATCGACGAGCGGGCGCTCGAAGCGGAGATCGAGTTCTGCGTCGCGTCCGGGGTAGGCGGAATCGTCGCGCCGGTCATGGTGAGCGAGTTTCGCTCCATGAGCGAGGACGAGCGGCGAAAGATGGTGAAGATCACCTGCGACGTCGTCGCCGGGCGCGTGCCGGTCGTGGCCAACTGCGCCGCGGTCAACACGCCGCTCGCGGTGTCCTACGCGGAGTACTGCGAGCAGGCAGGCGCGACCGCGGTGATCGCCATGCCTCCGTACACGATCGTGCCCGACAGCGCGACGATCAGGGCGTACTTCCAGGCGATCTCGGATGCGGTGAGCGTCCCCGTCTGGATCCAGAACGTCGCATTCGCGCGGCTGTCGGTCGACGAGGTCGTCCGGCTGTGCGAAGAGGTCGAGAACGTGAGCTGGGTCAAGGAGGAAGTTGCGCCGACGCCCAGATCGATCGGCGCGCTCGTCGAGCGGAAGTCACCGGCGGTCGAGGGTGTCATGGGCGGCGTGGGAGGCCGGCTTCTCATGGCCGAGCGTGCGCGCGGTTCCAAGGGCGTCGTCCACGCCTGCCAGTTCTGCGACGTCATCCAGCGTATCTGGGAACTGCTCGACGCCGGCAGCGATCAGGAGGCCAACGATCTCTTCGACGCGGTGCTGCCCGGGCTCGTCGCCGAGCAGTCGATGGGGATGGCGTTCGCGAAGGAGATCATGGTGCGCCGGGGGGTCTTTCCGAACAATCGTGTTCGCAGCCGAGCCGTCGCCCTCGACGAGTACGAGCTCGCGGAGACCGATCGGATATGGAATCGAATCGAACCGCATCTCATCTGGCACACGTGAGGAGAAGAACATGACACACGATGGAATCGAACGCGTCGAGAACGCGGTACGCCGGGCGTCCAGCCCCTCGGATCTCAGGATTACGGATATTCGAACCGCGGTCGTCGCGAGCAACTACGACTACCCGATCATCCGGATCGATACAAACCAGGACGTCTACGGTATCGGCGAGGTCCGTGACGCCGGTCACCGGGAGAACGCGCTCCAGTTCAAGAGCGTGCTCGTGGGGCAGAACCCGTGCGACGTTGACCTGATCTATCGGACGATCAAGCAGTTCGGCGGATCGGGCCGCGAAGGTGGCGGGGTCTCCGGCATCGAAATCGCGCTCTGGGATCTCGTGGGCAAGGTGTACGGCGTACCGGCCTACCAGTTTCTCGGCGGCAAGTACCGCGACAAGGTGCGGATCTACGCCGATACTCCGGAGCCGGACGATCCTTCGCCCGATGCGTACCGACGCGTCGTTCGCGAGCGCAAGGACCGCGGCCTCACCTTCATCAAGTTCGACATCCTCCTCAGCGCGCTCGACGATGTTGCGGGCGGGCGCATCGGGAGCGCCACGCGATTCGAGCGGCCCCGCCATCGTTCGCGGCGGGTCGCGGGAACCGGTCCGGTCGTCACCGTGAGCGACCGCGGTATCGCGCACCTGCGCGAGATCGTAGCCGCGGTGCGGGAGGAAGCCGGATGGGACACCTCGCTCTGCATCGATCACTTCGGCCACGGCGCGATGACCGTGAAAGAGGTGATCCGTCTCGCGAACGCGCTCGAACCCTACGGACTCGCGTGGATGGAGGACCCGGCTCCGTGGTGGGATATTGAAGCTCATCGCCAGGTTACGCAGTCGGTCGGCGTGCCGATCGCGGCGGGCGAAGAGCTCTACCTGTGGGACGGTTTCCGCGAGATGATCGAATCGCGGGCGGTGGACATCATCCATCCGGACCTGCTCACGTCGGGCGGGATCGCGGAGACCAAGCGGATCGGGGACTACGCCGAACGGTACGGTATTCCGACGGCGCTCCACTTCGCCGGCTCGCCGATCGCCTTCATGGCCAACGTCCACTGCGCCGCTGCGCTTCCCAGCTTCGTGGCACTTGAACATCACGGGCTCGACCTGCCGTTCTGGGAGGGCCTGGTAACCGGCCTCGCCGATCCGCTGCTCGAGGACGGCTACGTCACCGTGCCCGACAAACCGGGGCTGGGCGTGGACCTGAATCTGGACGGCATCCGGGAGAACCTTCGATCTCCCAGCGGACTCTTCGAGCCGACCGACGAATGGAACTCGCCCAAGCTGGGATTCTGGCGGCCGGATGCCGACTGACCGCAAGGCACCAGGAGGAGACACCATGGACACCAAAGAACAGAACCTTCCGGCTTTCCCGTACGGAGCGGTCTACTACCGCGTATCGAATCCCCCGCGCAAGGACTGGGAGCGCGACTACAAGACGGCCGGCGAGGACGGGAACAACATCTTCCGGCACTGGTTCCTCTGGTCGGCGATCGAGCGCTCGCCGGGCAAGTACACCTGGGACGACTACGACCGGCAGCTCGACCTCGCCGCGGAGAACGGGATCAAGACGATCATCGCGGAGATGATGGTCGTCGCTCCCGAATGGACGAGCAGGCTCTACCCGCACGCGCGGATCGAGCGAGCCGACGGGACGCTCACGCAGCAGGGCATGCACGGCAGCTGCGCGACCGGCGGGATCGACATGTGTCTCGACAACCCCGACCTCCGCGAGCGAGCGGAGGAGTTTCTCACGCGACTCGTCGAGCGCTACAAGGACCATCCCGGACTCGGCGGCTACGACATCTGGAACGAGTGCAACATACCGGAAGGCACGTGCTACTGCGATGGAACGCTCGAGCGGTTCCGGAACTGGCTGAAAGAGAAGTACGGCTCGCTCGAGGAGCTCCACGAGCAGTGGTGGCGCCCCGGTCTCGCGGAGTGGGCCGATGTGGTCCCGCCGCGGAGACTGCTCCCGTACCACGACTCGCTCGACTGGCTCGAGTTCCGCATCGACAACGCGTACGCGAACATGCAGTGGAGACGCGATATCATCGCCTCGATCGACCCGAACCACCGGATCACCGCGCACGGACTCGCGATGAGCCTCAGGCGGTTCGCGCCGGCGGCGACCGACGACTGGCGCGCCGCGTCGATCGTGGACAGCTACGGGTTGACCTGGGGTTCGAGCCGACACGGCGACGAGCCGTGGAAGCAACCGCAGGCGATGGACCTCATCCGCAGCGCGAGCCGCGGCAAGCCGTGGTGGCACGCGGAGGCGTACGGCGGACCGCTCTGGCTCGCGCCGAACGTCGTGAACAAGCCGCGCGACGAAGGGCGCATCGCGTACCCGGAGGACATCAGGTACTGGAACCTCACGAGCTATATGCACGGCGCCTCCGGTACGCTCTACCTGCGCTGGCGTCCGCTGCTCGACGGGATCCTCTTCGGCGCGTTCGGCCCCTACGGCATGGACGGCAGCCGCACCGACCGATCGGAGATGTCGACCGCCATCGGTCGGTGGGCGCAGGCAGACGAGCAGAAGGAGTTGTGGAAGAGCCGGCCCATCACGGGCGAGGTGGGCATCCTCTTCGTGCCCGAGTCGCAGCTTCTCGTATACGCCCAGCAGCACGATACGCAGCCCTTTACCGACAGCTACCAGGGCGCCTACCGAGGATTCTCCCACCTGAACGTCCAGGCGGATTTCGTGCATATGGACGACATGGACCAGTGGGACTTCCTCTATCTGCCCTTCCCCGTAATGATGAGGTTGCAGACCGCGAAGAGGATCACCGAATGGGTGGCCGCCGGCGGCACGCTCGTGAGCGAAGGGTGCCCCGCCTACTGGGGCGATCGCGCGCACGTGGGCGAGAAGCAGCCGAACCAGGGGCTCGACGAGCTCTTCGGCGCTCGCGAGTCGTACGTCGAGTTCACACCGGACCTGCTCGACGACCTCGAGCTCAACGTGCTCGGCGCCGATACCTACGGGGGCCTCTACCTGCAGAGCTACGAGCCCACGTCGGGCGAGGCGGTAGGGTGGTACAAGGACGGCCGCGTCGCCGCGGTTCGCAACACGTTCGGAAAGGGCAGGACGCTGCTCGTCGGAACGATGCCGGGCCGCGGATACACCGCTCACGACGGCGAGGGCTGCGGCGCGTTCTTCCGCCGGGTCTTCGAGTTCTCCGGAAAACAGCAGCTCGTAGAGCGGACCGACGCGCGGATCCGCGTCCGTGTCCACGACGGCGCGGGCGGGACCTACCTGTGGGTAGCGAACCCGAAGCGGCAGGACATCCCGGTCCGGATCACCGTGAACGGGTGGCGCTTCTCCCGAACGTCCACCCTCCGCGGCGCGGACGGTCGCGTCTCGGGGAACACGGTCGCGATCGACGCGCCCGCGCGCGACGTGACCGTGTTGAAGCTCGAACCGTGACGGGAGCTCGACAGCGGATCCGGTCCGTGCGTGCTGACCGGCACGCTGCCGCGCCTGCGCCGCCGGCCACGCCGTGGTCCGGCGGCGATTGCGATATTCACGATCGCTGGTATACTTCGGTCCGTGATCGCGCATGAATCAGCTCCGGCATGGGGCCGGCAGACGACACGGCTCGGCCGTCGGGTTCGCGACCTCCCCGTCGGCAGCAAGCTGATGCTCATCTACGTGTTCGGAATCTTCGTGCCGCTGGTGGTCGCGAATGGCCTCGTGCTGCGGAGCGTCTTTCGTGACGCGCGTGAACAGCAGGCTGCCTATCTGTCCTCTACCATCGAGAACATCGAAAACGCGATCAAGCGCGAGTTCGAGCCGATCGAGCTCGTCTCCGAGTTCGTGTTTGCCGACACGTCCATCTACCGGATCCTGAATCGGGACTTCGAGGAGTTCGAGGAATACGTCGAGGCCCACCGCGCCTACCTCGTGCCGGCGCTGACCAAGTACGCGAACGTCTTCGCCGGAATCTCGCGCATCTCGATCTACACCGAGAATCCGGTCCTCCGGGTATCCGCCGGTTACCTGCGCCTCGACGAGCAGGTGCGATCGTCCGAGTGGTACCGACGGTTCGCGCGGGAGGGCCAGCGCACCGTGGCGTTCGTGCACGTGGATCGGGATCCGCGGACCGAGCTCGTGCCTACCCCCTACCTGAGCCACTTCCGCGATCTCGGCCGGACG
>CAZICD010000104.1:0-13719 GCA_964537725.1 uncultured Spirochaetaceae bacterium | reverse complement strand
GGCTCGGCCAGACCTACCCGATCTCGATCATCCGCTCTACCGCGCCGAGCGCGCGTTCGCGCAGGTCCTCGTCCAGATCGACGACGTACCGCGTCTCTTCGAGCGCGGCGAGCGTATCCTCCAGCGTGATCTCGTTCATGTGCGGGCAGCGGACGCTGCAGAGGCGGAGCATCTCGCGGTGCGGGTTCTCCGCGGCGATGTTGTCGCCCATCGAGCACTCGGTCAGAAGCAGATAACGCGATGCGGCTACCTCGCGGACGTAGCGCACCATCTCGGACGTGCTCCCCGAGAAGTCCGAGGCGTCCACGACCTCCGGGCTGCATTCCGGGTGCGCGAGCACCACGACGTCGGGGAACTGCGTCCGAATGCTCGCTACATCCTCCACGGTGAACTGCTCGTGGACCTCGCACCGGCCGTGCCAGCCGATCATCTCGTAGTCGACCCCGTCCGCGGCGGCGGACGCCGGCCGTGGGCTCTTCGTTGGGAAGATGATGCGCTTGCCGGTTTCGCGGGCGATGTTGCCCGCGAGGTACTCGTCCGGGAGGAAGATCACCCGGTCGGTACCGAGGTGCTCGACGACCTTCGCGGCATTGCCGGAGGTGCAGCAGATATCGCTTTCCGCCTTCACGTCGGCGTAGGTGTTCACGTAGGTAACCACCGGCACGCCGGGGTACCTGCGGCGCAGCTCGCGCACGTCTTCGGCGGTGATGCTCTCCGCGAGCGAGCAGCCGGCCTTCGGTGAGGGGATGAGGACCGTCTTCTCCGGGTTGAGGGTCTTCGCCGTTTCCGCCATGAACCGGACACCGCAGAAGACGATGATCTCCTTGTCGGTCGTAGCGGCCTTCCGGCAGAGCTCGAGCGAGTCGCCGGTGAAGTCCGGGATCGAGTGGAAGAGCGCCGGCTCCATGTAGTTGTGACCCAGGATCACCGCGTTGCGCTCCTCCTTGAGCTCGAGAATCTTCGCGGCGAGCTCGGCCTTGTGACGAAGCTCGAAGTCGGGCACGACGTCGGCGAGCTTATCGTGCATGCGCGCGTAGAGCGCGTCGGTAGTGCTATGCATCGCAGAGAGCGTACCGGGGCCGATTGTTTCGGTCAAGTTTCTGTCGTACGATGCGGCATGCAACCGGCCGACTACGATCACCTTGTGAAAGCCGCCCTCGCCGAAGACCTCGGTACGTCAGGCGACGTCACGTCGCTCGCGCTCTTCTCGAACGAGCCGCTGGTCGCCCGCCTTACGTGCAAGGCTCGCGGCATCCTCGCCGGCGGCGAGCTCTTCGCCGCCGTCTTCGGCGCGGTGGACGCGCGAACAACCGTCGATCTGCACCACGACGACGGTGCACGGCTCGCCCCCGGCGACCACGTCGCCACGGTCTCCGGTGCGGCGACAGCCGTCCTATCCGGCGAGCGCGTCGCGATCAACTTCCTCTCCTTTCTCTCCGGCATCGCGACCGAGACACGACGATACGTGGAGGAAGCGGCGCACGGCGGCGACGCGAGAATCCTCGATACGCGCAAGACGCTCCCCGGCTATCGCGCGCTCTCCAAGTACGCGGTGGGCGTGGGTGGTGGCACGAACCACCGGATGGGGCTCCACGACATGGTGCTTCTCAAGGACAACCACATCGACCGCGCGGGATCGGTTACTCGTGCCGTGGGCGCGGTGCGCGAGCGGTGGGGTGAGCGGTACCGGATCGAGGTCGAATGCCGAACGATGGACGAGGTCAGAGAGGCGCGTGCGCTTCACGTCGACGTGATCATGCTCGACAATATGTCGATCGAGCAAACCCGCGAGGCGGTGGCGATCTGCGCCGGCTCGCCGCAGATCGAGGCCTCGGGGAACATGGACCTCTCGCGGGTCCGCGAGGTGAGCGCAACCGGCGTCGACTTCATTTCGGTCGGCAGGCTCACGCACTCGGTTGAGGCGCTCGACTTCTCGCTCACGCTCGAGCGCGCGGATGAGCCCCGATGAGTCGCGTCCCAAACCGGGAGCAGTTCGATCTCATCGTCGTGGGTGCGGGGATCGCCGGGCAGAGCGCCGCGATCACCGCGGCAGAGGCGGGCCTGCGCGTCGCGGTGCTCTCGAAGGAGGCCGACGCCTTCGAGTCGAACACGCGTTGGGCCCAGGGAGGGATCGTCGGCCCGAGCCCCGAAGACTCCGACGAGCTTCTCGCGCGCGACATCCGCTACGCGGGCGCTGAGGTCAACTTCAACGAGGCGGTCGATCTTCTCGTATCAGAGGGCCCCGCTCTCGTGGAGCGCTTCCTCGTGGAGAAGATAGGCGTGCCCTTCACCACCGACGAAGCCGGCAGGCCGGCGCTCACGAGGGAGGCCGCCCACTCGGTGCGACGGATCTACTATTCGCGCGATACCACCGGCGCGGCCATCCAGCGGTCGCTCCTGGACCACCTCGAGAGAACGCCCGGCATCACGCTGCTCACCGGCCACACCGCGGTCGACCTCATCACGAACACGCACAATTCCACCGACCCGCAGGAGCGCTATCGCCGTACGCGCGTGCTCGGCGTCTACGCGCTCCGCGAGACCCCGGCCGACGTTGTTACGTACTTCGCGCCGACGGTGCTCCTCGCATCCGGAGGGGTTGGCAATCTCTTCCGCCACACCTCGAACCCGGAAGGTGCGACGGGCGACGGGCTCGCGATGGCGCACCGCATCGGAGCCGATGTGATCGACGCCGAGTACGTCCAGTTCCACCCCACGATCCTGTTGCACCGCGACTCGCACCGGTTCCTCATATCCGAAGCGCTCCGCGGTGAAGGCGCACGGCTCGTCAATCGCGCCGGCGAGCGATTCATGAGCCGCTATCATGCCGACGCGGAGCTCGCGCCGCGTGACGAGGTCGCGCGGGCGATCTACCGCGAGATGGAGCGCGAGGACTCGGAGTACGTCATGCTCGACGCGACCGGCATCACGAAGGTGGACGTGGCGGCGCGCTTCCCGGAGATCACAGCGCACTGCGGCTCGCTCGGTATCGACATCCGGCGCGAACCGATACCCGTCGTCCCCGCCGCGCACTACTTCTGCGGCGGCGTGAAGGTGGACCTCGACGGCAGGACAACCATAGAGGGGCTACTCGCCGCCGGCGAAACCGCGTGCACCGGGGTGCACGGCGCCAATCGGCTCGCCTCTATCTCGCTCCTGGAGGCGTTGCTCTGGGGCGTGCGCTGCGGTCGCAGCGCCGTATCAGGGCGCGCCACGGCGCCGGGTCGGCCGGCCCCGGACGCGGTATCCACCAAGCTCCTCGAGACGATCCCCGACTGGATCGACCCCGTGGTTACCGAAGAGTTCGATCCGGTCCTCGTCAAGCAGGATCTGGGCACGATTCAGTCGACGATGTGGAACTACGCCGGCATCATTCGCAGCCGCAAACGCCTCGCCCGGGCGCTCGCCGACCTCGACTACCTCAGCCACCGCGTGGAGCAGTTCTACCGCAGCGCGATACTCACCCGGGAGATCGTCGAGCTTCGCAACGCGGTACTCTCCGCGCTCGTGATCGTCCGCGCCGCGAGCGCCAACCCCGGTTCGATCGGATGTCACTGGGTGGAGTGAACCGCGGCCCCGCGGCGCGAGCCCTACCCCGGCCGCGTCTCCACGACCGTCGGCGTGGTGAGCGTCCTGTGCACCGGGCACTTGTCTGCGATCTCGACGAGGCGCTCGCGCTGCTCGTCGGTGAGGTCGCCGTCGAGCTCGAGGACGCGCTCGATCCGGTCGATCTTCTGCGACCGGCCGCCGCCGGAGCCTCCCGCACCGGCGCCTTGCGTGGCGCCTTGCGCCTCCTCACCGCACGCCGCGCCGTCGGTCGCGTGCACCTTCTCGTGCGACAGATGCACCGTCACCGACTCGAGCGGCAGCTCCTTGCGGTCGGCGTACATGCGAAGCGTCATCACCGTGCACGCGCCGAGCGCGGCGAGCAGGTAGTCGTACGGGCTCCCTCCGAGGTCCTTGCCGCCCACGCTCGCCGGCTCGTCGGCGACCATCGCGTGGCGTCCGGCGCGCATCTGGACCGTGTAGTGATCGCGCCCGATCCGCGCGGCGACCTGGCGGTTCGTCTTGATCTCCGGCTCGCCCGGCGCCGGCATGAGCGCGCGCGCCCACGCGCCTACCATGGAACCCGCGTACTCGGCGTCGGCCGGGCGCGACAGCAGGTGATCGGCCTGCCGCAGCGAGACGAAGCTCTTCGGGTGACGCGTGGAGGTGAAGATCCGTTCGGCGTTCCCTATGCCGACGACCGTGTCCACCGGAGAGTGCAGGATCAGCAGATCGACCTTGAGCTCACGGATCCAGCGCTCGGGCGGGTGGTTGCGGATGTCGTCGACAAAGCGCTTGCGAATCGTGAACGGGCGCCCGCCTATCGACACACGCGCCTCGCCTGCCGCCTCGATCTCATCGACATCTCCGGCGAAGAGCTTCTCCACGTGCGCCGGCTCGGCCGGAGCGCCGATCGTCGCCACGCCGCGCACCGTCGGAAGCTCCCGCGCTGCGTAGAGGCAGGCGGTCCCGCCGAGCGAGTGGCCGACGAGGAAGCTCGGCGCCTCGTAGACGTTAGCGAGGTGCTCGGCCGCGTCGACGAGGTCGCTCGCCTGCGAGCTGAACGTCGTGTCGGCAAAGTCGCCGCCGCTCGCGCCGAGCCCGGTGAAGTCGAAGCTCATGACGCCGAGCCCCACCCCGGTGAGCGAGCGCGCGATGCGGCGGTGCGCGGTGAGGTCCTTCGAGCAGGTGAAGCAGTGCGCGAGCAGGACGAAGGCCCGCGGAGCGTCGTCGGGCGGCAGGTCGATGCGCGCAGCGAGCTCGACGCCGCCGCGGTTGGTGAAGGTGGTGGTTTCAGCCATGGTGATTCTCCATTGAGTCGATGGGTGTCACGATATACCGCGTCACCGGATCAGAGCGACGCGCCGATTCGCTCGCGGCGGCGGCGTGAAGCGCGAGAATCGCGCCGGTGAGAGCGGGTACGCGCCAATCAGGCATACGCTTCTCGCACGGGGGTACTTGTTGCATATGCAAGTAAACGATTGACCATCACGGTAAATGTAGCCACTATTGACCCCACCGGCCACCACCCGGGCCGGGACGGCGGGCGTCGCACCGGCGCGAGGGCACGATCGATGATAAGCGAGGAAGCATAGGTGACACGTCTTCGTGCGCGGAGCGTGGCGGCGCTGTTCGCCGTCGTGGTCGGGCTTCTCACCCCGGCGACGCTCACCACCGAGGAACGCTACCGTTTCCCCGTGGCCGTGGATCACGGCACGCTCACGTGGGACGAACACCACTGGGACGGCTCGAAGGCGGTCGATCTCTTCATCCATCCCGAGTTTCGACTGGATGCTCCGGAGCGCGCGGAGTTCTACCGAGCCCAGGTCGTCGCCGTGGTGGGCGGTCGCGCGATGCGGCTCGACAATCCGCGCGGTGGGATCGCGGTGCTCCTGCACGGCGACGACGGGCGAAGCTACTACTACGCGCACCTCGACGACGCGACGGTCGACGAGCCGCGGATCGTCGCCGCCGGCGAGGCGCTCGGGACGATCGGACGCACCGGGACGTGGACGTCGTTCCTCGAGGAGCACCTGCACTTCTCCATCGCGAGCGACCACGTCACCGGCACCGAGTGGGAGGCCGATGTATCTGCTTCACGGTGGCTGCACCGGACGTTCGGACTCGCGCCCCGCCCGGAGAGCGTTCGCCACTACCGGGCCGACCGCCCGCACGGCTTGCCGCTCTTCGGATCCCCGACGATCACGCGCAGCTTTGAAGAGACCGGCGCCGAAGACGCCCGCCTCGCCGGGCTGGTCCTCTGTTCGGGCCCCGACGGCACCGGCGGCGGTTCGGCCGCGATCCGCGCGCCGCTGACCGGACTGGTCACGATCCATCGCGACACCGCGCTGGGAACGCGAATCCAGATCACGAACGAGCCCGCGCGTTCGAGCGTGATCGTGTCCGGCGAGATCGAGGCGACGGTACGTGGAGGCATCGTGCACGCAGACGACGTGGTCGGATTCGTCACCGGGCCGCTGCACTACATGGTTTTCGATGGCGGGGTCGCGGTGGATCCAGCGCGCTGACCGGTGGGAAGACCATGGCGGATCCGGCCGGCGTCCCGCCCGAAGCGTGGTCGATTCTCGTAGACGCTTGTATCTACAATTACTATCCTTCCTCACATGACGATTTCGATGATCGGGCTCGGAAAGATGGGAGCCAACATGGCCCGTCGGCTCCTGCGCGGCGGCCACACGGTGCACGTCTTCGACCGTGACTCCGAGCGCGTCGCGGAGCTGGAGGCGGTGAACGCGCTCGGCCACGCGTGCCTCGAGCGCACCTACTCCTTTCGCCACCGCGAGCGGTTCCTGCTCGCCGGCAAGCTCGGCGTAGCCGTCGACGTGGGGCGCGAAACGGACGAACGACTGGTTCGGCGCCACATCGAGTCGATGTTCCGCAGCAACATGATGGCCGTAGTCGGCTCGACCCGCGCCGACGGCGCCTCGCAGTGCTACACGTGCGGGTACGGCGAAGACTGCGCCGTGGGCAACGTCGTCGCGAATCACGGCTATCTCGAGCGGATCGAGCCGCACCACCTGCCGCCGGAGTTCGACGCACAACCGGAGGCGCTCGCAGCCGCCCGGAAGACGGGTCGGGTACTCGGATCGATGCTGCACGCGAGGCAGCAATCCGAGCGACGCGGAGATAGCGCGCCATGATGAGACTCGCGGTGGGGATGCTCGACCTCCTTCCCAAGGGGGTCAAGGACCGCATGCGCGCGCCCATGCTCGCGCGCGAACGGATGAGGACCGGCGCGGATCACGCGACGATCGAGATGAACCTCACGAATCTCCTGATCTGCGCGCGTAACTGCGGCACGTGCCCGAGCTATCCGGACGTGAAGGGAGAAGCGCTCTACTGCGCGGGCGGGCGGAGCACGGCGCACGTCACGCGGCGCGGCTGCAACTGCGTTTCGTGTCCGCTCTACGACCAGTGCAGCCGCAACAACTCGGCCTACTTCTGCATCAACGGCCCGTGCGGCGGGCCCGACACGGGCACCAACGCGCAGGACATCGGCGAGCTCTCCTCGCGGTACCTCGAGCGGTTCGTCCACCCGGAGCCCGCGGAAAACGAACACACGGTCGTGCCCGCCGAGGTCCGCTCCGGCGAGATAGTCCCGGTCACCATAGACTTCATCGGCGATCAGGTCGTCAACTCGTCGTCCGACGAGACTATGCTCCAGGCCTCGCTCACCGCGGGGATCAACCACACGCACGTATGCGGCGGCCGCGCGCGCTGCTCGACGTGTCGGGTACTCGTGGAGAGCGGCGTCGAACACCTGCGGCCGCGCAACGCCGCCGAATCCCGGCTCGCGGCGATCAAGGGCTTCTCGCCGGACGTGCGTCTTGCCTGCCAGACGACGACCACGGGTAACGTCAGGCTGCGACGACTCGTCCTCGACGACGCCGATATCTCCGAGGCGATCCAGCAGGGCCGCGGCGGCCAGGGTGCCGTGGGGCGCGAAGTGGACTCGACGATCCTCTTCGCCGACATCCGCTCGTTCACCTCGTTCTCAGAAACCGCGCTGCCGTACGACGTCGTGCACATTCTCAACCGCTACTTCGACGCGATCTGCGCGGCGATCGACCGCAACGGCGGGTACATCGACAAGTACATGGGCGACGGCATCATGGCGATCTTCGGGCTCGACCGCGAGGTCACCGGGGCGCACCAGTTCCTCGCCGTGCGCGCCGCGCAGGAGATGCTCGCCGAGCTCGCGAGCTTCAACGCCTTCCTGACCGAACGCTACCACCACGAGTTCCGCATCGGGATCGGGCTGCACAGCGGTCCGGTCATCGTAGGTGAGCTCGGGTTCGCAAAGAAGCGGGAGTTCACCGCGATCGGCGACACGGTGAACACTGCCTCGCGCATCGAGGCGCTCAACAAGCGCGCCGGTACGAGCGTGCTCGTCTCGGAGGCGACGCACTCGGCGATCCGCGAGCGCTTCGCGTGGAGGAAGGCCTTCCGTGCGGAGGTCAAGGGCAAGACCGAGCCGATCGTGGTCTACGTGCCGGATTTCGGGGGGTGAGCCGGGTGCCGGCGCCTGCGGGGATCCCCGCGGCCTTCGGCGTCACCGTCGTCGCTCGAGCTGATGCACCCGAGCGGCAGGCGCACCGCACACCTCGTTCCGTCGGCAGTCGTGTGCCGGGCGAACGTTCCGCCAAACTGCCCGGCGAGCGCCTCCACGAGCGTCTCGCCGAGCCCCTGATGCCCGGGGTCGACGGCGGGCGCCTGAGACGCAACGCCCACGTCGTTGTCCAGCGACAGCACCCACTCCCCGCCTTCGCGGGCGAGGGACACCTCGAGCCGGCCGCTCTCGCGACCGGCGAAGGCGTGCTTCCACGCGTTCGTCGCGAGCTCGTTGACGATGAGCCCGAGGGTGGAGGCGGTGTCCGCATCCGTCGAACCGCTCGAGAACGACGAGACGATCTCCACGTGCGACTCGGGGTCGAGCGCGGAAGAGACGCGCCCCAGCAGATCGTCGAGGTACCGGTCGACGTTCAGTCGTGAGTCGAGCTGCGACTCCGCGAGCGACTCCTGGACCACGACCATCGAATCTATCCGTCTGCGCGCCTGCCCGAGCGCGTCGACAACCTCCGGGCTCCCGGCGAGTTGGGCCTGGAGGTCGAGCATGGAGAGCACGACCTGGTAGTTGTTGCTCGTGCGGTGGCGCAGCTCGCGGTAGAGAAGCTCCTTCTGCCCGAGAAGCTCCTTCACCCGCGCCTCCGCGCTGCGTCGGTCGGTCACGTCCACGGCCGCCACGCGAAGGTTCCCGTCCGCCGCGCGGCCGTCGTACGGAGCCTCGCGGGGAGACCGATGGACGGTCAGGTGCAGTACCCGCTCCCTCCCGGCTTCTCCGGCGAACCGCGCGTCGAGGCTCTTGCCTTGCGGCTCTCGAAACAACGCCCGAAACCGGCGGAGGAATCCGTCGCGCGCATCGGGCACGAGCAGACTCGAGACGGACCTCCCCGCCAGTCGATCGCGCGGGACTCCCACGAACGACGCGAAAGCCTCGTTCGCACGCGTGATGACGGCGCTCTCGTCGAGCGAAAAGTAGCCCACGGGTGCGTGATCGTAGAGATCCGCGTACTCGGCCCGAGCGGCCTCGAGCACGTCGTGCGTCCGGCGCAGCTCCTCGTTCTGCAACTCGAGCTCGATCTGATGGACGCGCAGCTCGTGCACGAGCGTCGTCAGGTCGGCCGTGGACTCCGGAACCCCGTCTACGCCGGCTGCCTCGTGCGCCCGCGCCTCGGCCTTCTCACGCAGCTCGTCTCGACCGGCCATCACGCCTCCCGGGAAAAAGTAACCGTGGCGACGGTTCCGGCGGACCCCGACTCGATGGCCGGACGCGCGCGAATCTGCTCCGCAAGCCCCTCGACGAGCGTCAGCCCGAGGCCCTGCGCGCGCCCGTCTTCGATGTCGAATCCCACCCCGTCGTCGGACACCGTCACCGTGGCGCTCTGCCCGTCGCCGTCGGCGAGCGCGACCCGGATCGTTCCCTCGCGGCCGTCCGGAAAGGCGTGCTTGACGCTGTTGGTGACGAGCTCGTTCACGATCATGCCGAGCGGCAGGATCGTGTCCACGGCCACCTGCACCTGGCCCACGTCGACCACGGCGCTCACCCGCCCGTCCGGCGACATGGAGTCGAGCACGTGTCGCGCCACGTCCGCGACGTACGCGCCGGCATCGATCGACGTCTCCCCGCGCTGCGGGTGGAGGAGCTCGTAGACGGTCTGCATCGTCTCCACGCGCCGCCGGGCGTCGGCGAGCGCGTCGGTCACCGCCGGCTCATCCGCGTCACCGGCCTGGAGCTCGAGCAGCGAGCCGAGCGTAGCCAGGTTGTTCTTCACGCGGTGGCTCATCTCGCGCAGGAGCAGCTCCCGCTGTTCGGCGAGCTGCTCGGCGTGTTCCTCGGCGCGCTTTCGGTCGGTGATATCGATCATGTAGCCGCGGATGCGGATCGGCCTGGCGTCGGCGAGCTCGACGGTCACCACGTCGCGAATCCAGCGGTACGAGTCGTCCTTCGCGCGGAAGCGATACTCGAAGACGTGCGTCTCGCCGCGAGCCGTACACGCGTCGCAGTACTCGCTCGCCCACCCCCGGTCGTCCGGGTGGAGGCGTTCGAGCCAGAAGGCGTAGTCGGTCCAGTCCTCGGGCGCGTAGCCGAGCATCCCCGTGACCTGCGGCGCGACGTAGGTCCACCGGTCGTCCGGGATCGAGTACTCCCAGGGGATGGCGTGCGCGTTCTCGACGAGCAGCCGGTAGCGCTCTTCGTCACCGGCGAGCTTGCGATGGCGCTCGGCGAGCTCGACTTCCATCCGCTTGCGGTCGGTGATGTCCACCGCCGAGATCACGACTCCCGACGTCTCGTCCGGGCCGATCGCGTACGGCTCCGCGTGCAGGAGGAACCACGCGCCTTCGGTCGTCTCCACCTCCCACTCGCCCGTCCCGGCTCCCGCGTCGCGATACGCCTCGCGAAGGTCGAACTCGCGAAGCCTGCTGGGGACGCGCTCGATCGCCCGTCCCGCATCGGCCTCGGTGAGGTCGAGCAGCTTCGCCATCGCCGGCGAGAATCGTCGGACGGTGTAGTTCTCGTCGAGCAGGAGCAGCCCGATCGTCGAGCTCGCGAGCAGGTTCTCCACGTCGCCGGTCAGCTCGCTGAGCTCGACGATCTTCGCGTTGTACTCGGCGTTGACCGTGAACAGCTCCTCGTTGGTCGACTGGAGCTCTTCGTTCGTCGACTGGAGCTCCTCGTTGCTCGCGAGCAACTCTTCGTTCGTCGCCTGAAGCTCCTCGTTTGAAGTCTCGAGCTCTTCGATGGTCGCCTGGAGGTTCTCGCGGGAGAACTGGAGCTCCTGCTCGAGGTCGTTGATCCGCTGCTCGGCTTCGTGCGAGAGATCGTACGTCGTCGCCTCGGTCGATTCGGACTCACCGGCGATCTCGTGCTCGCGAATCAGCCCGGCGGCGAGCGGCGCCTGACCGCGCCGCTCCTCCAGCGGAATCAGCACCAGGTCGACGATCCGATCGGCGTCACCGTCGCGGACCTTGACCCCGCGAAACTCGAGCGGCTTCTGCTCGCGGAACACCTTCTGGAGCCCCGTAACGAAGGGGATGGACAGTTCCTTGACGACGATCCTGTCGAGCTCCGCGGTCGGGCGTCCGGCCGGCACCTGCATGAACGGACGACTGTCGCCGACGACGTGCTGCACCTCGAGATTCTCGTTCACGATGACCGCGCACGGCAGGAACCGGGGCGAGACCGCCTCGAGGAACCGCTCGAGCGCGCGCTCGCCGTCGGCGCGGAGGCTCGTGCGCAGCGCACCCGCCTCCCGATGGATCTCGCGGAATCGCGTGTCGCCCGCGCCGGAGACCGGCTGCTCGAGCTGTGAGGCGCCGGATACGAGCCGCAGCCGTCCCTTGCTGCGGAACACCTTCGCCTTCTGGTCGACCGTGCGGAAGCCGTCTGCCATGTCGCCCACCGTCTCGCTCGTCCCGAGCAGGAGCACGCCGTCGGGGCGCAGCGAGAAGAGGAAGAACTCGAGCACCTTCGTCTGGAGCACAGGCTGAAGATAGATGAGGAGGTTGCGGCAGCTGATGAGGTCGATGGAGGTGAACGGCGGGTCCTTGACGAGGTTGTGCTGCGCGAACACCACCATCTCCCGCACCGATCGCCCGATCTGGAAGTGATCCTCCTTCCGGAAGAAGTAGCGGGAGAGGAAGTCCGCGGGGATATCCGCCGCGACGCTCTCCGGATACGAGCCGGTTGCGGCGAACTGGAGCGCGTCGCGGTCTATGTCGGTCGCGAAGATCTTGACGTCGAGCGAAATCCCCCTCGTGTCGAGCGCGTCGCGGATGAGCATGGCGAGCGTGTACGCCTCTTCTCCGGTGGAGCAGCCGGCGACCCACAGCCGCAGCTCCCGGCCGGTGGCAGACTCGACGAGGTTGGGGATGATCTCGGTGCGCAGTCTCTCGAACACCTCCGTATCGCGGAAGAAGCTCGTCACGCCGATCAGGAGCTCCCGGAAGAGCGTCGTGATCTCCGCCGGGTTGCTCTGGAGATGGTTCGCGTACTCGTCGGTGGTCTCCACGCCGTTGATGGTCATCCGGCGGTCGACCCTGCGGGTCACCGTGCTCGGCTTGTAGTGCGTGAAGTCGACCTTGCACCGCTCGCGAAGCATCGCGAAGATGCGCGTCATGCCGTCTTCGTCTACGTGAAGCCGTTCCCGGTTCTTCTCGGAGACGAGGTGCGGATGCCGCGTGAACGCGACGAGTTGCTCGGCCATCTCGTCCGCCGGAAGCACGAAGTCGGCGAGCCCCGTGGAGATCGCCGCCCGCGGCATTCCGTCGAACTTCGCGCCGGCGGGGTCCTGGACCATGATCATTCCCCCGGCCTGCTTCACCGCGCGCACGCCGCGCATCCCGTCGCTGCCGGTGCCGGAGAGCACGACGGCGACGGCGTGCTCGCCCTGGTCCTCGGCGAGCGAGCGCAGAAAAACGTCGATGGGCAGGTTGATGCTGCGCGAAAGCTCCTGCTCGTGGAGCAGGAGCTTGCCGTGGAAGATCGTGAGGTTCGTCTTCGGCGGAATGAGATGGATCGTGCCGGCCTCAACGCTCATGCCCTCCTCCGCTCGGCGCACCGGCATGGGCGTCCGCTTGGAGAGGATCTCCACCATCAGGCTCTTGTAGTCCGGCGAGAGGTGCTGGACGACGACGAAGCCCAGCTCGGTGTCGGCCGGCATGGTCGAGAAGAACGCCTCGATCGCTTCGAGCCCGCCGGCGGAGGCGCCGACGCCGACGATGAAGCGGGGAGAGGTATCAGGCTCGCTCATGGTCATTCATTCTCATCGATCGTCGAGAGCGCATCAAGGTCGATCACCGAGACGAGCGCGCATCGTTCACCTCCCTGGTCGAGCGGAGCGGACGATACGCTGAGACGGAGTCGGCTCGCGTCGGCGGACGTGCCCGTGTCAATCGCCACCGGGACGTCGTCGAACTCGGCTCCGCTGTCGAGCGTTTCGGTCACCAGCGCGCGCAGCCCGCACCGGTCGCACTCGGGCGAACGGCCGCACGCGTGGGGATCCGAGGCGGCGCGGATGCACTCCACGACGCGCCCGAGCGTCGTCGACGCAGCCTCATCGTCGGACAAACCGGCGTGTTCCCGTGCGCGCCGGTTCGCCTTCATGACCTTCGCATCACCGTCCACGACGACCATCATCACCGGCGCGTGGTCGTAGATCGTCTCGAGCTCGCGGTGCTGCCGGCGGGTGAGGCGGTTGGCCTCGAAGAGGTCGACCGCGGTCTCCATGGTCAGACGCAGCATCAGATCTCCGCTCGACTTCAGCACGTAGCCGTAGCGGGTCAGCTCGCGCACCCGTTTTACGTACTCCTGTTCTGCGTGGCCGGTGAGAAAGACGATGGGCAGCTCGTGGTGTTCGAGGATGCGTTGCGCCGCCTCCACGCCGTCCATGCCGGCGCCCAGATCGATGTCCATGAGCACGAGCGCGAAGGGATCGCCACGCTTCGCGGACTCCTCGACGAGCTCGACCGCGTGCTCGCCCGAGCGCGCCGTCGTCACCGCGTAGCCGTCCCGGGAGAGTCGGGCCGCCGTCGAGAGCGCGATGATCGCCTGGTCTTCGACCAGGAGCACGTTCTGGAGTCGCGGCGGGCTCG
>CAZICD010000103.1:0-13992 GCA_964537725.1 uncultured Spirochaetaceae bacterium | reverse complement strand
TGCCGCGACGGGCTTCCGGCGCTCGCCTGTCATCCTCTATACTCCCGGGAGGAGCATTCATGATCTACAGCGAGCTGGTCCGAAACGACTACATGCAGAAGCACGACCTCAACTGCGCCGAGACGATGCTTCGCGCGGCGAACGAGGCGTACGACATCGGCCTTTCCGAAGAGGCGCTCCGCGCGGCAGAGGCGTTCGGAGGCGGCATGGGCCGCGAGGGGGCGTGCGGGGCGATGACCGGCGCGCTCATGGCGCTCGGCATCATGCGCGGAAGCGGGAAGTCGCACCAGGATCCCCGGTTGGGAGAGCTGCGCGACGAGTTCGTGCAGCGCTTCGAGCAGCGGTTCGGGTCCACCGAATGCGCCGCGGTCAAGGCACGCCACCGCGACCCGGTGAAGAACTGCCAGGTCGTCGTGGAGGGCGCGGCGGAGATCCTCGAAGACGTGCTCGAGCGCGAGAAGAAGCTATGACGGACCACACACCACATCCGAAGCGCGTACTCGTCACCGGCTCCACCGGCGCGGTGGGCCGGCCCGTCTGCGAGCGCCTGATGGAGCGCGGGCACTTCGTGCGTGGGTTCGCGCGGCGACCCACCGAGGGGGTGAGCGAGTACGTCCAGGGCGACCTCAACGACGGGGCGAAGGTTCGCGAGGCCGTCGACGGGATGGACGCGATCGTCCACCTGGGCGCGCATCCGGACGTAGGCGACTTCATCGACGACCTTCTGCAACCGAACGTCGTGGGTCTCTACTACATCTGCGACGCGGCCCGGGACCTGGGCGTCCCGCGGCTGGTACTCGGCAGCTCGCTGCGCTCGGTATCCGGACGACGGGAGCACGAGCTCCCCGTGGCGGCCGACGCGTTTCCCATGCCGCGCGACCACTACGCGCTGACCAAGGCGTGGATGGAGATCACCGGTGAGATGTACGCGCGCATGCACGGCCTGTCGGTCATCAACGCGCGCATCGGCTGGCTGCCCCGTCATCGCGAGGGTGCCGAGCGGCTCGTGAGCACCTCCTACGGTCCCGACTTTTTCCTCAGCCACGACGACGCCGGTCGATTCTTCGAGCGCTCCGTGGAAAGCGAACGTCCGGCGAGCGGCGAGTGCGCGACGCTCTTCGTCACAAGCAGGCCGAAGACCACGATGCGCCTCGATCTGACTCCGTCGCGCGAGGTGATCGGGTACGAACCGGTCGACACGTGGCCGGAGGGCCTTCCGTTCGATGTGAGTGGGCTCGCGTAGCGCGTGGACCAGCCCCCGTGGGCCTCGGCCTGCTACTCCGCGACGAACGCCCCGCTCGCGCGGATGTCGCGGTACGAGCTGCCAACGTGGACGCCATACTCGCCGGGCGCGTGCGTCCACGCGTCGCTCGCCTCGTCGAAGTACTCCAGGTCGTGCGCGTCGAGGAAGAGCTGCACGCGCCGCTGTTCGCCCGGGTCGAGCCAGACCTTGTCGAAGCCGCGCAGCTCGCGCGCCGGGCGGTCGGCCCCCGAGGACCGGTCCTCGACGTAGAGCTGCACGACCTCGGCGCCGGCGCGCTCGCCGGTGTTCTTCACCGTCACCTCGACCGACCAGCTCCCCTCGCCCGCGAGCTCAACCGAGAGATCGGCGTACTCGAAGGTCGTGTACGAGAGCCCATGGCCGAACCAGTAGCGCACCGCCGTCCGCTTCGCCTCGTACCAACGGTAGCCGACGTAGACGCCCTCGTCGTAGCGGATCTCGTACGGCCAGCTGTCGTCGATGTGCTCCGGCTTCTCGGCGCCCGGCTGCAGACTCTGGACCGGGTCGTGGACGTCTGCGCCCTTCGGGAGGTAGTTCGCGCCGGGCGAGTCAGCGAAGTCCTCTTCGATCGTGAAGGCGAGCCGCCCGGACGGATTGACGTCGCCGGCGAGGATCGCCGCAAGAGCCTGCGCGCCGCGCTGGCCGGTGAACGGCGCCTGGAGAATCGCGGCGGTCGCATCGTGCCACGGCATCGCCACGCCGCCGCCTGAGGTGATCACCACGACCACCCGCTTCGCGAATCGGCACGCGCGCTCGATGAGCGCGTTCTGGTCGTCGGGCAGCGCGAAGTCGCGGTCACGCCCCTCGCCCTCGAACTCGAAGCCGGTGCAGACGACGACGGTGTCGGCGGCGGCGAGCTCGGCGTCGGAGGGAAGCGTGCGGACGTTCACCGTCGCGTGCCAGAACCGCTCCTCAATCGCCTCCGCATACGAGACGTTGTCGTAGCCCTCCACGTACCCGGAGCCCTTGCCCGCGAGCGGCGTGCGCGCCGCCCAGTTACCGGTTACGACGAGCGCCGACTCGGGGTCCGGGTCGAGCGGCAGCGACTCTTCGTTCCGCAGCAGGACCGTGCCCTCGCAGGCGACGCGGAACGCCACGTCTTCGTGGATCGGGAGGTTGTCCAGATACGCCTGCTGCTCGTGCCTGTAGTCGAGGAAGCCCATCATCGTGAAGGTGCGCACGAGGCTCGTCACCATCCGATCGATCTCCTTCGACCCCAGCAGCTCCTCTCTCGCGACCTTGAGGTGCTCACCGTGCGGCATCTCCAGGTCCTGGCCGCTCGAGGCGAGCTTCTTCCCGTCGTCCACCGAGGTCCAGTCGGTCATCACGAGGTGCCGGAAGCCCAGCTCATCGCGCAGCAGACCGTCGATCACCTCCGCGCTCTGGCCCGCGTACTCCCCGTTCAGGTAGTTGTACGACGTCATCACCGCGAGCGCCCCGGCCTCGACGCCGGCCTCGAAGGCGCGCAGGTAGATCTCCTTCAGCGCCCGCCGGCTCACGACGGTGTTCGAGTGCTTGCGGATGTAGTCGGTCTCGTTGCCGATGAAGTGCTTGAGCGTCGCGATGACCCCGGTCTGCTGCAGGGCGGTGACGTAGACGAAGATCATCTCCGCGGCGAGCAGGGGGTCCTCGCCGGTGTACTCGAAGTTGCGCCCGCACTGCGCGATCCGGTAGATGTTCATGCCGGGACCGAGCAGCACGTGGATCCCGCCGGCGCGGCACTCCTCGCCGACGCTGCGCGCGTACTCGGCGGCGAGCTTTCGGTTCCAGGTGCTCGTGAGCGTCATCGCGCTCGGGAAGGATACCGATCTCGTGAGCTTGCCCGACGGAAACTCGTCGCGCAGGTGCACGCCCTGCGAGGCGTCGGTGAAGTTGATGTCGGGTACGCCTGCGCGCTCGCAGCCGGCGATGTAGAAGCCGCGGCCGCAGACCATGTCGAACTTCTCCTCGTCGGTCATCTCCCCGACGATCTCCTGCGCCCTGCGCTCGGCCTCCTCGTAGGGAACGACCGGTACGAAGGGGGTGAGTCCGGCTCGAGTGAGCGCGAAACGAGTACGCGTAGTGCTGAACATGGGTGCTCCTTGCAGAGCATTCTATCGGCCGGCGCAGCGAGCCGCAATCGCGCACCCGGCCGGCGGCCTACCCGAAGGCGAGGCGCCACAGCCCCCACGCCGCGACAACCGTCGCGAGAATGACGACCACGTACGGCAGGAGCACCCGCAGCGCCGCGACGACCATGATGAGCGAATCGCCGAGCTTCCAGCGCTCGTCGGCCGGTGCCGAAGCGCCGTCGTCGGCGCGATCATCGGCGCCGGCACCGCGCCTCACGACGACGCCTCTGCCGCGCCGGAATCCGCCGCCGCCGCGGCAAGGCTCTTCTCCGGCGCGTGGACCAGATGACAGGCGACCTGTCGTCCGGTGTCGGTGGGAAGCAACCGGGGCGTCACCTCCCTGCAGACGTTCATCGCGTGCGGGCAGCGCGTGTGGAAGGGGCACCCCGGAGGTGGGTTCGCGGGACTGGGTACGTCGCCGCTGAGGACTGTACGCGAGTGCCGGTGCGACGGATCGCTCACCGGCACCGCCGCGAGGAGCGACTGGCTGTAGGGATGCAGCGGTTCGCGGTAGAACTCGCGCTTCTCGGCGACCTCGACGAGTCGGCCCAGATACATAACCCCCACCCGGTCGGCGATATGCCTCACGACGCTCAGGTCGTGGCTGACGAAGAGGTAGGTCAGGTCGAGTTCCTCCTGGAGGTCCTCGAGGAGGTTGATGATCTGGCTCTGGATGCTGACGTCGAGCGCCGAGATGGGCTCGTCGGCGACGATGAAGCGAGGGTCGAGCGCGAGCGCGCGAGCGATGACGACGCGCTGCCGCTGGCCGCCGGAGAACTCGTGCGGGTAGCGGTCGGCGTGGTACGGCTGCAGGCCGCAGAGCGACAGCACCTCGCCCACGCGCTTCTTCGCCGCCGCGCCCTGCGCGATGTCGTGAACGTGCAGGATCTCGCGGATCGCTGCTCCCACGGTCATCCGCGGGTTGAGCGCGCTGTACGGGTCCTGGAAGACCACCTGCATCTCCTTGCGGAGCGCCCGCATGCGGTCGGCATCCGCGGTATAGACGTCCTCGCCGTTGTAGTGAACCGTCCCCGACGTCGCGTGCAGGAGCCTGAGAATCACCTGGCCGGTGGTGCTCTTCCCGCATCCGCTCTCACCGACGAGACCGAAGGTCTCTCCGGGATAGATGTCGAAGCTCACGCCGTCGACCGCCTTCACGTGACCCGTGACCCGACCGAAGACGCCGCTCTTGATGGGGAAGTGCTTCTTCAGCTCGCGGACCGAGAGAACGGGTTGGCTCGCGTTACTCATTGGCTCCCCCTGACGCGCCCACCGCGCCGTCGGCTTCGGCGGCGACGTGCAGCGCGGCCCGGCGCTCGGCCGGCACGTCTTCGTGCAGCCAGCATCGCACCGCATGCCCCTCTTTGAGCGTGCGCCTTGGCGGCATCGCGTCGCTGCAGATCTGCATCGCGTGCGGACACCTCGGATGGAAGGGGCAGCCGCCGGGCATATCGAGGGGGTTGGGAACGTTTCCCGGGATGTAGAGCAGGCGGTCCTGCTCCGTGTCGATCGCGGGGCGGCTCCGGATCAGCCCCTGCGTATAGGGATGCTGCGGCTCGTGGAAGAGCGTGAAGACATCGGCCTCCTCCACTACCTTCCCGGCGTACATGACGAGCACTCGGTCGGCCATCTCCGCGATGACGCTGAGGTCGTGCGTGATGAAGAGGACCGCCGTCTGGATCCGGCGCTGGAGCTCCTGCATGAGCTTCAGAATCTGCGCCTGAATCGTAACGTCCAACGCAGTCGTCGGTTCGTCGGCTATCAGAAGCTTGGGGTTACAGCTCAGCGCCATCGCGATCATCGCGCGCTGGCGCATGCCGCCGGAGAACCGGTGCGGGTACTCGTCGATGACCTCCTCCGCCCGCGGGATCCCCACCAGCGAGAGCATCTCGATCGCGCGCTCGCGGAGCGCGTTTCCGCTGAGCTTCTGATGGAGCTGGATCGCCTCCATGAGCTGATTGCCGATCGTGAAGACCGGATTCAGGCTCGTCATGGGCTCCTGAAAGATCATGGCGATGTCGTTCCCGCGGATACGGCGAAGTTCCTCCGGGGAGAGCTTCAGCAGATCGGTTCCGTCGAAGACGATCTCGCCGCTGTCGATTGACGCCGGTGGGCTCGCGAGCAGCTGCAGGATGCTGAGCGAGGTGACCGTCTTGCCGCACCCGCTCTCGCCGACGAGGCCTACGATCTCGCCCGGCTTGATGGAGAGCGACACGTCGTCCACCGCCTGAACGCGGCCGTCCTCGGTCTGGAAGCTCGTGCGAAGGTTGCGTATTTCGAGCAGATTCTCCATGGTCAGTGCCGTCCTCTCACCGCGTCTTGGGGTCGAGCGCGTCGCGCAGGCCGTCGCCCACGAGGTTGAAACCGATCACCATGAACAGGATCGCAAGCCCCGGGAAGGTCGTGAGGTGGTGCGCCGTGCGGATGTACTCTCTTCCGTTGGACAGGATCGCGCCCCACTCCGGCGTGGGTGCCTGCGCGCCGAGCCCCAGGAAGCCCAGGCCGGCGGCCCACAGGATCGCGGTCGCGATCTGGAACGTGCTCTGCACGATCACCGGCGCGATGCTGTTGGGCAGGATGTGCCGGAAGATGATGCTGAGGTCGCCGATGCCGGCCGCCTGCGCGGCGGTCACGTAGCTCTGTTCCTTCGCCGCGAGCACCGACCCGCGAACCAGACGCGCGTAGATGGGAACGCTCGCGATCCCGGTGGCGATCATGACGTTCGTCACCCCGACTCCGAGCACCGTGACGACGACGATCGCGAGCAGGATACCGGGAAAGGCGATCATGATGTCGATGAACCGCTGCACGATGATGTCGAGCTTGCCGCCGTAGTAGCCGCTAATCGCGCCGATGGGTACACCGATCAGGATCCCGATCGCGACAGAAATCAGCCCGATGCCGAGCGAGATACGCCCGCCGTAGAGCATGCGCGTGAGCAGGTCACGCCCGAGCTCGTCGGTACCGAGCGGATGCCCCCAGCTCGCCGGTTGGAGCCTGTTGGGGAGCGACGTGTCGGTGGGGCTCTGGTTCGTGATGAGCGGCGCGCCGAGCGAGGCGACGACGAAGAGCCCGATGATGACCAGGCCGATCACGGCCCCACGGTTCCGAAGGAGGTGGCGCATCACCGCGCGGATCTCGCTCTGCTGTCGGCCCTCCTGCGGTGACGCTGCCCGGGCTTCGGGTTCGAGTACCGGCGCTTCACTCATGTCTGGAGCCTCCTGGGAACGCGATCATGTCTCCTCCTGTCCCTGGTAGTGGATGCGGGGGTCGAGGAACGCGTAGATGATGTCGACGACGAGATTGATCAGGACGAACAGGAACGCGAGGAGCATCACCGTACCCTGGACGACGGGGTAGTCGCGCCGCAGGATCGCGTCGACGAGCAGGCGTCCCACCCCGGGCCACGCGAAGACCGTCTCGGTGAGAACCGCCCCGCCGAGCAGGATACCGAACTGCAGCCCGAGCACCGTCACCACCGGGATCAGCGCGTTCTTGAGCGCGTGCTTGTAGATCACCATGCGCTCGGCGACGCCTTTCGCGCGCGCGGTCGTGATGTAGTCCTGGCGCAGAACGTCGAGCACGCTCGACCGCGTGATGCGCGCCATGAGCGCCGCGCTCGCCATTCCCAGCGTAATGCTGGGAAGGATCAGGTGCTCGACGCCGCCCATGCCTGTCGCCGGCAGCACCCTCAGCTGGACGGCGAAGAGGAGCTGCAGCATGAGCGCCATCCAGAAGACGGGCGCGGCGACACCCACGAGCGCGACGAACATGCTCGCGTTGTCGAAGATCGAGTTCCTCCGCGTCGCCGAGACGATACCCGCCGAGACCCCGATCAACGTCGCGAGCACCAGCGAGACGCTCGCGAGGACGAGCGTTCGCGGGAACCGCTCGCGAATCTCCGTGGTCACCGGCCTGTTGCTGAACGTCGACGTGCCCAGATCGCCGCGCACGAGGTCGCTCACGAAGTTCCAGTACTGCACGTGGATCGGATCGTTCAGCCCGTACTGCTCGCGGACCTGCTCGATGAATTCGGGCGTCGCGTTCACTCCCGCGAGCGCTCGCGCGGGGTCTCCCGGAATCAGCCTGATGATCGAGAAGACGATGATGGACACGCCGATCACGACGGGAATGGTGAGCAGCAGCCTGCGAATGATGTACTGATACACGCGCTCTCCTCGTCGGGTTCTTCGGTCCCCGTTTTCTCCACCTGCACGACAGTGCGCACCGACGGGGAAAACGGGCGGAGCCGTTCCAGGCTTCCGGAACGGCTCCGCAGAGAATGGGAACCTCGCCGCCCGGGACCGGGCGGCGGGCAGCGACTACTCCTCGACGAAGTAGGCGTCCCAGGCGCTGAGATTCTCCAGCGGGTGGTGGATCAGGCCTTCCACGTAGGTGCGGTTGGCGTTGACCTGGCCCTGATTGTACAGGAAGATCCAGGGCGCGTCGTCCCAGACGATCTCCATGGCCTCCGCGTAGAACTGCTCACGCGCCGACTGACTGGTATTGGTCCGTGCCTGGTCCAGCAGCTCGTCGAACCGCTCGTTCCGGTAGAAGCCCCGGTTGTTGCCGTTGGGGTTCCACTGGTTGCTGTGGAGCAGGGCGTAGAGCCCGTAGTCTGCGTCCAGCGTGACCGTTCCCCAGCCGAGCAGGAACGCGTCGTACTCGGCGGCCTCGGGCGGCTGCGCGGTGTAGTCCAGGAAGCTCGACCACTCGCGGGTCTCGAGCGTCACGTCCACGCCGACCTCGGAGAGCTGGTCCTGGATGACCTCGGCGACCGTCGCGTCCAGCGGATACCGACCGGTGGGGTGGTGCAGGGTCATCTCGAAGCCGTCCGGGTAGCCGGCCTCTGCCAGCAGCTCCCGCGCGAGCTCGGGATCGTGGTCGTAGGGCCCCACCGTCTGGTGGCCGAAGACCGCCGGCACGACCGGGGCGTCTGAGACCGTGAACCCTTCGAAGAGGCCGTTCACGATCGCTTCCTTGTCCACGGCGTGGTTGAGCGCCTTGCGCACGCGCACGTCGGTGAAAGGCTCACGCACGTTGTTGAAGCCAATGTAGATCGTACGGACGCTCGCCTGACGCACGACTTCGATGTCAGGGTCGGCCTCCAGACGGGCCACTTCCTGCGGCGGCACGCGCATCATCGCGTCGATCTCGCCGGTCTCGAGCGCGACGATCAGCGCAGAAGACTCCGGGATGAAGCTGAAGTTGACGTTGGGGATCTGAGGTACGTCGCCCCAGTAGCCTTCGTTAACGGTAAGCGCGATGCTCTCGCCACGATTCCACTCGATCATCTCGTACGGTCCGGTTCCAACCGGAATCTCGAACGTCTCATCGGGCGCAAGTCCGTCGAGCTGCGCCGGGCTCACGATGCCCACGAAGCTGTGCGAGAGATGCGACAGGATGGGGGCGAACGGCTGCGAGAGCGTCACCTGCAGCGTATACTCGCCCACCGCCTCGATCTCCTCGACGTCGCCGAGCAGGAATGCGTAGGCCGCGCCGACCTCCGGGTCCACGAAGCGCTGCAGGTTCGCCGCGACCGCCTCCGCGTTCAGCGGCTCGCCGTCGTGGAACTCCACGCCCTCACGGATCTCGAACGTCCAGACGGTACTCTCGTCGTTCGAATCCCAGCTCGTCGCGAGCATGGGCGTGAGCGAGCCGTCCTCTTCCATGTAGATGAGCCGCTCTACGACGTGCTCACCTACCGTGGCCGCCGGTGCACTCGTCATGTTCACGGGGTCGAGCGACTCGGGTTCCGCGCCCATACCGATCGTCAGCGTATCGCGATCAACCAGCCCTGTTTCCTGGACACCGGTGGCGAACGCCAGGCCCGTCACGACGACTGCCATCAGCAGCAGCGTGGCCAGCTGAACGGATCGTCGAATTGCCTTCTTCATAGGTCCTCCTCTGCATATTTATGCTTGTATGGAGAATAAACGTCCGGCGCGATTCAGGCAAGCGAAATTCGCGAAAGGCGATTCACAGGTTCGACCCGTCGCCGGGGGCCGCCCGGCGCTCAGGAGCTCACGCGCAGCGTCCCTATCTCGTGGTCTCCGACGGCGACCGTCCCGTCGATCACCGCCGCTTCGCGGAACGGCGCCGGACCGATGCTGAAGCAGTGGATGCCGTTGAAGGTCACGTTCGTGCACCGGTCGATGATCGACGCGTGGGGATGTTGATCCTCGATCGCCTGGACGCGGTACTGGAAGAGGTTCGCGAACTCGACATCGCGGCACCGCTCGACGCGCAACGAAGCCGCGGCTTCGCTGCCCAGGTTCTCCTCGGTCTGCAGCGCGACGATCCGCCAGTTCGCGACGTTCTCGAGCACCACCTCGATCTCCAGGTGGTGCTCGACGGAGATCATCCAGATCTGACCCGGCACGGAGGTGTTGGCGATGTGGAAGCCGTCGGTCGTCCAGACGTCCGGGATCCAGAGGTTCTTGAACACCCCCGCGCCGCCGTCGTGCACGTGGACGTCGTGGAGGCGATCGCGGCCCTTGCGCGCGTCGCCGTGACCGCCGAAGGCGAAGAGGCAGTCCTCCATGATCGACGCGGGGTCGCCGCGCCAGTCGGCGACGATCACGCCCGGGTTGCGTCCGCCGTCGAAGCAGAGGCCACTGACGTGGTTCCGGCCGCCCGGGGGTATGGCGAGCATGGCCGCCGGAGCCTCGCGATCGCCAAAACCGGGCGCGTCGTCGGCGAGCTTCAACCGGGTCGTGCTGCAGTGCAGGCCCAGGAGCGCGGTGTCGGATCCGAGCTCGATGCCGCGGCCGAGGAGGTACTCCCCCTGCGGCAGGTAGATCGCATCGCCGGATGCGATCGCGCGATCGAACGCATCCGCATCGTCGGTCGCGCCGTCGCCCGCCGCGCCGAACTCGCGGATGCTCGCCCAGCCGGACGGAATCGGCATGGAAACGTAATCGGGTTCGCACGACGCTGGCAGCTCGTCCTCCGGCGTGACGTCGTACGAGACGTCGAAGCGACGGTCGGCCTCGCCGCCGTCCACGTCGATCCGCAACCCCATGTCGATCGCCACCCGGTAGCAATCGGCCTCCGGCTCGACGTGCGGCACGCCGATGTGCTTGTTGTACTGGTGCGCGAACGACTCGAAGAAGCGCGGCACGTTGCGGCAGTGGATCTCGCTCGCGTGGAGCCAGTTCTGCGGATAGCGCACCATGTTCATGCTGATGCCGGCCTGCCAGAGATTCTCGAGGCGGCAGTCGTGGAGGTACAGGCGCTCGAACTCTTCTATATAGTGATTGTCGCGCTCCTTGTTCGGGACGTAGACCCCGTAGGGTGCGTCGGCGAGCGTCGTGCGCACAATCGTCATGCCTGCGCGATAGGTGGAGATGCACGCGCGGCGCTGCCCGGAGAACCGGCAGTCACCCAGGTAGAAGGGCCAGTAGGCGACCGTCTCACCGGTGAGGATCCCGTACTCCGCGCCGAAGAAGCGACACCGCTCGATCTCGTTTCCGACCATCTCCACCGCGGCGAGATTGTCGGTCATGTGGAAGTCGATGTCCTCGAGCGAGCAGAGCTGCGCGACACGGAACCGGCACGCGACGAGCCCCGGATTCCCGGCCCCGAGCCGGAAGTCGATGTTACGGATGCCGCTGTAGAAGGTCGTGTTCTGCGCGTCGCGCAGCTCCTCGCCCGGTCCCGGCTTGTTCACCCGGAAGTGGACGACGTAACGATGCTCCGGCCCGGCGAATCCCGCGTCGTTGTCGGCGACGGTGAACACCGGCCGGTTCTCCCCGAAACCGATGAGCCGGATCCCACGCCACAGCTGCACCGTCCCGGCGAACCGGTAGGTCCCCTCCGGCACGAAGATGATGCCGTGCGTGAGCTCGGCTTCGAGCGCGTCGACCGCGCGCTGCAGCGCTGCCGTGTTGTCGGCGGTGCCGGTGGGATCGGCGCCGAACGCCTCCGGGGTGAATACGTACGCCCTCGGGTCGTCGGGTTTGCTCTGGAATACCGATGCGCCGAACTCGATCGCCATGGGTCCCTCCTCGCGGGTGCGACCATGATAGTACAGGTGAGGGGGAGATGCAGCCCGCTTCACGGCGCTCACGGGGCCGGATGCCCGTTCGCCGTCGCACCTACGCATGTTTCTACGGATGTGTGCGCGGACGTCGGCCGATACGCTTGTGGTGTGGGAGGTCCGTATGCATACGCACGGTAGACTGGTTCTGGTCGCGCTCCTCGCACTCGTTGTCTCCGCCGCATGGCCTCAGGCCACACCAGGGATTGCCTTCGGGGTGGCGCCGCGCGTGACCATTCCCGTCGGTCCCTCGCTGGAGAACGGAACCGGCCTCTATACCACCGGCGGTGGCGTCTCGGTCGACGCGCAGTACCCGCTGCCCTGGATCCCAGCGCTCTTCGTCGGCGCCCGAATCGGTGTGGAGCTCGCGCCGCTCAACGCGCTCGAATCGGCCATGAGCCTGATCGACCTGTCTCCGACGATCGGGGCGCAGGTGAAGGTGTCCGAGCGGATTCGCCTCTCCGTTTCCGGCCACCTCGGGATGTACCAGGCGATGAGCAGATTCGGGAACGTCCGGAATCCGTTCTGGGACGCGGGGCTCGACGTAGGGTACGCGGTCAGCCCGTCGATCACGCTCGGCGTTCAGGGCTCGTACCGCGAGTATCTGATCCCCGAGGACCGCCTCCACCAGGGCGTGCAGGTCGCTACGGTGGCGCGATTCACGACCGGGGCGGCGGTCCGCGGGAGGGCCGTCGACGTGGAGTACCGCGTTGAGCCGGTCTTCCCGGCGTTCTACACCTACTACGACGATCACCCGCTCGGTGAGGCCATCCTCCTGAACGACGAGTCCGATCCGATCCGGGAACTCTCTGTATGGTTCTTCGCTCCCCAGCTCATGGACAATCCCCGGCTCTGCGCCGAAGCACCGCAGGTTCGCGCCGGCCGGCGACTGAGCGTCCCGCTACACGCGCTCTTCAACGAGGAGATTCTCGCGGTGACCGAAGGCACGGCAATCGCCGGCGAGATACGGCTCGAGTACTCGTACCTCGACCGGCCCATGGAGAAGGCGATCCCGGTCACGGTCGAGGTGCACCCGCGCAACGCGCTCACGTGGGACGACGACCGGAAGGTCGCCGCCTTCGTCGCCTCCAGGGACCCGCTGGTCATGAGCCTTGGCAAGACGGTCGCGGGCCTCGTCCGGGACGCACCGGATACCGCGGTAAACGCCAACTTCCGTACGGCGGTCGCGCTGCTTCAGGCGCTGCAGACTCACGGACTGTCCTACGTCGTCGATCCGGTTACGCCCCACGCCGAGCTGTCGCAGAACGAACAGGCGATCGACCACGTCCAGTTCCCGGGGCAGACCCTCGCCTTCAACGCGGGCGACTGCGACGACCTCTCGGTCCTCTACGCCGCGTTGCTCGAGACCGTCGGGATTCCCGCCGCGATGGTCACCACTCCCGGCCACATCTTCGTCGCCTTCGGCCTGGGGATGGGCCGGGACGCGGTGGACGGTCTGTTCCTCGACGACGGAGCCGTCATCCGGGACGACGGTCGGACTTGGGTTCCGGTCGAAGTGACGTCGGTCCGCGAGGGGTTCGCCGCGGCGTGGAGCAGGGGTGTCCGGAACTGGAGGGAGGCCGATGCCGGCGGGGAAGCAGCGCTCTATCCGGTTCGTGAGGCCTGGGGTCTGTACCGAGCCGTCGGGTTCTCCGGATACGACGCAACCACCTCGCTTCCCGCCGCACAGGAGATCCGGTCGACCTACGAGCACGAGATGCAGCGGCTGATCACCGCCCAGATTCAACCGCGGGTGTCGGACCTGCGTCGCAAAATCGACGCCGCGCCCGACAGACTGGATCTCCGCAATCGACTGGGCGTGCTCTACGCACGATTCGGACTCCTCGAAGACGCCGAGACCGAGCTTCGGTACCTGGCGAATCGAGGACATGTGCCGGGGACGATCAACCTCGGAAACGTCCGCTATCTCCGCGGCGACCTTCAGGGCGCGCTGATTGCGTTCCAACGTGCGCTGGAGGGCGCACCCGAGGAGCCGAACGCGCTCGCCGGGGTAGTGCGGGTCCACCGCGCGCTGGGCAACGGTTCCGAGGCGGAAGCCGCCATCGCGCGGCTCGAGTCGGTGGAGCCCGGTATGGTTGAGCGCGTAGGCGGTGTGGGCCGGGTCGGGGACGCATCCGGCCGGGCATCGTCGTCGGAAGAGAGGGAGGTGTACTCATGGGCACACGATTAACCGCGTACATTGCATTCGTCGCTCTCGCGGCTCTGACGCTTGCCGGATGCAGCAACCCGGTAGACCTGCGAGCGATCATCGAGGAGAACGTCACCATAGCAACGGCCGAGTTCCTGGAGGTCGTCTCGGTATCGCCCGCGAAGCACGCGCGCGACGTGAATCCGGGAGTGGATATCGCGATTGAGTTCAGCCTGCCGCTGGATGCCGATACGGTAAGCGACACGACCGTCGCGGTCTCGAGCAGCGCCGGCACGGCCACGTGGACATCTACCTACAACGAGACCGCGCGCACCTTGCGCGTCGAGCCCGACCCGTACCTCGACGGCGAAGTGGAGTACACCGTGCGTCTGGCGGAAGGGCTGGCGGC
>CAZICD010000102.1:0-14298 GCA_964537725.1 uncultured Spirochaetaceae bacterium | reverse complement strand
GTTTGACATTGCGCCACCCGCCTCCGTATACTTCGCATCTTGATACACCTGTGCATGTAATCTCGTAGAGGAGATCCGAATATGAAGCGGACATACCAGCCGAGCAGGAAGAAGAGGAATACCAAATTCGGCTTCCGGGCTCGCATGAAGACGAAGGGCGGCCGACAGGTTCTGAAGCGACGGCGTGCAAAGGGACGCATCAAGCTGTCCGTCGCAGATGAGAAGAAGCCTTACTAGAGAGGAACGGCTACGCACGCGCGCGGAGATCCGGGAGGTCTTCCGCGCGGGACGGAGCGTCCGTACCGGGGGCATGCGCCTCGCGTACCTGTCCAACGGGCGGATGCACAACCGGATCGTGGTGATCCCCGCAAAGGGTTTTCGCACCGCGGTCGAACGAAACCTGTGCCGAAGGCACGGGAAAGAGGCGTATCGGGCCCTGAAGGACGAGATCGATACCGGGTACGACCTGGCGATCGTGTGCTATCCGGGTGAATACAGTTTCGCCGAACGCCGCAACCAGTTGTCCAGCCTTCTTCAGAAGGCACGCCTTGTCCGCTCTTCAAAGGAGATGTGATGGATCGCAGAACGCTACTCGCGGTCGTCCTTTCAGTCATTGTCATTACGATCGGGTTCTCGATCCAGAGCATCCTGTTCCCACCGCCCGAGCCGGTCGCATCCGAAGGTGCCGAGCAGCCGCAGGTCAGCGACACCGTCGAGCCGCAGCAGCAGACCGATGAACCCGGGACCGACGACCAGCAGACCACGACGACGGCCGAACCGGTGCAGCCCACCGGGACCGTCGTCGCCGTTCCCGCCGAAGCGATCGGGACGCAGGAGCGAGTCTACGAGAACGAGCTCGTCCGCGTGACGATGAGCCCGAACGGCGGGACGATCACGTCGTTCGAACTGCTCCAGCACCTCGACGGCGATCAGCCGGTCGACATGGTCTTCCGCGGGAACGAAGAGCAGCGCGCGATGACGCTGCACTTCGGCGACCACACCGCGCCCGCGGTCGACGAGCTCTTCGCCTTCCAGCAGATCAACGCGAACACCTTTGAGTTCACCCGCGAGTTCGAGATCGTCGGGCGCGAGAGCTCGCAGTTTACGGTCACCCGCCGCTACACTTTTCAGCCCGGCGAGTACATGTTCGAGCACGAGGTCTTCATCCGCAACGAGAACTCGGCGAACTTCGTGCCGCTCAACTTCGACGGCATCGCCTACACGATCGGCTACGGACCTCAGATCGGCCCGGAGTTCGAGCAGCTCGACCCTCGCTACGAGTTCCGGCGCTACATGGTCTACGACGACGGTAAGCGCGACAACTTCAACCGGCTCGGGCAGAACGAGGCGGAGGTCGTAGCCGAGCGCGTGAGCTGGGCCGCGATCGCCGGGAAGTACTTCGCGGTCGTCGCGGTCACCGACAACGCCGACCTCACGACGGTACTCTCGCGCAAGCCGCGCGCCGGCATCCCGGAAGGGTCGCAGCTCTACGTGTCCCGGCCGGTGATCCAGGCGTCGGCGGTCGAGGATACCTATCACTACTACGTGGGTCCCAAGACCGCATCGGTCATCAACAGCTACGACAATCCGGACCAGAACGCGTGGGGCTTCTCCAACCTCGACCTGCGCGAGATCCAGGAGACGCGGCTGCTGTTCGGGTGGCTTGAGAATATCCTGAAGTGGATCCTGCAGGTCATCGTGCGCGTCGTGCCGAACTACGGCGTGGCGATCATCATTCTCACGATCATCGTGAAGGGTGCGCTCTGGCCGCTGACCCGCAAGAGCTACGAGTCGAACGCCCGCATGCAGGCCGTCCAGCCGAAGATGGCCGAGATCAAAGAGAAGTTCAAGGACAACCAGCAGAAGCAGAACGAGGAGATGGCGAAGCTCTACAAGAAGGAGGGCGTGAACCCGCTCGGCGGCTGTCTGCCGCTGCTCGCGCAGTTCCCCTTCTTCCTCGCCATGTACGGTCTGTTCAACAATCACTTCGACCTGCGCGGAGCCACCTTCATCCCGGGGTGGATCAGCGACCTCTCGGCGCCGGACGTCATCATCGGCTTCGGCGATTTCACCATCCCGCTCATCGGATGGACCGCGATCCGCGGTCTGCCCATCATTTTCGTCGCCACGCAGCTTTTGTCCACGAAGCTGACGCAGACGCCCTCGGCGACCCAGTCGAGTGGACAGATGAAGTTCATGCAGCTCGGGCTGCCGGTCATCTTCTTCTTCATCCTGTACAACGTGCCCTCAGGACTCCTGGTCTACTGGATCTTCTCCAACATCCTCACCGTCGGGCAGCAGTACTACTACAACAAAGTGAAGAAGCAGGCGCCGCAGGCCGCCCCGGCGAAGAATCCGAAGAAGAAGAAACGCCCGTAGAAGGGGGAGTACATGTATCAGGAGTTCGAAGGGAAGACCGAAAAAGAGGCGATCGAGACGGCCATCGAGGCTCTCGGTCTCGAACGTGACGAGTTCGATGTCGAGATCCTCGAGACCGAGAAGGGCGGAATCTTCAACCTTCAGAAGAAGGTCCGCATCCGCGTTCACCTCAACGACGAGATCACCTCGGCCGGCAGCGACGATCCGGAGAACGACTTCGAGCACGCGGTCTCCGACTTCGTGCACAACGTCACCGAGAAGATGGGGTACCCGGCAGACGTTCACGTGAAGTACCGCGAGCCCGGTAAGGTCGGGCTACGGCTCGACTCGCCGCACTCGAGCATCCTGATCGGCAAGAAGGGGAAGAACCTCGACGCGATCCAGTTGCTCGCGAACGTGGTCGCCGGACGGCTCGACGACGGCGACACGCGCGTCATCGTCGACGCGGAAAACTACCGCCAGCGACGCGAGGAGAACCTCATCCGCCTCGCGCAGCAGGTGGGCGACCAGGTCATGCGCACGCGCAAGAGCAAGCTGCTCGAGCCCATGAACCCGTTCGAGCGCCGGCTCATCCATACGACGCTCAACGACGTCGCCGGCATCACGACCAAGAGCGAGGGCGACGGGCTCTACAAGCAGGTGCGGGTCATCTACCGCGGCTCCGACGAATAGCCGGGCCGCCGGCCGCGGGCGCCCGCGCTCGGCGGCGCCGCGCGGGCGCGGTCGCCCTTCAGAGGCAGCTTTTTTCGTCGCGAAGGGCTTGACACACTCCATTGTGCACACATTGTGGATAACTCCATCCGCTGAAGCGGGCGTGAACGCGTTGTCCCGGCAACGCCCCGTTTTCGCAACACAATCCCGACATTTGACCGCCCATCAGACCCGATTCAAGCCAGTTTCGCGTGAAAACGGCCGAATTCGGCCGTCTGACCGGCTGTTCAGCACTCCATGAGAATTCGGTTTCATGTGAACTCCTTGTGGATAACCTCTGTGAAACTGCCTTAATTCCATAGTCGGACACGAGTTGCTCGTTGTGCCTGTCCGACGCTCCCGGATATACTGATCGTGTGCTGAAGAAAACCCCTCTGAACGCGTGGCATCGGGCAGCCGGAGCGAAGATGGTCGACTTCGCGGGCTGGGACATGCCCATCTCCTACCCGAGCGGACCGATCGAAGAGCACCGCCTCGTGAGGCGATCCGTCGGCCTGTTCGACGTGAGCCACATGGGTCAGTTCCACGTCTCGGGCCCCGGCGCGCTCGACTATCTGCAGCGCCTCGTCTCGCCCGATCTCCTTGCGGTCGCCGAGCAGGGGTCGACCTACGCGCTCCTCTGCCGAGACGACGGCGGCGTGCTCGACGACCTCTTCCTCTACAACCTCCCGGGCAGGTGGCTCGTCGTCGTGAACGCCGCCAACCGCGAAAAAGACTACGCCTGGTTTGCCGATCATCTGCCGGACGACGCCGGGAGGGGCGGTGCCGGGGGTGCCGGTGACGCCGCGGGCGACGGCGCGAGCGCCGGCTCCCGGTCCGCCGGGTCGCCCGATTCGGTGCTCCTCGAGGACGTCTCCGACGACACGGCCATGTTCGCCTTCCAGGGTCCGGCGGCGCTCACCGTCATGGACCGGCTCACCGATGGCCGGGCGAGCGAAATCCCGCGGTTCTCAGCCGTCGAGCTCGAGCTCGCGGGCCTCCCCGCTCCTGCGGCCGGTCGCGCGCTCACCGTCGGGCGCACCGGCTACACCGGCGAGGACGGCGTCGAGCTCTTCGTCCCCGCGTCGATCGCGCAGGCGGTCTGGGAGCGCCTCCTCGCAGAGGCCGGGGCCGCCGGGGTCGAGGCAGGGCCGATCGGACTCGCCGCGCGCGACAGCCTCCGCTTCGAGCCGGGGTTCGCGCTCTACGGGCACGAGCTCACCGAAGAGGTCACCCCGGTGGAGGCGCGCGTGACGTGGGCGTGCGACCTGGAGAAGGAGTTCATCGGCCGCGACGCGATCGCCGCGCGCAAGGCGGAGAAGCCTCGAGTGCGCCTCGCGACGATCCGCATGACCGAGCGCGGGGTTCCCCGGGAAGGCTATCGCGTCCTCGCCGACGGGCGAGAGATCGGGTGGGTCGCGACCGGGATGTACGCGCCTACGGTGGACGACTACTGCGCGAATGTTTTCGTGGAACGTGCCCTTGCCAAAGTCGGCACAGATGTGGACATTGAGATTCGAGGCCGAACCAAGCACGCGGTCGTCGTGAAACGACCTCTCTATACGCCAGCATACCGATAGGAGCAGCGAAATGACCTTCGACAAGAACGTGAAGTACCAGGAGTCGCACGAGTGGGCTCGCAAGGAAGGCGATCTGGTCGTGGTTGGTATCTCCGACTACGCGCAGGACAGCCTTGGCGATGTCGTCTACGTCGAGCTCCCGGAAGTCGGTGCCACGAAGAAGAAGGGCGATCCCTTCGGCGTCGTGGAGAGCGTCAAGGCTGCGAGCGACGTCTACATGCCGGTGGGCGGCGAGGTCGTCGAGGTCAACACCGATCTGGACGACAACCCGGCCACGGTCAACGAATCGCCGTTCGACGCGGGCTGGCTGATGAAGGTCAAGCCGAGCGACGCGAGCGAGCTGGACAGCCTCATGAGTGCCGACGACTACGAAGAGTACACCAAGGGGCTGGAGGACTGACGGCCCCGGAAGGGGTTCCATGGCGTACATAGGAAACACCGATGCCGATCGCAGGCTCATGCTCGACGAGATGGGTCTCGATCGGATCGAGGATCTCTTTGCCGATATTCCGGAGGCGCATCGCTTCCCGCAGCTCGACCTGCCTCCGGCGAGGAGCGAGGTCGAAATCCTCGCCGAAATCGACGAGCTCGCCGCGCGGAACGAGGCCGGCACGGGGCACCTGAGCTTCGTGGGCGCCGGCGCCTACGAGCACTTCATCCCCTCGGTCGTCGATTATCTCTCCGGCCGCGGCGAGTTCGCGACCTCCTACACGCCCTACCAGGCCGAGGCGAGTCAGGGCACCGTCCAGACGATCTTCGAGTACCAGAGCATGATGGCGGCTCTGCTGGGGATGGAGGTCGTCAACGCGTCGCACTACGACGGGGCGACCGCCGTCGCCGAAGCGGGGATCATGGCGGTCCGATCGACCCGCGGCCGCTCGACGGTCGCGCTCTCCGGAACGCTGCATCCCGAATACCTCGACGTCGCCGCGACCTACCTGCGCCCGCAGGGGGTGGCGATGAACATCGTCGGCAGGCCCGCCGGCGACGGCGAAGCCGGGCCGGACATCCCGGCGCTCGTCGACGCCGTGGACGAGGACACCGCCTGCCTCGTCGTGCAGAACCCCGACTTCCTGGGCAGGCTCCACGACCTCTCCGGGCTCGCGGAAGCGGTTCATGCGAAGGGCGCGCTGCTCGTCCTCCACGTCGACCCCATCGCGACCGCGCTCTTCAGGAGTCCCGGTTCGCTCGGCTCGGACATCGTCACCGGCGAGGGCCAGCCGCTCGGCATCCCCGTCTCCTTCGGCGGGCCGTATCTGGGGATCTTCGCCGCGAGCAAGAAGCTCGTCCGCAAGATGCCCGGCCGTCTCGCGGGTCAGACCACCGACGCCGAGGGCCGCCGCGGATTCGTGCTCACGCTCAACACGCGAGAGCAGCACATCCGCCGCGAGAAGGCGACGAGCAATATCTGCACGAATCAGGGACTGATGGCGCTGCGCGCGGCGGTCTACCTCGCGAGCATGGGTCCGGAGGGACTGAAGGAAGTCGCCAACCTCTGCTACCAGAAGGCCCACTACGCCGCCGACAGGCTCTCCGCGATTCCCGGATGCAGCGTCAACAATTTCGGCACCACACCGTTCTTCAGGGAGTTCGTGCTTCGAACGCCGGTTCCCGCCTCGGAGGTCGTCGAAGCCGCGGCCGCCGCGCACGACGTCATCCCCGGCCTCGCGCTCTCGCGCTACTATCCCGACCGCACGCACGAGCTCCTCGTCGCGGTGACCGAGCAGTACTCTCGCGCGCAGATCGATCGGCTCGCAGACGCCGTCGAAAGCGCCCTCGCCGCTTCGGAGGTGAGCTCATGAGCAGCCACGACCACAAGCCCAACGACGCGACCGCCGCGCCGCGCGTCGTCGCGGCGAACGCAGCCCGCCCGGCGGTGCCGGCGCCGGGCTCCAGCGGCGGCGCGCCCCGCGGGAGCGGTGATCCCCGCCGTCCCGCGCCGCTCGCCGCGAACTACCAGTTCGGCGCGCCCATCCCGCCGTTGCTCTACGAGATCAGCCGCGAGGGCCGTCGCGCCGTCCGCATGCCCGAGCCGGACGTGCCGCACACGCCGCTTCCCGCCGCGCTCCTGCGCGAGGAGGACGACCCGCTGCTCCTGCCCGAGGTGAGCGAGCAGGACGTCGTCCGCCACTTCACGCGCCTGTCGCACGCGAACATGGCGATCGACACGGCGTTCTACCCGCTCGGCTCGTGCACGATGAAGTACAACCCGAAGGTGAACGAGGCGGTCGCCTCGCACGCGGGCTTCGCGAGGCAGCACCCGCTCGCGCGCGAGGCCGACGCGCAGGGCGCGCTCGCGGTCATGTACCGCCTGCAGCACATGCTCGCCGAGGTGGCCGGCTTCGCCGCGGTGAGCCTGCAGCCGGCCGCCGGCGCGCAGGGCGAGCTCACCGGGATCCTCATGATCCGCGCCTACCACGAGTCGCGCGGCGACACGAAACGGACGAAGATCCTCGTGCCCGACAGCGCGCACGGCACGAACCCCGCGACCGTCACCATGGCCGGCTACGACGCCGTGGAGATCGGAAGCGACGCGAACGGCAACGTCGACCTGGATGCGCTGCGCGAGGCGTGCGGCGACGACGTCGCCGGGCTCATGATCACCAACCCGAACACCGTCGGACTCTTCGAGGAGCACATCGAGGACGTGGTGGAAGCGGTGCACGCCTGCGGCGGGCTCGTCTACGGCGACGGCGCGAACTTCAACGCGATTCTGGGCATCGTGCGCCCGGGCGACCTGGGCATCGACGTCATGCACTTCAATCTGCACAAGACGTTCAGCACCCCGCACGGCGGCGGCGGCCCGGGTTCGGGCCCCGTGGGCGCGAACGAGAAGCTCGCGCCCTTCCTGCCCGGGCCGATCGTCGCGCAGGCGCCGGGGAGCTCGGCCGTCGCGGAGGACGGCGCCGGCGCCGGCCGCCCGGCGACATCGGCCCCGCGCTACGCCTTCGCGATGCCCGAGCGTTCCATCGGCAGGCTCAAGAGCTTCCACGGGAACTTCGGGATGCTGCTGCGCGCCTACACCTACATCATGATGCACGGCGCCGACGGGCTGCGCGCGATCGCCGAGAACGCGGTCATCAACGCGAACTACCTCCGTACGCTCACGAAATCGACCTTCCCGGCGAAGTACGACCGGACGTGCATGCACGAGTTCGTTTCGGTGGGAAGCCGCTACGAGGGCATCGCGACGATGGACATCGCCAAGCGACTGCTCGACTACGGCTTCCACGCGCCCACCGTCTACTTCCCGCTCATCGTGAAGGACGCGCTCATGATCGAGCCGACCGAGAGCGAGAACCGCGAGACGCTCGAGGTCTTCGCCGCGACGCTCGCGGAGGTCGCGCGCGAGGCGCAGGAGACCCCGGAGGTGCTGCACGAGGCGCCGCTGTCCACGCCGCTTCGTCGCCTCGACGAGGTGTCTGCGGTGCGCAACCTCATTCTCGTCTGCGAGCGGTAGGGGCGCGGGCCGCTACGGTCACCGGGACCGACGGGCCGCGGCGCGCCTCGACACGAGCACCCCCTACGAATGGGGCTCGAGCATAACGAACACGTACAACGCGCTCGTCGCAGTCGACGCCGGAGATCCTGCGGCATGCCGGCGGTTCTACGACCACTTCCTGCCGCTCGCAGGCGCATACCTTCCGGGCAGCATCTGCGGCATCAGCACAGATCGTCTGCTGGGCCTGCTCGCGTCGAAGGTCGGCGACGTCTCGGCAGCTTCTGCGCACTTCGCCGACGCGGTCCAGTTCCTCGAGCGTGCCGGTTACCGCCCGCGGCTCGCACACGCGTGCTGCGACTACGCCGAGCATCTCCTCCGCACGCGGGACCGCGACGTAGCGGCACAGGTCGCCGGGCTCCTCGACCGCTCGGGTGCTATCGCCGACGAGTTGGGCATGCACCCGCTCGCGGCGCGCCTCGCCGCCGTTCGAGCCGCTGCAGGCGGCGGCGGTACGGCGGTCGCCGGCCGGTACGGGCTCACCGCGCGCGAGGTCGAGGTCCTCCAGCTCGCCGCTCGTGGTTTCACCAATGCCGACATCGGCGGGCTGCTTCACATCAGCGCGCTGACGGCGGCCACGCACATGCGGAACATCCTCCGCAAGACGGGCGTCGCGAATCGGACCGAGCTCTCGGCGATCGCGGTACGAGAGGGCATCATCACCTGAGCTCGGCCGGATATGCTATCATGCCGCATGGACCCGAACGCGGGCTACGCGCAGGCGTACGGCGAGCTGTTTGCACGCGTCTACAACCGCTACTGGAGCTCGTACGCCGAGCGAATGGCTCCCGCGCTCGTCGAGCTCTTCACCCGGCTGCAGCCGGGCGGTGCAGGGTGCCGCGTCCTCGACGTCTGCTGCGGCACCGGCCAGCTCGCCCGTGAGCTCGTGGCCGCCGGCTACGAGGTCGTCGGTATCGATCTCTCACCGCACATGCTCGAGCACGCGAAGGCGAACAACGCGGCTGCGGTCGCCGAAGGTCGCGCGGAGTTCCTCCTCGAAGACGCAGCGTCGTTCTCGATCGACCGGCCCGCCTCCATCGCCGTCTCCATCTTCGACGCGCTCAACCACCTGCCCGACGAGCTGGCGCTCGCCGGCTGCTTCGCCTCGGTGCGCGACGCGCTCGAGCCCGGCGGTCACTTCGCCTTCGACCTGAACACGCCGCTCGGCCTCGCCCGGTGGAACGGGATCAACGTGGAGGAGAGCGACGAGGTCACGATCATCAACCGCGGAATCTACGCGCCCGGCGCCGAGCGCGCGTTCACCTCCATCACCGGCTTTCTGCGTCGGGCCGACGGAGCGTGGGACCGGTTCCGCGAGGTCGCCTACGAGACCGTCTTCCCCCACGACCGGGTCGTCGACCTGCTCGTCCGGGCGGGATTCGTGGACGTGGCCACCTTCGCGGCTGAAGACCTCGGAACCCCCGTAAACGACGTAGCAAGGCTTCCACGCGTCTTCTACACCTGCACGAGGAGCATGCCATGAGCACGTCGTTTGTCTTCGACGCCCATCTCGATCTCGCGATGAACGCGATGGAGTGGAACCGTGACCTGCGCTGGTCGGTCGAACGCCTGCGCGCCTCTGAGGAGGGCATGACCGACAAGCCCGACCGCGGCGGCAGCACCGTCTCGTTCCAGGCGATGCGCTCCGGAGCGGTGGGGCTCTGCGTCGCCACGCTCATCGCGCGTTACGTCGACCGCGACAATCCGCTTCCCGGCTGGCACTCGCCCGAGCAGGCGTGGGCCCAGGCGCAGGGGCAGCTCGCCTGGTACCGCGCGATGGAAGAGTCGTGCGAGCTCTGCCCGGTCACCGATCTCGCATCGCTCGACACCCACCTCGCGCGCTGGCGTCCGGCAGAACCGGTCGTTCGCGGCGTCGCCGAGCCGGCCGGAGCCGCCGCGGCGCGCACGTTGGACGCGCCCATCGGCTACGTTCTCAGCATGGAGGGGGCCGATTCGATCCTCTCGATGGACCACCTGCAACGGGCGTACGCGGAGGGCTTGCGCGCGATCGGTCCGGCGCACTACGGCCCGGGCCGTTACGCGAACGGCACCGACTCCACCGAGGGCCTTCCCGAGCGCGGCCGCGAGCTTCTGCGCGAGATGGACAGGCTGGGCATGATCCTCGACGTCTCGCACCTCAACGACGCGTGTCTGCGCGAGGCGCTCGACATCTTCACCGGACCGGTCTGGGCGAGTCACAGCAACGCCCGCGCGCTGGTGGATCACAACCGCCAGCTTCCCGACTGGGCGCTGCGCGAGCTCGTCGAGCGGGACGCGGTGATCGGCATCTCCTTCGACGCATGGATGCTCGTTGCCGGCTGGGAGCGCGGTGTGTCCACGCCCGACGGCACCGGCCTGTCTCTCCGGCAGGTCGCCGATCACGTGGATTACGTCTGTCAGCTCGCCGGGAACACCCGGCACGCGGGGATCGGCAGCGACCTCGACGGCGGTTTCGGGCGCGAGCAGTGCCCGGCGGACGTCGGCACGATCGCCGACGTGCAGAAGCTCGCGCCGCTGCTGCGCGAGCGAGGCTACGAGGCGGCGGACGTGGAGGCGGTCCTGTCGGGCAACTTCGTGCGATTCCTGCGCGAGGCGTGGGGCTGAGCCGGCGCGCCGAGGAGGGCACGCAGAAGCCTGCTGCCGAGCCGGCGCGCCGCGCTTGCCGCCGGCCACCCGCGGCCCTACAATAGGCGCGTGACCCCCATCGATCGGCTCTACTACACCGTATTCCGCGAGGACGAGGACGCGCGCGTCTGCACCGACATCCCCGACGGTGCGTGCACCGACGTCCCCTCCAACTTCGTCCGAATCGTCTCCGCGGACACCATGACCTCGCTCGCCGACGAGCTCGCCAACCCGAAGACCGTGCTGCCGTGGCTCCTCTCCGGCATGGGCGCCGATCCGTTCTGGACCGGGCTCATCGTCCCCATCCGCGAGTCCATGTCGCTCTTGCCCCAGCTCTTCATCGCCGGCCGGATCCGCCGGCTTCCGCGGCGCAAGTACGCGTGGATCGCCGGGTCGCTCGTCCAGGCAGTAGCGCTGGCCTCGATCGCGGCGTTCGCCGTGTTCCTTCGCGGCGGCTGGACCGGTGGCGTCGTCGTTGCCGCGCTCCTCGTCTACAGCCTCGCGCGGGGACTGAAGTCGATATCGTCCAAGGACGTGATCGGCAAGACGATCCCCAAGACGCGTCGCGGGCGGCTCACCGGCACGAAGTCGTCGGTTTCCGGCGCGTTGACGGTCGCCATCGGCGTTGCGATCGCGGGTGCCCTTTCCGGTGACGTAGCGCCCTCGCGAATCGCGGTCCTCATCGCCGCCGCCGCTGCACTCTGGCTGATCGCCGTGGGTATCTTCGCCTTCGTTCGCGAGCAACCGGGTGCCACGGAGGGGGGTGGAAACGCGCTCCGCGAAGCCGTGCAGCGGCTGAACGTGCTGCGCACCGACAAGGCGTTCAGGCGCTTCGTGCTCACGAGGGCGCTCTTCGTCTCCACCGCGCTCGCCGGGCCCTACTACGTGCTGCTCGCGCGCGAGTACGGCGAAGGGGGTCTGCTCCTCGGCTCGTTCATCATCGCGAGCGGCCTCGCCTCCGCCGCGAGCAGCCTCGTATGGGGAGCCTTCGCAGACCGGTCGAGCCGGTTGGTCCTCGTGGCCGCGGCCGCGATCGCGTCGCTTTTGGGCGTGGGGATGTTCGCCCTCGACCGAGGCGGCACGCTCGCGGCGATCCCCTGGCTCGCTCCGGCCGCGTACTTCCTGCTCGCGATCGCGCACAGCGGCGTGCGCATCGGGCGGAAGACCTACGTGCTCGACCTCGCAGGCGGGCAGAAGCGCACCGACTACGTAGCCGTCGCGAACACGCTGATCGGCGTCGTCCTCCTCGCCGGAAGCCTCGTGGGGACGCTCACGAACGTGATAGGCGCGTCGGGCGTGCTGCTCGTGCTCGCCGGCTTCGGGTTCCTCGGTGTGGTCCTCGGGCTCAGCCTCCCCGAGGTGGAGTAGCCCGATCGGCCGCAGCCGAGCCCGGCGACCCCGGCCCGCCCGATCGCCCGCCCGCGGCGACTGCCCCTCCGGCCTCCTCGTCGTCGCCGGTACTCGGGCTCGTGTCCCCCGGCCCCTGCTCGCCAGCTGCCAGCCGTCTTCGCGCCTCGCCCACCTCGTCGCGCGCCGCGCCACCACCTCCTCCCATCGCCGCCTCCGCGATCCCCTCTCCCAGGCAGCGGTTGAGGAGCGCGCACGCCTCCTGCAGATCCGCGAGCGCGGGGACCCGACTCCAGTACGCGGTCGCCCGCAGCACGAGCAGCGAGGCGAGCAGGCTGCGCAGCGTGAAGTAGATGAGCAGCCGCGCGAGCGCCGCCGAACCGGCGGTCTCCGTGCGTACCGTGATCCTCGCCGACGGCCCGCCCGAGGCGATCGACGAGATCTGCATCGTGTCGCTCAACACCCGTCGTGAGCGCTCCTTTTCCCCGCAGGCGAGCAGCCCGATGTACGCACGGACGCCCGCCGTCACGACTCGCTCTACGCAATCGTGTAGCTCTTGCATAGTGCCTCCGCGCTCTCTACGGCGAAAGGCGTTCTCGTGCTTCATAACTCGATCGCGGCGAGGTCGCCGGCGCCACCACCCTACAATCCGCCGTCGCTTCGTAGTATCATTCCCAGTACATCATCCGCCCGCCGGCACCGGCGGGCTCGAGGAGTCGCTATGAGCAGCACCCAGACCGCCAACGAGCTCGAATACCGCGTCGCGGACATCAGCCTCGCCGAGTTCGGCCGCAAGGAAATCGATATCGCAGAGAAGGAGATGCCCGGCCTCATCGCTACGCGCGAGAAGTACGGTCCCTCCAAACCGCTCGCCGGCGTGCGGATCACCGGCAGCCTCCACATGACCATCCAGACCGCCGTCCTGATCGAGACGCTCGTGGAGCTCGGGGCCGATGTGAGGTGGGCGAGCTGCAATATCTTTTCCACGCAGGACCACGCCGCCGCCGCGGTCGCCGTGGGCCCGCCTTCGAAGGGCGGTACGACCGACGACCCGAAGGGCGTCCCCGTCTTCGCGTACAAGGGTGAATCGCTGGAGACCTACTGGGACTTCACCTTCCGCGCCCAGGACTTCGGCGACGGCAAGGGCCCGCAGCTCATCGTCGACGACGGCGGCGACGCGACGCTGCTCATCCACAAGGGCTACGAGCTCGAAGAAGGCTCCGACTGGGTCAACAGCCCGAGCGACGCGCACGAAGAGGAGGTCATCAAGGCGCTCCTCAAGAAGGTCCAAGCGGAAGACCCGAAGCACTGGCACAAGGTCGCCGCCGAGTGGCGCGGGGTGAGCGAGGAGACGACCACCGGCGTCCATCGGCTCCACAAGATGGCGAAGGACGGCTCGCTCCTCGTGCCTGCGCTCAACGTCAACGACTCGGTCACCAAGAGCAAGTTCGACAACCTCTACGGCTGCCGCGAGAGCCTCATTGACGGGATCAAGCGCGCCACCGACGTCATGACCGCCGGCAAGGTCGCGATGGTCTGCGGCTTCGGCGACGTGGGCAAGGGCAGCGCGCAGAGCCTTCGCGGCATGGGCGCTCGCGTCATGGTGAGCGAGGTCGACCCCATCTGCGCGCTCCAGGCCGCGATGGAAGGCTATCAGGTCACCACCGTGGAGGACTCGCTTGGAACGGCTGACATCTACGTTACCTCCACCGGCAACCGCGACGTCATCACCGTCGACCACATGGAGAAGATGAAGGACCAGGCGATCGTCGCGAACATCGGCCACTTCGACAACGAGATCCAGGTCGACAAACTGATGAACTACCCGGGCATCACGCGCGTGAACATCAAGCCGCAGGTCGACAAGTTCATCTTCCCCGACGGCCACGAGATCTTCCTTCTGTCGGAAGGCCGATTGGTGAACCTGGGCAACGCGACCGGTCACCCGAGCTTCGTGATGTCCAACAGCTTCACGAACCAGGTCCTCGCGCAGCTCGATCTCTGGGAGCACAAGGACGAGTACGAGAAGAAGGTCTACGTCCTGCCCAAGCACCTCGACGAAGAGGTCGCGCGGCTGCACCTCGCCAAGATCGGCGCGAAGCTCACGAAGCTGCGCCCCGAGCAGGCCGACTACATCGGCGTCGACGTGGGCGGACCGTACAAGCCGGACGAGTACCG
>CAZICD010000101.1:8850-14312 GCA_964537725.1 uncultured Spirochaetaceae bacterium | reverse complement strand
GAGGTCGGCGTGGCGGCCGGGCTCGAGCCACTCGAGGAAGTCCGCCGCGGTGAGCAGGTCGCGATCGGTGTGCGCTGAGAGCGAGACGCGCGTCGGCATGACACTCCCAGTATACAGCCGAAACGCGGGTTTGAATTCACTACGCCGGCCGGTCGGGCGCGGGTCGCGCCCTTTACCCCGCGCGCGGTCCGGGCCTATGCTCGGGTATGCGCTTCACCTACGCGGATCGGCCCCGAGAGAGTACCGGTCTCCCTTCGCTCGATCGGGTCATCGACGGGCTTCGCGCCGGGGACAACGTCGTCTGGCGGCTCGATACGATCGACCTCTACAAGCCGTTCACGCACGCGTTTCTCGAACACGCAAAGGCACAGTCGAAGCAGATCGTCTACTTCCGCTTCGGAGCGCACGAACCGGTCCTGCCGGAGGACGAGAGCGTCATCGTCGAGCGCAACGACCCCGAGCTCGGCTTCGAGCACTTCATCACCCGGATCCACGGCACTATTCGCGACGTGGGCGCGGGCGGCTACTTCGTCTTCGACGCCCTCTCCGACCTGAGCGACACCTGCTACAGCGACCGCATGATCGGCAACTTCTTCCAGTTGACCTGTCCGTACCTCCTCGAGCTCGATACGGTCGCCTACTTCTCGCTCTACCGCCATCGCCACTCGTACCACGCTGCGGTCCCCATCTACGAGACGACGCAGGTCCTGATCGACGTCTACCGCCACAGCGAGCGGGTCTACGTCCAGCCGGCCAAGGTCTACGACCGCGAGCGCGTCATGCCCTTCGCGATGTTCCGATGGGAGGCCGAGGCGTTCGAGCGCGTCGAGGAGAGCCCGGAGATCGCCGCGGTCATGGAGTCCTCGCCGTGGGGCGGCCTGCGGTCGGCGAGCTACCGCATGGTCGGGCTCTGGGACAAGACCTTCATGCGCGCGGAGAACGTACTCGAGTCGATCGCCGCGGGCGAGCTGCCCGCCTCGCGCGCCGACGAGTCATTTCGCGAGCTCATCCGCCTGATCCTGCCGCGCGAGGAGCGGATGATCGGCCTCGCGACGCGCTACCTCACGCTCGGCGATCTGATCGGCCTGTGGAAGCACATGATCGGCACCGGGATGATCGGGGGCAAGTCGATCGGAATGCTCCTCGCCCGGGCGATCCTGCGCCGCGACCGCCCGGAGCTCGCCGATCGGCTCGAGCATCACGACTCGTTCTTCATCGGGTCCGATGTCTTCTATACGTTCCTCGTCAACAACGAATGCTGGTGGGATCGGCAGCGACAGAAGGACCCGGAGGTCTTCCACACGGGGCTCGACGCCGTGCGGCGCCGGATCCTCGACGGTCACTTCCCCGACTACATCGTCCGCCGCTTCGAGGACATGCTCGAGTACTTCGGTAACGCGCCCATCATCGTCCGCTCGAGCAGCCTGCTCGAGGACAACTTTGGCAACGCCTTCAGCGGCAAGTACGACTCGGTGTTCTGCGCCAACCAGGGAACGCCGCGAGAACGCCTCGAAGCGCTTTTCGACGCGATCCGTCACGTCTACGCGAGCACGATGAGCTCTGAGGCGCTCTCCTACCGGAAGCGACGCGGCGTGCTCGACCGCGACGAGCAGATGGCTCTGCTCGTCCAGCGCGTCTCCGGCGCGAGGCAGGGGCACTACTTCTTCCCCCAGCTCGCCGGCGTGCTCTACTCGTTCAACCCGTACGTCTGGAGCCGCGAGATCGACCCGGAGGCCGGCGTCATGCGCCTGGTGTTTGGTCTCGGGACGCGCGCGGTCGACCGGTGGGACGACGACTACACGCGGGTGGTGGCGCTGAACGTGCCCGACCGGCGACCGGAATCGAGCTTCGACGCGGTCAAGCGCCATACCCAGCGCCGCGTTGACGTGATCGACCTGGAGGCGAACGAGGCGAAGAGCATCCACTTCGAAGACCTCGTGCGCGAGACGCGAGGCCTTCCCCTGGAGTTCGTTGCCACGCGCGACCGCGAGGCCGAGCGCGAAGCGCGCTCGCGCGGCCTGCCGAGAGCGACGCGATGGATCCTCACCTTCGACCCCGTGCTCGAGGCGGGAGGCATCGTCGACACGCTCCGCGAGATGGTGCAGACCGTACGCGACGCCTACGGGACGGAGGTGGACATCGAGTTCACCGCGAACGCCACGAGGAAGGGCGGGTTCAAGTTCGACATCGTGCAGTGCCGCCCCTTCGCCGCGAGCACGACCGACGAGAAGCCGTTCGGCGAGCTGCCGGACGTCGGCGAAGAGCGAACCGTCCTGCGGTCGACCGGCGGGGTGATCGGGCCGGGAAGGCGGACGGCGATTGAACGGATCGTCTACGTGCCGCCGAACGCGTACGCGGAGTTGTCCGAGGAGCGACGCTACGCGCTCGCGCGCCTGATCGGCCGAGTCACGAAACGTTCGGAAGGGTCGGGTGGGGCGCTCGTCCTCATCGGACCGGGCCGATGGGGCAGCAGCACCCCCTCGCTCGGCATCCCCGTATCATTCGGCGAGATCAACAACGCGTCGGTTATCGTAGAGGTGGATACGCTGCACGAGGCGCTCATCCCCGACCTCTCGCTCGGCACGCACTTCTTCAACGATCTGGTGGAGATGAACACGCTCTACGTCGCGCACTTTCTCGCACGGCGCGAGAACCGGCTCGACTGGGATTACCTCGCCTCACGGCCCTCGTCGCTCGCACGGCTGGTGGACGACTGGGAGGAGTGGGACGATGTCGTCCGCGTGATAGACCCGGGCGAAGACGCTCGGCTCATGCTCCACGCGGACGCGCTTCGCCAGACCTGTCTGATCTACACGAGCCCCTGATCGAGCATCGCGTCGGCGACCTTGATGAACCCGGCGATGTTCGCTCCCGCGACGTAGTCGCCGGGCGTCGCGTACTCGTCGGCGGCGTTCGCCGTCGCGACGAAGATGCGGTGCATGATCTCGCGCAGCCGCGTATCGACCTCCTCGGCCGGCCACGAGAGGCGCATCGCGTTCTGGCTCATCTCGAGGCCCGACGTGGCCACACCGCCGGCGTTCGCCGCCTTGCCCGGCCCGAAACGCACGCCCGCGTCGCGGAAGACGGCGACGGCGGCCGGAGTCGACGGCATGTTCGCACCCTCGGAGACGACGGTGCACCCGTTCGCCACGAGCGCCTTCGCATCGGCCTCCTCCAGCTCGTTCTGCGTCGCGCTCGGGAACGCGGCGTCGCACGCGACCGCCCACGGCCGCTCGCCGGCGTGGTACTCGCACGAGAAGCGCTCGGCGTACTCGCCGATCCGACCGCGGCGTACGTTCTTGAGCTCCATCACCCAGGCGAGCTTCTCGGCGTCGATCCCGTCGGGGTCGTGGACGAAGCCGCTCGAGTCGGAGAGGGTGATTGGCTTCGCGCCGAGCTCGAGCAGCTTCTCAACCGTGTACTGCGCCACGTTGCCCGACCCGGAGACGACGCACCGCTTACCCGCGAGATCCTCCCCGCCGGCGCCGAGCATCTCCTGCGCGAAGTAGACCGAACCGTACCCGGTCGCCTCCGGGCGGATGAGCGAACCTCCCCAGCCGAGCGCCTTGCCCGTCAGGATCCCGGAGAACTCGTTCGCCACGCGCTTGTACTGCCCGAACAGGTAGCCGATCTCGCGCCGCCCCACGCCAATGTCGCCGGCGGGAACGTCGGTGTCCTTCCCTATGTGACGCGCGAGCTCGGTCATGAACGACTGGCAGAATCGCATCACCTCTGCGTCCGACTTGCCCTTCGGGTCGAAGTCGGATCCGCCCTTACCGCCGCCCATCGCGAGCGTGGTGAGCGAGTTCTTGAACGTCTGCTCGAAGCCCAGGAATTTCAGGATGCTCAGGTTGACCGTCGGGTGGAAGCGCAGTCCGCCCTTGTACGGCCCGAGCGCGCTGTTGAACTGCACGCGAAAGCCACGGTTGATCTGAAACTCACCGCGGTCGTCGACCCACGGCACGCGGAACATCACCACCCGTTCGGGCTCCACGATCCGCTCGAGAATGTGCTCGCTGCGGTACTCCGGGTGCGCCTCGATCACCGGGCTGAGCGTCTCCAACACCTCGTGCACGGCCTGCAGAAACTCGCGCTCGCCGGGGTTTCTCCGTTCGGTCGCCTCGAGGACCGCTGACACGTAGTTCATCATCATCTCCTTCGTGGTGGCAGTCTACACATCGCGGTTCATCGTGTCGCTACACTCCAGACGCCCCTCAACAATTTCGGCACCAGACCCCTCGTTGCAGCGCGCTTGACACCCTCCGCGGTCGATCGTGATAGGATGCCCGCGCGGGTGCCCGGCTCCGCGCCGGCACCTCGGGAGGCATATGGAATACCGACTGCTCGGACGATCGGGCTTCTCCGTCCCCGCCCTCACGCTCGGAACCGCCGGCTTCGGCGGGTCGAACGAGTTCGCGAAGGCGTGGAGCGCGACGCAGGTCGACGGTGCGAAGCGCTTCGTCGACATCTGCCTCGAGGCCGGCGTCACGATGTTCGACAGCGCCGACGGCTACGGCGGCGGCGAGGCGGAACAGATACTCGGCGAGGCGATCAAGGGGCGCCGCGACGAGGTCCTGCTCTCAACGAAGGCGACCTTCCCCTCGGGCCCGGGGCCGAACGACGTGGGCGCATCGCGTTTCCACCTGATCGAGGCGGTCAACCGGAGCCTCAAGCGCCTGGGCACCGACCACATCGACCTCTTCCAGCTCCACGCCTTCGATGCGAAGACGCCGGTGGAGGAGACACTGCACGCGCTCGACGACCTCGTGACCGCAGGCAAGATCCGCTACATCGGCTGCTCGAACTACTCGGGCTGGCACCTCATGAAATCGCTCGCCGCGAGCGACCGCCACGGCTGGGCGCGCTTCGTCGCGCATCAGGCGTACTACTCGCTCGTCGGGCGCGACTACGAGTGGGAGCTCATGCCCGCCGCGGTCGACGGCGGCGTGGGCACGGTCGTGTGGAGCCCGCTGGGGTGGGGCAGGCTGACGGGCAAGATCCGTCGGGGAGCGCCGATGCCGAAGGTGAGCCGCCTCCCCGTCACCGCGAAGGCGGGCCCGCCGGTCGACGACGAGTACCTCTACACCGTCGTCGACGCGGTCGATGAGGTCGCCGCGGAGACCGGCAAGTCGGTCCCGCAGATCGCGCTGAACTGGCTCCTGCAGCGGCCCACGGTCTCCACGGTCATCATCGGTGCGCGCACCGAGGAGCAGCTCAAGGACAACCTGGGCGCGGTCGGCTGGTCGCTCACCCCGGAGCAGGTCGCGAAGCTCGACGCGGCGAGCGCGACGACCTGGCCGTACCCGTACTGGCACCAGCGTCACTTCGCCTCGCGGAACCCCTTCCCCGCCGACGTGTGAGGGCCAGCCCGCGCTCGGCCCCGCGCTAGCTGCTGCCTCCGGCCTCCGTTTCATCGATCAGGTCGAAGTGCCGATCGGCGTGCAGCAGCCCGGCCCCGTGCG
>CAZICD010000101.1:0-8750 GCA_964537725.1 uncultured Spirochaetaceae bacterium | reverse complement strand
GTTTCATCGATCAGGTCGAAGTGCCGATCGGCGTGCAGCAGCCCGGCCCCGTGCGCTCGCGCCGCCGGACCGCCTCGCTCCCGTCGCTCCGCAGCGCCTCCACCCATGCGCTCGTGTCCACGAGCGTCATCCTTCGCCTCGCTGTCGAGCGAGCTCGTCCCGATCCATGAACTGGTCCAGCGTGCCGAGCATCTCCACCAGCGCCGCCGACCTGCGTACGCGCAGGTACTCCTCGAGCGCAGCCGTGCCCACCTTCCTTTCAACGCCGTATCGCGGTATCCTCGAATCGTGCGCAAGGCCGACGACCTCATCCAGCGCTTCCTCGACTCGATCGGGCAGACCGAAGAGGGCTCGCTCTACGTGGGGCTCTTCCGGAGCTGGCAGCCGATCGTAGGCGAGCGCATCGCCGCGCACGCGCAGCCGGTCGACGTGCGGGGCCACAGCCTCGTCGTCGAGGCCGATCATCCCGGCTGGGTGCAGATGGTCATGATGCAGCGCAGCCGCATCATCGGCGAGCTCTCGCGCCGTTTCCCGCAGCTCGAGATCACGGGGCTCACCGTCCGTGTCGCCGACCGCCCGGGCCGGTCGCGCGCCGGCGGTACCGGAGACGATCGCGGGCCGGGCGAGGACACCGGTGCGCGCGACGGTCGCGTCGCCGCCGGGTCGGCCGCCGCTGCGGAATCGTCTTCGCCGGACGAGCCGCCTCCCACCCCGCCGTCGCGCGACGAGAAAGAGGCGCTCGAGCGCATAGACGACGAAGACCTCCGCGATACGCTCGCGCGTCTCAGACAGGACCTGGACGAGAAGGACGAGTAGGGCGGCGCCGCGCCCTCGTGCGTCCGCCGCGCCGCCCCGCTGCCCGCCGATTTGCCGTCGGCGCCGCCGGTGGCTATGATCTCTCTCGTGCAGCCTGGCCCGCGCGCGCACAGCCGACGCTCCGGTTCCACCGCCCGCTCCCGGTACGTCTCTCCCGGGCGGGGTGACCTTCGCCTCATCCTCACGCTCGCGCTCGCAGCCGCGTTCTTCCTGTTCGGCGGCGGGCTCGCCGCGGCGGCGGAAGAGACTGCCCACGGCGTCGATCCCAGCCAGGCGCTCGAGCACCGCATGACCGCGCTCGCGCTCCAGATCGGGATCATCCTCTTCGCCGGCTACCTCGGCTCGCGCCTCGCGCGCCGGCTCGGAATCCCGGTGATCCTCGGCGAGATCGTCGCGGGGATCGTGATCGGCCCCTACGCGCTCGGATCGATTCCCATGCCCGGCTACCCCGAGGGACTCTTCCCGCGCATAGAGAACGCGCTCGCGATCTCGCCCGAGCTCTACGGCTTCGCCGTCGTCGCTTCCATCGTCCTGCTCTTCCTCATGGGCCTGCAGACCGATCTCCGCCTCTTCCTGCGCTTCGCGGTGAAGGGGAGCGTCGTGGGGTTCGCCGGGGCGGTGCTCTCGGTGCTCGCCGGCATCCTCGTCGCGCGGCTCATGATCGGCGCGGGCGCGGGCGACCCGCGCAGCCTCTTTCTGGGCGTGGTCGCGATCGCCGCGTCGGTCGACATCACCGGTCGCATCCTCAGCGAGCGCCGCAAGATGGCGAGCCCGGAGGGCGTGACGATCCTCTCCGCGTCGGTCATGGAGGACGTGGTGGGCATCACGCTCCTCGCGGTCGTCCTGGGGATCGATGCGCTCGAAGGCGCGGCGTCGGGCGCCGCGCTCTGGCGCGAGATCATCGGCATCGCCGGGCGCGCACTCCTCGTCTGGCTCGGCTTCACCACCCTCGGCATCGTCTTCTCGCGACGGATCAGCGCGCTGCTCAAGGTGGTGAAGAGCCCGGCGCAGATCGCGGTGCTCTCGCTCGGGCTCGCGCTCATCCTCGCCGGCCTCTTCGAGGCCGCCGGGCTCGCGATGATCATCGGCGCCTACGTGATGGGCCTCTCGCTCGCCGACACCGACATCGCATACGTCGTCCAGGACAAGATCGAGACGGTCCACCAGTTCTTCGATCCGATCTTCTTCACCGTGATCGGGATGCTCGTGAACGTCGTCGTCCTCGCCTCCGGCGAGGTCATCCTCTTCGGGCTGCTCTTCGGCGCGCTCGCGGCGGCGAGCAAGATAGTCGGCTGCGGGCTGACCTCGCTGACGCTCGGGTTCACCCGCGCCGGGGCGCTGCGGGTCGCGCTCGGGATGGTCCCGCGCGGGGAGGTCGCGCTCGTGATCGCGGCGATCGGGGTGGGCTCGGGCGTGCTCGACGACCGGCTCTTCGGCGTTGTCATCTTCATGACGTTGCTGTCCACGCTGGTCGGCCCGCCGCTGTTCAGCCGCCTGCTGCTGAGAGACGACCGAACGACGAAGCGGGAGGTGAGCGACAGCGACCTCGTCACGTCCGACTTCGACTTCGGCTCGCAGGATCTCACGCGATTCCTGCTCTCCGACGTGGTGGCGACGATGCGTAACGAGGGCTTCTTCGTCACCGCGACCGAGGGCGAGCGCAGGGTCTACCAGATGCGCAAGGACTCGGTCTTCATCTCCATGATGGCCACCCCGGTCAGTCTCCACTTCCAGAGCCGCCGCGAGGACGTGACGCTCGTCAACAACCTCGTCTACGAGTCCATTCTCAGCCTCCAGCAGGAGGTGAGCCACATCCGGGCGACCTCCAAGCCGGTCGAGCTGCGCCGCAACCTCGTCGAGTCCGCGAGCCGCGCGATGGTCGACTGGTACCGCTACCTCCCGGTGGAGTGCGTCCATCTCTCCATGCGCGCGACCGACAAGACGACGATCATCGGCGAGCTCGTCTCCTCGCTCGTCGCCGCCGGTCGAGTCCGCGACCGCGAGGCCGTGCTCGACGCGGTGCTCGAGCGCGAGCGCTCGATGAGCACCGGGATGCAGCACGGCGTGGCGATCCCGCACGGCCGCTCGGACGCCGTCGACACGCTCTCGGTTGCGGTGGGTATCGTTCCGGAGGGGATCGACTTCGAGTCGATCGACGGCGAGCCCACGACGATCGTCTTCCTCGTCGTCTCACCGAAGGAGAATCCGGGGCCGCACCTCCAGGTGCTCGCCGGGATCGCCGGCATCGTCAACAGCGATGAGGCGAGGCGCGACCTCGTCTCGAGCCCGACCCGCGCCGATCTGCTCGCCTACCTCGTCGAGCATTCCAGCGCGAAGCAGTAGGCACGGCGCCGCGCCTACCCGATCCGAGGCAGCCAGCCGCGCTCGGTCGCGCGCCGGAAGTCCCAGTGCGGAGCGTCGGAGAGCAGCTTGTAACTCCAGAAGTACCAGCCGTCGGTCTGCTCCCAGACGTAGAGCTGCGCCGAACCGACGAGCCGCGCGGCCGCCTCCCGCTGCACCGACGTGAGCTCGCCGAAGGCGCGTGGATCGTGCGTCAGGCTCCACTCGCCCACGACGACCGGAAAGAACTCGCGCATCTCGGCGAGGTCGGCCGCGGTGCGCTCGAGCCCCAGGTTCATATAGTCGGCGATCGATGCCTCGCGTCCGGCGAGCGCGAAGCCCAGGTAGACGTGCGTGTCGAGGATGACGTTCCGATACTCCGGGCCGCGCATGAACTCCTTCCAGCTCTTCAGCCGGAAGCCGTCGTGGAACATCACCGCCTTCTCGTCGTCCATATGGCGGCGAATCGCCGCGTACGCGCGTTCGTAGAAGTCGAAGAGCGTCTGAAGCGGCACGTAGCCCGAGCCCTTCGCGCGCTCGGGATCGCTCGGCAGGTAGCGCTGCTTCGCGTTATTCCACACCTCCTCGGAGACAGGCTCGTTGAGGAGCTCGATCCCGAAGAGCGCGGGGTGATCCTTGTACCTCGCCGCGAGCTTCTCGAGGACCATGACCGTCCGGTCGATGTTCTCACGCTTCGTGTGCCACTTGCACACGCCGCAGATGCCGCCGTTGTCGAAGCCGTTCTGGCTGTCCGGCGCGGTGTGCAGGTCGATCAGCAGCCCGAGCCCCGCCGCCTGCGCCCACTCGAGCGCCGCGTCCACGTAGTCGATGCAGCCCACGTACGGCTCGTAGTCGTCGAAGACGAAGTGCGGCACCGGGAGTCGGACCTGGTTGAGCCCCATCGCCGCGATCGCGTCGAAGTCGGCGCGCGTGACGTAACTCTCGCGGTGCTCGTGCAGGACCTCGTGCTTCCTCTCGCCCAGCTCGATGCAGAGGTCGGTCTCGTCCTCCGCGCTCGTCCCGGCGAAGAGATCGGGATGCATCCACTTCTCCAGCACGAGCCAGTTGCCCAGGTTGACGCCTCGTATTCGTTCCATGGTTCGCTCCAGACTGTTCGCGCGTCAGTCTACCCCGATCGAGACGAGCTCGGTACCGCCTCTTTACGTTCCGTTTTTATCGATTTATTATTTACAGTGTAAATCTAATCCAGGAGGATTGCATGAACAAAATCGGATTTCCCTTTTTGATAGCCGCGCTGCTCGGGACGCTTCTGATCGCCGGCTGCGGGCAGGACGCATCGGAGCAGACCGCTTCATCCGGTGCCGACGAGGAGCCGGTCATCGTCGTCGGCTCCGGGCTCGCCGGGCACGCCGCCGCGTACGGTGCGCTCGCCGAGGGTGCCAGCGTGATCTGGATCGAGAAGAACCAGGAGCTCGGCGGGAGCGCCGTGATCGCGACCGGCACCTACAGCGCTGCGGAGACGAGGCTCCAGGAGGAGAAGGGTATCGACGACTCGGTGGAACTCTTCATCGAAGACGTGAACCGCATCGGGAAGGGCAGGGCCGACCAGGAGCTGCTGCGCCTCTACGCGACGAAGGCCACCGACGTGTGGGAGTGGTTCGTCGACCACGGCTTGGAGCCGAGCGAGCGCAGCCCCTTCATCGACCCGGTGCACAGCCCCTATTCGGTGCCGCGCACGTACACGCCGGAGAAGAACTCGGCCTTCGAGTTCTGCCGCGTCCTCCAGCAGGAGATGCAGCAGTACAAGGAGAACGTCACAGTCCTCAAGTCCACGACCGTGACGAGCCTCATCGAGGAAGACGGCCGCATCGCGGGCGTCGTCGCCGAAGGGCCTGAAGGAACCGAGGAGTATCGGGGTCGTGCGGTCATCCTGGCTACCGGCGGCTACGGCAGCAACTTTGACCTGATCGCGCGACGGATGCCCAAGTACGAGCAGCTTCGATCGGTCACGATGCCGCACGCGCAGGGCGACGGAATCCTCATGGCGGAGGAAGTGGGGGCGCAGCTCGTCAACATGGACTACCTCGTCGCCTACTTCGGTGCGATCGCGGAAGAGGGTACGAAGCGCGCGAGCTTCGGTACGCTCACGAGCGGCTTCGCCGACCGCTGGAAGGGCGACGTCTGGGTCGACCTGGACGGCAACCGCTTCATCGACGAGGACGACGACGACGAGGACCCGCGCGAGACCGCGCTCGACGAGATCCCCGAGCAGACGACGATCATCGTCTTCGACTCGGCCGCGATCGAGCGCAACGGCGGGGTTCCCATCCGCGACCTCGAGAACTGGGTCGAGCAGGACTTCGGCGTCAAGAAGGCCGATACGCTCGAGGAGCTCGCGCGAGGATTCGATCTCCCGGTCGACTCCTTCCTCGCGACGATCGAGCAGGTCAACCGCAACGCGGAGACCGGCGTCGACCCCGACTTCGGCAAGGAGGAGAACTACCCCGTCTCCACGCCTCCCTACTACGGGGTGAAGGCGTACGGGACGATCTTCATGACGCAGGGCGGCGTGAAGACGAACACGCGCATGCAGGTGATCGCGGCCGAGACCGGCGAACCCATCCCGGGGCTCTACGCCGCGGGCGAGGTGCAGGGCACCGCGCAGTGGGGCGGCTTCGGCTACGCGGGCGGCTCGGGCAACACGCCACCGCTGGTATTCGGCATGGAAGCCGGCCGGTTCGCCGCCGGCGAACAGATCGGCCTCTGAACGACGACTCGTATCGCCGGGCCCGTGACCGGGGTGCTATGCCCCGGCCCGGGCTCCCGCTACAATCGAGCCATGGGACGCGAGCGCGCCATCGAAGACCCCGCCGCCATCGTCGAGCACGCCTACGAGTTGATCGACGAGGAGGGCTACGACCGATTCTCCACGCGGCGGCTCGCCGCGCGACTTCGCGTCTCGCACATGACGCTCTACAATTACCTCGACCGCGACGAGCTCCTCAAACGCGTAATCGAGCTCGGCTTCGCCCGGTTCAACGAACGCTTCCTGCCGCTCGCCGAGCCGCAGCTGCGCGACTGCGCCGCGCCGGGCTGTGTGCTTCGGATCGTCGCCGATCAACTCGTCGAGTTCGCCCGCGACCACACGAACGTCTACCGCTTCATGTTCGGCGGCACGGCGAGCGAGCTCACCCGCGACCCTCGCATCTCGAGCCTCTACACGAGCGGCGTCGACCTCGTGAAGAACACGCTCCCGGCAGAGCTCGAGCCGCGGCTGCGCCGCGACGCCTACCTCTTCTTCGTCCTCACGAACGGCCTCATCCTCGCCTGGCTCGACGAGCGCCACGGGACCACGCTCGACCGCTGTCGCGAGAACATCGACCGCGCGCACGAGCTGATACTCGGGTCGTACGGCTGACGGTCCCGCAGGAAGCGCCTGTCGCCCCACCTGCGCGGAACGGTTGGTGTCTCACCGCCCGAGCGACCGAAGGAACGTGTGCACGGGAACCCAGCGGATCCCCGACCGTTCGAGCGCCCGCTCGCCGCGGTAGATGACGGTCGCGCGAGCCTCCGGGTAATCGCTCAGGAAGGCCCGAAGCCCTCGCTCGTCCTCCGGCCGGACCCGGTCGGAGTTCTTCACCTCGATGGCCTCGAACCGCCCGGGGCCGTATACGACGCAGTCGACCTCTACACCGGAGCGCGTGCGCCAGAACGAGAGCTCTTCGTCGGCGTTCCGGTAGGCGATGTCGGAGCGCAACATCGAAATGACGAGCCCCTCGAGCGCGGCGCCTTCAATCTCCCCGGGCCGGTCGAGCGGTCCCGATGGGCGCAGGCTGCGGTATACTCCCGGGTCGACCAGGTAGAGCTTCGGATGGCCTACGAGCGCACGACTCGCGCGCTTCGTGAAGACCCGGAGCGAGAACGCCAACAGCAGATCGTGCAGAATCTCGATGTACGCAACGACGGTCTTCCGCTCGACGGCGCACTCGCGGGACACGGCGCTCACGTTCAGCAACGAAGCGTGCGAGAAACTCACCGCTTCGAGAAAGCGGCTGAAGGAGCCGACGTTTCGAACCAGCCCCTCCTGCTGAACCTCTTCACGCACGTAGAGCGCGGCATAGCTTCGAACCACGTCGTCGGGATCGCTCGCCGACCAGATCAGGGGTATCGTCCCATGGCGAAGCGCCCGGTCGAGGTCGAAGCGTTCCCCGAGCTCAGCCGCCGTGAACGGATGGAGTGTCCGCAGCACCGCGCGCCCGGCGAGGAGATCCTCTCCGGCGTGCCGCAGTTTGCGAGCGCTCGACCCGGTCAGGATGAAGCGTCGGTTGTCGGACTCGATGAGCGCGTGGACGACCGTCAGAAGCTCGGGCACACGCTGTACCTCGTCGACGACGATCGGAACTCCAGCGCGAGCACCTCGCACGATCTCGGTCAATCGCTCGGGTCGTGCCGACAGCTCGCGCGCGGCAGCAGGGTCAAGGAGATCGACGAAGATCGCGTCGGGATGCAGGGCGCGCAGCAGCGTTGTCTTGCCCGTCCCGCGGGGTCCAAAGAGGAAGTAGCTGCCATCGGGCGGCCGGAAACGCCGTACGACCGGAGCACGCATTTCGGCATTCATACTTCCATAATAGCTGCGTTTTTGGAAGTTTCCTACCCAAAATGCAGGCTACGGCGCCGAAGTGAAGCACGACGGCGATTGTCTGTGTATACAAGGCGGAGATTCCTATCGCAGACGATCACGATCGACGCTACAAGCGACTCTTCTCGCACCCTGGCTTCGTCTCACGGCTCCTGCGCTCCTTCGTCGAGGAGCCGTTCGTGGAGGATCTCGATTTCTCCACGCTCGAGCTCGTCAATACGACCTTCGTCTCCGGGCGCCACGCCCGTCGCGAGTCCGACGTCGTCTGGAAGCTCACCGTGGCCGACTCGCCCGTGTACTTCTACCTCCTCATCGAGTTCCAGTCGGGCGTAGACGACACGATGCCACTGCGGTTCCTGCGCTACCTCACCGAGTTCTACGAGTCGCTCGTGACCCAGCTCGGGCGCACACAGGCCCTGCCGGCGGTCTTCCCGCTGCTGCTGTACAATGGAGACTCGAGTTGGACCGTGCCTCGTTCTGTCGAGGAGTTGATCGCTCCGACCATTCCACCCCCGTACGTACCGCACCTGTCCTACTACCCCGTTCTCATCAACGAGATCCCGGCCGGACGACTTCAACGCATTCACAACGCGGTCTCGGCGGTCTTCTACGTGGAGAACACCGCTCCTGAAGATGTTGCCGAGACGATCGACGTACTCATCGATATACTAAAAGAAGAAGCGCCTGAGCTTCGCGAACGGTTCACCGAATGGTTTGCGAGCTACCTGGTCGGCCAGGGGCTGGACGTCACCGCGGACCAACCGATTCGCGACCTGCAGGAGGTGAAGACGATGTTTGCCACAAAGTTCCAGGAGTACTCGCGCAGGCTGAAGGAGGAGGGCCTTGAGCAAGGCCACGAGCGCGGACAAACCGCGGAACGCCTCGCCATAGCCCGCCGGTTGCTGGATCGCGGTGAGTCGGTCAAGGACGTGGCGGACCTGACCGGACTCTCTACCGAAGACGTGGCGAAACTGACGGAGGAGTGCTGATGCGG
>CAZICD010000100.1:0-15408 GCA_964537725.1 uncultured Spirochaetaceae bacterium | reverse complement strand
TTCCCAGGTATGCACTTGCGTGAGTTCAGGCATCAAGGTTCGTGACAGTTCACAACGGTCGTCGCGCTTCCGTGTCGCCCGCCTACCACGGCCCCACGTGGAACGGCATGTTCGCGGTCGCAAACCGGTCCTTCGCGTCGGTGAGACAGGCGAAAACGCGATACGCACCCGACTCGCCCGGCGCCCGCAGTACTGCCTGCAGCCCATCGGCCCCCTCGATGCATCCCGGCACGACCTCCGGGAGCACCTCGCCCGACCCCGCGTACGCTCCATACGCGACCTCCGGACGTACTTCGAAGTGCACCCGCATCCCCGGCAGCGATGCGTTCTCGCATCCGAGCGCCTCAATCGGCACGCGCCTGCCGGGCGCGAGCATTACCGGATCGGGCGCGATGTAGCGGTTCACCCGCACGCCGTAGAGACGCGGGAGCTCGGGGTCGGCAGGTGTGCCGGTGAACAGTTCCTTCCAGACCTCCACGGTTTCCATCTCCCGGCCGTCGGCGCCCTTCACGAAGAAGGAGTCTCTGTCGACGGTGAGGGTCCATCCGGTGGAATCATGCGAAAGGGTTGTGATCATAGACCGAGCCTACCCGATTCGGGCGCCGCGCTGCACCGCGGCGGCCTCGCCGTCGTCGCCGCCGCGCCCTCCGCTTCAATCCGCCTCGGCGAGCTCGATCATGAGCTCGTAATTTCGCATCGCGCGCGGGGAGAGCACGCGCCCGTAGGGGCACGCCGACGGCATCAACACAAAGCCGCGGCCAACGCCGCGCGTCCCCTCGTCGAGCGCGCGTCTGACCTTCGCCGCGAACTCCGGTGCGGTGACGTTTTCGAGGTCACTCGCCTCGAGGTTCCCGAAAAGGACCATGCTGTCGCCGTAGCGCTCTCTCACCCAGGCGAGCTCGACGTCGCCCTGCGGTGGCGGCTCGATCGGGTCGAGCCCGTCCGGCCGCATGGAGGCGATGTCGTCGATGATGTCGCGCAGCCTGCCGTGGGAGTGGATGCGGGCGAAACCGCGGTGGCGCTGGATCGAGGCGACCATCGGCCCGACGTAGCGGCAGACGTAGTCGCGGAAGAGACGCGGCGGAAGGTAGGGCGGCGAGGCGTACTCGGGGCCGAAGATCCGCCAGAGCCGACCCGGGAGCGCGCGTGCGACGATCTCGGTGCGCGCCAGGATCGGCTCGGCAAGCCGGTCGAGAAGCCGGGTGAAGAGCTCGCGCTCGGTGAGCGCGATCACCGTAAAGTCCTCCATGGCGAAGAGCGAGGCGGCGAGGCAGAGCGGGTCCGGTGTGTCGATCATGACGATCCCGCTCTCCCCGAGGGCCGCCTCGGCCTCGAGCACGGGCGCGGTCTCCGCCTCGCCCGCGGTCATCGGCTGCGGAAGATCGAGGTAATCGCGCAGATCGGCGGTGTCCTTGAGGAGGTGATCCTCGCTCCACACGGTGTTGACATCCGGGTCGCGCCGGGTCCGCGAGACGAGCGTGCGACCTCCGGCTACGATCCGCCGTGTCGTGATCCTGCTGCCGTGCTCGAGCCATGTTTCGACCGTGGTGAGCTCGGCGAGCGGGTCGGGCTCGCTCGAACGCAGACGAGCCGGCCGCATGACGATACGGTCGCTCCGGTCGCGCGCGAGGTCGAGGAGTGGTTGCCACGAGCGATGCGAGTAGATGTTGAAGGGATCCGGGTCCGCGGGGTCTTCGTCCAGCCCGTTGATCTCGTAGAACGAGACCGGCGGACGGTCGACGGGCTCGCCGCGCAGGGTGGCCATGAGGCGGTCGCGGCGGGTCACCCTACGCGAGCCCCTTCAAAAGCGCGAGGTTCGCGCGCATGCCCGAGGCGACCAGCCCGCCGTCTGAGCCCATCGCGACGAAGGTCATTCCGCGTTCGAGCATGGGCTCGAGCATCTCGCCGGCGAGCACGAGCGTGCCGCTCGCCTTGCCGTGCGCCGCCGCAGCAGCGGCGACGGTGTCTACCGCGTCGAGGAAGCGCGAGTCGGTGTACTCGCCCTGGATGCCCATCGCCGTCGAGAGGTCGAGCGGACCGATGAACAGGACGTCGACGCCGTCGACCGCCGCGATCGCGTCGGCCTGTTCGACCCCGCGCGGCGTCTCGATCTGCACGATCGTCAGGAGCTCGCGGTTCGCTCGCTCGAAGTAGGCGTCGAAGTCGGCGCCGAAACCGGTGGAGCGGGTGAGCGATGCTACGCCGCGCACGCCCTCGGGCGGATAGCGCATCGACCGGACGGCCGCCCGTGCCTCGTCCGCCGACTGCACGTAGGGGACCATTACGCCCGAGATGCCCAGGTCGAGCGCGCGTTTGAATCGGACCGGGTCGTTCCACGCGATCCGGACGATCGTCGCGGCACCCGCGGCGTCCGCCGCCTGGACCTGGGCGACGAGGCTCTCCTGGTCTCCGACGCCGTGCTCGTGGTCGACGAGTACCCAGTCGAAACCGGCCCGTCCGGCCATTTCGACCGTGATGCTCGATCCAAGATTGCACCAGGTGCCGAAGAGCCGTTCACCAGCGACAACCCGATCGTGTATAAAGATCATACTGCCCCCGTCCGTGAGTGTACGGTAGCCGCCCGGGTTGGTAAACGACCCGCGTGCCCGGTGGAGGCCGCGCGTGCCGGTACGCGGCGCGGGGCAGCGAGGAGGCCCCGTGAAGATCACCGACATGCGCGTCACCCCGGTCGCGATGGCCGACCCACCGCTGTTGAACGCGGCCGGGTTGCACGCGCCCTACGCGCTGCGGACGATCGTCGAGCTGGTGACCGACGACGGAATCACCGGCGTGGGGGAGGTGCCCGGTGGCGAGTCGGGCGCCCGGGCGCTGGAAGCCGCGCGCGAGGTCGTCGTGGACTCCGACCCCTTCGCCCGGCGCGCGACGGCTGCCTCGCTCGAGACGCTCGCGCATCGGCACGACTGGAACCACGCGACGAGGATGCGCGTCTCGAGTGCGGTCGACGTCGCGCTGCACGATATCGTGGGCAAGGCGACCGGACGACCGGTGGTGGACCTGCTCGGCGGCGCGGTGCGCGAGCGGGTCGACTTCGCCGCCTACCTCTTCTTCAAGGAGGAGGGCGCCGGCGGACCGCTCGGCTTCGATACCGACCCGCAGGCAACCGGCTGGGCGGCGGCGCGGCAGGCGCGGGCGCACACCCCGCAGGAGATCGTCGCGCAGGCTCAGGCGATGTGCGGGGAGTTCGGCTTCCGGTCGATCAAGCTCAAGGGCGGCGCCTTCCCGCCGGACCACGAGGTCGCTGCGATCCGCGCGCTGCACGACGCGTTCGGGGCCGGCGTGCCGCTGCGGCTCGACCCGAACGCGATCTGGTCGCTCGAGACCGCCGAGCGGGCCGGCAGGGAGCTGGTCGATCTGCTCGAGTACTACGAGGATCCGGTTCGCGGGCAGGAAGCGATGGCGGAGCTCGCGCGTCGCGTCGATCTCCCGCTCGCGACGAACATGTGCACCATCGCCTTCGAGCACCTGCCGGAGAGCGTCCGCCTCGGATCGGAACGGATCATCCTCGTCGACCACCACGCGTGGGGCGGACTGCTGCCCGCTATGGAGCTCGACCGGATCTGCCGCACGTTCGACCGCGAGCTCTCGATGCATTCGAACAGCCACCTCGGGATCTCGCTCGCGGCGATGACGCACCTCGCCGCGGCGAGTCCTGCGCTCGCCTACGCGGTAGACACGCACTACCCGTGGCAGCGCGAAGAAGTCATCTCCGCAGGGCGCTTCGTTTTCGAAGAGGGGTCGCTTCCGGTGAGCCGCGAGCCGGGCCTGGGCGTGGAGCTCGACCGCGACGCGCTCGCCCGGCTGCACGAGAACTACCTGCGAAGCGGGCTCACCGACCGCGACGACGCGGCGGAGATGCAGAAGATCCGCCCCGGCTGGACGTTCGAGAAGACGCGCTGGTAGACAAGGCCGGGACGGCGGAGCCCTTCCCGCTAATTTGACACGACCACTCGGAAACGGGTACGCTGCCGACGCGCTTCGGCGTACGCATAAACATGAAGGACGGATGCATATGAACTACTTCTCCTCGTTGCCGTTTCGGCGACAGATAGAGCAACTCGGGACGTGCCGGCTTCTCGACCCCGCGGAGTTCACCGGTGTGGAAAAGCTGAAGGGCAAGAAAGTTGTCATCGTGGGGTGTGGCGCCCAGGGGCTGAACCAGGGGCTCAACCTGCGCGACAGCGGGCTCGACGTCGCGTACGCGCTGCGCGAATCGGCCATTAAGGAGAAGCGGCAGTCGTACCTGAACGCGAGCGAGAACGGTTTTCAGGTCGGCACGCAGGAGGAGCTGATCCCGCAGGCCGACCTCGTCGCGAACCTCACGCCCGACAAGCAGCACAGCACCGTCATCGAGGCGGTCGTCCCGCTGATGAAGAAGGGTGCAGCGCTCCTCTACTCGCACGGGTTCAACATCGTGGAGGAGGGGACGCAGATCCGCGACGACATCACGGTGATCATGGTCGCCCCGAAGGCGCCGGGGACCGAGGTGCGCGAGGAGTACAAGCGCGGTTTCGGCGTGCCCACGCTCATCGCCGTGCACGAGGAGAACGACCCCGACGGCGACGGATTCGAGATCGCGAAGGCCTACGCGGCGGGCACCGGCGGAGACCGGGCCGGCGTCCTCGGCTCCTCGTTCGTCGCCGAGGTGAAGTCGGACCTCATGGGCGAGCAGACGATCCTCTGCGGCATGCTCCAGACCGGCTCGCTGCTCTGCTTCGACAGGATGGTGGAGCAGGGCGTTGAGCCCGGCTACGCCTCACGGCTCGTCCAGTACGGGTGGGAGACCATCACCGAGGCGCTCAAGCTCGGCGGCCTCACGCACATGATGGACCGGCTGCCCAACGCCGGCAAGATCGCCGCGTCCGAGCTCGCCGACGAGCTCAAGGCGATCATGGAGCCGCTCTACGTCGAGCACATGGACCGTATCCTCTCCGGCGAGTTCTCCCGCACCATGATGGAGGACTGGAAGAACGACGACGCCGATCTCCTTCGCTGGCGCGAGGAGACCGGCCGGACCGACTTCGAGAAGACCCCTACGAGCGAGACGCCCATCCCCGAGCAGGAGTACTTCACCAACGGCGTCCTGATGGTCGCGATGATCAAGGCTGGCGTCGAGCTCGCCTTCGAGACGATGGTACGCTCGGGTATCAAGGAAGAATCGGCCTACTACGAGTCGCACCACGAGGTGCCGCTCATCGCGAACCTCATCGCGCGCAAGAAGCTCTACGAGATGAACGCGGTCATCAGCGACACCGCCGAGTACGGGAACTACCTTTTCGCGAACCGATGCGTGCCGCTGCTCGGGGAATTCATGAAGAAGGTCGACGCGTCGATGATCGGCCGGCCGTACCCGGACGGTGAGATCGACAACGTCGAGCTCATCGAGGTGAACCGGAAGATCCGCACGCACCCGATCGAAATCGTCGGCGCGCGGCTGCGCGCGGCGATGCGCGGGATGAAGAGTCTCAGGTAGCGTCGCGGTGCCAGGGTGCGCCCGCCGGGACGGTCACCGCGTGCCGGCCGCGGGCGCGCCGCCTTCGCTCAGCGCTCGTACACGCCCACGATGCGGTTCATGCCGATCACGTGCGGTTCGACGCGCTCGAGGAACTGCCAGAGCGTGAGGCCGGGTTCGAGTCCGGGCTCGGTGTCGAGCGCGAGTACCCAGAAGTAGTAATGGTGCGGCCCGTGACCCTCCGGCGGCATGGGCCCTCCGTAGCCGTTCCTCCCGAAGTCGGTCGCTCCGCTGGTGCCTTCGCTCGTTCCCTCATCAAGGCCTGTCGTCGAGCCGGTCAGGTCGTAGAGCACCCAGTGGACGAAGCCGTAGCTCCCGGGCTGGACGAGCGGGGCGTCGGGGTCGTGGCAGATCACGGCGAACGACTTCGTGCCGTCCGGCGCTCCGCTCCACGAGAGGGCCGGGGAGACGTCCTCGCCCTCACCGGTGTGGCGCCGCGGAATCTTCCCGAGCGCGTCGAACGCCTCGCTCGTGACGGTCATCGTGGATAGTGCAAAGCCCATCGGAACCTCCTGAACGACTCTCAGTGTACTATCTGTCGGCTCCATGGACATCGACCGTCTGGGTGAGCGCGCGGCTGCCGCCCGGCTTTGGGACGAGCTCGAGCGTGTGCGTGATGCACCGAAGGCGCTCCTCCGGGTCGTGCGTGACGTAGAGCATGCAGTGGCCGCCGCCGCTGCCAATGGAATCGAGCAGCCCGAGGACCTCGCGCGCGTGATCGTCGTCGAGTCCCTGGCACGGCTCGTCGGCGACGAGCAGGTCCGGCCCCTTCACCACAGCGCGCGCGATGAGGAGCATTCGCCGCATGCCGAACGAGAGTTCGCGCAGGCGGCGGCGCTCCCACCCGGAGAGCCCGAGCGCAGAGATCCACCACCGGGCGCGTTCCCGTTCGTACCCGCCCGGCCTCTCGTACAGGCCGATGCTGTCGTGGAAGCCCGAGAGCACCGTCTCCTCCACGGTCGTCCGCAGCGGATAGGCGAGCTGGAGGTCCCCCGAGACGATCCCGATGCGCCGCTTGATCTCCCAGACCGACTCGCCGCTGCCCTTCGGCCGCCCGAAGAGCTCGATACGCTGGCCGTAGGCCTTCGGGTTGTCTCCGGTGATCAGGCTCAGCAGGGTCGACTTGCCCGATCCGTTCGGTCCGCTGATCATCCAGCGCTCGTTCCTGCGTACCACCCAGTCGATGCGGTCGAGCACCGGCGTCTTGCCGTAGGAGAGGCTCACGTCGTGCATCGCTACGATCGGTTCGGAGGCGTCGTCGTTCCCTGTCGACGCGTGCGTTGCGAACGGCGCGAGCCGGTCGGCGACCTCGGGGCTTCGCTCCTCGTGCGCGCGCGGCCCCGGTGACCGGCTGCGAAGGGGCCCGCAGTAGCGGACCTCGCCCGGGCCGAGCTCGAGCTCGTGCGACGTACACGCCGGAACGTCGCGCCGCCGACCGGCGACGACCACGACGGCCCGGTCGGGTGTACGCAGTCGCTCCACGATATGCACCAGCTCCTTCCGCGACGCGAGGTCGAGCCCGTCGTACGGCTCGTCGAGTACGAGCAGCGCGGGGTCGCGCGCGAGCGCCGCCGCGAGCAGGGTCTTGCGGAACTCACCGGTCGACAGGAAGCGCAGCCCTCGGTCCGAAAGCCGGCCGATGCCGAGCCGCCGCGCGACCCCGTCGACGCGGTGCGCACCGTCTTCACCCGCGGCCTCCTCGAGATACGCGCGCACGCTTCGACCCGGATCGAGGCGTCCGTGCATGATCGAGCTCTGATCGTTGTGCCGCTCTGCGGTCATGACCCGCTCGAGCGCCTCGAACGAGACGACCGCGGCGTGTTCGGTGGGGTCAGCGAACGACGGCCATCGGACCGTTCCGGACGTCGGCGAGCGTTGTCCGGCGAGGATCTCGGTCAACAGCGACTTTCCCGATCCGTTCGGACCGGTTACCACCCAGCACTCGCCGGGGCGAACCGTCACGCTCACCGGTGGAACGATCTCGCGCAGCAGCACGCGGTAGGAGATGTCGCGGGCCTCGACGAGGGGACGCGGCTGTTTCGCGTTGACCATGGGCGGCATGATAGGCGATCGGTTCGTCGTGCTCAACCGACGCGCGACGTGCGACGCCTCATGCCGGTGGTGACGAAGGCGGGTGGTTCGGGCGAGAATGCAGCGACGACCGGCGCCGTGATCGCAGTAGCATGACGACCGGCGCCGGTCCGCCGGCGAACTCACGAGGGGGACACCATGAGGCCAAAGATAATCGTGCTCGACGACGATCCGACGGGTTCGCAGACGGTCCACAGCTGCCTGCTCCTCACGCGGTGGGACGAAGCGACGCTCCGCGAGGCGCTCGCCGACGATGCTCCGCTGTTCTTTGTTTTGACGAATACGAGAAGCATGTCCGCCGGCGAGGCGGCGGAGGTGACTCGCGAGGTGTGTCGCAATCTCAAGAGACCGCTGGCGGACTACGACCGCCCCTGGCTGGTCGTGAGCCGTTCGGACTCTACGCTGCGCGGGCACTACCCGGTGGAAACGGACGTGATAGCCGACGAGCTCGGTCCGTTCGACGCGCATTTCATCACCCCCGAGTTCTTCGAGGGAGGCCGGATTACGCGTGCGGGCACGCACTACGTCGTCCGCGACGGGGTGGAGACGCCGGCACACGAGACCGAGTTCGCTCGGGACTCGGTCTTCGGGTATTCGACGGCGTATCTACCCGACTACGTGGAGGAGAAGACGCAGGGTCGGATCCGCGCCGGCGAGGTCGAGCTGTTCGGGCCGGGTGAGCCGGACGATGAGATTGTCCGTCGCCTCCGCTCCATGGGCGACAACGCGTGCGGCGTGGTCAGCGCGGTGAACCAGCGGGAGCTCGACCGGATGGCTTCGCTGCTGCTGACGGCCGCCGGCGAGGGGCGCCGGTTTCTCTTCCGCAGCGCGGCGAGCCTGCTCACCTCGCTCGCCGACCTGCCTCCGCAGCCGGTTGCTCCGGAGCAGATGGGACGCTACGTACCCGACAGCCGTCCGGGACTCGTCCTCGTGGGTTCGTACGTGCCGGCCTCCACGCGACAGCTCGCGCGGTTGCTCGAAGCGAGGGATCTCGTCCACCTCGAGCTCGACGTGACGCGTCTCCCGGATTCCGACGGCTCGATCGTCGACGAGTTTGCTTCGGGACTCGCCGCGGCGCACGCGGACGGCAGCGACGTGGCGCTCTCCACGAGTCGCGAGGAGCGGACCTTCGCCACCTCCGAAGAGCGTCTCGCCTTCGGGCTCGAGATCTCGCGCGTGATGATGACCCTCGTACGGCACGCGCCGCAGACGCTCGGCTTCATCCTCAGCAAGGGCGGCATCACGTCGAACGACGTGCTGAGTACCGGTCTCGGACTTCGCACCGCGCGCGTGGCCGGGCAGATCCATCCGGGCTGCAGCGTGGTCCTCACGCCGCCGGAGCATCGTCTCGCGTCGATCCCGGTGGTGATCTTCCCGGGAAACGTGGGCGACGACGAGTCGCTTCGGCTCGTCTACGATCGGCTCACCGCGGGCGGGTGACTCCGTACGCCTGCCCCGTGCGGCCGACCGCGAGTCAGCTCCGTGGGTAGATCGAGTCGAGCTCGCGGTAGAGGCGGTCTACGGCGTCGCCTCCCTCGTAGAGAGCGACGTTTCCTTCGGGCCACGAGTGGCCCTCGACGTTGTAGCCGTCGTCGCAGAAGACGACGTTGCCGGTGAAATGGCGCTGCGGCACGCACATCGCGAGCAGCGTCTCGGCGACGCCGTCGGCGGTGGCGAAGCGCTTGGTGGGAGTGTGCGCGAGGATGCTCTTTGCCCGCGGTTGCGGGGTGCCGCTCTCGTCGAAGCTGAGGGCGCGATTGAGGTCGGTGATGACGGTACCGGGCGCCACCCCGTTGACGCGCACGCCGAGCGGGGCGAGCTGCGCGGCGGCGGTCTTCACCACGCCTTCGACCCCGTGCTTGCTCGCGTTGTACGCGTAGCTCCCGTAGAGCGAGGCACGGCTCCCGTTGCTGCACAGGTGTAGGATGTGGCCGCTGCGCCGCGGCGCCATCACCCGGGCCGCGGCGACCGTCACGTGGAACGCTCCGTTGAGGTTCACGCGAACGACGCGCTCGAAGGCGGCGGCGAGCGACTCCGGGTCCTCGAGCAGCGGGTCCATGGGCGGGTGATGGAGTCCGGCGAAATTGACGACGACGTCGATCGGCGATGCGGTCTCGAGGAGCGCGGCCGCGTCGGCGGGGTCGGTGACGTCGGCGTGATAGACGGCGGGTGCGTCGGCACCGGCGGCCTCGAAGGCCGCGATCACGCTGCGCGCTCGTTCGGCCGCCCTCCCGTCGTCCTCCGGGATGAGATCCGCGAGGATCACATCCGCGCCGGCCCGCGCCGCCGAGAGCGCGAACGCGGTCGCGAGCGTACCCAGTCCGCCGGTGGCGAGCACGCGCCTGCCTGCGAGCGAGACCACGGGCGCAGCCACGTAGGGGTCGGCCGCCGGTGGCGCTGCGGCTGCCGATCCGAGCTCGACCCGCCGCATCAGTACGCGCCGGCCCCCGAGCCGGCGCCGGAGCAGATCGCCTCGGTCGAGCTGAAGCCGTTGCCGATCCGTTTCGCGCCCAGTCCGATGAAGAGCTCGGCACGCTCGCGGTCCCGGATGCCCCCGGACGGCTTGACGCCCACGCGACCGGCTGCGGTCTCTACCATGGCGCGGACGGCCTCCTCGGTCGCGCCCTCGCTCGCGAACCCGGTCGACGTCTTCACGAAGTCGGCGTTGGCCGTGATCGCGCACTCGGTCGTCCGGCGGATCTCGTCGACGGTCAGGTAGGCGGTCTCGAAGATCACCTTCACGAGCACGCCCTCCGGCTTGGCCACGTCGGTGACCGCGCGGATGTCGGCGACCACCTCGTCCCACATGCCCGAGCGCACGAAGCCGAAGTTGACTACCATGTCTATCTCGTTGGTCCCGGCGACGATGTACGCCTTCGCTTCGGCCGCCTTCACCTCGCTGGATGTGCAGCCGTGCGGGAAGGCGAGCACGCAGGAGACCTCGCTGTCGGTTCCCTTGCACATGGAAGCCGCGAGCTCGATGTCGCAGGGCCGGACGCACACGGTGCGGACCTTGTAGTCTATGCCCAGCCCGATCGCCGCTTTCGACTCGTCGCGGGTCATCTCGGGCTTGAGGACCGCGTGGTCGAGGTATCGGTTGATGTCTGCTACTGCCATTTCCGCTACTCCTCCCGTCTTCGAGCATAGCACGGGCGAGCGAGGAAGCGAAACGCCGGGGGCTCGTAGCTCACAGCCGATCGAGGATGAGCTCGAGCGCGTGAAGCCCCGCGATCTCCGCGCTGCGGGCCTTTCTCAGCGAGTCGGCGGCCGAGCGGCTGCGCTCGTCGACGGGAAGGGTGTGCCCATCCTCCACGTACGCGTGCAGGGGATAGACGTGCGCGACGCTCGAGAGATTCGCCGCCACGGCGGCGTAGTGGCGAAGCGCGTCGTCGAACAGGGGCTCGTCGCCCGCCGGGAGACGCTCGCGTGCCTCCGACAGGAAGCCGACCGCGTTGCGCCGGCACTCGAGCCAGACGCCCGCGTTGTAGCGCGTTCCCAGGTCCGAAGCGGTGCCGCCCTCGAGCGCGGCGATCCAGGCGGCGAATGCGTCGGGACCCGAGCGGTAGCCGGGAGGCGCCGCGTCGCCCGGGGAACGGGCGTGCGCGAGCGCAAACGACAAGGCGTCGCGCACCGTCCGTCCGGGCGGCGCCGCCTCGCCGGCCCGGATGCAGACGAGCTCGACGATTCCGATCGGCGTATCGCCGAGCTTCCGCCACGGCAGGGGGCCGGTGCCGGTCTCGCAATCGAGGCCCGAGTAGTAGTAGCCGGACTCGTCGGTGCCGTAGATCACGTAGAACTCGGGATCGAGCAGTTCCCAGCCGTAGCAGGGACAGCCTTCCGCGATCGCGGCGCGGGCGTGATTCCAGGCCGCCTCGCGGGCCGTTTCCAGTTCCCCGTTCGCGCGTGTGCCGAAGGTTCGTTCGCTGCGATATCCCAGGTTGCGGCCCAGATCGTCGAGGACGTCGGCGCGCCACGCGGTCGGTCCGCTCGGGCAGACCGTCTCGTGGACGTTGATCACGAACGCGTGCCCCGTGCCGCCGTACAGCCATGGATCGCTGACGTGGATGCCCAGGTAGTCGAGACAGGCACGCACGCACCCCATACGCGAGACCCACCGGGGTCTCCATCGCAAGTTTCGGAGTGCGTTCATCGTGTCCTCCTTTCCCACAGGCGGAGCGACGAAACATCGTACCAGCCGGTTCACGGGCAAACAACGCAGAACCCCCGGGTTCACCGCGATTTCCTGCAGGCCGGTCGTTTGAAGTTGCCCGGAGGCCTGTGTAGGTTAGAGATGGAGGCCCCATGTCACGCAAGCGCGTCATCATCGAGCATATCTGTCCGTCGGTGGACGACGGTCACTTTCCCGCCCGGCGTGTCGCCGGAGATCGGGTTCCCATCCGGGCCGATATCTACGCCGATGGCCACGACCTCATTCGCGCGGTCGTGCGCTACCGCCGGGCCGGTGACGCCGACTTCGCAGAGGTGGAGCTCGAGCCCCTCGGCAACGACGCGTGGCTCGGACACATCACGGTCGATGAGATCGGCCTCTACGAGTTCACCGTGGAGGCGTGGGTCGATCACTTCGATACCTGGATCGACGGGCTGCGCAGGAAGGTCGAGGTCGACTCTCACACCGACGTCGACCTGATGATCGGCGCCGGGCTGCTGAAGGCTGCCTCGGCGCGGGCTCGAGACGACGCGCGCGAGGCGATCATGACCGCCGCCGACCTCTTCGAGTCCGACTCTGCGCCGCTTCAGGAGCGGGCGGGCAGGGCGCTCGACGAAGAGCTCGTCGAGCTCGTACGGCGCTACCCCGATCGTTCGCTCGCCACGCGCGCCGAGTCGCTCTATCCCATCAGCGTCGATCCGCCCCACGCGCGGTTTAGCGCCTGGTACGAGATGTTCCCGCGCAGCACCTGGGATCTCGGCGACACGGCGGGGGCGGCGGCCACCGAACCGACGCACGCGACGCTGCGCGACGTCATATCGCGACTCGACTACGTTGCCGACCTCGGGTTCGACGTGCTCTACCTGCCGCCCATCCACCCGATCGGACGTTCGTTCCGCAAGGGGCGCAACAACGCGCTCGCCGCGAACGCCGACGATCCGGGCTCTCCGTGGGCGATCGGCGGTCCCGAGGGGGGGCACACCTCCATCCATCCCGACCTGGGCACCGAGGCGGATTTCCGGGAGCTCGTGAAGGCGGCGACGAAGCGGGATATCCGCATCGCGCTGGATATCGCGTTTCAGTGCTCGCCCGACCATCCCTGGGTGCGCGAGCACCCCGACTGGTTCGTCCGGCGTCCCGACGGCTCGATCCAGTACGCCGAAAACCCGCCAAAGAAGTACCAGGACATCTACCCGATCAACTTCGAGTCCGACGACTGGGAGGCCCTCTGGGCAGAGCTGAAGGGGGTGTTCGAGCACTGGATCGATGCGGGCGTGACGATCTTCCGGGTGGACAACCCCCACACGAAGAGCTTCCCGTTCTGGGAGTGGTGCATCCGCGAGCTCAAGCGCGATCACCCGGAGACGATCTTCCTCGCCGAAGCGTTTACCAGACCGCGCCGGATGTACGGGCTCGCCAAACGGGGGTTCAACCAGAGCTATACGTACTTCGCGTGGCGCACGCGGAAGGACGAGCTCGAGGAGTACCTCACCGAGCTCACCACGACCGAGGTCGCGGATTTCTATCGGCCCAGTTTCTGGCCGAATACTCCCGACATCCTCCACGAGTACCTCCAGCTCGGCGGTCGGCCGGCCTTTCTGATCCGACTCGCGCTCGCCGCGACGCTGAGCTCCAACTACGGCATCTACGGTCCGGCATTCGAGCTGCAGGAGGCCACCCCGCGCGAGCCGGGAAGCGAGGAGTATCTGGACAGCGAGAAGTACGAGATCCGCCACTGGTCGATCGGGGACCCACGGAGTATCGCGCCGTTCATCCGCAGCATCAACGCGATTCGCCGCGAGAACCCCGCGCTTCAGCGGACCCGCGGTCTGCGATTCCACGCGGTGGACAACGACCAGATCATCGCGTACAGCAAGTCGAGCGAGGACGGCACGAACGTCGTGCTGGTCGTCGCGAATCTGAGCTACGAACACACGCACTCGGGCTGGGTGGAGTTCTCCCCTGCGGCCGTCGGCCATCACGACTCGCGGCCGTTCGACGTGACGGAGCTGCTCTCGAATACCGGGCACACGTGGGGCGATTACTGGAACTTCGTCAGGCTGGACCCGTATCATGCCCCCGTCCAGATCTTCCGGCTCGAGGGCGAGTAAGGAGCAGACAGTGTCATCAACCCCCTGGTACAAGGACGCGATCATCTACGAGCTCCACGTGCGCTCGTTCTACGACTCGAACGGCGACGGAATGGGCGACTTCCGCGGCCTCACCGAGCGCCTCGACTACCTCCAGGATCTGGGCGTCAACGCCATCTGGCTGCTGCCGTTCTATCCGAGCCCGTGGCGCGACGACGGATACGATATCTCGGACTACCGGGGAGTGCATTCGGCCTACGGTACGGTGCGCGATTTCAAGCGCTTCCTCCGCGAGGCACACGCCCGCGACCTGAAGGTCATCACCGAGCTCGTCATCAATCACACGTCAAACCAGCACCCCTGGTTCGAGCGCGCCCGCCGCGCCAGGCCGGGGAGCACCTACCGCGACTTCTACGTCTGGAGCGATACGCCGGACCGATTCAACGACGCGAGGATCATCTTCCAGGATTTCGAGACCTCGAACTGGACGTGGGACCCGGTGGCCGGCTCGTACTACTGGCATCGCTTCTTCTCGCACCAGCCGGATCTCAACTTCGACAACGACGCGGTCAAGCGCGCGGTGTTCAGCGTGCTCGACTACTGGTTCGATATGGGGGTGGACGGGCTGCGCCTCGACGCGGTGCCCTACCTCTATGAGCGCGAAGGCACGAACTGCGAGAACCTCCCGGAAACGCACGAGTTCCTCAAGGAGCTGCGTGCTCACGTCGACGAGCACTACGGCGATCGGATGCTGCTCGCCGAGGCGAACCAGTGGCCGGAGGATACCGTCCCGTACTTCGGCGACGGCGATGAGTGCCACATGGCGTTCCACTTCCCGCTCATGCCGCGGCTGTTCATGAGCGCGCGCATGGAGGACAGCTTTCCGCTGATCGACATCCTCGAGCAGACGCCGGAGATCCCCGATACCGCGCAGTGGGGCATCTTCCTGCGCAACCACGACGAGCTCACCCTCGAAATGGTCACCGACGAGGAGCGCGACTACATGTACCGCGTGTACGCGCGCGACCCGCACCATCGGGTGAACCTGGGGATCCGCCGGCGGCTCGCGCCGCTTCTGGAGAACGACCGACGCAAGCTCGAGCTCATGAACGTGCTGCTCTTCTCGCTTCCGGGAACGCCGGTGATCTACTACGGCGACGAGATCGGCATGGGGGACAACGTCTACCTCGGCGATCGCAACGGCGTGCGCACCCCCATGCAGTGGAGCCCGGATCGCAATGCGAGCTTCTCGGGCGCGAACCCGCAGAGCCTCTACCTGCCGGTTATCATCGACCCGGAGTACCACTTCGAGCAGGTCAATATCGAGACCCAGCAGGGCAACAGCTCGTCGCTTCTGTGGTGGATGAAGCGGCTCATCGCGACGCGCCGCCGCTACCGCGCCTTCAGCCGCGGGACGATCCGGTTCGTGCCCACGAGCAACACGCACATCTTCGCCTTCGTGCGCGAATACGAGGACGAGAAGGTGCTCGTCGTCGCGAACTTCAGCCGCTACAGCCAGTCGGCCGACC
>CAZICD010000099.1:0-15663 GCA_964537725.1 uncultured Spirochaetaceae bacterium | reverse complement strand
GAGAGACCGCCCGCATGGCGATGGCGGTCGTGGGCATCGGGCCCATCGTGCTCGCCTACCCCTTCTTCCAGCGCTACTTCATCAAGGGGCTGACAATCGGCGCGGTGAAGGGGTAGGTGCGCGGCGGCTCCGGAGACGGGTTGGGCTGGCGGGCGCCGGCCGCAGCCACCTTGCGGACGGGGGCCTTCTTCGGTAGCCCCCGAAAAAACTCGCAGTTTTATTCGGACGTTGCCAAAAAAGATAGTAAATTCAGCGTGTGCTAGAGCGCTACAACGAGTCCGTCATCCGCAGTGATCTCACCGAGAAGATGGTCTTCGTGACCGGGCCGCGCCAGATAGGAAAGACAACCCTTGCGAAGAGCCTGATCCCGGATCCGGGATACCTCAGCTGGGACATCCCCGAGCAGCGGGAGCTCATCCTTCGACGCGAGATCCCGGCGGTGGACGCGATCGTGCTCGATGAGATCCACAAGTACCGATCGTGGAGGCAGTACCTGAAGGGCCTCTACGATCAGCACGGAGCCAGGTTGCAGATCCTTGTCACCGGAAGCGCTCACCTGGACGCGTACCGGCGCGGCGGGGATTCACTGCAGGGACGCTATCACACGCATCGCCTGCATCCGCTCTCCATCGCGGAGCTCGGCGATCCATCGGCGCTCGACCCACTTCTGCGCCTGGGAGGGTTCCCGGAGCCGTTTCTGTCCGGCAGCGAGCGTTCGGCACGCCGGTGGTCGCTCGAGTACCGAACTCGACTCGTGCACGAGGAGATCACCTCGCTCGAGCAGATCGTCGACCTGGGCAACCTGGAGCTGCTCGCGATTCGCCTCCCGGAGCTCGTGGGCTCCCCGCTTTCGATCAATGCGCTCCGCGAGGACCTTAGCGTGAGCCACGATTCGGTGGCGCGCTGGATCGGAGCGCTCGAGCGTCTGTATGGGCTTGTGCGGATCAGTCCCTTCGGAGCTCCGAAGATACGTGCGATCAAGAAAGCGCAGAAACACTATCTGTTCGACTGGACGCAGGTTCCCGAGATGCCGCAGCGATTCGAAAACCTCGTGGCGATGGCGCTGCTCAAGTGGATCGACTACCAGCACGATGCCGAGGGGCGCGAGCTCGAGCTCCGGTACTTCCGGGACGTCGACGGCCGGGAGGTCGATTTCGTGGTGACCGAGTCACGAAGGCCCATCATGTTCGTCGAGGCGAAGTGGTCCGATGGACCGATGGACAAGTCGCTGCGCTACCTGAAGCAGCGATTCCCGGACGTCGATTCCTGGCAGATCAGTGCTACCGGCTCACGCGACGTCGTTACGGACCAGGGGATTCGGGTCGCGCCGGCGGCACGGCTGTTGGGCGAGCTCGTCTGATCGTCCGCGGGGAGCGAAGCGCCGCTGCCGTCTCCGGAGACGCACCCCCTAAAACGCATCGTTCTGATACCGCGGCTTCTCCGGCAGCAGCGCGGAGAGCTCGTCCGCCGGAAGCGTCGATTCGACGAAGCCGTACCGCAGAGCGGCGCCTGCGTCCAGGTAGCCGCAGAGCACCTGCGAGAGCGCACGCACGTCTGCCGTGACCTGCGGTTCGCTCGTGGTCGGCGCGGCGCGCGCCTCGCCGTTGGCCCACTCCACTCGAAAGGTTCCGTCGTTCCACTCCATGCCGTCGTCGTTAACCCGAACCACGAGCTCGCCCGAGCCGGGCCAGCGCGTCGCCTCGAGCGCGGCCGGCACGTCGGCGACGCGCGCCATCATGGACGCGGCGCGCGTCTGCTCGACGACGTAGGGTTCGGGTACGAGCGCGTGCAACGCCACGTCCGAGGGTAACGTCAGGCGAGCCTGCCGGGTGTGCGGCGGGAAGACGGCGAGGTGCGCGAGCAGGTCGCGGAGCGCGTCGTAGCCGTCGAAGGCAATGTCGCGCACGAGCGCCTGGTAGGCGTCGTCGCGGTAGCGCTCGGGATGGAAGGTGACGTAGGCGCGCGGGCGGCCGGCGTCGTCGCGGTAGAGATAGGTGAAGACCTGATCGCGATAGACATCGGCCTTCATCCGCGACTCCCACATGCGGTCGGTGCGCTCCATCGCGAGGTTCCGGCCCGTGGCGAAGGCGTCGTAGACCGCGCGCAGCTCGTCGGTCGCGCCTTCCACCCGCTCGAGGCTGCCGCGGCGCGAGCGGACGTCCACCGCGTCGAGCGGCAGAACGTACGCGTCGCGCGTGTGGACGAGCTCGTAGCCGAACATGCGGTAATACGGGAACGAGAACGGAAAGAGCGCGGAGAAGACCTGACCGCGCTCGCGCATCTCGTCGAACGCGGCGCGGAAGAGGCGGCGGACGTGGCCGCGGCGCCGGTGCTCGGGAAGCGTCGCGACGCCGCCGATGCCCGCCATCGGCACGAAGGCGCCGTCGTAGCTCATGGCGAACTCGTGCGAGACCACGGTGGACACCGGCTGCGCGCCCTCGAAGACGGCCCACGTATGTCCGATCTCCGGGTCGCCCTCGTCCACGGTGAACTCGCTTCGGGGCTGGTTGTAGACGATCGAGAAAAGCTTCCCGATCGACACCCAGTCGTCCGGCGTCGCCTTGCGTACTTCCATGGGAGGTAGTGTAGACGTGCGAGAGCGGCGGCGCCAGTGGGGAGCACGGGAGCGGCGCGGCGGGAGGCTCAACTTCTGAGCACGCGCGCGTCGAGGTCCGGCACCGAGGCAAAGGCGGCGTCGAAGGAGACGAGCGTGGCGGCGGAGGTGATCGCGAACGCGGCGAGGTAGCGGTCGTTCCAGACCTTGGGCGAGAAGGTGCTCATCATCGTGAGACGGCGCCAGGTATGCTCGAGGCCGAGGGGTTCGGGTGTAAAGGTGAACCGGTCGTCGGAGGCGAGAGTGTCGTAGCACGACCACGCCCCTGCGGGGTCGAGCGCCTCGTCGCCGAAGAGAGCAGGGTTGCTCGCCAGCCGAAGAAAGGCCGATTGAGTCATCCGGCAGAGCAGACACTCGTCTGCGGTACCAAACCACGCCTTGGCCGCGCGATGGTGCTGGTGCGCCTCGAAGGCGAGCGCGAGGAGGACGTTCACGTCAGGAAGCACCATGGAGATCCTCCGCCTCGAGGAGGGCGGCGATGCGCTCCGGGGTCACGCCCACCGAGCCCGGCTTCTCCGACGGTACGATGGGCAGCGAGACCCGCTGCGAGGTCAGCTTCAGTTGTCGGGCTTCGAGCTCGTGCTCCACGGCGCGGGTGATGAAGTCCTTCAGCGAGAGCCCGGAGAGCGACGAGACCGCCTTCGCCCGGCGAAAGAGACCGTCGGGCAGATCGACCGTGGTTCGCATGAATACATAAAAATGCCTATATGTGTTTATGTCAACGGAGACGCACCTGGGGTCCGCATCCCGCAGGCGCGGGAGAATCGGCTTGACAATCAGCGCGAGTGTTTCTATAAAGAGAAACACCCATGGAAAGCCCTCTCCGCGACGTCGCGCGAACGCTCGCGTCCATAGACGACGAGAATCTCATGCTCGAGCTCCTCGAAGAGCTGCTCACGCCCACGGAGCTTCACCGGATCGAGCAGCGGTGGCAGCTCGTACAGCTGCTCGAAGAGGGCGTGAGCCAGCGCGAGATCGCGAGGCGGCTGGGGATATCGCTCTGCAACATCACGCGGGGGTCCCGCGAGCTGAAGAAGCCGGACAGCGCGTTCCGGCAGATCATAAAAGGAGAGTGAGAGATGGAACTGACGAAGGCCGTACTCGACGAGCGGGAGATGCCCACCCGGTGGTACAACATCGCGGCGGACATGCCGTACGGACCGCCTCCGGTGATCCACCCCATGACGAAGGAACCGGTGGGGCCGCAGGACCTCGCGCCGCTGTTCGCGATGGAGCTGATCAAGCAGGAGGTGTCGCAGGAGAAGTGGATCGATATCCCGGAGGAGCTGCAGAGCATTCTGAAGATCTGGCGCCCGTCGCCGCTCGTGCGCGCGCGGAGGCTCGAGAAGGCGCTCGATACGCCGGCGCGCATCTACTACAAGTGGGAGGGCGTTTCGCCCGCGGGAAGCCACAAGCCCAACACCGCCGTGGCGCAGTGTTACTTCAACGCGAAGGAAGGCGTGAGGCGCATCACAACCGAGACCGGCGCCGGTCAGTGGGGATCCGCGCTCTCGTTCGCCGGATCGTTCTTTGACGTTGAGATCAAGGTCTACATGGTGCGCGTGAGCTACGACCAGAAGCCGTACCGCCGCATGCTCATGCAGACCTGGGGCGGAACCTGTGTCCCCAGCCCGAGCACGGAGACCGAGGCGGGGCGCCGCATCCTCGCATCGCACCCGGACAGCCCGGGGTCGCTCGGACTCGCGATCTCGGAGGCGGTCGAGGAGGCGATGAGCCGCGACGATACGCACTACTCGTTGGGATCGGTGCTGAACCACGTGATCCTGCACCAGTCGATCATCGGACTGGAGACGAAGAAGCAGCTGGAGATGTTCGACGACAAGGCGGACATCCTGATCGGCTGTCACGGGGGCGGGTCGAACTTCGCAGGCTTCAGCTTCCCCTTCCTGGGCGACAACTTCTCCAAGGGCGAGTCGTACCGGATCATCGCGGCCGAACCCGCCTCGTGCCCCACACTCACGAGAGGCAGGTACACCTTCGACTACGGCGACGTCGCCGGCATGACGCCGATCATGAAGATGCACTCGCTCGGGCACGACTTCATCCCGCCCACCATCCACGCCGGCGGCCTGAGGTATCACGGGGCGGCGCCACTGGTGAGCCTCTTCGTGAACGCCGGCGACATAGAGGCGCGCTCGCTGCACCAGATCGCCTGCTTCGACGCGGCGGTCCAGTTCGCCCGAACCGAGGGCCACGTCCCGGCACCCGAGTCGTCGCACGCGGTGCGCGCGGCGATCGACGAGGCGCTCGCGTGCAAAGAGAGCGGCGAGTCGAAGGCGATCGTCTTCAACCTCTCCGGCCACGGCCACTTCGACCTGGGGTCGTACGAGAAGTACTTCGGGGGCGAGCTCGAGGACTACCACTACCCGGCCGAGGACATAGAGGACGCGCTCTCGCGGCTGCCGCAGGTGAGCGTCGGTGTCTAGGGGCGCAGGGACGGAGCTCTCCTCGAAAGCTCTCGGTTGTCTGATCGGCGGGCTGATCGGTGACGCGATCGGCACGCCGTCGGAGGGGAAGGATCACCGCGCGATCGCCGACGAGTTCGGGTGGATCGACGACTTCGACGCGGACGGTACCGACGACACGATCATGAAGACGCTCCTCTGCAGGGCGCTCGTGCGGACCGGCGGCTACGCGACCGCCGACGACTGGGCGCACGAGTGGCTCGCCGACCCGGACGCGATCTTCGGGGAGAAGCGGAACCGCTTCTTCATCTCGGTCCTGCACACCGCGCGGAAGCTCCGCGATCACGCTACCCCGCGCACCGCCGCGCTCGGCAACATGCCGAGCTCGAGCAGCGCGATGGCGATCGCGCCGGTGGGGATCGTGAACGCGTGCAATCCCCGGCAGGCGGCACACCAGGCGTACTCGATCGCGAGCCTGATCCACGTGCACGACGTCGCCTTCTGCCAGGACGGCGCCGCGGCCATCGCGGCGGCGGTGGCCGCGGCCTTCGACCCGGAGGCGACCGTCGATTCGGTTATCGATGCAGCGACCGCCTTCATCCCGGCCACGAGCGGCGCGGAGATGATCGACTCGATCGATCGATGTCTCGCCACCGCCCGTGAGCACCCCGACTACGAGGGCTTTCGCGACCGAATCTACGCCCGGCGCGACGAGTACTTCCACACGATCGTGTGCGACTCACGCGAGACGGTCCCGCTCGCGCTCGCGCTCGTCCTCCTCGCCGGGGGCGACGTGACGAAGGCGGTGAGCTACGGGGCGAACTTCGGGCGCGACACCGATACGATCGCGACGATGAGCGGTGCGGTCGCCGGGGCGCTCGGCGGCGTCGGAAGCATCCCGCAGCGGTGGGTCGACAAGGCGAGGCGCGTGAGCTCCACCGATCAGGATGAGCTCGCCGCCGAGCTCGCCGCGGTCGCGCTGCAGAAGGCGGACACCGAGCGATCGGCGCGCGAGCGGCTGGAGGGACTGGTCGACGAGTAGGACCGGTCCGTACCGCTTGGAGCACGCCACACGCATCCCGCCGCCGATCGGCCTCATCCAGCACGCGGTGGATCTCCCGGAGATAGGCGAGCAGATCCACGCGATAGGTCAGTCTTCGCCTTGTCGTTCGCCCAGGCCATCGAAGTGGCTCGCGTAATTGGGACTGTCAACATCGACCCACCCGGACGCTTCTTCCTGACGGAGCTGCACGTATCGCCGGTCATAGCGCGAGTAGTCCCGCGGTGGCTCGGCTTGATTGCGACCTTCGCGTTCACCGGCTCCCGTGAGCCACGATCCGACTCGGCTCCCATTTCGTCGAACAATCCAATGGTACTTGCCAAGCTCGTGCACGTCTCTCTCCTGAGGAGACGGAGCAGCACTCGCTTGCGTTATCCGCTCTTCTGCCGCGCCAGCAGCGTCGCTCCACCCACGAGCGCACCGTAGAGTACCAGGACGCCGGCCATTGGCAGGAGTCCCAGGTCGCCCAGACCCGCAAGCTGTAGCGCGCCCACACCGAAGCCGCCGGTGACGGCTCCGGTCAGGCCCGGCGCCCAGCGCGGATGTGCCAGCCGCCCGATCAGCGCCCCCAGTCCGAGACCCAGCAACCCCAGCACCATCGCGGCGACGAGTCTCGTTACGTCCGCTGCCATTCCGCTTCCTCCTTCGCCCCCGACAGGACCAGCACGACCTCTGCGCGCGGGAATCGCTGTCGATCCGCGCGCCCAAGCTATCCATCGCAGGCGGAACAGAAGAATAGACCGAACATGCTATTCGCCTGTTCCTTAGGCAATTGGACACGCGTTCGCCTTCTCCTCGGGACTGAGGATTGGTCCCCTTTCGCGACAAGGAGGAGGATAGAACGCCTGCCCACAGGCAAGCCATCGGCGTACGTCGCGGATGTGTGGATTCGTTCGAGTTCATGCAGAACAAACCCCCAGGACGAAGCGCAGCGGAAGATGCGCACGGGCCTCGACCGCTCTCGCCGGAGCCGGCGCTTCTCGGTCTGCAGGGGATTACCGAGTATTGGTCCGGAGCCACGTAGAATCCCCACCCAACGGCGGATGGCGCTCTTCGGAGTCCGGCGGCGGCCTGAACACCGGTCCTTCAGAGTACATCCGTGCGAAGGAGGACACGGCCCATGAACGGTCCGCAGTGGGTTATCATCGGCCGAGTCGCTGGAGGGGATGCAGAGCAACACTCCTTGAACCGGGAGGGCCGGATCTCCTTCTGCTACCCCGGGGTCTAGGCCGGTCTGAAGCTCCTCTTACTCTGGTTGAGTAGATTTGCGGCTACGTAGAGTGCGTCACACCGGCCTGACCCGCTCGCGCCGCCGCTCTTCTCGTTACTGTTTTCATTGGCTCACGAGCATGGCAGTGGTATACTCCAGAGTTAGGGTTGGTTTCGGGAGCCACGCTCCCGCAGCTCATCCAAAGGCTGTTGGCTCCGTCGGCGTCTCACGGGCTTCACGGGGACGACTCAGCCGGGCAGGATCACAATGCCAGCGGATGCCCACCCATCAGACTCGGGAGGATTCTATGAAGCCTCACATAGCGGTTCTGGTCGTTACGCTGCTGGCCTCGGCGTGCAACACGAATCCACAGATCGACAGTATCGCCGGAGAACTGCCGCTTCTCGACGGCAATAATAGAATCGGGACGATCAGGGGATTCAACCCGGACAACCCACAGGAAACGCTTGATGCGATGGACGCAGGGTGGCAGGAGGCCGTCGATGCCGGCATGTCGGTCGCTCGGCTGCAGATCGACTGGCCCGAACTGGAACCATCGGCGAACAGCTTCAACAAGGCGGCACTGGAATCGCGATTGGACGAGATGAAATCCCAGGGTCTTCAGACGTTCCTGCTGATCTCCGCGTATGACAGTGGGGAAGCGGTGGTGCCTGCGGATCTGCTGGGGAAGACATTCGATGACCCTGAGTTCATCCAGAGATTCAAGAACCTGATGGACTGGGTTATCCCAATGCTGGTGGAGTACGATGGGTATCTCATCTCGATCAGTAACGAGGCCGAAAACTCCTTTGAAGAGGTTCCGGATCTGCACAAGGATATTCTCACCTTCCTGGTGGAGGTGAAGAAGCACGTCCACGAGATAGACGAGCAGATGGCGGTGACGGTCACCTTCTCTGAAGGCAGTCTCGATGGGAACAAGCCGGGTATCGATGAGATACTCGAGGCGAGCGATGTAATCGCCTGGAACTTCTACGGTGGAGATTTTCAAGACGATGGGTCGCCGTACTACTATCCCGCTAACTCAGAAAGTGAGATAAAGGCTGATATTGAGAGGATGCTGACTGTGTCCGGTGAAAAGAACATTGTAATTCAGGAGCTGGGGATGTGGTCGGGCGACACATACCTGGACAGCAGCGAGGAGATCCAGCGGAAGTTCTTCGAAGTCGTCTTCGCAGAGATGCAGAAGCACGACCGCATAAGGGCGGCGTACAATTTCCAGATGGTCGATTGGTCGCCGGGCACAACGGAGATCTTCAGTGAACTGCTTCGCGACGAGGGATTGGATCAGGATTTCATCGATCAGTTTGCCGAATCACTGAATACGATCGGACTCATGCACTACAGCGACGGCACGAAGAAACCGGCGTGGGATGAGTTCATACGGTGGGTGGAGGAGTTCAACTGAGGTCCATCCGCTCATCTGCCCGGTACGTGGTTCTCAGATCCCTGCAGTGATCCAGCACGCTGGGGGAATCGAGCGTATCCTTCGTCATCCCGACATGACTGGTGGTGCGCTGCCCGGACTGGACGAGACGGCTCTGAACTGAGTCGAGCGGACCCATGACCGGCGTAGTGTTCCCGTCTCGCGTATTCACGCTCAGCGACACACGCTGCGACTCCGCCCCTCCTACTCCCCGAGTCCGATCGCCCCGATCGGAACGACCTGAACGGCGCCCGTGGGCCTGCCCCCGGAGCGGCTCTGCCGGTCGGAACCCCAGGTGGAGATCCCATCGTTCTCCCGGATCCCCACCGCGTGTTCACCACCGACCGAGACCTCGCGCCATCCTGAACCATCGTCACCCTGCACGCGAATCGGAAAGGCCAGCACTTCGCGCCCGAGCCCTTCCTCGCCGGTGCCGAGCAGCGCCGTCCGGTTGGAGCCCCACAGGTAGAGCGCTCCGTCGGCGTCGACCGCAGCGCTCGCGGGAGTGTAGTCGGACATCCCGGTCGGACCCGCGTACCCCCGTCCGGCCGACACTGCAACCCAGTCCGAGCGCGTCCCCACGCGCCTCGCGTACAGCACCGGATCCGAGGCTTCGCCGAGTCCGAGTTGACCGTACTCGTTGTTGCCCCACGCGTAGAGCTCGCCGTTTCGAACGGCGAACGCGTAGCCCGCGCCCGCCGAGATCGTCGCCCAGTCGGGGTCGGGCAGGATGACGGTAGGCGAGAACTCGTCGGCCTGCGTGCCTATCCCCAGCTGTCCCTCATCGTTGGCCCCGAAGCCGTAGAGCGCTCCTCTGCCGGTGAGCGCAATCGCGAACCGGTCACCGGCGCTCACCATCGACCAGACGCCGCCAACCTGCCGCGGCCAGCTAACGCTCTCTCCGTCACTCACCGGACCGATGCCGAGTCTCCCGTCGGCCGGATTCCCCCATGCAAACAGGTTCCCGTCGCTCATGAGCGCGTACGAGCTCGCCTCGCCTGCGGCGACCTGCACCCAGGTAGCCCGATCGTCGATCAGGTGCGGCTCGGGTCCGGGATAGGGATTCCCCTCCGCGTCGGGACCGAGCCCGAGAACATTGTGGTCGTTCGATCCCCAGCTGTAGAGGTGTCCTTCATCGGAGATCAGCAGAATGTGTCGACTGCCCACGGCGACCTGCGCCCACTTCCGGTCGGCAAAGACGCGAGTCGGACGTCGATCGCGATGGCCGGGGGCGAGCCCGAGGTCGCTGTCGTTGGCACCCCAGCGCCACAGCCCGCCGTCCGCGTCGACGGCGAAACTTATCGAGCGCCCCGCGGCGACCTGGACGATCTCCACGCCGACTCGAGTCGACTCCTCAGGCGTCGCCGCCTGCGCTTCGGCCGTATCGCCCTCTTCCTCGCGCGCCGACTCTTCGGCCTCGATCGCGTTCACCAACGATCCGATACGGTCCACGGGCAGCGACTGGCATCCCGCCAGAACAAGCAGCAAGACGACAACCAGGACCCCCACGGTACGGTGCATATGCTTCAAGTAGTTCCTCCTCCGGGCCCGACGGGGCCGTGACGGCATTAAGTTTATGGAAATAGTAATGTATTATGCATGCTCCGGCGTGTCACCTCCGGCGGCGGCGGATCTGGAGGCCCTGCGCGCGTACCGGGACACCGTGTGGGACTCGCGTCGTGCACTCGATCCTCGGCCGGTTCTGCGACGGCTCCTTCGCGGACTTCAGCCGCACACGTGCCTCTCACGGGATGGAAACGCTGCCCTGAGCTGCGTGCACGTGCGCGGGCCCACTCACGGGCCCCCTTCTTCTCGGTGCGCTCGTTCTGCTGTTCATGGGGAGAGCCGCCCGGCCGGTGGCAATCGCGGTGCACGCCGACTCCGCCTTCTCCAACGTCTACCGGGACATCATGGTCCCCCGACCGAATCGCAGGGTCGCGACGCTCGGTTTTCGGGTCGCGCCGGGGCCCGAGGCCGAGGGGATCGCCGCAGCGATCGATGCGGTCCGCGACCGGTATCGGGGGTAGAGTGCGGTTGCGGGGGCGAGGTGCCCGCCCCGGATCTCACACGACGTGCGACCACGGCAACGCCAGCGCGTCTGCCGAGAGCCATTCGGCGGTAGTCCCGGTGTGAAGAACCAGTCCCGGACGAGCCCGATCGCCGTACTCTTGTCGAAACGATTGGATGTGGCGTGCATCACCGACGGTGGGGCGTGCGGTTGCCTTCACCTCGATTGGAATGAGGCTTTCGTTCGTCTCGATCACGAAGTCCACTTCTTCACCCGACGTCGTGCGCCAATGCAGTACCTCGGGCCGATCCTTTCGGAAGTCCCTCCACACGAGCAGGTCGTTCAGAACGAGGTTCTCCAGGTGGTGACCGACCGGCTCAGACAAGCCGGCGAGGAAGAGCGCCAGTCCCGTATCTCCCCAATAGAGCTTGGGTGATTTCATCAGCCGCTTGGTACGGTTCACGGAGTACGCCGGAAGCCGAACAAGCAGATACGATGTCTCGAGCAGATTCAGGTAGCGGTGGACGGTCGGCTGCGAAAGACCAACGTCCCGAGCCAAATCGGTCTGATTGAGGAACGTGCCCACGCGAAGAGCTGCTGCCTGCATCAACCTCCGGAAATCGGGAAGCGATGACACCGAAGAGAGCTCACGCAGGTCGCGCTCGAGGTACGTTCGCACGTAGCCGTCGAACCAGATGTGCCGCTCGCGCTCGTTCTGCATCTCGACGGCCGGCGTTGGAAATCCGCCACGCAAGCAGAGGTCGATCCAATCATCCGTGGCATCGTCGCCCGCCAGCCGCGAGAGCCAGTCCTCCTCCGTTGAGCCGACCAACTCGTCCCAACGCCCACAGGTTCCACGGCCGAGCTGCTCTCGCCTTGTCATGGGCCGCAGGGTCAGGTAACTCGCCCGCCCCGCCAGGGACTCCGAGACACCTCGCATGAGCAGCAGGTCGGCCGAACCGGTGAGGAGAAACCTCCCGGGACGCCGCTCGCGGTCGATCTCCTGCTTGACTGCCAGAAGGAGTTGAGGCTCACGCTGCACCTCATCCAGCGTGAGCTTGCCCGGGGCGCCGGTCAGGGCTCGTGGTTCGCGTCGTGCGAGCTCGCGAACGTCCAGGTCGTCCAGCGATCGGTACGTGCGAGGCGGCCTGATCAGCTCCCGAGCGAGCGTGCTCTTCCCGGTCTGCCGGGCCCCACTGAGCACAACAGCAGGCATGGCCGCGAGCTGCTCCGTGAGCGCGCGTTCGGCGACTCGCGGCATAGGATTCTCATTCATCCAATGAATGATATTCATTCAGGACAAGAATGAAAAGCGGGATAGCCCCCTCCCACCGACCGCCGCGCCGATGCTACAATCGGCGCATGTCCGACACGATCCCCGGGCCGCTGTTCATCGAGCGGTCGTTCACGGTGAAGACGTACGACATCGATTTCGCCGGACACGTCTCGAACATCGTCTACATCCGATGGCTCGAGGACCTCAGGCTCGCGCTCCTCGACGAATACTACCCGCTCGACCAGTCGATGGCCGACGGCGCGGCGCCCATCCTCACGCGCACCGAGATCGACTACAAATCGGCCATCCGCCTCTTTGAACCGGTCACCGGCCGCATGTGGGCCGGCGAGACCGGCAAGCTTCGCATGGAGCTGCGCGCGCAGTTCCTCGTGGCCGATCGGCTCTGTGCCGATGTGCGTCAGCAGGGTGTCTTCGCCTCGCTCGAGACCGGCAGGCCCGTGCGTATTCCGGGCGAACTGCTGACGATCTACCAGGCGCAGAAGATGATGCTGTAGGCCGATGTCGTGAACGACCGTGCGCCCACCGTCGCGGACCTGCAGCCTCTGCCCGCCTCCTTCTTCGCGCGCGACGCGGTCACCGTCGCGCGCGAGCTCCTCGGCGCGACGCTCGTCCACGCGCTTCCCGACGCGACGCTTCTCGCCGGCACGATCGTGGAAACCGAAGCCTACCGCGAGGACGACCCGGCCTCGCACTCGCACCGGGGCCGCACGCCGCGCGCGCACGTGATGTTCGGCCCGCCCGGCCGCGCCTACGTCTACTTCATCTACGGCATGTACGACTGCTTCAACGTCGTCTGCGAGCCGGAGGGGTCGGGCGCGGCCGTGCTGATCCGGGCGGTGCACCCTGAAGTCGGGTGGCGCGAGATGTGGGAACGGCGGTTTCCGGGGAAGCCGATGCCGGCGTGGGTGGCGGACGCGGGGGCGACCGTCCCCCGATCGGTGCGCAACCTGACATCGGGCCCCGGCAAGCTCTGCCGGGCGATGGCGATCACCCGCGGCGAGCACAACGGCGCTATCCTCACCGAGGCGCCGTCGCACGGCGAGGAGGGCCTGGTCGTCGTGCCCCCGGAGTCGCTCGGCGGCACCGCACCGCCGGCGGCGGAAGGTCCGCGCCCGTGGGACGACCATTGGCCACTTGCGGACCACGAGATTCGCGTGGGCACGCGCGTGGGGATCACGAAGGCGGCTCACGTGGAGTGGCGGTTCAGCGTGGCCGGCGACCCGTTCGTGTCGCGGTAGGGTACGAGACATTCCATGACGCGGCGGTCGATGTGCTGTAGGATAACGACGGGCCGGAGAAGTAATCGGGCCCGGGAAGCGAGGATCCATGGTAGTCGATCGGATTGAGAACAGCAGCATCTACGCGCCGCTGGGCGCTCGGGTCGCCCGGGGACTGGAGTTTCTCCAGACGCTCGTAGACACCGAGTCTTCGGACGACCGGGTGGACATCGAAGGCGACGCGCTCTTCGCGCGCTTCCAGCGCTACACGAGCGTCGTCGCCGAAGGACGATTCTACGAGGCCCACCGTCGGTACATCGACATCCAGTACATCGCGAGCGGCAACGAGACGATTCGGGTCACCAATCTGGACGGGCTCGACGAGCAGACCCCCTACGACGCCGAGCGCGACGTGGCATTCTACCGGCAGGCGCCCGGCACCGACCTGATTCTGAAGGCGGGCGATTTCGCGATCCTCTACCCGCACGAGGCGCACCTGCCCATGATGCCGGTGGACGAGCCGGCGGAGGTCAGGAAGGTCGTGGTGAAGGTGCTGGTTTAGGGATCGGGGTCGTCGCAGCGGGCGCCTTCCGTCGCCGGCCGGTCCGGGGACTACGCACCTCCCGCGCGAGCGACATCGGCATGAGTACGGCTCACGCCTCGAGCGCGGTGGCTCAGAGAATCGCGTCGAGCTCGAGCAGATCGCGCCAGCTCCAGATCCGCCGGCCGTGGAATCCGGCATCACCGCCGTAGACAACGTGCCCGCGGTCCGGCGGGAGCCCGGAGTACCGTTCGAACCGTCCCAGCGAGCGGGCAAACTCGTCGTTATAGGTCGATCCCGACTTCATCTCGACCGCCGATACGTCTGCTCCGCGCTCGACGATGAGGTCGACCTCGGTTCCAGAGTTGTCACGCCAGAAGTACATCCCGGGTCGGCGTGATCGATGGATCTGCATCTTGTGCAGCTCGGAGACGACAAAGTTCTCGAAAAGCGCTCCGCGCAGATAGTGCGTGGAAACATGTCGTTCATCGTCCAGACCAAGCAACGAACACGCGAGTCCCGTGTCGTAGAAGTAGAGCTTTGGCTGTTTGACCAGGCGCTTGTTGAAGTTTCGATGATACGGCTGAAGGAAGAAGATGATGAAGCTCGCCTCGAGGACCGACAGCCAGGCGCGTACCGTTTTATGATCGATGCCCGCCTCCACCGCAAGCGATGACATGTTCATCAGGCTGCCGATCCGACCGGCGCAGAGACGGAGGAAGCGGGAGAACGATGAGAGATTCCCGATATTGCGCACGAGGCGTACGTCGCGTTCGATATAGGTCTGCGAGTACGTTGGGTAGAACAGGCGTGGTTCTATCGATCGATCGTGCAGAGGCGGGTACATGCCTGTGAGCAACACCCGATCGACCGGCTGGGCGAGCACGTGCGGCAACTCGCGCGCCGTGAATGGGAGGAGATGGTGCAGCATCACACGCCCCGCGAGCGACTGCGCGACGCTCTCGAGGAGCAGGAAGTGCTGCGACCCAGTGAGCACTACCCTCCCCATGTTGCCGTCGGCATCGACGGCCGTCTGCAGGTAACTGAAGAGCGAGGGAGCGCGCTGCGCTTCGTCGATGACCATTCCCTGCTTGATGTGGTCTTCGACGAAGCGGCGCGGATCCTCCTCCGCGATCGCGCGCACATCGAGCGCTTCGAGGTTGAAGTACCGATACTCCGGGAAGAGGTCGCGCACCAGAGTCGTCTTGCCGGCCTGTCGAGGCCCCGTGATGGAGAGAATGGGAAACGAGCCGAGGCTCCGGTTCACCTCTTGTGCGAGCGTGCGTGGGACCACGTCTCAATGATGCGCCGGCAGACCCGAGCGGTCAAGCGATTCTTTACAATCTGGGAATTCCAATACCAGATTGTAAAGCCTCTCGACGCAATGGGGGCTGTCTCGGTGGCGGGTGCGCTCCGCGGTTCCGGTTCGACCCATACATCGTGCTCGAACAGCAGGCGCCGGTCAGGGCTCGCCGTACTCGACCGACACGAGCGTGAGCCCCGCCGCCGGCGCGGCCGGAGGCGCGAGCGATCGGTCACCGGTTGAGAGCATGGAGCCGATCAGCCCTGCGTCGGCGTCGCGACACCCGACGGCGTCGAGCGCGGCGACCATCGTGCGAACCTGCTTCCAGAGGAACCCGTCGCCGGTGACGGTGATCTCCATCACGGGGGCGCCCGCGTACGTCGTCCGGTCGATCGTGATGGACCGGACGGTGCGTTCCTTGCTCTTCTTCGACTTGTCCGGGCTGAACGCGGCGAAGTCGTTCCTACCGACAAAGGGGCGCGCGGCCGCGCGCATCGTGTCGATGTCGAGACGCCCGTGCCGCCGCCACGCGAGGTGCGCGAG
>CAZICD010000098.1:11937-15879 GCA_964537725.1 uncultured Spirochaetaceae bacterium | reverse complement strand
CTCGGGCAGTTCCGCGGGCGCGCCTGGGAGAACGCGATGGTCGTCGCGATGACGAACTACGCCTCGGGGCATCGCTACTGCAACGGCCGGTCGGTCGCCTACGACGCGGAAGGCGAGCTCCTCGTACAGGCCGGGGGCGAGGAGGGGATCTACCTCGCACCGGTCGACCTGGACGCGCTTCGTGCCTACCGCGAGAAGACCGTCTTCGGCAACGCCTTCCGCCGGCCCCACAAGTACGAGCTGCTCGAGTCGATGGAGGTGGCGCCGCCGTTCGCCGAGAGGAAGAGCGGTCTCGGGGCGGCGTGGGAGCGGGGGGAGCGGTAGCGAACCATGCAGAACTACGAGAAGAAGAGTGCAGACATCGAGCAACGGTTCCGTGAGCTCGCCGGGTCCGGGCGCGACGCGCTTGCGTCCCGGCTGACGTTGAGCTGGAGCAGCTGGGGCTTCGGCATGGAGAGGCTCGCCGACTCGGTCGCGCGTCTTGAGAAGTTCGGAGTCGAGTGGATCGAGCTTCCGGGAAACCATCATGGCGCCGACCTTGGCTTCAGGCCGGCTGAGGTCAGATCGATCCTCGGCGATGCGGGGCTCCAGGTGAGCGGTATCTGCGGTCTCTTCAGCGCCGATAACGACCTGTCGAGCAACAGGCCGATCGCGCGTCAGGCGGCGATCGACTACATCCGTCGCGAGCTCGACTTCGCCGCTGAGGTCGGCGCGCGCTACCTCATCGTCGTGCCCGGCGCGGTTGGACGACCAGATCCGTACGATTCAACCGAGCTCGAGCGCAGCGCCGAGACGCTGCGCTCGATCGCGCCGCTCTTTGAAGACGCGGGCGTCCGCGCCGCGATCGAGCCGATCCGGAGCGCCGAGGTGAGTTTCTGCCACACCGTCGCCGATGCCGCCCGCCACATCGACGCGGTCGACCACCCGGCGGTCGCGCACATCAACGGCGACGTATACCACATGCAGAGCGAGGAGGCGCACATCGGCACGGCGATACTCGAAGCCGGAGGGCGGCTCGCCAACGTGCATCTCGCAGACTCGAACCGCGACGCGCTCGGCGGCGGTTCGCTCGATCTGGACACCGTGATCCGCGCGCTCTACCTCGTCGGCCACAACGGCGACGATCGATTCGTGACTCCCGAACCGCTCGGTCCCGGCGGCGACCCGTACCCCGCGCTGTACGGCCTGCCCGATCCCGAGCGTCTCGACGCGCTCGTCGGCGACTCGGTGCGCTACTTCCGCGAACGGGAGGATGCGGTGCGGGGCGGCGCCGGGCTCTCGTAGACGACCGGCGCCTGTCCGCCGTTCACGACAGAAACCCCAGCGCCCACAGAGGCACCACACCGGGGCTCGGGACATCGAGCCCATCCCGGACGACAAGGTCCGCCGATTTCCGTTTCTTGGACCGTCCGCCGACCTCGATGCGGATCGATCCGTCGACGATGAAGTCTCCTCTCCGCTCGTCCGACTCTGCGTGGAGCACCTTGTCGGCGCTCTCGACCGCGCACGCGACGAACGCCTCTCGGGCATTGCCCTCCTGTCCCGACAAGGCACGGTAGAGCGACGGATCCGCGAGGAAGAGCTTGGCACCGATCGAGAGCGCCGCGTTGTCGCGGGTCTTGCGAACGACGCGAAGGAGGCCGGTCTGCTCCATCGCGTGAACGAGCGCGTAGAGCTTCTCCTTGCCTACGTTCCACTCGCGCGTGAGCGAGTTCACCTGGATTCGCGGCACCGGCGACGTCGCGAGATATCCGAGGATCGCGCTCATCAGTCGGAAGTGGTTCATCGTGAGGGGAGAGACGAGCGCGGGGACATCGGCCTGAAGCGTCTTCTGGCTCGTCTGAATCGCCCTGATACCGTAGGAGTCGACGCCTTCGGTGAACATGGGGCGGGTTCCGTGCTGCAGGTAGCCCTCGAACAGCTTCAGAACGTTGAGGCTGCCGGCGATCTCGTGCATCCATTCGGGCGGATCGCGAAACGCGTCGTGAACGCCGAAATCGTTCTCTCCCCTCAGCACGAGGTACTCGCGAAACGAGAGATACGGCATGCGCGTAGAGACGAACCGCCGGGACAGATCCGCAAGACCGGTTGTGGCGAGCAGCGAGCTCGACCCGGACACCGTGATGGATACCTCCGGATGAGCGTCGTACGTTGCCTTGAGATGAGCGGCCCAGTCGGGCGACGTGTGGATCTCATCGAGATAGAGCGCCCGGTGGCCGCGCGAAATCAGGAACTCCATCCACTCGGAGAGCGGTCTGCCCAGGACCACCGGCTGGTCGGTGCTGAGATAGAAGCCTGCGTTCTCGTGCGCGTGTCGTAGCAGGTAGTGCGTCTTTCCGATCCCACGCGGACCGTAGAGAAGCATTCCCCGATGCGATACGGGCTGGCGCCACGGCCGCGTCGGGGTCGAGAGCGCAGCGGTGAGTCTCGATTGGATCGTGGCGAGTGCGGCGATCTCCTGTCCGATGTCCATACGAGAAGTCTACTACAGAACCGTTTCCACCACAATCGGTTCCATCATAGAACCGATAGTCCCCACATCGGTTCCATCTCAGAACCGGCGACCCGTCCCCCGCCCCTACACCGCCTCGAGCACCAGTACCCAGTCCGCCTCGTCGCCCTTCGCAGGCGGAGCGTACGTCTGAAACGCGCGCGCCGAGCCGGTGTGGATGTCGTGCAGCGTGCCGTAGCGCGGGTTGAACCAGCGCTCGCGCACGCGGCCGCGCCGCAGCGCCGTGAGTCGGAGCGTGAACGGCTCACCTTTGGGCGAGTAGACGAGCGCGGCCGAGCCGTCTTCGGCGAGGGCCGCTCGGACCTTCGCGGGGCCGTGGGCGGGCGCGTCGACGAGCAGGCCGCCTCCGAGCGGTGCCGGCGCGAGCTTCCACCAGCCCACGCGCTCGAGCAGCTCGCGCAGGTAGCCCATCTGCGCCGCGCCGGGGTGGTCGAGCGCGCGGCGCCACGGCACCGCGGCGTCTATGACCGGCGTACGCCCCTCGTCGTACATCTGCCAGACGTTGTTGTTGCCGTACGTGTGCCCGGCCGCGCCGGCGAGCACGGCCCACCACGCGGCGGTGCGCGCGTCGTAGTCGGTGAAGCGGACCGCCGACGTGGAGGAGCGGTTGTAGAACCCGATCGGGATGTTCTCGTAGCGCGGCTCGCCGTCCACCACCGGCTTCGCCGGATCGAGCGCGCGGTCGGCCTCGATGAAGATCCCGGTGTCGTGGCCGGCCGCGCCGTGCGAGGTCTGGCACATGTGGAAGTCGATCCAGTCGGCGTCGGCGAGCTGCTCGCCCGATCGGCCCGGCCCCCGCGGGTGGAAGGTGCGCAGGTGCGCCCCGCCGTCGCCCGCGGCGAGCCCGTCGGCCATCGCGTCTATGACCGAGCGCTCCCCGTCGGTGTCGATGTCGTTGTCTCCCCCGAGGACCCAGATGAGATCGGCATCCCGATAGCGCTGTCCCAGCCACTCGCCGTAGGTGCGCGCGTTCGCCTCGTCGAACACCGGGCCCGCTCCGACACCTCCGGTGGGCGCCGGCGCCGCGTCCGACGTGGTGCGCTGGTTCCAGTAGCTCCCCCACGTGGGCAGCATCCCCACGACGAGCCCGAGCTCGTTCGCGCGACGCACGATCCGGTCGACGTGCGCGAAGTAGCCCTCCACCGGGCGGGTGGGGTCACCGTCCTCGAGCGGCAGGTCTCCGTTCGCGTTGGGCACGGTGAGTCCGCCCAGCTCGGCGAGCACGACGGCCTGCACGACGGTGAAGCCTTTCTCCGCCCGGTTGGTCAGGTAGACGTCCGCCTCATCCGCGTCGAGGCGGTGGAAGAGCTGCCACGCGGTGTCTGCGAGATAGAGGAAGGGCGTGCCGTCCTCGCGCTGCAGGTGGCGGCCGCCCGGGGCCACGACGAGTCGATCTCTGCGTTTCGATGCCATGTGAGTCTCCTATGGGG
>CAZICD010000098.1:4135-11837 GCA_964537725.1 uncultured Spirochaetaceae bacterium | reverse complement strand
TTCTCCGCGGGGACGCGGCCGGCGGCGAGCAGCCGCAGCGACTTCCTGAAGTGCCGCGGAGCGAACCGGCTGAGGCCGATGAGGTCCAGATTCTGGTAGTGCACGACGTTGAGGTCCACCCCCGGCGACGAGTCGCCGTGCGGCAGCCCGCCGAAGAGCACGATCCGGCCTCCCTTCGCGGCCATCCGCACGGCGTCCACCGGAGCCTGCGGCGAGGGATTCGCCGTCACGATGACCGTGGGTCCAATCCCGTCGGTGAGCTCTGCAACGCGCGCGGCGACGTCCTCGCTCGAAGCGTCGATCACCGCGTCGGGCCCGAAGGTCTGCGCGAGCTCGAGGCGCCGGGCGTTGATGTCGCTCAGGAAGATCCGGTCGGCACCGCACGCGCGGGCGACCGCGATGTGCAGGCAGCCGATCGGACCCGCCCCCATGATCAGCACCGTGTCGCCGAGCCCGGTGCGCGCGCGCTCGTGCGCGTGGACGACCGACGAGCCGGGCTCCACGATCGCCGCGTGCTCGCTCGGCATGCCCGCAGGCGACGGCACGATATTGCCCATCGCCACGCTCTCCGCGGGGATCGCGACGTACTCGGCGAGGCCGCCGGGCCACTGCTGCCCGATCTCGCGCACGCCGGCCGAGAGCTCGTGCCGGCCCTCGATGCAGTACGGGTCGCTCGGCTCGTAGACGACCGGCCCGATGGACAGCCGCTGACCCACGCGCCACGGCCCGGCGAATCCCTCCCCGAGCGAAGCGACCTCGCCGCAGATCTCGTGCCCGAGGATCCACGGGAGGCTCACCTTGCTGTGGCCGCTTCGGATCGTGCGCAGGTCGCTCCCGCAGAGCCCGCACGCGTGCACCTTCACCAGCATGCCGCCGGCGGCGGGCTCGGGCACGGGAACCTCGTCGACCGACCACCGCATTACGTCGTGGAGTACGAGCGCCTTCATCGTCGCAACTCCGCGAGGCGGCCGAAGTCGTCCTTCAGGTCCTCGTAGAGCTTCCGGTAGAGCGCGAAGTACTCGAGGTAGAGCTTGTGGGTCTTCTCGTCGGGCTCGAGCGGCTCGACGTATTCGGCCCACTCCTTCGTTATCGCGAAGTCCGCGAAGACGCCGGTCGCGACGCCGGCGAGGACGGCGTCGCCGAAGGGCGCCCCGGTGCGTCGCTTCACCATCGCGGTCTCCACGCCGAATACGTCGGTGATGATCCGCCTCCAGAGCCTGCTGACCGCGCCGCCCTCGTTGAGAATGAGCGGCAGGTTCGTCGCGAGACCGCCCTCCTTCACGAGCGTGAAGTTGTGGTACATCGCGTAGGCGACCCCCTCCATGAAGGCTCGCACGAGGTGCCCCTTCGTGTGGTTGAGCGAGAGCCCGAAGATCGTGCCCCGCGCGTTCGCGTCCCACAGCGGCGAGCGCTCGCCCATGAGCCAGGGCAGCGCGATGAGCCCGTCGGAGCCGGGCGGGACCTTCTCCGCCTGAAGGTTGAGCAGATCGTAGCTGCTTACTCCGGATGTCTCCTCCACGATGCGCTCGGCGTGGCTGAAGGTGTCGCGCAGGTAGCGGATCGTCTGCCCTCCGGTGAGCGTCGTTGGCGCCGTGACGAAGGTGTCCTTCGTGGTGTAGGGGAAGTTGAGGAGCCGCCGGCCGATGGGGCTGAAGGTGAACTCGACGTCGGTGTAGAGAACTCCGAAGTTCCCCACCGTGCCCAGGTTGCTCTGGATGTCTCCCGGCTCCGTGGCGCCTGCGCCGATCCAGCTCGCGTTACAGTCGACCTGGCCCGCGGCGACCGGGGTGCCCGGCGCGAGCCCGGTCGCCTGCGCCGCCTCGCGGGTGACTTCGCCTACTATGTCGGTGGACTCGTAGAGGTCGGGCATGATCTCCATGGGAATGCCGATCTCGTCCATCACGCCGGCGTCGAAGCGTCGCTTTCGCAGGTCGAACGCGACTCCGTAGAAGGCGGCGCCCGAATAGTGGACGCTCGCGGTGCCGGTGAGTCGCAGCGCGATGAACCCGTCAATGGTGAGCGCCTTCCAGATGCGCGCGAAGTCGTCGGGTCGGTTGCGCTTCTCCCAGAGGAGGTTCACGAGGTTCGGGTGATCCTCGAGCGGGTAGCCGGTGAGCGAGAAGATGCGCTCGTCGCCGACCTGCTCCTTCAGCCACGCCACCTCACCGGTCGCGCGACGGTCCATGAGGTTGTACGCGCGGTTGATGGGGCGGTGCTCGCGGTCGACCATCACCATGGACGGCAGCGCGGAAGAAACCGCGACGCCGCGGATCTCGCGCGGGTCGACGCCGGCCTCCGCGATCGTGCGCGCGATGATCCGTCGCGCCACCGCCCAGTAGCTCCCCGCGTCGTGCTCGGACCAGCCGGGGCGCTCGTGGATGAAGGGGTACTCCTCGAACGCGCTCGCGAGATCGTTCCCGTCCGAGTCGATGAGCGCCGCCTTCGCGCCGCCGGTCCCGTAGTCGATGCCGAGCAGGTAGTCAGCCATGCGTGCCTCCGTTCTCGCTCACGTGCCGATCAGAAGCGCGTCGGCGGTGCCGCGCCCCTTCCACAGGTGCACCGTCCCGCCGATCTCGACGAGTCGGACCCGTTCGACCGCGCGTCGCTCGAGGTCGATGCGCTCCCACCGCAGCGCCGCCGCGTCGTCGACCGGCAGGTCGTCGAGCGCGACGTCCATGGGGTAGGGGAGGTAGACCGCGGCGGCGGGGGTGGCGCTGCCGCCGGGTGCATCGGGCCCCGCGCCGTGCGTGCCTTTTTCACCGGGCCGCCCCGCGCCGGCGGTCCCGTCCGCGACCGCTGCGACCACAGCCTCGGGCAGCGCCGGCGTCTCCGCCGGCTCGAGCCCGGCGAGGCCGTAGCGCTCGAACAGGTGCGCGATGAAGCCGTAGTCCTCCGCGCCCGGGAAGCCGAGCGCCTCGTCCCACGCGTAGGGCATGCCGCTGAAGCCGATACTGCCGAAGCCGAGGCCCGCCCGGTGCCAGCTCCAGACGCCGTGCGCGCCGTAGGTCACCCCGGCGTTCGCTCCCGCGAGCAGCCCCTGCCACGCCGCCTGGCGCGCCTCGCGCGCGGTGTAGCGGCCCTCGCCGCCGCCGTGGCCGTGGCCCTCGTAGCACGGCTCGGCGTTGACGACCGGCCGCGCCGGCCGCTTCGAACGGAACGCGCGGGCGAGCTCGTGCGCCCGGTGCCAGGTCGTCTCGCCGTGCCCCGACTGGAACGTGTAGAAGTCAAGCTCGTCCATTGCGAGGAGCTCCGCAGCCACCTCGTGGAACGAGCCCTTGAGGTGGAGCGTCGTGAGGCCGTCGGCGTCCATCGCCTTCGCGAGCCGAAGACCGGTCGCGTAGTAGGCGATCGCGCGGTCGGTCTGGAAGTCGGTGTCGCCGGAGACGAGGTAGACCGGCGCGTGCGGCCGGGCGGTCTCGATCGCGAGGCGGAGGTAGCCCTCGAGCGCGTCCTCCGGGATCACGTCGGCGGGTTGGCGCGCGGAGGCCCACGTGTCGGGCACGTAGTTGCACCACAGGAGCACGACTGCGGGCACCATGCCCCGGTCGGCGACCGCGGCGAGCCGGCGGGAGGCGAGCGCGAAGTAGTCGTCCTGCGGGCGCGAGAAGTCGTACGAGCCGTCGGCGGCCTGCGCGAACGGCCGGGCCGGCAGCGGCGAGGGCGAGCGGTCCCACTGCGGGAGCAGGTTGATCTGGATCGCCGTGAACCCCTGCTCGGCGCGCAGATCCAGGTAGCGCTCCCACTCGTCGTCGGACGGGTTGGTGACGCCGCTCCAGGCGGTGTCGGCGAGGTAGAACCAGCGCTCGCCGTCGCGGTGGAATGTTCGTCCATCGGCATGGATCCCGATTCGGCTTCTCATACCCTATTCGTACACCGATGAACGAAAGAACGCAAGTGATCATCTGTACATTGCCCCCGAACCCTGCTACACTGCCAAGCGAAGGAGCGACAGGTGAGCACGATTGAGCAGTACGACCGGTTCGAGATCAGCCTGGAGGGACCGTCGGACGGGAATCCCTTCGTCGACGTTTCGTTCGAGGCCGATTTTTCGATTCGGCACCGCACGGTGAGCGTGCGCGGATTCTACGACGGCGAGGGACGTTACCTCGCGCGGTTCATGCCGGACGAGCCGGGCGACTGGACGTGGCGCACGCGAAGCGAGACGCGCGCGCTCGACGGGCAGAGCGGCGCGTTCTCGGTGAGCCCCGGGGGCGGCGCCAGGACAGCGGGGGGTGGCGCCCCCAACCACGGGCCGGTAGAGGTCGTGGGGACGCGCTTCGCCTACGCCGACGGGACGCCGTACGTTCCTGTCGGCACGACCTGCTACGCGTGGTTCCACCAGCCGAAGGAGCTCCGCGACCGGACGATAGAGACGCTGTCGCAGAACGCGTTCACGAAGATCCGGATGTGCCTCTTCCCGAAGCACTACCGCTACAACCACAACGAGCCGGAGCGGTTCGTCTTTCCGGGCTCGCTCGAAGACGGCTTCGACTACAGCCGCTTCGACCCCGCCTTCTTCGCCGAGTTCGAGGCCGAGCTCGACCGCCTCATGCGCCTCGGGATCGAGGCGGACCTCATCCTCTTCCACCCCTACGACCGGTGGGGCTTCCAGAATCTGGACGAGGAGGTGGAGGAGCGCTATCTGCGCTACGCGATCGCGCGCCTTGCGAGCTTCCGAAACGTCTGGTGGTCCATGGCGAACGAGTGGGACTTCATGAAGCAGAAGGACGCGCAGGACTTCCACAGGTACTTCCGGACCGTTCAGCGTGAGGACCCCTACGACCATCCGCGAAGCGTCCACAACGGGCACGTCTTCTACGATCACGCGCTGCCGTGGGTGACGCACTGCTCGATTCAGCGCAGCAACACCGAGTCGGTCTCCGAGTGGCTCGAGCAGTATCGCAAGCCCGTCGTGATCGACGAGTGCTGCTACGAGGGCGACATCCGCGAGGGGTGGGGCAACATCACGGGGTCTGAGCTGATGCGCCGGCAGTGGACCGCGCTCGTGAACGGCGGGTGGCCGGGCGCGCACGGGGAGACCTACTACAACGACGAAGAGGTGCTCTGGTGGTCGAAGGGCGGTGCGCTCACAGGCGAGGCGCCCGCGCGGATCGGCTTTCTGAAGCGCATCCTCGACGAGGCCCCGGTCGCGACGCTCGTGACCGAGCGGCCGAGCTGGGACATGCGGCGGCTGAACTCGAAGGACGACTACCTCCTCTACTACCTGGGGTTCCAGCGGCCGTCGTGGAAGGACCTCACGCTGCCGAAGGGGCGCGCCTACGAGATCGACGTGATCGACACGTGGGAAATGACGGTTACCACGCTCGACGGGCACTTCTCCGGCGAGGCGCGCGTGCCGCTGCCGGCGAAGGAGTACATGGCGATCCGCTGTCGGGTCCATGGATAACGCCCGGCGCCTGCTCTACCGGGTGGCGCAGGCCTACTACGACGAGGACCTCACGCAGGCCGAGGTCGCCGAGCGCTTCGGGATCTCGCGGATCAAGGTCTCGCGCATGCTCACCCGCGCGCGCGAGGACGGAATCGTGCGGATCGCCGTCGTGCCGCCCCAGGAGAATCATGCCGATCTCGAGCGGGAGCTCGAGGAGCGCTTCGGGCTCGACGAGGCGATCGTCGTCGCGCCCGACGACGAGGGCTACGACGAGGTGCTCGAGGCGATCGGGCGCGCCGCGGCCGACTACGTCGTTCGCGTGCTCGAAGACGGCCAGACGCTCGGGCTGACGTGGGGCAATACGATCCTCGCGACGGTGAGCGCGCTCCCGCCGGCGAGCCTGCCCGACGTTCGCGCCGTGCAGATGCTCGGGGGGCTGGGCGAGCTCGAGGCGGAGATCCACGGTGCGGAGCTCGTCCGCCGCGCCGCCGAGCGGCTCGGGTGCCGGGCGCGAAACATGCACGCGCCGGGCATCGTCGCCTCGCGCGAGGTTCGCGACGCGCTCGCCGCCGACCGCCAGGTCGCCGACACGCTCGAGCTCGCGGCGAGCGCGGACGTGGCGCTGTTGGGCGTGGGGGCGCTGGGGCCGCACTCGGTGCTGCGCGGGCCGGAGTCGGTGCTCGCCGAGGACGACTGCCGGATGCTGCGCGAGCTGGGCGTGGTGGGCGACATCGCGCTGCGCTTCTTCGACGCCGACGGGGCGCCGGTGGACACGCCGTTCGCCGAACGGACGATCGGCGTGGACCTGGAGCGGATGCGGCGTGTCGGCAAGCGCGTTGGCATCGCCGGCGGGCGCGAGAAGCGCGCAGCGGTGCTGGCGGCGTTGCGGGGCTCGCACGTGGACGTGCTCGTCACCGACAGAGACACCGCGCAGGCGGTCGTGCGAGAGCAACATCGGCCTGCGCTCAGGAAGCCGGAACGACCGGCGAAGGGAAGGAGCTAGATGGAACTGGTACGCAAACTGCAGGCGCGAGCGGCCGACGGCAACCCCATCGCGGTGGGAGTCGTGGGCTGCGGGCAGATGGGCTCCGGGCTCGCGCACACGCTCAACAGCATCGAAGGGATGGCGATCCGCGCGATCGCCGACATCGACCCGCAGCGGGGGATCGACGTTTTCGCGGAGATGGGCTACGGGAGAGGTGACGTCGTCGTTACCGACAAGCTCTCGGAGGCGCAGGACGCCGCGCGCGCGGGCAAGCGCGTGGTCACCGCGGACGCGCTGATCCTGCCCGCGCTCGAGGCGCTCGAGGCGAACGTGGAGGCGACGGGGCTCCCGGACATCGGCGCGCTCGTCGCGTGGAACAGCATCAACAACCGCAAGCCGGTGGTGATGCTCAACGTGGAGACCGACGTCACCGTGGGCCTCCTCCTGAACGACCTCGCCCGGAAGAACGACACCGTCTACACCGTCGCGAGCGGCGACGAGCCGGGCGTGCTCAAGATGCTCTGGGAGCAGGCGAGGCTCATGGGCTTCGAGGTCGTCTGCCTGGGCAAGGGCAAGAACAACACGATCAACTTCGAGGCGACCGAGGACACCGCGCGCGAGGAGGCGGTGTCGAAGGACATGAACCCGAAGATCCTCGCCGCCTTCCAGGACGGGACGAAGACGATGGTCGAGCTCGCCGCGGTCAGCAACGCCACCGGGCTCGTGCCCGACGTCACGGGCATGCACGGCGCGAGGGCCGACGTGGAGGAGCTCACGAAGGTATTCATCCCCAAGGAAGACGGCGGCATCTTCGCCACGCGGGGCTGCGTCGACTTCTCCACCGGCCGGGTCGCTCCCGGCGTCTTCGCGATCGTCCATTCGGACGAGCCGCGGATTCGCAAGGACATGAAGTTCATCACGAAGGCCGACGGGCCGTACTACCTGCACTTTCGGCCGTACCACCTGTGCGACCTCGAGACGCCGCAGAGCGTCGCCGAGGCGGTGCTGTTGGGCGAGCGCACGATCACGAGCGCGGGCAGGGCGCTCTCCGAGGTCGTCTGCGTCGCCAAGCGCGACCTCTCCGCCGGGCAGACGGTGGAGGGCATCGGCGGGCACGACTGGTACGCGACGATCATGACGCGCGAGGAGTACGAGCGCAGCGGTGCGGTGCCCATGGGGATCGGCACGCACGGGCGGGTGACGAGGGACGTCGCGAAGGGCGAGGTGATCACGGCGGACGCCTTCGCGCCGGACACCGACGCCTTCGTCTACAGGCTGCGCGAGCTGCAGGAAGGGCTCGTGGCGAAGGGGGCGCTGTGACCGGCGCG
>CAZICD010000098.1:0-4035 GCA_964537725.1 uncultured Spirochaetaceae bacterium | reverse complement strand
CGGCGCGCTGCCGCTTCCGTTCCTCGCCGGCGGGGTCGCGCAGATCGCCTTCGTGGTGGAGGACCTCGACCGGACGGTGGAGAACTACTACCGGCTCTTCGGCATCGGCCCCTGGCACTTCTACACGTACGAGAAGCCGTTCGTGCCGCGCATGACGCGGCACGGAGAGCCCGCCGACTACGCGATGCGGATCGCGCTCTCGTACTTCGGAGACACGCGCGTGGAGCTGATCGAACAGAAGCGCGGCGACACGGTGTACCGCGAGTTCGCGGAGAAGCACGGCTACGGGATCCACCACCTGGGCGTACTCGTGGACGACATGGCGGAGGCGATCGCGCAGGCGGAGGCGGCCGGCATTCGCATGGTGCAGGACGGCGCGGGGTTCGGCCCCGACGGCGACGGGCACTACGCCTACCTCGACACGGAAGAGCAGATCGGCACGACGATCGAGCTCATCGAACGACCGAAAGGACGCAAGGCGCCGGAGAAGGTCTACCCGGCGGAGGAGGTATCATGAGGATCGCAGAGAAGCAGATTACGTTCGGCGTTATCGTGGGGACGCGCGGGTTCTTCAACCCGGACCACGCGCGCAACGCGCGGAAGGACATCGTCGCGAAGCTCGAGAAGGAGGGCTACGGCTGCGTCATCCCGCCCGCCGAAGCGACCGGTCACGGCGCGATCGAGACGCTCGAGCACGCGCGGACCGCCGCGTCGCACTTCCGACAGCACGCCGAGGAGATCGACGGGCTCGTCGTGCTGCTGCCGAACTTCGGCGACGAGATCGCCGTGGCGGAGACGATTTCGCGGGCGAAGCTGGACGTGCCGGTGCTCGTGCAGGCGTCGAAGGACGACGTGAACAAGGTCGACGTGAAGGGCCGCCGCGACTCGTTCTGCGGGAAGATCAGCGTCTGCAACAACCTCGTCCAGTACGGGATCCCCTTCACCGACACGACGAACCACACGGTGGACATCGACAGCGAGGAGTTCTCCGGCGATCTGGACTTCTTTGCCCGCGTCTGCCGCGTCGTGCGTGGGTTCACGAGCGCGCGCGTGGGCGCGATCGGCACGAGGCCGGCCCCGTTCCAGACGGTCCGCTTCAGCGAGAAGCTCCTGCAGCGTCAGGGCATCGGCGTGGTCCCGGTGGATCTGTCGGTCATCCTCGGCGAGGCAGGCAAGATCGCCGACGACGCGGCGGAGGTGAAGCAGAAGCTCGAGGAGTTCCGATCGTACGGATCGATCCCCTCGCAGATCGCGGAGGCCGGCATCGTCAAGCAGGCGAAGTTCACAATCGTCGTGGAACGGTGGATGGAGGAGAACGAGCTCGACGCGAGCTGCATCCAGTGCTGGGACTCGGTGCAGGAGAACTTCGGCTGCGCGACCTGCCTGACGATGAGCATGATGGGCGAGCGCCTGATGCCCAGCGCGTGCGAGGTGGACCTCACCGGCGTGCTCTCCATGTACGGGCTGAGCCTCGCCTCAGGCCAGCCGTCGGGCTTCCTCGACTGGAACAACAACTACGCCGACGAGGTCGACAAGTGCGTGAACGTGCACTGCTCGAACTTCCCCAAGAGCTTCATGGGAAGCGAGATCGAGATCTCCGACCTGGACATCCTGGGCGAGACGCTGGGCAGGGAGAACTGCTTCGGGGCGGTGAAGGGCCGTGTGGCGCCCGGTGAGATGACCTACTTCCGCGTCTCCACCCGCGACGATCTGGGCCTGATCGCAGGCTACGTGGGCGAGGGCGAGTTCACCGACGATCCCTTCCCCATCGACGGCGGGGTGGCCGTCTGCCACGTGCCCCGGCTCCGTCGGCTCCTTCGCTACATCACGCAGAACGGCTTCGAGCACCACATCGCGATGGTCCGGGGCCGATGGGCGCGCGTCCTGCAGGAAGCGATCGACACGTATCTGGACTGGGACCTCTACGCGCACGAGATCGACGAGGAGTAGTCGAGAGCTGAGGTTGCGGCGGCGACTGGAATTAGCTACACTTAGCTAAGGAGGGTCTGTGTCGCAGGTCAATATGCACGACGCGAAGACCCGGCTGTCGAAACTCGTCCACGACCTGGAGAGCGGCCGGGAGGATGAGATCACCATCGCGCGGAACGGAAAGCCCGTCGCGCGGCTCGTCCGCGCGGAGGACAGCGGGGCCGCTGGGCGGCGCATCGGCGTTGCGCAGGGGGCATTCCGGCTGCCCGAGCAGACCGAGGAGCTCGACCGCGAGGTCGCGGCGCTGTTCGTCGCAGAGGACGCCGGAGCCGGGCGGCGCGAAGACGTCGAGGACGGTTCGGGTGGGGACCCGTGAGGGTCCTGCTCGACACGAACGTCGCGCTGTGGGCGATCACCGCGGACGACCGACTGGGCAGTCGCGCGGCCGAGCTCATCGGCGACCGATCGAACGGCGTCTGGGTGAGCGCCGCGACGCTCTGGGAGATTGCAATCAAGCACGCGCTTCGGCGCGGCGAGATGCCGGTGAGCGCCGCCGACGCCCGCGGGTACTTCCGCGACGCCGGCTACGCGACGATCGGCATCGAGGCTGCGCACGCGCTGCGAGTCGAGCACCTGCCGCAGGTTCACGCCGACCCGTTCGACCGGATCCTCGTCGCGCAGGCGCTCGAGGAGGGGATGCACCTCCTCACCCGCGACAGGGTGCTTCCGGAGTATTCAGACCTCGTGATTCCCGTGTAGGCTGAAGAGAAGGGGGAGACCGATGATCCGACACGTCGTACTCATGCAGTTCGCCGAGTCGACCGCGCCGGAGACGATCAACGAGATCTTCTCAGGGTTCGGCGGCCTCGTGCACAAGATTGACGGCGCGCGCGCCGTGACCTCCGGCGAGAACGTCAGTCCGGAGGGTCTCGACCGCGGCTACCGCCACGGCTTCGTCATGGACTTCGACGACGCGGCGGCGCGCGACGCGTACCTCGAGCACCCCGATCACGTCGCCTTCGCCGAGGGCACGGTGATCCCCGCGCTCGCCGCCGGGCGCGATTCGATCGTCGTGTTCGACTACGAGATTGAGGAGTAGCCGGCCGGCGCTCCGGCCTGGAGGTTCGCATGAAAATCACCGTCATCGGAGGCACCGGACACATCGGCACCTACCTCACCCCGCGGCTCGTGGGGGCCGGTCACGAGGTGACCGTGATCTCCCGCGGCACGCGCGATCCCTACGTTCCGCATCCCGCCTGGCGCTCGGTCACGCGCCTTCAGGCGGATCGCGCGAAGCTCGAGGAGGAGGGCCGATTCGGCGAGCGGGTGGCGGAGACCGGGCCCGACGTCGTCGTGGACCTCATCTCGTTTACGCCGGCGAGCACGCGTCAGCTCGTCGAAGCGCTTCGCGGCAGGATCTCGCACTTCCTGCACTGCGGCAGCATCTGGGTGAAGGGCTGGGTCGTCGAGGCGCCGACGCGAGAGGAGACGGTATCGCCTCCATTCGGCGAGTACGGCGTGAACAAGAAGGCGATCGAGGACTACCTCCTCGCCGAGGCCCGGCGGGGCGACTTCCCGGCGACGATGGTCAATCCGGGGCACATCGTCGGTCCCGGCCACGAGCCGGTGAACCCCATGGCGTGCAAGAGCCCGCAGGTCTTCTCGCGCCTCGCGAAGGGCGAGCCGATTCTGCTCCCGCACGTCGGCCTGGACCTCCTGCACCACGTGCACGCGGACGACGTCGCGCAGGTCTTTCATCGCGCGATCGAGCGGTGGAGCGCGTCGGTGGGCGAGCAGTTCTTTGCGGTGTCGCCGGCGGCGGTCACGCTTCGCGGCTTCGCCGAGGCGGCCGCCGGCTGGTTCGGACGCGAGGCGAACCTCGAGTTTGCCTCCTGGGAGGACTGGAAGAAGCGGTGCGGCCTTCCCGACGACGAAGTCGCGATGGCCGAGGCGCACATCACCCACGGCCAGTGCTGCAGCACGCAGAAGGCGCGAACGCTGCTCGGCTACGAGCCGCGCTACACCTCGCTGGAGGCGGTGCGTGAGGCGGTGACGTGGATGGTCGAGCAGGGGATGGTCGCCGCCGGCTGAGCTCTTCGGTTCGGA
>CAZICD010000097.1:14188-16177 GCA_964537725.1 uncultured Spirochaetaceae bacterium | reverse complement strand
GGCGGCGCGGGCTCGCCGTCCGACGCGCGTCGGCTGTACCTTGGGCGCGTGAACCGAACCCGACTGCTCGCCGGCGTCGTGCCGGCGGCCGTGCTCGCGGCGCTGATGGGCGCGTGCGCGCCCGAGATCGTCGAAGAGCCGTTCGAGCCCTCCGCTTCGCACCAGGATTACGCCGAGGCGCTCTCGCGGCTCGACCTGGACGAGACCGCGATGGGTACCGCCTGGCTCGCCGCCGCCGCGGACGCGCTCGCCGCCCCCGCCGTCGTCGACACGCCGTTCTCCGAAGTGGCCCTCATCGACCCGCGCGAACCGCAGGCGCTCGGCTACGAGTTCGTCGTCCGGCGGGGGCGCGCGGTCACGATCACCGTCGCCGCCGAGGTCGACCGCTATTTCGCAGACCTCTACCGCGTCGACGCCGACCAGCGCGCGGCAGCCGGCGACCGGCCCGACGCGGCGGACGCAGACGACGAGCCGGCAGAGGACCCCACCGCCGCGCCGGTCCCGCCCGGGCTCACGCTCGTGGCGAGTCGCCCGGAGGACGCGGACCGGATCCGTTTCGACCCGCGTCGCGACGGACGCTACGTCGTCCGGATCCAGCCGGAGCTCCTGCGGGGCGGCCGGTTCGAGGTGACGATCGCGTCCACGGCCTCGCTCTCGTTCCCGGTCGAGGGAGCCGACCCGGGTGACATTCTCAGCTTCTACGGCGACGGACGCGACGGCGGAATCCGCAGGCACGAGGGCGTGGACATCTTCGCACCGCGGGGGACGCGGCTGCTCGCCGCGAGCGACTCCCTCGTCGCGCGCGTGGGGCAGCGCGACCGCGGCGGCAACATCGTCACGCTCTACGACGAGCAGCGCGACCTGCTGCTCTACTACGCGCACCTCGAGGAGCAGCTCGTCGAGCAGGGGACCCGCGTGCGCCGCGGCGACGCGATCGGCACGATGGGCAACAGCGGCAACGCGATCACCACGCCGCCGCACCTGCACATCGGCCTCTACCAGGGCAGCTGGCGATACGACGTCGACCCGTGGGACTATTTCGTCGACCCGCCGCGTACCGAGCCGGAGCCGGTCCGCCACGCCGATCTCGTGGGCGCCTGGGCGCGCCTCGCCGTCGAGGCGAGGACATCGCGGCGCTTCCCGGTCCCGCAGCCGGCCCCGCGGTGGGTGAACCGGAACCCGCTCCTGCGCAGGGAGGGCGCGGGCGAGACGATGGGCGCAGACGCCGCGACCGACGGTCCGGCGGAGCCGGCGGCGCTGTCCGACGGCGCTGAGCCAGGCGTGCTTCAGGAGGCGGCCGCGACGCCGGTTCCGACGGCGCTGCCCGAGGAGACGCCGGTGCGCGTCGTCGGGGCGAGCGGCGGTCTCGTGCGCGTCGCGCTGCCCGGCGGTGGGTACGGCTACCTCGACCCGAGCTCGGTGACCCGGGATCTGCCGATGGTTTCCGTGGACACCGCGAGGCAGGTGCGCGACCCGGCCACCGGCGATACCTTCGCCACGGTCGCCGCCGGCGTTCAGGTGGCGTTCGTCGGCCGCACGGGAACGCGTACGTACGTCGCGCTCGACGACGGGCGGGTGGGGTACTTCGAAGGCGGGTGAGGCTCCCTACGGTTGCACGGCGTGCTCGTCGATCGTCTCGACGATCGTGACGTACGCCGTGTCGTCGAGTACGCCTTCGTCGCGCAGCCAGTCGATGCGCTTGCGCTCGAGCGTCGCGGGCCGGTCGATGTCGATGCGCGCGTAGCGGTCGAGCAGGTACGCGTCGCGCCGGGCGAAGAGCGTGGAGCAGAACTCCTCGTACTCCGTTCGGCTCGGCCGGTTGTGCAACAGGCGGAAGACGCGGCCGTCGGCGAGCGGAAAGACTTCGTACTCGATCCCGGTGAACCGGAACACGAGATAGCACGCGCCTGCGAGCGCCCCCCAGAGCATTCCGAGGCGCGCGTCGAGGTCGACCACGAAGCCGAAGCCGATGGTGATCAGCGCGAGGAT
>CAZICD010000097.1:0-14088 GCA_964537725.1 uncultured Spirochaetaceae bacterium | reverse complement strand
ACCGGCGGGAGCGCGAGCAGCAGCGTCGCGCCGCCGAGGAAGAGCAGGGGGATGAGCGCGTAGCCGGTCAGCAGGACCGCCGGGGGGAGCGCGCCGACGGCCACCGCGCGCACGAGCGGGACGAGGTCGAGAACGCCGCTTACCGCGAGCGCCGCCGCGAACGCCACCCGCGCGAGGGTGCTGCGTCGGACCAGTCCCACCGTGAGCCCGGCGAAGAGCGCGAGACGAACGGCGTCGACCACGATGCGGGTCGGAACGGTCGCGAGCGCCGAGCGCAGGAGCAGCGACGCAGCCAGAAGAATCGCGCTCCCGCCGACCGCGTACGACCAGAGTTTGCCGTGCTGGCGCAACGTCGCCTGCAGACGTGCGAAGCGCACGGGGTCGATCCAGCGCGGCAGCCGTCGTGCGCGCGCTTCCGAGTCGCCCGCGGGAGCCGGCATGCGGACGTGCGGTGGATCATCGCGGAACGACGCGCCTTCGTAGACGCGAAGCGGCGGTGGCGTCTGCACCTCGTGGTCCGGCCGTTCCACGAGTTGTGGATAGATCCCGTACGGCTGGCCGGGTCCGACCATCGCGTCGACGAGGATCATCCGCTGCACCCGGGCGGGCAGCGAGGCGCGCGCCTCGAGCTCGACCGAGTCCCCGGGTACGAGGGTGACGTTCACCGCGACCGGGTGCCGGTAGTTCGGGATCCCCGTCCCCAGGTGCTGTCGCTGGATCGCGGTCGTCCCCAGCACGGCCCCCGACCCCTCGGCGACGTAGAGCAACTCGCCGTTGCCGTGTCGCGTGACGGTCGCCGGCACGACGTGCAGCTCGGGATCCTTCGGGTCGTCGTCGCTCTGCGCGTACTGGTAGAGCATCGTGAGACCGGACTGGATGGGCACCGCCACCGGATGGTCGTACGGGTTGGTCAGCGTGTAGGTGACCGTGACCGTGGGACGCGCCTCTTCACGCGAGACGAGGATCGAGTCGACGTGCTTTCTGACGACCTGACCGTCGACCGAGATGGGGGTGTAGTACCAGTCCTCTCCGTGAAGCATCGCTGCCTACAGCTTTCCACGCCTCCGGCGCCCGGGTCAACGGTCGTCGGGCGGGATCGGGCCCTGGACGCCGTCGTTGGCGACGGTGAACACGTGGTACCGTTTTGCCAGCCCCGACCGTCGCATGACCGTGCGTATGAGGTGTTCGACGTGAGCCGTGTCCGCGAGGATGGCTTCTCGCTCGGGCTGAATGAGCAGCGTGTCTTCGAGCAGCGCCCAGCGGACGGCGCCCGACCTGGTTTCGATCGTGCTCGAGTGTGCCGGCGCAGGCGCCGAGAGCCTGACCCTCAGAATTGCTGCGTGTGTCTCCCTCTTCATCGTCTCCCTCCTCCCTCTGGTACGGGACGAGTGTAGTCGGGGCAGGGGGATCCGATCTGTCGGAGGAGTTCGAGACTTCGTGTAGGACGATTGCTGACACGACGTGCGGCGGCCCGGTAGTCGGATCGTCCGGGGTATGGGTACCTTTGCCGCGGAGGTACTATGGCATTTACGCTCGAACTCGGCGCACAGCCGCCCGACTTCTCGCTTCCGGCGACCGACGGCTCCACCTACTCGCCCGCAGATTTCGCGGATGCGAAGGCGCTCGTGGTCTTCTTCACGTGCAACCACTGTCCCTACGTTCTCGGCTCGGACGAACTGACGCGGGCGGCCGCCGAGAAGTTCGCCGCGCGCGGGGTGACCTTCGTCGCGATCAACTCGAACGACACCGAAGTGCATCCTGACGACGACTTCGAGCACATGGTTTCACGGATGGAGGAGCAGAAGTTCCCCTGGGTCTACCTCGGTGACGAGTCGCAGGATACCGCACGGGCGTACGGGGCGCTGCGAACTCCGCATTTCTACGTCTTCGACGGCGATCGCAAGCTCGTCTACACCGGCCGTGGCGTGGACAGCCCGAAGGATCCCGAGAAGATCACCGTGAACGACCTGGATCGGGCGTTGGAGGAGGTGACCGGCGGCAAGGCCGTGTCGGTACCGCTCACGAATCCCGTCGGCTGCAATGTGAAGTGGCGCGGCCAGGACGCGCACTGGATGCCCCCGGAGGCGTGCGACCTGGTGCTCTGAGCGACCGCCGGCCGAGGTGGCGCCGCGAGGGCGGCGTCACTCCCCGGCAAGCGCTTCGATGAGCGCGGAGGGTGTCGATTCGACGACGATGCTTCGCAGGTCGCCGGTACGCAGGAATCGCTCGGCCTCCATGCGCGAGAGCATCGTGAGCAGACCTTCCCAGTAGCCCAGCGTATTCAGGAGCGCGCAGGTCTTCTCGTGCAGGCCGATGCGCCGCCACGTCCACGCCTCGAAGAACTCCTCGAGCGTTCCGCTGCCGCCCGGCAGCGCCACGAAACAGTCGCCGAGCGCGGCCAGACGGGCCTTGCGCTGGTGCATGTCGTCCACGACGATGAGATCGCTCAGTCCCTCGTGCGCGACCTCGCGATCGACGAGGTGACGCGGGATCACGCCGGTCACCGTTCCGCCGGCCGCGAGCGCGGCGTCGGCGAGCGCTCCCATGAGACCGGTCCTCCCTCCGCCGTAAACGAGCGAGAGGTTGCGCTCGGCGAGCAGTCGGCCGAACAGCCGTGCCTCGCGCGCGTACTCGTCGCGGGCTCCTAACCCGGATCCGCAGAAGACCGTTACCGATTCGATCCGTGCCACACGCCAGCGTACACCACGGCCCCCGGGCCCACAAGCGCGCGCTACCTCCGCGGCAGGGCGAAAAGTGGGAGACAACCTCGTCCGCACCACCTATACTGGATTACCGGGATGAGCGACGACGCGACACGCGAGCTGCTTCTGCTCGTCGAAGACCAGGCGATCATAGCGATGGCCGAGGCGGATATGCTCCGTCGCCACGGTTTTGCCGTAGAGACCGCGCTCTCGGGCGAAGAGGCGGTGGATCTGGCGACGCGGGACGAGCGAATCGATCTCGTGCTCATGGACATCAACCTGGGTTCCGGCATGGACGGGACGACCGCCGCCGAGCGCATCCTCGATGCTCGTGACCTGCCCATCGTCTTCCTCACCGCATATTCCGACGAAGAGACGGTCCGCCGCGTCCGTGACATCACGCGCTACGGCTTCGTCGTGAAGAACTCCGGGGATTTCGTGCTCGTCTCCTCGATCGAAATGGCGCTCGAGCTCTTCGCCGCGCACAAGCGTGCCGAGTTGGGCGAGCGGCGTCTGCAACGCGCGCAGCAGCTCGCGCGGCTGGGAAGCTACGAGCGCGACGTCAGGACAGGAGATACGATCTGGTCTCCGGAGGTCTTCGACCTCGTCGGCGACCCCGACGCCCGGCCGTCTCGCGACGCGATTCTGCGGCTCATGCCCGCCGAGGATCGCGAGCGTGCGGAGCAGGAGGTCCGCGAGGCGCGCAGCTCCGGTGCCGCCTTCCGTGTCGAGTACCGGATCGTCCGTCCCGACGGTGAGGAGCGCTGGATACACGATCGGGCAGAGTACTGGCGCGACGCCGAGGGGAATCCGGCTCGCGTGTTCGGGATCCTGCAGGACGTCACCGAGCGCAAGGAGGCCGAGCTCGCGCTGCGCACGCGCGAGGAGGAGCTGGGGCTCGCCCTGCGCGCGGGAGGCGTGATCGTCTGGGTGTTCGACCCGCGGCGCGACCGGTTCGAGTACCGGACGAGCGACTCTCCCGCGTGGCCCGAGGAGCACCTGCCGCGGACTCTTGCGGCCCTCAGTGACGTCGTCCATCCCGACGACCGGCAGTCGGTAGAGCGAGCGATCCGCGAGATCGGTGAGGGAAAGTACGATCAGTTCGTCCTCGAGTACCGCGTGCGCGACGCGGCCGGCCGCTGGCGCACGATTCTCACGCGCGGAATGCCCGCCGGCGGCGAACGCCGACTCGTCCTGGGTGCGTCGATCGACATCACCGACGTCCCGTCGCGCGCGCGCAGCTGACCGGAGATCGCTCCTGGTCGGGTGTATTCTCTTGCAAAGCCTGCGCATATTTATTAGTCTCTGCGCTTAATCATGAAAGGAGCTTCTATGAAACGATTGGTAGTCGCAGCGCTTACGCTGCTCGTTGTCGCTGGATTCGCCGCCGCCTCCGGACAGGAGGAGACCGACGGCGTTCGGACGATCACCGTGGGCACCGACGCGACGTGGCCTCCCATGGAGTTCGTCAACGAGGACAAGGAGCTCGTCGGGTACGACATCGACCTGATGAACGCGATCGCCGACGCCGCGGGATTCGAGGTCGAGTTCCAGAACACCGCGTGGGACGGCATCTTCGCCGGTCTGGGCACGGGCGAGTACGACGCGGTCATCTCGTCGGTGACGATCACCGAGGATCGGCAGCAGACGATGGACTTCTCCGAGCCGTACATCAACGCGGGCCAGGTCCTGATCGTGCAGCAGAGCACGACCGGCGTGGAGACGCTCGAGGATCTGGTGGGCGAGCGCGTGGGCGCGCAGATCGGTACGACCGGCGCCTTCGAGGTCGGCAACGTCGACGGTGTCGAGCTCTCGACCTACGACGAGCTGGGGCTCGCGATCGAGGACCTCGCCAACGGACGGATCGCCGGCGTCGTCGCCGACACTCCGATCGCCGCCGACTACGTGCTTCAGAACGACGAGTACTCGGACGCGCTGAAGATCGTGGGTGAGCCGTTCACCGAAGAGTTCTACGGCATCGCCGTCGAGAAGGGCAACGACGAGGTGCTCGCGCTGATCAACGAAGGCCTCGCGAAGGTCAAGGAAGAGGGCATCCCGGCACAGCTCGAGGACAAGTGGCTGAGGTAAACGACCAGAAACAGCAGCCGGTGGGCGTCAGCGATGGCGCCCTCATACCGGACAAGGCCGACAAGTCGGTATTCAGCGCGTGGAGGATCAGTTTCTTCGGCGCGCTGATCATGCTCGTCACGCTGCCGCTTCTCTCGCCCGACCCGTACTGGAGCATCCTGAAGTTCGTGCCGGACGGCATTCTGCGCACCTTCCAGGTGACCGTGATGTCGATCGTGTTCGCGCTCGTCATCGGCCTGTTCACGGGACTCGGGCGGATCTCGCGGGTCACGATCATCAACCGGATCGCGACGATCTACGTCGAGGTCATCCGGGGCATCCCGCTGCTCGTCCAGCTCTTCTACATCTACTTCGCGCTCGGGCAGTTCATCCAGGTGCCACGGCTCGCCGCCGCGGTCATCGCGATGAGCATCTGCTACGGCGCCTACATGGGTGAGATCTTCCGCGCCGGAATCCAGTCGATTCCGAAGGGGCAGATGGAGGCGGCGCTCGCGCTCGGCATGACGCGAACGCAGGCGCTGCGCAAAGTAATCCTTCCGCAGACGTTCCGGGTGATCCTGCCGCCGGTGGGCAACGAGTTCATCGCGCTGCTCAAGGACTCGTCGCTGGTGAGTATCCTCGCGGTGGCGGACCTGCTTCGTCGTGGACGCGAGTACGCGTCGCAGACCTTCGAGTACTTCCAGGCGTATACGGTGGTCGCGCTGATCTACCTCGTGCTCACGCTCTTCTTCTCGAAGCTCGTGGCGGTCATGGAAGAGCGGATGTCGTTCCACCACAGGAGTTGAGTCGATGAGCAACCAGGCACAGGCAGCGGACATTCCCCGCGTCAGGATCGAGGACGCGTCCAAGAGCTTCGGCGAGGTGCAGGCGCTGCGCGGCGTCTCGCTCGAGGTGCAGCCGGGCGAGGTCGTCCTCGTCATCGGCCCGAGCGGGAGCGGCAAGAGCACGATGTTGCGCAGCGTGAACCGCCTCGAGCGCGTCACGGGCGGGCGGATCTGGATCGACGGAGACGAGGTCACCGACGCGCGTTCGGACATCCGAAAGATCCGCGAAGAGGTGGGTATGGTCTTCCAGACCTTCAACCTCTTTCCGCACCTCACCGCGCAGGCGAATATCATGCTCGCGCCCACCACCGTGAAGGGCGAGTCGAAGTCCGAGGCCCAGGCGACCGCGAAGCGGCTCCTCGAGCGCGTCGGGCTCGGCGACAAGGCGGACGCCTACCCCGGTCAGCTCTCCGGAGGGCAGCAGCAGCGGGTGGCGATCGCGCGGGCGCTCGCGATGAGCCCGAAGGTCATGCTCTTCGACGAGCCGACGAGCGCGCTCGATCCGGAGATGATCAAGGAAGTGCTCGACGTCATGCTCGACCTCGCCCGCGAGGGAATGACGATGATGGTCGTCAGTCACGAGATGGGCTTCGCGAAGGCCGCCGCCGACCGCGTCGTGTTCATGGACGAAGGCGAGGTCGTCGAGACCGGCACCCCTTCGGAAGTCTTCGACTCGCCGTCTCACGAGCGCACGAAGCGCTTCCTCGAACACATCCTGTAGCAGCGCGCGACCGGCCGGCCGCCCGCGCACGGCTACGCCCGGTCGTGCCGGTACTGATCGACGAGCAGATCCTCGTACTCGCGGTGCCGGTCGATGTAGGTCTCTACGAAGGGACAGCCGGGCGCGACCTTCTTCCCGTTCTCGCGCGCCCAGTCGAGCGCGTACTTGATGATCGCGGTAGCGATTCCCCGGCCGCGGATCTCGTTCGGCGTGTAGGTGTGCGCGTAGTCGAGCGACCCGTCGGGCAGATCGTAGTACTCGAGGTACGCCTCGTGGCCGAGCTCGTGGGCGGTGAATCTCCTTCGGTCCGGCTCGTGTGTCACGTCGTGCTGCATAGCTCCTCCGTCTCGCCTATGTTACCGGCGCCTGCTCGCCTCGCCTCGCCAGACGTCGTCGCGCCGGGCACTTGGGTGGGTCGGCGAACCAGTGGCATCGCGGTTCGCAGCGCTGGCACGGTTCGATCGGCTGGTCGTCGCGCCCGAGCGCCTTCTGCGCCCAGCGGGGGTCCGCGAGGATCGCCCGTCCCGTCGCGACCAGGTCTGCGATTCCGGCCTCGATCGCCGCGCCGGCCGCCTCCGGCGTGAAGATACCGTTCACACCGACGATCGGCACCCCTGCCGACGCGCGCGCGATCGCCGCGAGCAGGAGCGTCGGCGTCGGTTCCAGACCGCTCGCCGGGTCGATCGCCGCAACCGCTTCCTGCGTGCGCGAACGTATCTCCTCCTCGGTCGGCTCGTCGAGCCCGCCGCCGTTCGAGATGTCGAGGAAATCCGCCCCCGCCTCGACGGCGGCCTTCGCGGCGGCGATGCCCTCGTCGACCGGCAGCGCGCGTGGCGATCCCGCCGCGAGACCGAGCCTGATCGTGAGCGCGGCGCTGTCGGTCCTGCCGGCGCGCTCGATCTCGTCCCGCGCCACCCGGATGACCGCGAGCATGAACGCGCGTCGTCGCTCGGCCGACCCGCCCCATTCGTCGTCGCGGAGGTTGGTCTGCGGCGAGAGAAACTGGCTTATCAGGTAACTGTGCGCGCCGTGCAGCTCGATGACCTGGAAGCCCGCCTCGAGCGCCCGCCGCACCCCGAGCCGGAACGCCTCCACCGTCTGTGCGACCTCGTCGCCCGACATCTCGCGGGCACCCTCCGGTGACCGCTCGAGCAGCGACGGCACACGCGGATCTTCGCCGTAGAGACGGTCGCGCTTCGTCGAGCCGCCGGCGTGATGGATCTGGATGCCGGCGAGCGCGCCCGACTCGCGGATCGTCGCGGCGAGCCGCGTGAGCCCGGGGACCTGACCGTCGTCCCAGACGCCGAGCTGGGTCGCGGCGAGCCGACCTTCCGGGCGCACGGTCGTCGCCTCCACGATCATCGCTCCCGGTCCCGCCGAGCGGGCGTAGTGCTCGAGGTGCTCGTCGGTCACGGTGCCCGACTCGTGCGCCTTCCAGATGACGAGCGGGGGCATCACGAGGCGGTTGGCGGCAGTCAGCGGTCCCAGGCCGATGGGGCGGGAGAGTACGTGGTGGGGTTGCATGCCGGCAGTATAGCGTGCCGGCGCCCGCCTCCCAAGGGGGCGGCCGTCGGTGCGCGGACGCTACGCGTCGTTCGGCAGCGGCGCCCGCACGGTGACCGTCGCACCGTGGTCGCCGTTCATCGTCACGGTGGCGTCTATCTGCGCGGAGAGCGCCTGGACGAGCGTGAGCCCTCGACCGGTCTGAAGCGGAGCTCCGTCGTCGGGGAAGCCGACGCCGGTGTCGCTCACCCGCAGCTCGAGCGACGATTCGGTACGGTCGATGCGGACGGTGACCGTGCCGCCGGTGCCGTCTTCGAAGGCGTGCTTGTACGCGTTGACGACGAGCTCGTGGAAGATCAGGCCGAGGGGGATCGCCCGGTCGACGTGGAGGCTCAGCGATTCGAGCGTGAGGTCGAGCTCGATCCGGTGTGCGGGGTCGAAGGAGGAGGCGATGTCGGCGGCGAGGCTTCGCAGGTAGTGGGTGAGCTCGACGCGGGCGAGGTTCGACCCGTGGTACAGCATCTCGTGCACGCGCGCGATCGAGCGGATGCGGGCGAGCGCCCGATCGATGCCCCCGGCCGCCCGTCCGTCCGGATCGACCTCGCGGCGCTCCATCATCAGCAGGCTCGAGACGACCTGCAGGCTGTTCTTGACGCGGTGGTGGATCTCGCGGATGAGGACCTCGCGCTCGGCGAGGCTCTCCTCGAGCCGCGCGAGCGTCTCGTGCAGCCGGGTCGTGTCCGAGACGATCACGATCGTGAGCCAGTCCTCGCCGTAGCGCACCGGCGCGGCCGAGACGACTCCGCAGAATCGGGTTCCGTCCTTTCGGATCAGTTCCACTTCGATGAGCGAGACGGTCTCGCCTCCCAGGACCGCCTCGCGGCTCGCCGCGATCCGGCTCCACGCCTCGTCGGAGACGATGGGTGGTCTCGTGTCGATCGCCTCGGCGGCGGTGTAGCCGAACAGACGTTCGGCGGCACTGTTCCAGAGGCTGCGCACGTGCACGTGCTCGGTCAGGTCGAAGATCGCGACGGGCGCCGCCTCGATGATCGTGTTCAGGTAGCGCCCGAGCTGCGTGGTTTCCTCGAGGGTATCGTTCAGGCGCGCCTGAAAGCGCTGAACGCGCCGGATCGCGTTGCGAATGAGCACGAAGAGGCCCGCGGCGGTGATGACCACGTAACCGATCCCCTTGAACCGCTGGATGAGCGCGATGTAGCCCGAGTCGCCCGCGATGAGCTCCGCGAGGTAGTCGGACCCGACGATCCACGCGGTCCCGACCGCGACGTACACGAGGGTGATGAAGAGAGCGTGGGCGCTGGGCTGACGATCCGGGCGGTTGCCGTTCAACGCGATAGACGGTATCACTCGGCGGCGTCGACGACAACTCGGGCTCGCGTCTCCGCGCTACCGTCTGAAACGGATGCGCGCGCGCACGGGGTTACGCTCGGCGAGGCGAATCGATATGCTGACTGGAGGAGGAGACATGGCTCCCGAGCACTACGATATCGTCTTCGAGACCACGAAGGGACCGTTCCGCGCGCGCGTGCACCGCGACTGGTCGCCCAACGGGGCCGACCGGCTGCGCGAGCTCGTGGAGGACGGCTTCTTCGACGGGGTGGCGTTCTTCCGCGTACTCGACGGGTTCGTCGCGCAGTTCGGCATCAGCGGGGATCCGGCGACCGGCGCGCGCTGGCGCGATCGGCCCATCGAGGACGATCCGGTCGAGGCATCCAACACGAAGGGGACCATCAGCTTCGCGATGGCGGGCCCCGGCACCCGCACGACGCAGCTCTTCGTGAACCTCGCCGACAATACGAGGCTCGACGACATGGGCTTCTCGCCGGTCGCCGAGGTCGTGGAGGGCATCGACGTCGTCGAGTCGCTCTACGGCGGTTACGGGGAGGGCGCGCCGCGCGGCAACGGACCGAGCCAGGCCGAGCTCCATCAGCGGGGGAACGAGTACCTCCGGGAATCGTTCCCGCAGCTCGACTACGTCACGAAGGCCGTCATCGCCGAGTAGCGCGACGATGCAGGCGCAGACGTCCCGCCGTCGGGCGATGGCGGACTACTATCGCTTCAGCGTCTTCAACGTCATCTCGTTCAGCTTCCTCGCGGGGAACATCATCGTTCTCTACGCGTTGCGGCTGGGCGCCGACAGTGTGCTCGTCGGCCTGATCGCCGCGTCGTACCAGGTGACCTTTGTCTTCAGCCTCATCGGCCGCCGCCTGATCTCCCGTTTCGGGGCCGTACGGCTGTTCGGCTACTTCTGGCTCGTCCGGTACCTGCTCATGATCCCGGTCGTGTTCACCTCCCTGCCGGGCCTCCGCGACCGGACCGGGCTCGTTCTCGCGATCGTCACCCTGTGCGCCTTCGCCTTCAACATCTCGAAGGGCATCGGGATTACGGCGACCAAGCCGATCGTCGGCGAGATCCCGCGCCAGCGCGAGCGCGGAACCTTTCTCTCGAATCAGCACCTGATCACGAACCTGGGCGCGGTGGTGACCGGGACGGTCATGGCGATCGTGCTGGGCCAGGAGAGCCCCATCTGGCGGTACGCGATTCTGCTCTCGGTGGGTATCGTCGCAGGGTTCGGCGCGTCGTACTTCATCCTGCGACTCCCCGAGCCGAAGGAAGCCGGGGCGGGCTTCGGGACGCGGTTCGCCGACGGTCTGCGCGCCGGATTCGCCTCGGGTTCGTTCAGGCGGCTGAACGCGATCAACATGGTCGCGATATTCGTCGTCTCGATGATCCAGGCGTTTCTCATCGTCTACTTCAAGCGCGTCTACGGGTACTCCGACGGCAGCGTCGTCTTCTTCACCGTGGCCGGCTCGCTCGGCGGCGCGGTCATGGCGAGCATCACCCGCGGCATCATGGACCGCGTCGGCGCGAAGCCGCTGCTGTTCGTGTTTCTCGGTCTGATCCTCCTCGTGACCGTGCCGCTGATGCTCTCTCCGCAGCTCGACGGTTTTTGGACCGCGGTCTTTCCCGCCGGCGTGTTCTTCTTCTTCGTGATGGGGCACTTCGGGATCATGAACTCCGCGGACAACTACTTCTTCTCGGTGACCGCCGCCGAGCAGCGGCTCGATCTGGGCATCGTGTTCGGGCTGGGCACCGGCATCGCCGGCTCGCTGGGAAGCTTCCTGGGAGGCGTCCTGCTGAGCGGGCTCGAGCGTGCGTTTCCCGGGTCGCTCGAATCCGCCTTCGCGGTCTACTTCGGCGTCGCCGCGGTGCTCATGGCCGTTCCGCTCCTGCGGGTGCGCGGTCTCGCCGATCTTGACGCCTACCCGATTTCCGACGTGCTGGGGATGCTCTTCTCTCCCCGCGACATCCGGGCCATCCGCCTGCTGAACCGTCTGCGCCGCTCGCGGACCGTGGATGAGGAGCGGGCGGCGGTTTCGGCGCTGGGGGAGAGCCGCTCGCGCCTGCCGGTGGACGAACTCCTGCAGAAGGCCGGATCGCCGAGCCTGACGATCCGGATGGAGGCGCTGAACGCGTTGCGCAACTCGCCGCTCACGCTCGCCGTGGAGGAGCGGCTGATCGAGGAGGTCCGCAACCATCGCTACACCACCGCGCATCTTGCCGCCGAGCTGCTCGGCCGCGCGCGGGTGCGCGCCGCCGTCCCGCAGCTGCGCGACGCGGTGGAGTCGCACGACTACATGGTCAGCGCGAAGTCGATGGTCGCGCTCGCGCAGATCGGGGACCGGGACAGTATCGGGCGGATCGAATCGATCCTCGAGCGCTCACCCAACCCGAGAATCACGATCTACGCGGTGAAGGCGCTGGAGATCTTCGAGAGCGTCGACTCGCTGCCGCTCGTCTTCCGGCGCATCGAGCGCCGGGCGGAGACGTTCGTGCGCGACGAGCTGATCCTGAGCTCCGCCGCGCTGATCGGCGTCTACGACTTCTTCTACCCGCTCTACCTGGAGTTCCTCGACGACGCCGCCGAAGGCGTCCGGACCATTCGCGACCTCGCCGGCCAGCCGGTCGTCGGCGACGACGCCCGGGCCGCCGTCGCGGCGCTCGCCGACGACCCGCGGTCGTTCACCCGCCGTGCGGTGGCGCACTTCGAGCGCATCGCCTTCCGGGCAGGAGAGGTCGATGTCTCTCCGTGGTTCATCGACGCGCTTCGCAACCGCAACGTCGGGCAGCTCGAGCGCTTCCGTTTCTTCGTCGCGGCGGTCATGGTCGCGCCGATGCACTATACTTCCTCGCGTGGGTAGTCGAGCCCTGAGGGTACTCGGCCACACGCCATCGATGAGAGGTTCCCCGTGAAACGATACGCCCTGCAGCAGTCTCCCTTCGTCGTGCCGACCGACGACGGCAAGCTCATCGAGGAGCACACCGGCGGCGCGAGTACCGGCGATGACCGCCTGAGCATCGCGCACATGATCGCGCCACCAGGCTGGAGCGAGCCCGAACAGAGCCCGGAGTTCGACGAATGGACGCTCATGGTGTCGGGGCGCAAGCGCGTCACGGTGGACGGCGACGTGGTCGAGCTGTCGGCCGGCGAATCGCTTCTCGTCAGGCGCGGAGCGACGGTGCGGTACGCCAACCCCTACGACGAGCCGGCGGAGTACTGGTCGGTGTGCATGCCGGCCTTCTCGCCCGAGCGGGTCAATCGTCGGCCTGATCCGGAGCCTTGATGTCGCCGGCGATCTCCTCCACCGCGGGGCGCGCGACATCGGCTGCCTCCGCGCCGGAGCGGCCCCGTGCCGCGAAGTCGGTCAGCGAGTAGGCGAACCTCGTGAAGACAGCCTTGTCGTACCTGCCCGCGTCCGTGTCTTCCTTGATCAGCTTCAGCGCCGCGAGCGGCCGCATCGCGGATCGGTACGGCCGGTCGTCGTTCGTCAACGCCTCGTACGCGTCGATGATCGCGATGATCCGGCCGGTCTCCGAGATGGGTCCCGGGATGCCGGCGGGATAGCCGGACCCGTCGAGCTTCAGGTGATGGTGGAGCGCTCCCTCGATGGGCGCGCTGAAGTCACCTTCGTAGTCCTCGAGGATCTGCGCGCCGGCCTCCGGATGCCGGGCCATGTCCGCGAACTCCTCGTCGGTGAGCCGACGCGGCGCCGTGAGGACCACCGGGTCCACGTCGACCTTCCCGACGTCGTGCAGGAGCGCTGCGAGCCCGAGCTCCTGCGTTTCCCCCTCGCTGCGGCGGGTGTAATAGCAGTAGCCAATCGTCAGCGCCATGACGTTGATGGAGTGGATGGCGGTCGAGTAGTCCGCATGCGAGATGCGCGCGAGCTGCTTGATCACGTCCGGCTTCCCCGAGTACGCGTCGACGATCGACGAGACGAAACCGGGCAGCACCTGCAGGCTGCCGCTTCGAGGCTCGGAGAGCGTCTCGTCGACGATCATCGCGAGGTCGTCCCTGATCTGCGTCAGCTCTTCGCGTCCGGCGCGGGCGATCCGGCTCGTGAGGTTCGTGCTGAACCCGCGCTGCGCCTCGCGCAGCGCGCGCAGCTTGTCGTCCGGGCGGATGTAGAGGCTGCCGAGGTAGGGCTTCGCGTCGAGCGAGCTGTCGCTGAAGCTCATCCCGGCCGGTTTGTAGAGGACGATCTTTCCGGCCGGGTTGCGGTAGTAGAGCTCGACGTCGTCGTAGTACTTGAGGTTGGACTTTCGTACCGGGATCCACTGCTTCCCGTCGATGAGCTCCATGCGTGGTCCAGCCTATCAGGCGGGCGACCGCAGTAGCAAGCCGCGTCGGTCAGCGGCCGACCTCGTGGTCAGACGCCGTCGTGCCGCGTATACTGCCCTCTATGCAGACCAACCCGTACGAACGCGTCGATCCGGCCTTCGGATCGCTCATCATTGGCCACGCGCAGGTGGAACAGCTGTGGACCGGTGGACGTTGGCTCGAGGGGCCGGTCTACTGGCCCGACGCCGGCATGCTCGTCTACAGCGATATCCCGAACAACCGGATCCTCAGGTGGTGCGAGGGCGATTCGGTGACCGTCTTCCGCGCCCCGGCGAACTACGCGAACGGGAATACCCGTGACCCGGAGGGACGACTGGTGACGTGCGAGCACGGGGGACGTCGGGTCACCCGGACCGAGCACGACGGATCGGTCACCGTGCTCGCCGACCGTTTCGAGGGACGCCGATTCAACTCACCCAACGACGTCGTCGTCTCGCGTGACGGGGCGGTCTGGTTCACCGACCCCGACTACGGCATCGCGAGCGACTACGAGGGCTACCGTGGCGAGAGCGAGCTCGGCAGCAACGACGTCTACCGGATCCCGCCGGA
>CAZICD010000096.1:0-16352 GCA_964537725.1 uncultured Spirochaetaceae bacterium | reverse complement strand
GGTCCCCCGTTTGAAAGAGTCATTCTCTCTTCCCTTCCCTCATAAATGACAAAGAACACCGATCGACCGTGGCCTTTCGGGGGCGTCCGGTCGTCGAACCGCACCGCGAAGTAATCATTCCTTCCGGAGCGGACTGGCAATATACCATGAAGGACGAGCGAATGTCAACACGACCTGACGCTCTTCGTTGCCTTTCTGTAACCGCCCGATTCCCTCAGGCGTAAGCGGGAATATAGTGTACGCCGGATTCCGAGTCAAGCGCGATTTTCACGATTCCGGGCATCCGTGGGCCCGTCGGCCAGGATCAGATCGACGAGCTCGGAGAAGCCGCGGGCCGACTCGTAGCGGCTCACATAGGCCGGCGGATGATCGAGCCGCTCGACGAACGGCGCTATGTTCGCGACGCCCACCGAGTTGACGAACGCCGCGAACATGGGCTCGTCGTTCGGAGAATCGCCGCAGAAGGCCGCGCGCTCGTTCGCGCCCGGATCGTCCAGGTCGAGCGCCAGACGGTCGGCGAGAAAGAGTCGCGTCATGGAGAGTTTGTCGTAGTCGCCGAACCACGCGTTGACGTGGATGCTGCTGACCTTCGCGTGGGCGCCGTGCTTCTCGAAGGCCGATTTGATCTCCTCGGCGACGGCGAAATCGAGCAGCGGTGGCTCCTCCCGGAAATCGACGGCGACGTCGTAGAGGCGGGCGAACTGGTCTTTCGCGGGACGCGTCCCATCGATCCGCCGGTAGACCTCTTCCGCGATCGCCGCCAGCCCGTCGTGGGTCGTCGCAGGATCGGGTGCGGCCGGATGCGCGAGCGTCCGGCGGTGCTCGCCGTCCATGTAGAAGGCGAAGGCGCCGTTCTCCCCGATTACCCCGGCGACGGGCCACTGCCGGCAGATCAGATCGCACCAGCCGGCCGGACGTCCGGTGACCGGCACGACGTGGATACCCGCGTCGTGGAGGCGCCACATCGCCGTGTACGAAGATGCCGGCAGGCGGCCGGAGACGGTCATGGTGTCGTCTATGTCGGCGAGCACGACCCTGACGCCCGCCCGTACCTCGGGCGGGAGATCGGTGAGCGGGCGCACCTACGAGTCCTCGCCGTTCGAGCGACCCGATCGGGCCTGCCTGAAGAGCGTGGCGTACTGCAGAAAGGAGCCCACCGAGAGTCCGGTCGTCACCGTCAGCAGAACGACCATGACGATCGACCGCCACAGCGGCCAGACCCGCCCCACGGCGAGAAGCGGCGCGCCGGACAGCACATCGACACTGAGAAAGAAGAGCGCAGCCGCGGCGGTCACCGCGTAGAACCACGTCTTCAGCTTGCCGGCCGTACGCGCGCCGAGCGCCGTACCGTCGCGGTAGAGCATCATCCGCATGAGGATGATGCCGAACTCACGGTAGAGCACGACGAGCAGGAACCAGAGGGGCAGGTAACCGGCAACCATGAAGCAGGCGAAGTAGGTGACCTTGGACACGACGTCGGCGAAGGGGTCGAGCAGTTTGCCCACGTCGCTCACCGTGTTGCTGCGGCGGGCAACCGCCCCGTCGAGGACATCGGAGAGCTCGATCAGCACGAAGATGAACCAGAGCAGCGACACCCCCGCGACCGCGAACCCGGGCACACGACCGATCAAGCCGAACACCACCGCGAACAGCGGTGCGAGCACGAAGCGGGATGACGTCAGGATGTTGGCGACGTCGCGGCGGGCCACGCGGCCATGCTCGCAGCGACGGCCGAATCTGTCAAGCTCGCATTGACATGCAGGAGACGTCGATCTAGAGTGATTGCAATGGAAGCGCGACCGATCGTGCGGAGCATCTGGATCACTTCGGCCGCTCTGTTCGCGGTGCAGGTCGTGGTCTTCGCCGGCATCGTCTTCGGGTACGGCATCGAGAGGCACGTCGCGATCTGGTACCTGATCGCGCTCCCGTTGATTCACGCGCTGATGGGGGGCGTCCTCGCCCCACTCCACAAGCTCTTCGTCCTCACCGAGAACGGCAAGGCGCTCTCGCGCGTCAACATCCCCAACCTGCTTTCGATGATCCGGATCAGCTCGGGACCTACGATTCTCTGGCTCGTGCTCCTCGCGGACAGGTACCCGGTGGCGCCGGTGCTCGTGCCTCTCGCGGCGCTCGTCTTTCTCACCGACCTGCTCGACGGCCAGATATCGCGACGCACGCACCAGATCACGAAGATCGGACGTTTCCTCGACAGCTCCAGCGACTACATCGTGCTGTTCATCGTGGCGGTCGCGCTGTGCAGCTACGACCTGATATCGGACTGGTTCTTCGCGATCGTCATGGCCCGCTTCGGGCTTCAGCTCGTCGGCCAGGCGGTGCTCTTCGTGGCGCAGCGGATGAAGATTCAGTTCCGGACTTCGTTCCTCGGCAAGGCGAGCGTCTTCGCGGTGATGACGCTCTTCGCGCTCTCGCTCCTCTCGCTCGTCCAGGGCATGCCGCCGTGGTACGCCACGGTCCGGAACGTTGGCGAGTACGTCACCGCGGCGATCGTGGTCGTATCGCTCGGCGAGAAGGTGTTCCTGTTCTCGGTGGACGCGAAGAACGTGAGCCGGGCGAGAGAGTAGCGACGCCGGCGACCGCCGGGAGCCCCCCTACGAGACGGCAGCCTTGCGAAGCGCCGGGCGGAGGTGCTCGTACTCGCGGTTGCGGAAGAAGCTGTACAGGACCCGATACCCGTCCGCAATCCTCGCCTGGATGAGCTCCTGCAGCTTGCGGTCGAGCGCGCGGCGGGTCTCGAAGACGTAGACCTTCTCGCGTCCCGCGGTGAGCGCGGCGCCCCAGTTGACGGTGAAGGAATACGGAGAGAAGAGATGGCCCTGCCGATCGTTGATCGAGTAGTAGTGGATCCGATCCTGCCGATCGGTCTTGTACAGGGTGATCATCATCTCACACCTAATATCGTCCACAGCGCGCATGGAAGTGAACACAAAACGCCGGCGGCGGGGGTGCGACCGACGGCACGGGTGCGCGCTGCTGCGCGGGCTGCCGGGCGAGGCGGCGGGGTCCGCGCGCTACTCCGCCGCCAGGCGCGGCCCGCCGTCTGCGGGCACGACGATCCGGTAGGTCCGCAGGAGGTTCACGCGAGCGGCGGACGCGGACGCCCGCTCGAGGCGGGCGAGACGGGGGCTCGGCAGGCGCAGCATCCACTCGAGCGGCGGCGTCGGGACCGCGGCGGCGGGGTCGGGGTCGCCGCCGGGGGAACCCGGGTCGCCGGGGGCGCCCTCATCACCGCCGGGGGAACCCGGGTCGCCGCCCGCGGAACCGGTCACCGCCCCCGGTCCGAGGTAGCGCACGAACCGCTCGGCGCCGAGCAGATAGAGGGCGGGGTGGAGGTCGAGCAGCTCGACGTCGACGACGAGCTCGCGCCCGTCGACGGCCACGACCACCGGGACGCCGTCGGCGTCCGGTGCGTCGAGCTGCACCTCCACGGTCAATTCCTCGTCGCGCACCGCGAGCACGGTCATCGTGCCCAGCTCGCGCTCGCCGCGGACGGGCAGGAAGCCGCGCACGCTCCAGGCGGCGAGCACGACGAGCGCGCTCACGACGAGGAGGACGGGCACGCCGCCGGCGCGCGGGAAGCGCAGGCCCACACCCGCGATGAGGATGCCGGCGGCGGCCGCGTAGAGCGAATCGACCCTGAGAAAGGCGGTGCCCGTCGGCGTCCCGGCCTCGACGGGGATCAGGATACCGAGCGTCGTGGAGGCGACCGCGCCGGCGAGCGCGAGCCAGGTGATCGACCACCGGCGGCTTGCCACCCGACCGGGATCGCGCGAGGCGCGCACGCGGCGCGACCGCACGCTCGTCGCCGCGGCGAGCGCCACGCCGGCGAACAACCCCGCGACCAAGCCCCAGAACAACGGATGGCGAAGCAGGTAGCCGCCGTAGGTCATCGTGTCAGAGGTCGTAGACGTCGGCGTACTTGGCGTTGAGGTAATCCAGGAAGTAACGCGCCGTCATGGGCTCGCCGGTGACGTCGCTGCAGAGCTCGCGCGGTGTCTTCGCCCGCCCCGGCGCGTGGATGTTCTCGTCGAGCCACGCCTTGATGGGAGCGAGCTCGCCGCGTCGGATCCGGGTTTCCATGTCCGGCATCGCCTCGCGGAGCTTCGACACGAACTGCAGCCCGTAGACGTTTCCCAGCGCGTAGGTGGGGAAGTAGCCGATCATGCCGCCCGACCAGTGGATGTCCTGGAGGACGCCGTTCGCGTCGTTGTTCGGCACGATGCCCAGGAGGTCCTGCGACTGCTCGCGCCAGGCGTCCGGCAGCTCGGCGACGGTGAGCTCCCTGCCGACGAGCATCCGCTCCAGCTCGAAGCGCAGGATGACGTGGAGGCTGTAGGTGACCTCATCGGCCTCGACCCGGATGAGCGTGGGCTCGACCCGGTTGATCGCCTTGTAGAAGTGCTCGAGGTCGACGCCGGAGAGCTGGTCGGGGAAGACCGATTTCATCTCCGGGTAGAAGTGGTGCCAGAAGGCGCGGCTTCGCCCCACGACGTTCTCCCAGAAGCGCGACATGCTCTCGTGGATGCCCAGCGAGGTCGCGTCGGCGAGGCGCGTGCCGTGATACTCCCGGTTGAAGCCCAGCTCGTAGAGCCCGTGGCCCGCCTCGTGGATCGTCCCGAAGAGCGCGGTGGGGAAGTAGTCCTCGTCGTAGCGCGTGGTCAACCGCACATCGTCGCCGCCGTTTGAGATCGTGAAGGGGTGGACCGATCGGTCGAGCCGGCCGCGGCGCATGTCGAAGCCCATCGCCTCGAGCACGGTGCGCCCGAACGCCTCCTGCTTGTCCGCGGGGAAGCGCTGGCGGACGACGCGACTGTCCACCTGCTTCGCCGCGTCGATCTTCCTCACGAGCTCGACGAGGCCCTCGCGCAGCTCGCGGAAGACGCGGCCCACCTCCGCGGTGGTCATCTCCGGTTCGTACTGGTCGAGCAGCGCGTCGTAGGGATGCTCCTCGTAGCCGAGCCGGTCGGCGACCTCGAGCGAGAGGCCCACGATCTCCTCCAGGTGCGGCTTGAAGAGGCTGAAGTCCGACTTCTTGCGCGCCTCCGCCCAGACCGACTGGGCCACCGAGGTCACGCGCGCCATCCGCTCGACGAGATCGGCCGGAAGCCGGGTGGCCTGCGTGAAGTCGCGGTAGAACGCGCGGACGAGGCGTCGGTCGTCGTCGGAGAGCTCCTCGCTGCCCAGCGGGTTCGCGTCCGACGCGCCCAGTTTGTCGAGCAGGTCGCCGATCTCCGGGTTCGTCTCCCGCTCGTGCACGAGCGAGGCGAGCAGCGCGAGTTGTTCGCTGCGCTCGTGTACGCCGCGCTCGGGCATATACGTATGCTGGTCCCAGGTGAGGACCGCCTCCGCCTGGCGGAGCGATCGGACCTCCGCGTCGATCTTCTTCAGTCGTTCCAGCGCCTTCTCCATAGTGTGCTCCTCTTAGTGGTAGTTGTAACTCGATCCGCCGATGAACTCGCGCAGCAGGCTGTTCGCCGGGACGTCGTCCTCGCCCGGGATGGACGGCACCTGCGCGAAGAGGTCCATGATGCGCTCGGCCCGTTCGCGAGCGTCGCGCTTCTCCTCGTCGCCGGCGAGGTGTTCGACGAACTCCGGGAAGTGACGCTCGAGGCGCCCCTTCATCACGGGCAGCTCGCTGGGCATGAAGCTGTTCACGATGACCTCGGCCTTCTTCAGGCGTGAGACAATATACCGGAGCTCGGCCCGGCGCACCAGGTACCAGTGGCGCAGCGTCTGCTCCGGGTTGTAGTTGCGGAACTGCATGTCGCGTACCATGCGCCGCAGCATCCGCACATCGGTCCACCTGATGAACCGCATGTCGTCGTCCTTCACCTGCGCGAGCGTCTCGATGTAGAGCTTGAACTTCTGCTCATCCGGCACCGACTCGGTCATCGCGTCGTAGAAGCCGTGCAGCGAGTCGATGAGGATGATGTCGCTCGGCTCGAGCTCGAGCGTCTGCGCGACGCCCTCGCGGTTGCCGGTCCTGAAGTTGTAGAACGGGACATCCACCTCCTCACCGGCGAGCAGACGGCGCAGATGGTCGTTCAGCAGGTCGATGTCGAGCGCCTGCGGCGTCTCGAAGTCGTAGTCGCCGCGCGAGTCCGTCGGGTGGGTCTCCAGGTCGAAGAAGTAGTTGTCCACGTTGATGGGAACGAGGCGCCGGTCCGGGATCGACTCCGCGACCTTGAGCGTCGTCGTCGTCTTGCCCGAGCTCGAGGGCCCTGCGATGATCATCACGCGCACGTCGTCGATCCGGTCGGCCAGGAGCGAGCGGGCCGATTCGATCTCCCGGGCGTAGAACGCCTCCGAGATCTCGACGAGCTCGCGGTAGCGTCCGTCCTCCACGTACTCGCGGATGCCGGCGAGCGTGTGGCAGTTGTTGTCCACCGCCCACGAGAGCGCCTCCCAGAGCTTGCGGTAGGGGATGTTCTCCGAGCTGTAGGTCAGGCTCTCGCGACCGGCGCGCTTCAGCGCGTGCTCGTAGCGGTAGACGATGTACGCCTTCGCGGTACGCGCGTGTCCCCGCTCGATGAGTACCTTCTCGACCGCGTCCTGCACCTCTTCGACGGTGGGATGATCGTCGCCCTCGCGGTGGCTCGCCTCGAGGCGCTTGACGACGTCGCGGGTGACCTCTTCCGCGGTCTCGCGGTCCCGACCGCCCACCGCCACCGCGGCGCGCAGCACGGCGAAGGTGATCTTCTCCGGGTCGAACGGGACGACCCGTCCGTCGCGCTTCACAATATGCGTGATCATCGTGGTTCAGTGTACCGTCAGAACGCGTATGACGCCACCCGCGCGTGCGTCAGTCTGTGTCCTCGCCACGGATCGCGGCGACGAGCCGGGAGGAGGGCCCCGCCTTGGGAAGGTACGCCTCTGCCCCGGCCGAGAGCATCCGCTCGCGCGCCTCCTCGTCGGAGTGCATGGAGAGCCCGACGACCCGGGTCTCCGGCGCCTCGCGGAGCACGCGGCGTGTCGCCTCGTCGCCCGACATGCCGGGCATCGTGAGGTCCATGACGACGACGTCGGGCATGAGCTCGCGCACCATCTCGAGCGCCGTCGTCCCGGTGTCCGCCTCGCCTACGACATCGAGGTCCGGCTCCTCGTTCAGCAGAAAGGCGAGACCCTGCCGGATCACCGCGTGGTCGTCGACGAGCAGCACGGTCGTCGCGCGCGTCGCCCTCTCTTCGGGCTCACGGTCAGCCGTACGCTTGCGCAGCGTCCCCTGCGCCCGCATCGCTTCCGGGGTGAGGAAGATCGTGAACCTGCTTCCCGAGCCGGGGGACGACTCGATCTCGAGCGAACCCCCGATCGCCTCGACCCGCTCACGGATGCTCACCAGCCCGAGCCCGGTCGGACCGTCGTTCTTCATCACGTCGTTCACGTCGAAGCCGTGACCGTGGTCGCGCACGACGAGCCGCAGGCCGGCGTCGTCGAGGGAGAGGCCGACGGTCGCCTCGTCGACACCGGAGTGCTTGACGACGTTGAAGAGCAGTTCCTGCACCGCCCGGTAGGCGACGAGGCCGGCGAGGTGGCTCAGATCCACGCGCTCGGCGTGCGATTCGACGCCGACGTGCAGCCCGTGCAGACGATCGATCTCCTCCGCGAGCATCCGCAGCGCGGCTACGAGCCCGCGCGACTTCAGCATGGGCGGGTTGAGCTCGTGCGACAGCGTACGCGACCGGTCGATCGCCTGCTCGATGAGCCTGACGGCGGTGTCGAGCCGCTCGGCGACGAAGGCGTCGCCCTGGGCACGCCGCGCGGCCATATCCACGTGGACCTTGACACCGGCGAGCGTCTGCTGCAGATCGTCGTGCAGGAGCGCGGCGATCCGGCCGCGCTCGCGGTCCTCGGCCTCGGTGAGACGGATCACCAGACGCCGCAGCCGGCCGACGCCACGCTCGCGCTCGCCGGTGTACGACGCGACGACCGCGGCGAATCCGTGCAGGAGGTCGAGCGTCGAACGCGAAAACGAGGCTGCCCGGCGCGAGCCGAACAGGAGGGTGGAGCCGGAATCGGTCTCGGAGTCGGCCGTGAGCGCGACGAGCGTCTGCACCCCGAGCTCCCGCAGCGGCGAGTCCTCGCCGACCTCGCCGGCGACATCGGTCACGATGACCGGCGCGGTCGTTTCCGCCGCGCGCTCGCAGGCGTCCCGGACGACCGGGCTCGTGGCGAGCGCGGAAGCTTCCCCGTCGGCGAGGCCGTGCCGGCCGACCAGAGAGGGTTCGCCCGAAGCGGAGACCCGGTCGAGCCGCAGGTAGAGATCGACATCCCAGGTTTCGAGAAGTCGTGCCAGATGTTCTTCGACCTGCTCCATATAGTCCAGAATACGCAATCAGGCGCTCCGGACAATCGACCATACGGGGTACGCCTCGACCGTACCAGCGGTGAGCCCCGCACCGCCGGCTCGAGGCGTCACGCGATCCGGCACAGCTCGCGGACGAGCTGGTTCGCGTAGCCCCACTCGTTGTCGTACCACGCCATGATCTTGACGAGGTTGCCGCCGACCACGCGCGTCATCCCCAGGTCGACGATACTCGCGCGGGGGTCGCCCACGATATCCGACGAGACGAGCTCGTCCTCGCTCGCGCCGAGGATGCCGCGGTAACGGTCGCTTTCGGCCTCTTCGAGGAAGACCTTCCGAATCTCGTCGACGCTCGTCTCGCGCGAGGTGATGAAGACGATGTCCGAAATGGACCCGACCGGCGTGGGCACGCGGATCGCGACGCCGTCGAACTGCCCCGCGAGCTCGGGAAGCGCCTTGGTCGTCGCCACGGCCGCTCCGGTGGATGTGGGGACCTGGTTCGCCGCGGCCGCGCGACCGCGACGGAGCTTCTTGCTCGGCGAGTCGACGATACCCTGGGTGGACGTGTAGCTGTGCACCGTGGTGAGCATCGCCTTCTCCACGCCGATGCGCCGCTGCATCACCTCCACGACCGGGGTGATGCAGTTGGTCGTGCAGCTCGCGCACGAGATGACGTCGGTGCCGTCGGGGGTGTTCACGCCGTGCACGACGGTGGGCACGTCCTCGCTCTTCGTGGGCGCCGAGAGTACCACGTGCTTCGCCCCCGCCTCGAGGTGCTTCACGAGGTCGTCGCGCGTGTCGAACACGCCGGTCGACTCGATGACGACATCGACGTTCATCTGCTTCCACGGCAGGTCCGCCGGATTCTTCACGCCGAGCACCGGGATCTTCCGGTCGTTCACCGTGAGCTCGTTGTCGTGCACCTCGACCGGGTGATGATAGCGCCCGTACACCGAGTCGAACCGCAGCAGGTAGGCCAGGTTGTCCGCGGGGATGAGGTCGTTGATCGCAACCACCTGCGTCTCCTCGGTCTCCATGAGCACCTTGAACGCCGCGCGTCCTATTCTGCCGAAGCCGTTGATCGCTACTCGTGTCATCCTGTCCTCCTTCTCGTTATCATCGTTCGCCCTCGAGCCTGCCAAGCAGCGTCTCCAGCCGCTCGAGCGCGGTGCCTGCGTCTTCGTAGCGGCCGTCTGCGACCGCGTCACGGTAGTCGGCGAACGCCTGATTCGCCTGCTCGACGAGCCGTCCGCTCGGTATCGCCGCGGCCGAGGGTTGCGCCTGCTCCGCAGCCGGGGCCTCGGCGGCCTGTGGAGCGTCGGCCGCCTGCTCGCCGGCCGCATCGTCGTCCTCCGGGGCGACACCGCCCGGCGTCGCCGGCAGCTCGCCGAGGAGCCGGCGTCGCGCGGTGGCGAGGCCGGGGTCCCAGACGACGCGGCGCTGGTCGGCGAGCACGACGCGCCTCAGCTCCGGCAGGGCCGCGCCCTCGGCCTGGAGGAAGATCGGCTCGACGTAGAGGATGTAGAGCAGATCGTCGGCGAAGAGCGGGATCGCGAGCAGATTGCCCCGGATGACCTCGCTACCGCGCTGGCTCCAGAGGCTGAGCGACCGGGACATGATGGCGTTCTGATCGATGCGCGCCTCGATCTGCCGTGGACCGATCACCTCCACCCCCTTGGGAAGCGTGTAGACGGTGATCGTTCCGTAGCGCTCGTAGTCGCTGCGGCCGGCCATCCACGCGTTCATCACGTTCTTGTTCGCCGGCGTGAACGGCAGCATGAGGCTGAACTCCACCTCCTGCTCGCCCGGGTACTTGAGCATCACGTAGTACGGCTCCACCGGCTGAGAGTCCCCGCGGTAGCGCTCGTTCGCGAACTCCCACACGTCCTCGCGCTGGTAGAAGACCTGCGTATCGGTCATATGGTAGGTACTGTAGAGCTCGGCCTGGACGGTGAGGAGGTCCGCAGGGTAGCGGATGTGCGCCTTGAGGTCGGCCGGCATCTCCTCCATAGGCGTGAAGAGCTCCGGAAAGACGCGCTCGAACGCGGAAATGATCGGGTCGTCGGGCGTGACGACGTAGAAGTCCATCGACCCGTCGTAGGCGTCCACGGCGACCTTCACCGAGTTGCGGATGTAGTTCACACCGCGGAAGCCGTCGAGCATGCCGTTGTACGGCTGCGAGTACGGGTAGGCGCGGCTCGTCGTGTACGCGTCGATGATATAGACGATCCTGCCGTCTTCGGTGACGACGGGGTACGGATCGCGGTCGTAGCGCAGGAAGGGCGCGACGATCCGCGCGCGGTCGACGATGTTGCGCCGGAACATCACCCGGCTCTCCGGCGTGAAGTACGTGCTGAACAGCTGTCGGTAACCGTCGATCCGCCAGGCGAAGGCGAGCCGTCGCAGCAGCCCGCCCACCGGCACGCCGCCTTCACCGGTGTAGTCGGTGTAGACGTTCTGGTCGCCGGAGGGGTAGTCGAACTCCTGCTGCGTCGTCTTCACGTAGACGTGATCGTTCGTCCGCTCGCCGTAGTAGACCTGCGGCCGCGTGAGGTCGAATCGTGCCGATTCCGACTCGGGCGGGATGTTGCGCACCGTGAGGTCGGGCCCGCCCTGCGACGTAAAGGCGGTCACCGGCAGCGCCACGAGGCCGTAGCCGTGCGTGTACTTGAAGTGCCGGCTCACCCACGTCTGCGAGGCCTCGTCGAGGTTCGATTTCTCGAGCTCGCGCACGCTCAGCATCATCTGGCGACGCTCGCCGTCGTACGTATACCGGTCTATGTCGACGTCGTGGAACTCGTAGTAGAGCCGGATCTCCTGCTGTTCCTCGAGGTTCGACTGCAGCGCGCGCCAGTCCCACAGCCGCACGTTGTCGAGCGTGGCCTCGTTCGCCTCGAGGACCTCGCTCGTGATGGTGCGGCCGACCGGGTACTCGGTCTCCTCGACGTTCTCCTCGTCGATCGCGTAGGCGTCGCGCGTGAAGTCGACGTGGTACGGGATGTACTCCGATTCGAGCGTGATCTCGTTGGGGTCGAGCACGAGCGAGCGGATGAGCCCAGGCACGATCGATCCGATCACGAAGAGCCCGCCCACGACGATCGCCGGCACGATCCAGCTTCGCGAGGTGAGCCGGATCTCGCCGGCCTCGCTGCCTTCCTCGTCGCGCTCTCCTGCGTCAGCCGGACCGCCGGCCTCTCCCTCACCGGCGTCCGGCGCCTCGACGCGTCTCACCGCGAGCAGACGGAACAGCAACCGTTCGCGGACCGCGCCCCCCAGCAGGATCACGCCGACGAGCAGGAGAACGACCGCGGAGATCGCGTTGACCGGGACGAGTACGTTCGCCTCGAGCCAGCCCACGCCGGTAACCGCGCCCTGACCGCTGTACATGAGCTCGGGGATCGCGAGCGCGTTGCCGGCCGCGATGAGCAGGACGAAGACGCCGGCGACGCCCTCCACCTGCGCCCGCACGCGACGGTCGCGCGCGAGCAGTCCGACCGGCCCCACGCCCTGCCGGAGCTCGGGCTGCGTGATGCTGATCACCACCGCGCCGACGAGCACGTACGCGATGAGCGCGCTCACGAGCTGCGCGCGAATCGCCTGGATCAGGGGCAGCGCGAAGAGGTAGAAGGTCGTATCGAGGCCGAATATGGGATCGGCCGTGCCGGACGGCATCCGGTTGATGAAGACGAGCAGGGGCTGCCAGAGCGCGTTCGCGATCAGCCCGAGGATCACGCCACCGACCACGAGGCCGGCGACGAAGACGATCTTCCTCGCGAGCGCGTGACGCGTGTCGACGACCGAACGCAGCCCGAACCCGAAGACGAGGGCGCCAAGGACCGCGCCGATCGCGAAGAGGAGCAGGCGGACGCTGTACTCGGTCCAGAACCGCTGGCCGAACCCGACGGCGGCAAACCACCAGAGCTCGGTCGCGAGCCCGAAATAGACGTTCACGGCGATCAGAACGAGGAGGTCCAGGCCCAGGACGACCGCCCCGCGGACGAACCTTTTCCTCGCACCCGGTTCGGTGCGTTTGCGGAACGCGAGAATGAGCGGGATGGATCCGAGCGCGACCCAGAGAATGCCTGCCAGCAGGAACATGCGGCCTCCTGCGAACGAACGTACCGGAGCGCACGGGCTCCAACGATAGGCCGACTGGGTTACCGCCCTCTGCCTTCGGTCGCGATAGGCCGGATGGGTTATGGGCGGGCACGTGGGCCCGGAGTAGGATACGCCGGGGGCTGCGTTCCGACGGGCGGCCTCGCTTTCGTTGCCGGAATACAGTAGTCTTGAGGAGTGGCATGAACGGAACGGCGATACAGGTAGGACTCGTTGACGACCATCAGGTACTTCGCGACGGCCTCAAGGCGGTGATCGGCGCGGCCGATCCGCCCATGGAGATCGCGCTCGAGGCCTCGTCGGCCCGCGAAGCGCTCGACCGGATCCGCGAGAGCGGCGTTCAGGTCCTCCTCACCGACATCTCCATGCACGGCATGGACGGCATCGAGCTCGCGAAGCGGGTCCACGAGATCGAGCCTCGCGTGCGCGTGATCGTGCTCTCCATGCACCGCGACGCAGATCTCGTCGAGCGCGCGATCAAGGCGAAGGTCTGGGGGTATCTCCTCAAGGAAAACGCCGCGAGCCAGGTCACCGAAGCGATCGAGGCGGTCCACAGGGGAAGCACCTACTTCAAGTCCGGCATCCCCGACGACGTCGTCTCCGAGTACCGCTACGGTACCTCTGACGACAGCAAGGTGGAGACGAAGCTCACGCCTCGGCAGATCGAGATCCTCGAGCTCATCTGCGACGGCCTGACCGAGCGCCAGATCGCCGACTCGCTCGGCATCTCACACCACACCGTCCACGTCCATAAGAACAACATCATGCAGACGCTGCACCTCCACTCGAAGGTCGACCTCGTGAAGTACGCGGTCCAGCACAAGCTCGTGCAGGTCTGACGCACGGCGCGCGGCCGGGCGCCGCCCGGCCCGAGGCGCCCGGCCGGCCCATTGTGAGGCCATGCCGTGCTCCTACAGCGGCCCAAGGGCCGTGCTCTTGCTACTCACGATGTCGCTCACCCGCGTGATGAAATGGTCGATGTCGAGCCCGTTCACCTGGTCGCCCTGGCGCGGGCGGACGCTGACCTGCCCGGCCTCCTGCTCCTTCTCGCCGAGGATGAGCATGTAGGGCACCTTCTGCGACTGGTGGTAGCGGATCTTCGCGCCCATCCGGCCGTCGGAGAGATCGGCCTCCACGCGGAAGCCGGCCTCGCGCAGCTGGTCGGCGATCTTCGACGCGTAGTCGTTGAACGCCGGGGCGACCGGGATCGTCACCATCTGCACGGGCGCGAGCCACACGGGGAACGCACCGCCGTAGTGCTCGATCAGGACCCCGAAGAAGCGCTCGAGCGAGCCGAGCAGCGCGCGGTGTACCATGTAGGGCCGCTTCTCCTTGCCGTCGGAGTCGACGAAGGAGATGTCGAACCGTTCGGGCAGGTTGAAGTCGAACTGGATCGTCGTCAGCTGCCACTCGCGGCCGAGCGCGTCCTTGATCTTGAGGTCGATCTTCGGTCCGTAGAACGCGCCGCCGCCGTCGTCGATCTCGTAGGGCAGCCCCTCCGCGTCGATCGCCTTGCGCAGGCTCTCGAGCGCCTGATCCCACTTCTCGTCTTCGCCCACCGACTTCTCCGGCTTCGTGGCGAGGTACGCCTTGAGGTCGGTGAAGCCGAACGCCTTCCACATCCGGAGGCTGAAGCGCAGGACTTCGAGGATCTCGTCCTCGACCTGGTCGGGGGTACAGAAGATGTGCGCGTCGTCCTGCGTGAACCCGCGCACGCGAAACAGACCGTGCAGCGTGCCCGACTTCTCGTAGCGGTAGACCGTCCCCAGCTCCGCCCACCGCAGCGGCAGGTCTCGGTAGCTGCGCACGCCCGTCTTGTAGATCATGATATGGAAGGGACAGTTCATCGGCTTCGCGTAGTAGTCCGACTTGTCCATCTCCATGGGCGGGTACATGCCGTCGGCGTAGAAGTCGAGGTGGCCGCTCGTCTCCCAGAGCCAGCTCTTGCCGATGTGCGGCGTATGCAGGATCTCGTACCCGTCGCGGCGGTGCGCCTCGCGCCAGTAGTCCTCGACCGCCTGGCGGATCCGCCCACCCTTCGGGTGCCAGTAGATCATGCCGGGGCCCGCCTCCTCGTGGATACTGAAGAGGTCGAGCTCCTTGCCGATCTTGCGGTGGTCGCGCTTCTCGACCTCCTTCAGCCAGTCGAGGTGCTGCCGCAGCTCCTTCGGGTTTTCCCACGCCGTCCCGTAGATCCGCTGCAGCATGGGCCGTTTCTCGTCGCCGCGCCAGTACGCGCCGGCGACGCTCAGGAGCTTGAAGCTCTTGGGGTGGATCTGCTTCGTGCTCTCCACGTGCGGGCCGCGGCAGAGGTCGGTGAACTCGTCGACCGTGTAGATCGACACTTCCTCGTCTTTCGGCAGGTCGTGCAGGATCTCGAGCTTGTACGGCTGGTCGGCGAAGAGCTCCTCGGCCTTCTTCGGGTCGACCACCTCGCGCACGAACTCGTGGTTTTCGGCCACGATGTCGCGCATGTTCGACTCGATCTCCTCGAGGTCCTCGGTGGACAGCGATCGCGGCAGGTCGAAGTCGTAGTAGAAGCCGTTTTCGATCGCCGGACCGATCGCGATCTTCGCGTCCGGGAACTTCCGCAGAACCGCCTCGGCCATGATGTGCGCGGTCGAGTGGCGAATCCGATGGAGCTTCTCCTCCTGCGCCTGTGCCTTCTCGTTCTTCTCTGCTACGTCAGCCATAGCTACCTCCTCCGGCGCCGCCCATAGAAAAAGCCCCTGCCTTCTCCCTGGACCGGTCGCCTTGCGATCGGATTCCAAGGACGAAGACAGGGGCCTTCACCTCTGCTCCGCGGTTCCACCTTGGTTCGTCGCGGGTTGTCTCTCCCGCGGCGCACTCACTTACGTCCGTCTCGTGGACGACTCGGCCGGGCTTACTCGCGGGCGGCTCACTGGCCGCGTCCCTCGAGGGGGCCGCTTTCGGTCGGCAGCTCGGGAGGGGTTTTCCCGTCGTCCGTACCAGGATCCTTCCAGCCCACCGAACTCAATCGGATTCGGAATCCCTCTCTCACCGGACCCGTCTGCGGATCGGGCGCCGCTCCCCGTCGCCAACGACGACGCGTCACGAATGGCCGGCTTCGACGGTACTCGTCTCCGTCAACGCTCTGACTAAAGTAACGGCAATCCGGGCGCAGTTGTCAAGAGCCGGCGCGGGAGGCGGTGGCTCCGCCATCCGGGCGCGGCGGTCGGCCGGGCCGGCGCACGGGCGGCTACCCGCGCACCGCCTCGTACATCGCGATCACGTTCTCCACCGGGGTGATCGACTGCAGGTTGTGGCACGGAGCGAGGATGTAGCCGCCGCCGGCGCCGAGGATCGCGAGGTTCTCCTCGGCCTCCTTGCCGACGTCCTCCGGCGTGCCGAAGGGGAGCGTCTCCTGGTTGTCCATCGCGCCGTGGAAGACGAGCTTCTCGCCGAAGGCCGATTTGAGCTCGGCGCGGTCGATGCCGTCGCAGCGCCACTGGATGGGGTTGAGGATATCGATCCCCAGCTCGACCATCCGCGGGATGATGGGGCGGACCGCGCCGTCGGAGTGGTGGAAGACCTTCGCGCCGGCGGAGTGACCGAGCTCGATCATGCGCCGGAAGCCGGGCACGAAGAACTCCTCGATCTGCTGCGGGCTGAAGAGGAGGCTCGACTGGCTGCCCATGTCCTCGGCGACGTAGATGAAGTCCACGCCGCCGTTCGCCGCCTCGAGCATGCGTGTCGTGTTCTCGTAGGCGAGGTCGTAGAGCTTCGTGACGCAGTGGTGCGCGAGCTCGGGGTTGAGCACGAGGTCCATGTACGCCTGCTCCATCCCGCGGAGGTGACAGTAGGTCAGAAACGGCTCAGACCCGCCGCCGTGGCGCGGATAGTCGCCGATCTCCTCGAGCTGCGCGGACACGTCGCTGTAGTCCCACCAGTCCGG
>CAZICD010000095.1:0-16383 GCA_964537725.1 uncultured Spirochaetaceae bacterium | reverse complement strand
GAGCCGGGTGGTGAACCGCACGAAAGACTCCTGATGATATTGTTCACTTTTGTGATTTTAGCTACGGTAGCACAGGTGGCACGAGCTGTCACCACCATCGCGGCGAGAACGCCGGAAAGAGGATAGTATGGCCTTCACAGCACCCACCCCCCTATGGGAAACCCCCGAGCTCACGAACATCAACCGACTCCCGGCCAGCTCGTGCCTGGTCCCCTTCCCTGACCCGGTAACCGCCGCGAGCTACGAGCGCACGCGCTCGGACTGGTTCCTCTCGCTGGGGGGCACCTGGGCGTTTCGCCTCTACGGGAAGCCCGACGACGTGCCCGCATCCGCCCTCGAGGCGAAGGCGGACGAGGCGGGATTCGGCGAGATTCCCGTCCCCTCGAACTGGACGCTGGAGGATACCGGCGATCGGCCCATCTACACGAACGTGAAGATGCCCTTCGAGAACACCCCACCGCGCGTGCCGGAGGCCAACCCCACGGGGGTCTACCGCAGAACCTTCACGCTCCCGAGCGGCTGGGACGGGCGGCGGATCGTCGTCCACTTCGGCGGCGTGGAGAGCTACTACGAGCTCTACGTCAACGGCGCATTCGCCGGCATGGCGAAGGACACACGGTTGCCGAGCGAGTTCAACATCACGCCGCTCCTCGTCGAGGGTGAGAACTCGCTCGCCGTCAAGGTGGTCCGGTGGAGCGACTCGAGCTACATCGAAGACCAGGACCAGTGGTGGATGGCGGGGATCTACCGGGACGTCTACCTCTACTCGACGGCACCGGCGCACCTCGCGGATGCCGGTGCCCGCGCCGACTACGACTACCGCTCGCGGGAAGGGCTGCTGACCGTCGACGCGCACTTCGCCTACTCTCCGGTCTCGAGCGAGGACCCGTGGTCAGCGAGCGGCCCGACGGAGGCATACACGCTCGAGGGCACGCTGCTCGACCCCGACGACGAGACGGTCTGGAGCGGCTCCGGACGGATCGATCCGTCGTTCCGCGTGAGCGAGTACGACGTCGAGCTGCGCGCGAAGATCCCCGGAATCCGCCCCTGGTCGAGCGAGAGTCCGACGCTCTACCGCCTGGTGCTGACGCTCGTCGGTCCGGACGGATCGCGGATTGAGAGCCGATGCATCCGCGTCGGCTTCCGCCGCGTCGAGCTCGGCGACCGGGAGCTGCTCATCAACGGACGACCGGTCCTCATCCGCGGCGTAAACCGGCACGAGCACGACGACCGACGGGGCAAGGTGATGACGCGCGAGCTCATGCTCCGCGACGTCACCACGCTCAAGCGGTTCAACTTCAACGCGGTGCGCACGAGCCACTACCCCGACACGATGGAGTGGTACGACCTCTGCGACGAGTACGGGATCTACCTCGTCGACGAGGCGAACATCGAGGCGCACGCGAACTATCACACGATCTGCCGCGACCCGCGGTGGGCGCGCGCGTTCGAAGAGCGGATGATGCGGATGGTGGTGCGCGACCGAAACCACCCATCGGTCATCGCCTGGAGCGCCGGCAACGAGAGCGGCCACGGCGAGAACCACGTGCGCGCGATCGAGCAGATCCGCACCTACGACCCGTCGCGTCCCATCCACCACGAGGGCGAGGTGAAGCGCTGGTGGCACCAGCGCGGCAACGAGTACACCGGCGGGCGCAACCGGTCGAACGACCTCATCAACCCCATGTACCCGACCATCGAGTCGATCGTCGAGCACGCGGTCGACTCGCGCGACCCCCGCCCGGTCATCCTCTGCGAGTACTCGCACGCGATGGGCAACAGCAACGGGAGCCTCGCCGAGTACTGGGACGCGTTCGAGCGCTACCAGGGCCTGCAGGGCGGGTTCATCTGGGAGTGGGTAGACCACGGCATCAGGCGCACCGACGTGCAGGGCCGCGAGTACTGGGCGTACGGCGGCGACTTCGGCGAAGAGATCCACGACTCGAACTTCGTCGCCGACGGCCTCGTCTGGCCCGACCGCACGCCGCACCCGGCGATGCACGAGTTCCGCAAGCTCGCGCAGCCGCTCGCCGTTCGCGCGCGCTCGGTTCGCGAAGGCCGCTTCACCGTCGTGAGCAGGCAGGACTTCACGAGTCTCGACTGGCTCGAGGGCCGGTGGCAGCTCGAGGTGGAGGGCGAGCCGGTCGAAGGCGGCGATCTGCCGCCGCTCGAGGTTCCGCCCGACGGCGAGCTCGCGGTCAAGATCGACTACGCGGATCCGGACGCGCTCGCGCGGCCGGAGGCGTACGTGACCTTCACCTTCACCGCTCGCGAGGCGACCGCGTGGTGCGATGCGGGCCACGAGGTCGCGTGGGAGCAGTTCCGCGCCAACGACCTCAGGCTGCCCTCCCCGGCCGAACGCACCGCCGGCGCGCCGGCGGCGTCCTCCACCGCGATCGCCGTCACCGACGAGCCTGAGCTCGCGATCGCCCTCGACTCGACCCCCCTGGTCGAACGGGGCCCCTCGCTCAACCTCTTCCGCGCGACGACCGATAACGACGGAATTCGCGGCTGGGCCGGCCAGGAGGAGAAGCCGATGGGCCAGTGGCTCGCCGCGGGCCTCGACGCGCTGCGTCGCGTGGACCGGCAGGTCGAGCGCCCCGCAGACGGGGGTGCAGACTCCTCCGAGCCGCTGCTCGTCGAGCGGACGAAGTACGTGGGCAGCGACGAGAAGGCGGTGATCGCGTGCGAGCAGACGATCCGGCGAGCCGGGCCCGCGCTCCTGCGGTTCGACGTCGCCGTGGACGTGCCGGCGAGCCTGCCGTCGCTCCCGCGCATCGGCGTGATCCTGGAGACGGTGCCCGGTTTCGAGCAGCTTTCGTGGTTCGGTCGCGGGCCGTGGGAGAACCATATTGACCGGAAGGAAGGCTACCCGGTGGGTCGGTACGCGGGCACGGTCGCCGAGCAGTACGTTCCCTACATCATGCCGCAGGAGAACGGCAGCAAGTGCGAGGTCCGCTGGTTCGAGCTCTCCAACGGCGAGCACGTACTGCGCTTCGTCGCCGACCCGAACTTCGAGTTCTCGACGCACCACTTCACGCCGGCCGATCTCTTCGCGTGCCGGCACGCGAACGAGGTCGAGGACCGGCTTCGCCCGCAGACGATCGTGTCGATCGATCACCGTCAGCGCGGGGTGGGTACCGGAAGCTGCGGGCCGCAGACGCGGGGCCCGTACTGCATCGCCCCGGGGCGCTACGAGTTCGGGTTCTGGCTCGAGGTGCGGCCGGCGTAGCGGGTCGGCCCGGCGCGGGTCGGGCCCGGCCTACAGGCGCGCGATCTCGTCGAGTGGAATCCGTCTCGTGCGGTTGGCGTACTTCTGCCGGAGCGCGGTGTACGCCGAGCGTACATCGGCCTCCGTCCCGCGGAAGCTGCACTTCACGCAGTAGTACTCGCTGCCGTCGTGCAGGAGCAGCACATCGATCTCGCGCCCGAAGCAGACCGGGCAACGCATCTGGTTCACCGTTTCTCCAGCTCGAGCCATACTTCGGTCTCCTCTCCGGCGCCCAGCGTGCGGCTGAGCGCGATCGTCACGAACGGCGAGAAGAGGTGCCCCTCCTCCACCGTGCCCGTCCAGGTCGCCCCGTCGCCGGGAACGAGACGCACCCGGGTTGAGACCGACGGCACCGTGGCCTCCACAGACGTCGCCGCGTCCTGCTCGATCCTTCTCCCGTTGTACGCGTAGTCGAGCGACTCGTCGCGGCTGCCGCGCACCGCTGCGCTCACGCCGTGCATCGGCTGCGGGTACTCGGTGACTCCCGGCGCGAGCTTCACCCGCTCGGTGAGCACGATGCTGCCGGCGAGTCGCCGCGGAACGTCGAAGGAACGCCGGATCGCCGTTACCCCGCCGCGCCGGAAGCTCGTCGTGGTCGTGACGCGGACATCCTCGCCGGCGATCCGGACGGTCACCGGCTCGAGCTCGACGACGGTGCGCTCGCCGGTACCGGGTTCGCCTCCGCCCGCGTCGCCCGGCTCACGGCGCAGCGATGCGACGCGGGTGGGAACGGTCGCGAGATCCACCGTCTCGCCGTCGGCGCAGAGCAGAGCCGTCGACCGCGCCCCGTCCTGGAAGTGGTTCTGCATGCCGGTGCGGTGCTGGCTCTGGATCAGATACGGGTAGCTTGCGAAGGCGAGCTCGGGACGCTCGGGGCCGGTCCGCACCTCCACCTCGCCGGCGTAGGGCCGCAGGTCGCCGATGCTGCCTCCCTGGGTCGCGTCGATCAGGATGCGCTGGTCGGCATCGAGGTACCAGACGTAGTGCTTGCCGCTGCCGTAGAGCAGCTCCTTCGCGAAGTAGACCTCGGGCCGGCCGAACTCGCGGTTGGCGCGGAACCACGAAGCGAACCCGGTGAGGGTCATCGCTTCGACCTTCCCATCGGTCATGAGCGAGCCGAGGTACTCGAGCTGCTGGCGGTAGAGGCTCTGCGCGACCTCCGGGCGGTCGTCGATCGCGTGATGCTCGGCGAGCCAGGCGGTGCTCACGAACGAGTTGTAGTACGAGTAGCCGTCGTTGAAGCGCTCCTGCCAGCGAAAGACATCGATCAGGTTCCGGTCGTACGGGCAGTCCTCGCCCTCGTAGCCCATACCGCGCATGACGTTCGGCGGGTGGCTCGCCCAGTAGTCGTTGCGCCCCTCGTAGGAGAGCACCATGTCGCGCATCAGGTGCGGCACCGCGACGATCCCGCACCAGTCCTCCTCGTCGCGCGCGGGGCGAAGCGTATGCGTCTTCGACGGGTACCACGGTCCCCACGGCATGCCCTCGTTGAAGAGATACCAGCTGTGATTGCAGCCGTGGAACACGCGCACGCCCTCTTCGAAGCACCCGGCCACGGCGACTCGGACGCTCGGAATCAGCTCGCGGACGATCGCCATCGTCGAGGAGTCGAGATGGTAGGCGGCCACGCTGGTCGGCGGCGAGCCGAACGCCTCGGCGAAACGGCGCGCGAGAAAGTCGATGATCGCGCGCTTGTGCTCGAGGCTGAACAGCCACAACGCCTCCTGGCCGTAGCCGGTGATCGCCGTGATCGTGGGGTGGGTCAAGCCGTGGAAGGAGAGGCCGATCTCGTCCCCGTGCTCGGCGGCCTCGCGTTTGGCGAGCGAGATCTGCTCGGGATCGGCGAGCGCGGCGGCGGTCATCAGAATCGTCGTCCGGATGCCGTTCGCGTGCGCGTAGTCCTGCTCGAGCTCGAAGAGATGACGCCGCGACGGCTCATCGGGCCGATGCAGAATGTTCAGGATCATCGATGGGCTCCTCGCTCCGGGTGACGACGCGGACCCAACCATTGTACGACAGGGTCCGAAAAACGGTCAACCTTCTACCGATCGGCGCTGATATGTTACCGGTAAACTTGCGAGATTCTCGGAAAGCGGGTAGAATGGACGCATGCCACGCCCCAACATCCTCTGGATCTGCACCGATTCCCAGCGGTGGGACACGCTCGGCGTGTACGGAAACCAATGGGTCCGAACGCCGAACCTCGATCGGCTCGCAGCCGAGGGGATGCTCTTCACGAACTGCTACGCGCAGAACCCGCTGTGCACGCCCAGCCGTGGCGCCTTTCTCACCGGTCGATACCCGGTTACCACGAAGCTCCGTCAGAACGGACAGGACATCCCCTCAAGCGAGCGCCTGGTCACCACGCGTCTCGCCGAGGAGGGTTACCTCTGCGGCCTGTCAGGCAAGCTGCACCTCAGCGCGTGCGACCGGCGGATCGAGCTGTACGGCCGCGAGCCGTCGGGATGGCCGAAACCGACTCCCGAGCGGGGCAACCAGGTCCTGCAGGGCATGGAGCGCCGCATAGACGACGGGTATACGGACAGCGAGTTCTTCTGGGATCACGCGCCGTCGGGCAGGCTGCCGTCGAGCTCGTACACGCGGTGGCTCGCCGAGCGCGGTGCGACCGTCGACCCGAAGCCGTTCGGGGACTCGCCGCACGTGAAGACCGGGATGCCCAGCGAGCTGCACCAGGCGACCTTCTGCGTGGAGAAGGCCATCGGCTTCATCGAAGCCCACTCCGGCCGCGACTACCCCTGGCTCTTCTCGGTGAACATCTTCGACCCGCACTTCGTCCTCGACCCGCCGGAGGACTACCTCGCGCGCTACCTCGACCGCCTGGACGAGATCCCGCTCCCCGACTACGTGGAAGGCGAGCTCGAGCAGAAGCCGCCCTACCACAAGCTCTTCTCGGAACGAGGGCGGTTCAATCGTCTGGAGATGAGCGAGCACGACCACAGGCTCTGCCGCGCCGCCTACTGGGCCATGTGCGACCACATCGACACGCAGGTCGGCCGACTCCTCGCCGCGCTCGAGGCGAGCGGAGAGAAGCAGAACACGATCGTGATCTTCACGAGCGACCACGGCGAGATGCTCGGCGACCACGGGATCTACATCAAGGGTCCCTTCCTCTACGACCCGGCGATCCGCGTTCCGCTCATCGTATCCTGGCCCGGCGTCGTCCCCGCCGGCGAGCGTCGGGACACGATGGTGGAGCTGGCCGACCTCGCGCCCACGCTACTGGACGCGGCGGCGCTCTCGCGCGAGCCGGGGATGCAGGCGCGCAGCCTGTGGCCCGTGCTCACCGGCGAGCACGGTGAGCATCGTGAATCGGTGTACTGCGAGTACTACAACTCCAACCCGAACGAACCGAAGCAGTTCTGTACGATGGTTCGCACCCCGACGCACAAGCTGATCGCCTTCCACGGCCAGGACACCGGCGAGCTCTACGACCTGCGCGCCGACCCGCTGGAACACGCGAATCTCTGGGACGATCCCGCGAGCGAGCGGGTGAAGCTCCGGCTTTTGAATACGCTTACCGACCGAATGGCGGAGACCGCCGACCCGCTTCCCCCGCGCGTGGGGATATATTAGCTTCCCGGGAGGAGCGACGATGGCAAAGCGTCAGAGCATGAAGGAAATCGCCGAAGCGGCGGGCGTCTCCATCGCCACCGTCTCGCGCGTGATCAACAACAAGCCGGACGTGGGCAGCGATACCCGCCAGCGGGTGCTCGAGGAGCTCGAGCGTCGCAACTACGAGTACCGCGGCGGCGACGTCGGCGACGGGTTGCAGCTCATCGGCTTCGTGAACAACTACCGCCAGTACCCGGCCTCCACCGACTACGTCGCGAACCTCCTCGTCGGCTGCCAGGAGCGGTCGTCCAGCCACGCCTACAACCTCGTGATGCTCGACGCGGACGCGGTCCAGAAGGAGATGCGCTGGCCCGGCCGGTACGGCGTCATCGAGCAGCTCGCCGGTGTCGTCTGGTCCATGCCCATATTCGAGCAGTCTCACGCGGAGTTCCTGCAGAGCCGCGGAATCCCCTACGTCGTGGTCAACAACCTGAAGCACGGCGTGAAGGCGCCGTTCGTGGAAAGCGACAACTACACGGCGGTGCGCCAGGCGGTCGAGTACCTCGTCGGCATGGGGCACCGCAGAATCGGTTTCATTGGCGGAGCGCTGCACATCGCGAACATGGAAGACCGCTACAAGGGGTATCTTCAGCACATGGCGGAGTTCGACCTGGAGGTGGACCGGGACTGGGTCATCGACGACCTGACCGGCGTCGAGGAACAGAACGCCATAGAGGGCACCTACCGCCTGCTCGGCCGCCGAAACCTGCCCACCGCGCTCATCACGGCGAGCGAGTCGGTCGCGCTCGGAGTCTACCGCGTGTTCAAGGCGCGCGGCATCCGCATTCCCGACGACGTCTCGATCGTCTCATTCGACGACACGCGACTGTCGGAGCTCATGCAACCGCCGATCACCACGTTCCGTCAGCACCTCCACCAGATGGGCGGCCGCGCGATCGACCTCCTGATGGGGCTCATCCATCCCGCCGAAGGGGTCGATCCCGACGAGCACGTCCGCGAGCCCATGACGCTCATCGTGCGCGATTCGGTCGCGGTGCTCGAGGAGACGGCAGAGTGATCGGCGCCCGACGCCTGTGCGAGCCGCGGCGCGGCCACAGGATCGGCGGACCGCATCCTACTCGAAATAGACCCCGTCGGCGACGAGTCGCTCCCGCAGATCCTCGTACGGCAATTCGCGCGTCGTACAGCGACGATCGGCGCAGAGCGCCGCGGCGGTTCCCACCGCCTGTCCCTGCGCCATGCACGCGACCGTGTTCCGGGTGGACATGTGCGCCTCGTGGTCGCTGGTGATGAGCATCCCCGCGACGAGCAGGTTGTCGATGCCGGCGGGGCGCAGGGCACGATACGGAATCCCGTAGGTCCCACCGTCCGCGATCTGGATACGCGGCGCGAAATCGTGGAAGCCGTAGGTCGCCACGTCGTCGTCGAAATGGCGCGCGGAGGTGACGTCGGTGGCCGTGATGTCGTAATCGCACTCGATGCAGCGCCCGCGCCGGATACAGACCGATGGGCTCGTCCGCGCGATGAAGGCCTTCTCCGCGCCCGGGATCCAGCGTCGGATCAGCTCGATCGCCTTGTGCTGTCGGCGACGGAGCTCGAGCTCTGCGGCGGCGACGACCTCGCGTCGCGTCGGACTCTCCGGGGTGCGCGCGTTCAGCTTCACGAACATGAAGTAGTCGTCGTGGACGGTCGTGATGACGAAGGCCATGCCGATTTCGCGAGCGGCCTCCACGAGCTCATCCGGCAGGCGGTCCCGGATCGCATCGAGCCGGACGATCCTGCCCGGCTCGCCGTCGCGCGTTCCCTCCACGTACTGCGAGAGGGCGTCGTGCTCTGCGAGCCACCGGTGATACGCCTCCACATCCACACCGCCCACGCCCATCGAGTTCGCGACCGGGTAGTCGTTCGGCTCGGTGAACGAGGCGCCCGCGTACGCGGCGAGGTCCCCGTAGCCGGTCGTGTCGATGAACTGCCGCGCGACGACCCGCTCGCTCGGTGTGCGACCGGCGGTATCCACGGCGACGACCGCGTCTCCCTCGCGCGAGGCGCCGGTCACGAAGGTGTTCAGCCAGAGGTCAACACCCGCTTCCTCGAGCATCTCCAGCGCGACGAGTTTGTAGAGCTCGGTGTCGATCGCCGTACAGACCGAGTCGTAGTCGTAGCCGACCTGCGCCTCCGCGTGACCGCTCGTGCCGCCAAGGGCGTCGAGGCGGTCGACGAGCTCTGCGGGAAGCCCCCGCACGACCTGCCGCTTGTCAACGCCCGGAAACGCCTTCCAGAGATTGTAGAAGCTGTGCAGCGCCGTACCGCCTTCGACCGCGATGCCGCCGGGGTACCCCTTCGCCTCCACCAGCGTCGTGCGCGCGCCGCACCGGGCCGCCGCGATCGCAGCGACCACGCCCGCGGTCCCGCCTCCGGCGACGAGTACGTCCGTCTCGTGACGTTGCATGCCGATCAGTTCTCGGCCGGGTCGACGATCTTCTTCAGCGTCTGCGCGATCGCCTTGCCGACCTTCTCCGCGTCGATCTTGGGCACGCGGGCGTCCTGCCACATGCTCTTGGCGAAGAACGCCTCCACCGTCGCCAGCAGGTCATCGGTGCGGTACAGGATATAGGCGAAGTTCTCGCCCTTCGGCTGCAGGATCGTGAAGCTGGTGTACGTCACGACCGGCTCCTTGCCCACCATGATCTTGTCCTGCCGTTTCGTGACGTAGGTATCGACCTCTTTGAAGCGGTACGGGATCGCGTGTCCGCCGTCGCGCATCGCCGGCTCCATGTGCTTCCTGTTGTAGCTCGCCGGCTCCACGATCACGAACTGCTTGTACCCGTCGGCCTGGAAGACGATCCCCTCGTCGTTGCGGTAAATATCCTTCACGTTGTTGTACGAGGTAACCTCGTACTTGGTGTACGTAGTCTCCTCGTCGAACAACGAGGTGACGATGAGACCACCTTCGGTGGGTAACTCGTTCGCCATGTATGCCTTGAAGAGGTCCTTGATCTCTGCCATTAACTCCTCCGATCGTCTGCTCGAATAGCTCCATTATATGCCGCCCGCCCGGCCGCGTCAAAATTATCTTTGATCTCAGTTGAGAAAGGTAGACACCGCCGCTACAATGGCGGAAATGGCGCCGCGTTCCGCCCACGCCCCCATCACCCCCGAGAAGGCGTTGCAGTTCTTCAGGATCTCATCCGGCGCTTCGCTACGCGACCTCAACGCCGCGTATCGGAAGGCGGTCCGAAAGTATCATCCGGACCACAACCCCGCGCGCGCGGAATGGGCGCACAACGCCATGCTCAGGATCAACGCGGCCTACGACGTCGCGCTCGACTACCTCGCGAACCTGCAGTACGAGCAGGTCCAGCGCCACCTCGACGAGGAGATCCGCGCGCACGACGCGTTCACGGCCGTATTCGCGAACGTCGCCAACCGCGTACTCGACGGCGTGTTCACCTACTACCAGTACGGACTCGAGAACCCGCACCAGCGTCGGTCGGGGACTCCCCGGATCCGTTACCGGCGGGCGGTACGGACGATCTCGGAGGCGCTCGCCCAGCTCGAACAGCTGCGGGTGCCCAACCCGATCGACGAGGAGACGCTCACGACCTTCCGAGCCTTCGCCCGCGCCTTCCTCGAGTGCATGCAGATCGACCGAACATTCGCGCCTACGAGCTCGCAGGCCGAGTCCAAGGCGTACCGACGCTATCACGAGGGGAGCCGGGCGCTCGACGCGGCGATCCGCCGAGCGTTCTTCCGCCACGAGCTATCGACCTACCGCGAACTCGCCTCGCCCCAGAGCCTCGCGGTGAGCGCGAACGAGTTCATGGCTGTCGTCACGAAGTACCACGACACGAGCTGGATCACGGAAACCGCGATGAAGCTGTCCCTCCTCGACTCGTTCCAGTCGCTGCTGGGGATTTCGGAGCGTCTGACCGACCTGGGGCTGGAGTAGCGGGCCGAGGCAGCAGCCGCTAGTCGGCGGCTGCTGCGCTGGGCTCGAAGCTCGTTCGGTCCGCGGCCTAGTCGGCCGCGGCCGCCCTCGCTGAAGGCCGCCGTTTTGCAGCAGCCGCTAATCAGCGGCTGCTGCGCTGGGCTCGAAGCTCGTTCGGTCCGCGGCCTAATCGGCCGCGGCCGCCCGAGCTTCGGCTTCCTTCGCCACGTTCATCTTCGCCACCGCGTGCTTGGCGATGGGGATCCCGTAGGGTGAGCAGCTGGTGTAGTCGAGACCCACGCTGCGCACGAACGCGATGTTCTCGGGTTCGGCGCCGTGCTCGCCGCAGAGGCCCATCGAGATGTCCGGCCGCGTGAGCCGACCGCGCTCGTGAGCGATGCTGATGAGCTCCTTGACCTGCTCGCCGAGCACCTTGAACGGGTTCGCCTCGAGCAGGTCGAACTCGTTGTAGTCGGTGAAGAAGCTGTTGAAGTCGTCGCGGGAGAGTCCGTTCGTCGTCTGCGTGAGATCGTTCGTGCCGAAGCTGAAGAATTCGGCGTACTGGGCGATATTGTCCGAATTGAGCGCCGCCGCCGGGAGCTCGATCATCGTGCCGACCTTGTAGTCGATCGACCCGCCCTTGTACTTCTTCTTGACCTTCTCTTCGATCTCCTTGATGCCGACGATCGCCTTGCCCTCGATGCGCTTTCCGTTGCGGATCGTCTTCATCTCGTTCGCGCTCATGATGAGCGGGATCATGATCTCCGGCTTCGGATTCAACTTCTCGCTCTTGAGCTTGTAGGCAGCCTCGAAGATCGCCTCCACCTGCATGTTGTAGATCTCGGGATAGCTGATCGCGACGCGGATGCCGCGATGGCCGAGCATGGGATTGAATTCCTTGAGCAGGTCGCAGCGCGCACGGATCTCCGCCTCGGTCACCTTCGGATACTGCTTGCGGAAGTGCTTGACGAACTCGTCCATGCTGTCGCGGGTATGCGGCAGGAACTCGTGCAGCGGCGCGTCGAGCAGCCGGATCGTGACGGGAAGCCCGTCCATGATCTTGAGAAGCTCGTAGAAGTCCTTCACCTGGTACTTCTTCAGGTCCGCGAGTGCCTTCTTCCGGTCCTCCTGGCTTCCGGCGATGATCATCGTCCGGAACTTCAGGATACGGTCGGCGGCGAAGAACATGTGCTCCGTCCGGCACAGGCCAATCCCGTGCGCGTGGAACTTCTTCGCGAGCTCGGCGTCTTTCGGCTGGTCCCCGTTGCAGTGCACGTCGAAGTCGTCGCCGATGTGGTTCTCGCAGATGTCGAGGAACTCGAGCAGGCCGCTTCCTTCCGGGCTGGGCTTCGTGAGCTCGCCCTTGCCGAAGTAGATCGTCGGCTCCTCGTAGTACGGGACGTTCACGGTGATGTAGTCACCCTGCTTGATCGTCTTGCGCCCGATCTTCATCTGCTTGTCGCCCCACTTGATCTCGGGGTAGACGAGCGCGACCTTCCCGAGGCTGCGCGCGACCACCGGCGCGTGGCTGGCGTAGCCGCCCTCGCTCGCGAGTACGCCCGTTGCGACCTCGATGGCCTTCACGTCCTCGGCGAAGGTGGACGGCATCGCGAGGATGAAGTTCGCCTCCTCGTCCTTCTGCACCGCCATGCGGTACGCCTTGAGCAGCTCTTCGGTCTCGAAGTAGACCCGCCCGATCGCGGCGCCCACCGAACCGGCGATGCCGCCCGTCTGGCTGCCGGCGTCCTTGACGCTGCGCACGTCGAGCGCCGGGTGGAGGATCTCGCTCAGCCGGCCGGGCTTGATCGTCTCGATGATGTACTTGTCGTCGATGACCTTCTTCTTGTGCAGGTCGAGCAGCGTCTTCAGCTCCGCCTGCGCGCTCTTGTTGAGCACCTCGATCTGGTCGATGACCCAGAGCTTGCCCTGTTCGATCGTGAACCGGACGCGTCTGATCTCCTTGAAATGCGCCTCGAGCTCCTCGCCAATGCTGTCGAGCGTGGCCTTGACCTTCTTGGAGATCTTGCCGATCGGCTTACCGGGACTCTCGGTATCGTCGAACGAGCCCTCGAAGAACTCGCCGGTGATCCCGCTTTCGCCCGTGATGATGTCGCGCGTGAAGAACAGGCCGGCGAGGCTGTCCTTGCCGAAGTTGCCGAACACCATGGTCTGGATGAGAATCGCCGAATCGGTCGAGCTCTGGTTGATCTGGAAGAGCTTGTGATACGTCTTGAGCACGTAGCGAAGCTGCTCGGAACAATCGGTGAACACCTCGTCGGGGAAGACCTTCCCGTGCTTCTCGATCGTCGCGAGCACCGCGCTCTTGCTGTCAGACTTCTCGGCCGCCTCGTGGAAGTCCTTCTTCGCCTTCTCGAGCGCGGTCTTCCGCTTCGCCGGCACGTCCTCGGTCAGGAGCTCCATCTCCGCGAGATGCGCAAAGACGTTTCCGAACTCGTGGTAGGCAAACTTCTCGCCGACGTACGCGGCGAAGCCGTCGACCGTGTGGGTCGACAGGCCGATATTGTGGATCGTCGAGAACGTATTCACCATGTTGAGCATGGGACTCTCGACGACCTTGATCAGGAGAGGGTTCTCGCTGGAGTTGAACTCCTTCTCGAAGATCGTCTCCATATCCGACAGCGGGTCCTTGAGCATCTCAAAGACGCCGGCCTCGTCGGCGGCGATCTGGTTCAGCGTGTCGTTCGTGACGATGAATCCCGGCGAGATGGGCGCGCCGAGCGAGGCGAGCTCCATGACGCGACGGCCGCGGCTGCCCACGACCTCCAGGATTTCCGGATCGCTGAGGTATTCGGTACTGGAAAACGAGTAATACTCTTGCATGCCCTCTCTCCTATGGACGATCGGCGGCGGCCTGGTGCTTCACACGGACACGCGGCGCATCAGAACAGGTCGAGCACCTGGTCGTAGCCGCCCTTGAGAAACGCCTCGAAGCGCGGGCTCGCGCCCTCGTAGAGGTAGCGCTGCAGCTTCCGTACGTCCTTGATCTCGTCGCCGGCCACGCTGAACATGATGGGGACACCGTGCTTGACCTTTCCCCACTTGAACAGCGAATTGATGTCGTTGATGCGTTCGCTCTCGTACCAGACGAGCACGTCCAGACCGGGATACTTGGTCTTGTAGCTCTGGATGATCTTCTTCCAGGCCTCGACGTTCCCGTTGTGAAAGAGCTCGTTGGTGACGACGACCGAGTACTTGGGCGTGATGCGCTTGCGGCTGCCGCCCCGCTGCGTAGTCGGCTGGGCGGGCGCCTCCGCGGTCGGCGCAGGAGCCGCCGCCGGCTGGGCTGCGGGCTGCGATTCCTCAAAGCTGGGTACCGCCGCAGCCGGATTCAGCACCTTGCGCGGTCCCCGGTACGGCGAGTCGTCCTTCACCTTGCGCCCGTAGAGCACTTTCATGAAGTCCTTCGCCGCGTTGCGGAGGCTCTTCTGGTCGATGTCGCGCGCAGCCGGCCCCACGAGCAGGAGAAAGAACTCGTCCTGAACGAGCGGCAGAACGCCTTCCCAATGCGCGGGGTTCGCCGGGTTGATGACAAACAGCCCCGCCTGCGGGTGGTAGTAGCAGAGGATGAGGTGTACCTTGCCCCACTTCTGCGACACGTCGATGATATCCTCGGCGTCGTCGACCGTCTTCTCCAGATTGTGCGAGACCGTTTCGTAGCCCAGCTTGTCGATCAGCAACGCGTTGACGATGGAGCGGATCTGGTACCGCTCGAGCGATCCGTCCTCGAGCGCCTCGTTGATGACGTCAGCGAGGTTGTAGCCGTCGCTGACGTCCGAGGCAAACGCATTGACCGTCTTGAAGTGGCGTAGGGCGGTGTTGAAACCCGCCCTACGCGAAAGAAGATTCAGTGTGTTTTCCATACCACCCTAGAGTTCCTGGAGGTCATCGGCAGACTTCTTCCGACGCCGCGACGGCGTCACGTCGGCCTTGCCCTTCACTCCGGCGTCACTCGACTCTTCTTCGTCCGTTGCGCTGAAGTGCTGGACCTCCGGATCACGAGCGACGATGTCCTCTTCAGTCGTGGAACCGAAGCTCTGGTTGAGGTCCTCGCGGACGGTGCTGCGTCGGCGCTTGAAGGTCGCGAAGGCCGCGTCCTGGAAGCCCTTGGATACACCGTGCAGGAACTCGTTCAGCACGTTCGCCATGCCGTTGAGCGTGAACTTCTTGCGCTTGATGCTCGTGATGTCCACGTCGAGGATCAGGCCCGGCTGAATGTGGTACGGGTTGATGAGGTAGTCGAACTCCTCGAACTCGCGTCGCAGGAAGTTGATCCGCTTGTCGACCTCGACCCGCTCCTTGGGGTTGAGATGACCGTAGACCGTAGAGACCGTCTCCTGGGCCTTGTTGAGCATCTTCTTGAGCATCGACTTTTCGTAGAGGTACGTGTTGTTGAGACGCTCGACGTCCGTATCCTCCTGCTTGATGCGCATGATCTCGTTCCACGTCTTCTCGACTTCTTCGTACAGCGGCTCGCCCGACTCCTGCTTCATGCGGCGGATCCGACCGCGCATGCGCTTGGAGACGTCGTCGAAGTCGTTCACCTTCATGCCGCTCTTGTTGCTCTCGTAGAGGCCCTGAACGACGTCCCAGGCATGCTGGATTTCGTTCTTGAACGCCTCCATCTGCTTGTCGTACGCGTCGCGTTCCTTGAGAAGCTGCTCCTGATCGTAGTACTTCAGGCGCATCTGGTAGCGCTCGTCCGGAAGGTTGTTCGTGTCGAGTTCCTCGTATTCGCGAACGACGAGCTCGCGCGCGTTCTTGAGGTTCTCGATGTACTGGTAGCCCATCTTCGACGTGTCGAGAATGGACGTCAGCGAGTTGACCGCCGTGTTGAAGCCGCGGTTCCGGATGTTCTCCGCGTCGATGATCTTCTTGATGTTTTCACGGATGTTGAGCGGGTCGAACTCCTTCGGGTCGATCTCGGCGCGCAGGCCCTCGATCTTCTCGACGAGCTCCTTCGCCATGAAGGTGTAGCGCTTCGAGCTCTCGTCCTCCGAGTCGTCGTCGGTGTAGTTCGGGACGCGCTTGATCTTCTCGAAGATCATTTCGCTGTCGGTCAGCTCGTCCTTGCCCTCGTCCACGAGCTCGTCCTGGTAGCGCTCCACTTCCTGCTCGATCAGGTTCGTGATCGTCTTGGAGATCTGGTCCTTGATGAGGAACTCGACGGTGACCTGATACTGGAAGATGGGGCTGATGAGCTCGCTGTCGAGGATGTTCACGGACAGCTTGACGTCGTTGACGTTCTTCGGCTTCTGGAGGTTGTCTTTGAACGCGCACTTCACGATCGAGTAGGCGTTCTCGCCGCGGATGAACGCGCCGACGTCGGTCTTCTGCCGCAGCAGCGAGTTCGTCTCGTTCTCCAGGTCGTTCATCCCGCGCTGGATGTGACCCTGGAGGTGGCCGTACATGTTGACCATCGACTTCTCGATCTCACCGGTGTTGAACTTGTCAGCACCGCCGATCTGGTCGAGCATCTCGGCGATTTCCTTGGGGGAGTACCGCGCGAGCGCCTTCGACTCTTCCTTGTCGATGAAGTTACGAACCTTCTTCACCATCTCATCTTCAGCGG
>CAZICD010000094.1:9667-16903 GCA_964537725.1 uncultured Spirochaetaceae bacterium | reverse complement strand
ATTCCCACTCAATCGTGGCCGGCGGCTTGCTCGACACGTCGTAGACGACCCTTCCCACTTCGGGCACGCGGTTGGTGATCCGCGCGCTGATCGCGAGCAGGTCGTCGGCGTTGAAGGGATAGACGTCTGCGGTCATGCCGTCGGACGAGTGCACGGCGCGCAGCGCGAGGACGTAGCCGTAGTGGCGCGTATCCCCCGTGACCCCGACCGAACGGATGGGCAGCAGCACGCTGAACGCCTGCCAGATCTCGTCGTAGAGCCCGCGCGTGCGCAGCTCGTCCATGTAGATGGCGTCGGCCTCGCGCAGGATGCGGCACTTCTCGGCCGTGACCTCGCCGAGGATACGCACGGCGAGGCCGGGCCCCGGAAACGGGTGACGCCCGATGACCTCCGGCGCGACGCCGAGGAGCGCGCCAAGCTTGCGGACCTCGTCCTTGTAGAGCCGCGAGAGCGGCTCTACGACGCGGCCCTCCTCGCGCTTCGCAGCCACGAGCGGGCTGCGCACGTTGTGGTGGCTCTTGATCACGTGCGCGTACGTTCCCACGCCTGCGCCGGATTCGATCATGTCGGTGTAGAGCGTGCCCTGCGCGAGGAAGTAGTCGCCGGCGATCCTCCGGGCGATCTCGCGCTGCTGCACGGTGATGAACAGGTCGCCGATGATCTCGCGCTTGCGCTCCGGGTCGTCCACCCCGGCGAGCGCCGAGAGGAACTCGTCCCCGGCGTCGATGAGATCCAGGTGCTTCGCGCCGAGTCGCCGCAGCGAGGCGGCGACCTCGTCGCTCTCGCCCTTGCGCATCAGCCCGGTGTCGACGTACATGAGGTGGACCTGCTCGGGGTCGAGCGCGTGCAAAAGCAGCGCCCCCACGACGGTCGAATCGACGCCGCCGGAGATGAGCAGCAGCACCGGCTCGTCGGCGACGGTGGCCCGGATGCGCTCGGATGCCTCGTCGATGTAGCCTTCGAGCGACCAGCCCCGCGCGGCGCCCGCGATCGCGACGGCGAAGTTCTCGAGTATCCGGTCGCCGTACTCGCAGTGCGTGACCTCGGGGTGGAACTGGATACCCACCCGATCGGCTCCGAACGCGATCGCCGCCGGAACGCCGTGCTCGCTCTCTGCGACGACGCGAGCATCAGCGGGCACGTCCACGACGTGATCGCCGTGGCTCATCCAGCTCGTGAAACCCTCGGGTACGGAGGCGAAGAGCGGGTGGTCGGAGGTGTAGCGCACCGCCGCGCGGCCGTACTCGCGCGCGGTCGCGCGTGCGACCCGCCCGCCGGCGTTGTGCACCATCTGCTGCAGTCCGTAGCAGATGCCGAGGATGGGAAGCTGCGAGTCGAAGAGCGCGGGATCGGGGGCGGGTGCGTCGACCTCGTGCACGCTCGCCGGAGACCCCGAGAGCACGATACCGCGGACGTCGAGTCCGGGAAGCGCCGTCACCTCGGAAAACGGGGTCGTGCCGGGCAGGATCTCGCTGTACACGCCCAGATCGCGGATGCGGCGGCCGATGAGCTGGGCGGTCTGCCCGCCGAAGTCGAGTACTACGATTGCGTCCACGGGTCGTTCCTCACGATGGTCTGCTCACGCTCGTAGCCGACGCCCACGATGTCCACGGGCACGCCCACAAAGCGCTCGATGAAGCCGATGTACTCTCTCGCGCGTTCCGGCAGCTCGTCGAACGAGCGGGCGTCGCCGATCGGCTCGCCCCACCCCGGCAGGCTCTTCGTGACCGGGCGGCAGCGATCGAGCAGGTACGCCGATGCGGGGAAGGTGTCGAGGACCCCGTCGTCGCTCTCGTAAGCGACGCACACCTTGACCTCGTGGAGCGAGTCGTAGACGTCGAGGTGCGTCAGCGCGAGCCCGTCGAGGCCGTTTGCGTGCGCGATGTACTTCAGCGCGACGAGGTCGAGGTAGCCGCAGCGCCGGGGTCGACCGGTAGTGACCCCGTACTCGCGGCCGGTCTCGCGGACGAGCTCCTCGAGGCCCGATTCGTCGGCCGCGCGAAACTCGCTGGGAAACGGGCCGTTGCCTACTCGCGTGGAGTACGCCTTGAAGACGCCGAGGACCCGGTCGACGGCGCGGGGACCGATCCCGCCGCCGAGGCTCGCCCCGGCGGCGGCCGAGTAGCCGGAGGAGACGTAGGGATACGTGCCCTGGTCCAGGTCGAGCAGGGCGCCCTGCGCTCCCTCGAAGACGATGTGGTCGTCCGGGCCGATGTGCGTCATGAACTCGACGAGATCGACTACCATGGGGCGCAGCCGCCCCGCGTGCGTCTCCAGGTACGCCCGCGACTCCGCCTCCAGACCGGCGAGCGCCCGCTCTTCGTCGATGTCGCCCACGCGTATGCCGTCCCGGGAGGCCTTCATCGCGTAGGCCACCCCGATCCCGCGGCCGGTCGTGCCGAGCGGCTGCGCGCGGTCGCGGTCGTGCTGCCGGTCGATCGCCCGGTACGACGGAAGGACGAGATGCGCGCGGTCGGAGACGAGCACGCGCCCGTGCCAGTCCACGCCCTGCCGCGTGAGCGTATCGAGCTCCTCGAAGAGCGCCTCGAGGTCGATGACCATCCCCGTACCCAGTGCGACGGTCGCGCCGGCGTAGAGGATGCCGGAGGGCACGAGGTGCAGCTTGTACGTCTCGTCGCCGGTGACGATCGTGTGGCCCGCGTTTGCACCCCCGGAGTAGCGGACGACGACATCTGCCCGCTCGGCCAGGAAGTCGACGATCTTCCCCTTCCCTTCGTCGCCCCACTGGGCGCCTATGACGACGACGTTCATGAATCGATCCTACCGCGAATAGTTGGGCGGCTCCTGGGTCACCGACACGTCGTGAACGTGGCCCTCCTTGAGCCCGGCCGGCGAGATCTTGACGAAATTGCGGTAGGCCCGCATTTCGTCGATCGTCCTGCAGCCGCAGTAGCCCATGCCCTTGCGCAGCCCGGTCACGAGCTGGTGCACGAACGGTTGCAGCTCGCCCTTGTACGGCACGCGCCCCTCGACGCCCTCGGGCACCGGCGCCTCGTTCTCGCCTATCTGATAGCGGTCGCCGCTGCCGGCCTTGATCGCGCCGAGCGACCCCATCCCGCGGTACGCCTTGAAGATGCGCCCCTCGTAGATGATCTCGCGTCCCGGCGATTCCTTCAGGCCGGCGAAGAGGTTGCCGATCATCACGGCGTTCGCGCCGGCGGCGACCGCCTTCGTGATGTCGCCGGAGAACTTGATCCCGCCGTCGGCGATGACCGGAATGTCGTGCTTCGCGGCTTCTTCGGCGGCCCAGAGCACGGCGGAGAACTGGGGAACGCCGATTCCGGCGACGACCCGGGTCGTGCAGATGGAACCGGGGCCCACGCCGACCTTGATCGCATCGGCTCCGGCCTCGATCAACCTCCGCGCGCCCTCGCGCGTCGCGATATTCCCGCCGATCACCGGAACCGGGTAGGTCCGCTTGATGTGTCGAACGGCGTCGGCGACGTTCTTCGAGTCCCCGTGCGCGGTGTCGAGGACGACGAAGTCGACGCGAGCGTTGACGAGCGCGGTCATCCGCGTGTCGATGTCGGTCGGGCTCACGGCCGCCCCCACGACGAGCCGCCCGTGCGAGTCGATCGCGGCAAAGGGATAGTTGTTGTGCTTCTCGATGTCCTTCACGGTGATCAGCCCGGTCAGATGCCCGTCCTTGTCGACGACCGGGAGCTTCTCGATCTTGTGCGCGTTGAACTTCTCCTGCGCGCTCGCGTAATCGGGCGTGCCGATCTCGACGATCGGATCCGGGGTCATGACCTCGCTGACGTGCATGGAGTAGTCGGTGCAGAAGCGCATGTCGCGGCTCGTGATGATGCCCACGAGCCGGTCGCCGTCGACCACCGGCAGTCCGCTGATGCGCAGCCGGGTCATGATGTCTGCGACCTCTTCGATCGTCTGGCGCGAATCGACTGTCACGGGGTTCTCGATCACCAGGTTGAGGAAGCGCTTCACCGCGGCGACGTGCTGCGCCTGCACCTCGGGTGACATGTTGCGGTGGATCACGCCGACACCGCCCTCGAGCGCGAGCGCAATCGCGAGGCGGTCTTCGGTGACCGTGTCCATCGCGGCGGAGACGATCGGTATGTTCAGTGTGATGTCGCCGACGAGCCGCGTGCGTACATCGGCATCTCCCGGAAGAAAGTCCGAGTACGACGGCAGGAGCAGCACGTCGTCGTAGCTGAGGGTCTCTTCGAGCGTCATTGGTGCAGTACCTCCGTGACCTTGTTCATGCGTTCGGTGTATTCGATCGCCAGCCGTCGAGCCTCGTCGGCTGCTCGGCCGGTGTAGTGCGACGGGTCGTCGAAGAACGTGTCGGGGTCGAGGCCGACGCGCTCGAGCGCCGCGCTGAGGTCGCCCCACAGCGCCGCGTTCTCGCGCAGGACCGCCGCCATGGGGCGGTTCTCCTCGCGCGCGTGCATGGTGGCCTTGCGCAGGTCTTCGTGGGCGTCGGCCCTGCCGGTGGTCGCGAGCAGCGTGTAGGCGGCCTCGGCGAGCACGAGGTCGCCGGTCATCGTGACGTTTCCGCGCATCCGCTCCGCGTCGACGTGCAGCGTCGTGACGACCTTCGTCATCCGTTCTATGGCTGCGAGAAAACCGGCGAAGTAGTCGACGACGAACCGTCCTGAGGCCGAATTGGTCAGGTCGCGCTGATGCTCGGAGATCTGGTCCATGTAGAACGTCATCACCCGCGGCGCGAACGCCTTCCAGAGGCTCTTCACGTGCTCGGAGTTCCAGGGGTTGCGCTTCTGCGGCATCGTCGACGAGCCGACCTGCGAGCTCGTGAACAGCTCGCGCAGCTCGTCGATTTCCGTGCGCTGGAGATGACGCAGGTCGTCGGCGAGGTTCGCGATGATGCCGAAGGCGACGTTGAGCTCGAGCAGCAAGCGCAGCAGGTGCTCGGGCTCGACCATCTGCGTCGAGTGGTCGCTCGGCAGCAGGCCGAGCGAGGCGAGCGTCTCGCGCTCGAAGGCTACCGGGTCGGGCGTGACGAGCGAGAGGCTGTTGTACGCGCCCACCGCCCCGGCGAGCTTGCCGCGAAGCTGTTGCGCGCGAACGGCTATCTCCTCGATACTCTTGCCGAGCCGCGAGACGTATTCGGCGATCGCGAACCCGAAGGTGATCGGCACGCCGTGCTGGCCGTGGGTTCGTCCTACCTGAAGCGTTTCCGCGTGGTCGTCCGCCAACTGGATGAGCTCGCGCTCGAGGCGCACGAGTCGCGGGAGGATCACGGCGAGCGTGGCCTCGCGGCAACGCAGCGCGTTCGCGGTGTCGAGGACGTCGACCGACGTCGCACCCACGTGTACGAGCGCGGCCGCCTCCGGCGGGAGATTCCGCTTGATGACCCGCACGAGCGCGCGGATGTTGTGGTGCGTCGCCCGCTCTTCCTCGGCGACTGCCTCGGGCGTGACGAGCTCTTCGAGCCGATCGAGCGCAGCTGACGCATCCGCATCGAGCAGGCGCCGCTGATCGAGGTGTCGGCGCAGCAGCGCGGCCTCCACGCGCGTGCAGTAGCGCACCGCGGCCTCCTCGGACAGGCAGTCGGCGAGCGCGGTGAACGCCTCTTCGTTGGCTTCGTAGTAGCGATGGTCGAGCGGCGAGAGGTTGCGGAATACCGGCCGGCTTTCCATGCGGCATTCTGCACGAACGCCATCCGATTGTCAAAGCGGCTGTTCATTCGCAGGCCGATTTAGGATACTACGGGCATGCGAATCGCCTCCCTGCCGATCGCCGCCGTGTTCGTGCTCGTGCTGGCGCTCGCCTCCTGCGGCGAGCCGGCGCGGCGCAGCGAGCTCGAGGAACCAGGGCGGGTCGTGACGCCGCGCGGCGGCAACGGCATCGTCCTCGCGGCGGAGACCGCGAGCGAGCGCCCCGAAGAGAACCGCGACTCGGGCCCGGAGCTGAAGGTTCGCCTGCCCTCGGAGTACATCCCGTCTCAGGCGATCACCGCCAACCTGGACCTCGACGAGACCGACGAGCAGATCATCGTCTTCAAGCGCCGCGACGACCCCGACGACCTCATCCGGCTGCTCGTCGTGAGCTTCGACCCGATCCGCAACAGCTGGATTCGTGCGTGGGAGGGCGTGACCGCCGCGACGAGCGTACGCAGCTTCTCGGTCTACACCGACGACCTGATCGGCGACCACGAGCAGGAGCTCGTCGCATTCGGTATCAACAACGACGGCGAGCAGACCCTCGACGTCTTCCGGCGGACGAACGACGCGCTGGGTCTCGGGCTCTCCTTCGCGCCCATCCTGTCGATCGCCGCCGACGTGACGATCGAAGTCGAGGAAGTGCCCCGATCGGAGGCCTACGAGGCGATGGAGACGGTGAGCGCGCCGAGCTTCCCCATCATCGCCGAACGCCGGGATCTCGAGTCGGAGAATACGTTCGACACCGTGCAGACGACGTACTTCTGGGACTATGCGTCGCGTCGGTACGTACCCGGGCGGGTGGAATCGATCTCCGGAGAGGCGATAGAGGACAGCCGGCTGCGCGACCTCTTCGCCGGTGACGAGGAGGCGTTCGAGCAGTTCCTCTCCGGCCCGTGGTACCGCTCCTCGGGTGCCGGCGAGATCCAGATGGCGTTCTTCGGCCCGCGCGACCGCACCATCGTATTCCACAGCGGCTATCTGCAGCAGTCGTTCATCTGGGACAACTCGACCAAGACGGTCTACGGTCGGGGGGTGTCGCTGTTCGTCACGAACGAGAGCATCCGCACGGTGAAGAAGCTCGTGAACGTCTCGGTAGGAGACCTGAACGAGATCACGGTCTCGATGCAGGGGTCGGACGGGCTCGACGGCACCTACGAGCGGCTCACCGGCTCGCTTCAGGCGGCCGTCCTGGAGAGCGACGAGCGCGTCCAGCTCTCACCGATCGACCTGAGCGGGCTCTACCGCTCGGACAGCGGCGTGGAGATCTTCTTCAGCGACCCGCAGTTCACCTATCGCGAGGGCAGCGACCGACGGCTCGGCGGGTACGCGCTCTACGAGCTGGGAGACGACCTCGTCCTCTCCATGAAGTTCGTCGACGAGAATCGCCTGCCGACCGATCACCGCAACTACCGGGCGGTCTACGACGAGAGTCGCGAAGCCGACAGAATCGTACGCAGACTCGAGCTCGCGCCCGGGGAGATCGGGATCGCCGGGTTCGACGAGACGGGGGACGTGGAGCTCGTTCTCGAACAGATCGAAGTACTCGACGACGAGGATGCGGCCGGCGATG
>CAZICD010000094.1:0-9567 GCA_964537725.1 uncultured Spirochaetaceae bacterium | reverse complement strand
GATGCGGCCGGCGATGGGGAGTCGTAGGCGCGTCCCCGCGGCTCAGTAGATCAGGAATCCGTCGTAGCCTGCCTCCCGCAGCACGGCAAGTACACGAGATGCAGAGGCGCTGGTGCTTTCGGGCACGGTGACGAGGACGAGCTCGAGCGAGGCCTCGTCTCGCTCGACCGTCTCCACGGCGACGTCGAGCCCGAGCTCGCGAAGGTCGTCGGCGAGATGACGAGCGTTGTCGGGATCCGAGAACGAGCCGACCTGAATCGCGCTGACCGACGGTGCCTCGCTGCGCGTAGGAAGCGCGTCTGCGGCGGGCTCGGCTTCCCGGCCCGCACCTGCGGCCTCGGATGCCGGCGCGCGCACGCCTGCATCTGCGCCGGGCACCGCGCTCTGCGGAAGCGTCGCGATCAGCGCCGAGGGAAGCGGCGCCTGCTCGACGAGGTCTCCCCGCACGAGACGCATCGCGACGCTCTGCGGATGGAGCCGCTCGAGCTGCTCGATCGGTCCTTCACCCGACTCGCCGGCGTGCGCACGCACCGCGCTCTGCAGGAGCAGCGTGTCCGGCTCCACGAGTGCGGGGTCGTCGAGCTCGGCGAGCGTCGCGAGCAGGCGTTCGGCTTCGGCCGATCGTCCGTCCGCGTGCATCGCGCGCGCGACGAGCGCGTAGGCGCGCCGCTTGAGCTCGTAGTCGTCGGTACGTCCGACGACGATACGCGCCCGTTGCTCGGAAGCGGCGATCTCGCCGGTCTGCAGCAGCGCCTGCGCCTGGAGGAAGAGGCTCGCGAGGTCTTCGCCGCCGCTTGCGATGTACGCGGTCTCGGCGAGCTCCGAGGCGGTCCGGTAGTCGCGCGCGGTCATCGTGAGCCTGGCCAGATCTGCCGCAGCCCCGGCGAGGACGTCGTCGCGGAGCACTCCCGGCAGAACCTCGCCTGCGATGCGCCTCGCCTCGTCCATAGTCGCGGCGCTCTCGATCAGCCGATCGAGCTGATCCGCTACCGCGGTATGCGTCGGATTGGAGCCGATCCAGGAGGAAATCGTGTCGAAATCGGCCTCTCGGGGGGGAGGCGGTTCCACCGCGCGCGTCTGACCGACCGCGGGTGCCGTGAGCAGCGCGCCGAGCAGCAGCAGGCTCGCGAGACGCGCGCTGAGGCGACGCGCGCCCCGAATGTGGGTGTATTCGTGATGACTCGTCTTCACCGCAATGCCTTCTCCCTCTAGTGTCGGAGAGAGGCAGCTCGGGTTTGACGGGTTTTGCGGGGCTCTAGCGCCTACCGCCGGCTTCGCAGCCCCTTGATGAACTTGTAGAGACCGATTCCGCCGACCGCGAGCAGGCCGATTCCGCCGAGCGTGAGCAGCGCGCCGCCGAGTCCCAGGCCCAGCCCGCTCACGATCGTGAGCGCGCCGGCCCCCGCGACGATACCGCCGGCGAGCCGGTCCTCCTTGCTCGCCGCGGCGACGCCCGCACCGGCAACGGTGACGAGCCCGCCGATGATGTAGGCCCACGGGCCGCCGAGCGACCCGAGGATCAGCAGCGCGCCGCCTCCCACGAGTCCTCCCACGCCGGTGGTCCCCTGTCTGACGAGGGTCTTCGTCGGCACGATCTCCCTGTTGTCACTCATTCGCGCATTCCCTCTTCTGCACCCCGGCTGAGCCCGGCGTGCACCCTAGATAATAGCCGCGCCGCGAGTCGTCGTAAACACTCAGTGCCTGAACGAGCGCTGACCGGTGAACACCATCGTTGCTCCGGCCTCGTTGCACGCGTCGATCACCTCGTGGTCGCGCAGGCTCCCGCCCGGCTGGACGACCGCGGTGATTCCCTCGCGCAGCCCCACGTCGACTCCGTCGCGGAAGGGAAAGAAGGCGTCGGATATCATCGTGCTGCCCGCGAGCCCTCCGCGCGCGGAGAGCGTCTCCTTCCAGATCTCCTCCCCGCGATCGCTGCCCTCGATGTCCCGGTACGCGGTCTCGTGGCGCTCCCACGCGAGCCGATCGGCGTGCTTGCGGTACGCCTTGTCGCGCGCGATCTCCGCGACGCCCACGCGGTCCTGTTCGCCGGTGCCGATGCCCACGGTCACCCCGTCCTTCACGTAGAGCACCGAGTTGCTCGTCACGCCGAACTCGACCATCCATCCGAAGTACATGTCGGCGAGCTCGCCTTCGGTCGGGGTCCGCGCGATCTCGTGGACCGTCCCCTTGCGTTCGACGCTCGCCGGTACGAAATCCGCCGGGGTGGCGACCCGCGGGGTCTGCGACCACTGCACCACGAGCCCGCCGTCGATGAGGCTCTTGAACTCGACCACGTCCGCCCCGACGAACTCGCGCAGGCGATCCATGTTGCCGATCTCCATGATCCGCAGGTTCTTGCGGTTCGACAGGCGTTCCACCGTGCCGGGCGCGTAGCCGGGTGCGACGACGACCTCCGAATACGAGGATGCGATCTGCTCGGCTGTCGCGAGGTCGAGCTCCCGGTTGACCGCCACCGCCCCTCCGAAGGCGGCGACGCGGTCGGCGTAGTACGCCTTGCGGTAGCTCTCCTCGAGCGTTTCCGCGACGGCGACGCCGCAGGGGTTGTTGTGCTTGATGATGACCGTCGCCGGCCGGTCGGTGAGGTAGCGAAGGACGTTCAGCGCGGCGTCGGCGTCGGTGATGTTGATCTTCCCCGGGTGCTTGCCGCTCTGCAGCAGTTCGATGTCGCTCGCGAGGTGGAGACCCGAGCGGATGCACTCGACCTCGCCGAGGCAGAGGTTGCCGTTGACGAGCCGGTAGAGCGAGGCCTGCTGGTCGGGGTTCTCGCCGTAGCGCAGCCCGCGGTCCTCGCCGCCGATCGTCCACGTGACCTTCTCGTAGAAGAGCGTCTGGCGCATCTGTTCGTCGGCAAAGGTGATCTCGAGCCGACGCGGGAAGTTGTCGGCGTTGATATTCCGGTAGATCGCGCGGTTGCTCATTCGGCGCCTCCGGTCGTGAGCTCGTACGGGGCGGTCGCCTGCGCGAAGGAGCGCTCGGCGAGGTACTCCGCGATCGCGGTGTCGTACTGCGCGGTGTGACCGAACGCCTTCTGCGCGAGGCGGTAGCGCGTCTCGAGGCCGATCGTGCCCTCGTTCCCGGCGAGCTCGTCGGCGATGGTCGCGTAGTCGGTGGGGTCGCAGACGGGCACGACGCGCAGATAGCTCTTTGCCGCCGCGCGCAACATGCACGGCCCGCCTATGTCGATATTGCTGCGCGCGTCCTCGGCGTCCGAGCCCGAGCGGGAGGCGACGCTTCGAAACGGATAGAGGTTGACCACGACCATGTCGATGAGGTCTGCGTCGAGACGCTCGCGGTCCGCGTCGTGCGCCGCGTTGTACGGCTCGCTCAGAAGCCCCAGGTAGATCCGGAAGTCGAGTGTCTTCACGAGCCCGCCCTGCATCTCCGGCTGACCGGTGTACGCGCTGACCTGCTTCAGGCGGCCGGCCGCGCGCTCGCCGAGGAGCTCTGCGATGCGTCCGTGCGTGCCGCCGGTCGAATAGATCACGAGATCGTCCAGGGCGGCGAGCGCCGGGACGAGCGTGTCGAGTTCGCTCTTGTCCGAAACGCTCGCGAGGACGCGCCTGATGCGGATGCGGTCGTCGATGCGTGCAACTCGGTTCACGGGTGCTCCTTAGGTTACGAGGTCGTCGAGCGACGAGAGGCCGCGCGCGGACTGGACGGTGTTGTAGAGCAGCATCGTCACGGTGAGCGGTCCCACCCCGCCCGGTACCGGCGTGATGAGCGAGGCCTTCTCGGATACCGCGTCGAAGTCCACGTCACCGACGAGCCGGTAGCCGCGCTTGCGCGAGGCGTCGTCTACCCGGTTGATGCCCACGTCCACGACGACCGCGCCGTCGCGGACCATATCCGCGGTGATGAATGCCGGTTGCCCCATCGCCGCGACGAGGATATCCGCCTTCGCCGTGACCTCCGCGAGCTCGCGCGTGCGGCTGTGACAGACGGTCACCGTCGCGTTGCCCGTGGGGCTCTTCTGCATGAGCAGCGAGGCGAGCGGCTTACCAACGAGCAGGCTTCGTCCCACGATGACCACGTTCGCGCCGGAGGTGTCCACGCCGGCCGTAGCGAGCATCTTCACGATGCCGAAGGGTGTGCACGGAACGAACCCCGGCTCGCCGCGCATGAGGCGTCCCAGGTTGACCGGGTGGAAGCCGTCCACGTCCTTGCCGGGGTCGATCGCGGCGACCACCCGCGTCTCGTCGAGATGCGACGGCAGCGGCTGCTGGACGAGGATGCCGTGGATATCGTCACGCCGATTGAGCTCGCCGATCGCGCCGACGAGCTCGTCCTCGTCCGTGTCCGCCGGAAAACGCACGTCCTCCGCGAAGATGCCGGCCGTTGCGCACGCCTTCTGCTTGCCGCGGATGTAGGAGAGGCTCGCCGGATGCTCGCCCACGAGCACCGTGGCCAGACCCGGCTGAGATCCGGCTCGCGTGGCCGCCGCGGCCGCCGCCGCGATATCGGCACGCAACGACTGTGAGATTGCCTTGCCGTCGAGAAGCTGTCCTGCCATCGGCTTCTGTGTACCACGAACGACCGGCATTGTCACCCGTGGATTCCGCGGCGAGATTGATGCAGAGGCACCCCGCGTGCTACCTTCTACCTGACTATGAGACAACCACGATTGAGGCGAGTCGTACTCGCACTGTTCCTCGTGACGGCGGTCGGCCTGTCAGCACAGGAATCCCCGGACGAGGGCCCCGGCGAAGAGGAGATCTTCGTCCCCTCGTACTCGCTGGGCGACCAGACGCTCGCCATCAACCTTGGCACCTTCTTTCCGCTCTTCTTCGCCGGCGGACCCGACGGCATCGCGTCGAGCAATCTGACGGTCGGCGGTGCGGGCTCGCTCGAATGGGGCAGCTATATTACCAACGAGTTCAAGCTCGGACTGGAGGTCGGCGGGAGCTTCTCGTTCACCCCCAACCGGCGGCCGCTCTTTCTCGTGCCTATCGCCGCGAAGGCGAGCTACGTCTTCAGCGCGTATCCCTTCGAGTTTCCGGTTACGCTCGGGCTGGGGATGAGCTTCGCACGGCTCGACGACCTGCTTAAGATCGACCCGTTCGTGAAGGGCGGCGGGTCGTTCTTCTGGAACTACAGCACCCAGTGGGCGTTCGGCGCCAACCTGTCCTACTGGTTCATTCCGCAGATCTATACCGATCGCAGCGTCGCCGGCTCGGCCGAAACCCGACTGGGGAACTTCCTCGAGCTCACGCTTTCGGCGCTCTACCACTTCTAGAGGGACCTATGCGAATCCAGACAATCCTGCGCGTCGCGGCTGCGGCGCTCGCCCTGATCCTCCTCGCCGGAGCCTGTTCGCAGAACCCGGTAGGCATCTTCGCGAGCGTCGAGCGCGAGCGAAAGATCCTCGACGACGAGCGAGGGCTCGACGAGGACCTCAACGTGGCCGCCATGACCGAAGCCGGGGGCACGTACTTCATCGCCGCCGGCGCGCTCTACGCCCGCGACGTCAACGACCCCGACTACGAAGGCGGGGATCTCGCGCAGTGGAGCGCGATCGATGGGCCGGGGACGACGAACGCGGTGGTGAGCGCCGACCTCGGTTCCGGCGTGCGCGTCTACGCGCTTTACACGGGCAACGACGGCGAAGGGGTCTACGCGGTCAACCCGAGCACGCTGGAGATGGCCGACACGCCGCTGCTCGAGACCGGGGACACGGGAAGCGTCGGCGACGACACCGTTGCGAGCATCGTGGACATCTTCGTGGTGAACGACACCACCGATGTATGGCTCGTTGTCTCCGTCCAGGAGTCGAGCGAGCCCAACGACTACGCGCTCTACGTCACGAGCGACGGTTCGACGTTCACGGAGCTGGCATCAAGCGCGCCGGCCGAGCCTTTCCCATACGCGCCGTGGACCGATGCCGTGAGCGACGGTACGGACACCGCGTTCATGTCGAGCTCGAGCGTGCTCGTCGATACCGACGGGAACCTCGGAGACGACGACCTCACCGCGAAGACGGCTCCGGACCTCTCCTCGGGCGACCGCCTCACGGGCATGATCTACGACGCCGACACCTCGTCGCTCTGGCTCGCCGACGACGCCGGCCATATCTACACGAGCCCGCTCGACGCGGCGACCGGCTGGGATAAGAGTCCGACGCACGAGGTCAGCTCGAGCAACGACGCGGCGCTGCCCTTCACCGACTTCGCGCTCGTTCCCGTGGACGCGACGACGACGAACCTCGTCGTCGGCACGCGCGGTTACGGGTATCGGGTGCTCGGAGACACCTCGACGATCACCTACGAGTCGGCGCCGCAGTCGCCCGACCTCGTCGCGGACGGGTCGAACTACCAGGGAAGCGAGCTCGCCGGGGCGGTCGTGCAGACCTTCTACGTCGAATCAACGGCGCGCAGCGACTACCCGGTACCCACCGCGGACGGGAACCCGTACGAGAACTTCGACGGCTATCTCTTCTTCGCCGGGACGACGAACCAGGGGCTGTGGCGCGCGCTCTCCTACGACGGCGCGGTCCAGTGGGTGCGCGAGTAGTCTGAGCGCCGACGGACGCTTCCCCGCCGGCGCCCTGGCGTGCGGCGGGCTACGAGCGCCGCGCCGCGACAGCGCATCGGCCCGGAGTCCCTACTCCGACTGTTTGGGAAGAATCGACTCGATGATCGCGGCAACCTCTGCGTCGTCGCCGTACTTCGCGGCGACCTCTTCGGGAGTGAGCCCCACAAGCTCGTGGCTCATGTAGTGGATCCACATGTCCTCTTCGGGCTTGCTCACGACGTGGCGCCGGCACCAGTAGTCGGGCTGAATGGGGAGCTTGTCGCCGGCGAAGGTGCGAATCTTGTAGTCGTGGACGGCGACCTTGATGTCCTCGCGCGGGATCCCCTTCTCGAGCAGGATCTCGACGAGGTGGTTGATCGTGTGCCCGGAATCGAAGATGTCGTCGATGAGCAGGACGCGGTCGCCGCTGCGCAGGTACTCGGGGCTGTAGGTCCAGCCGTCCACCATTACCCGCTCGCTGCGCCGGATATCGGTATACGACCGTGCGACGACCGCCGCGTAGAACACGGGTCGCTCGTCGCGTCGGACGAGCTTGAAGTACTCGCTGATCACGTTGCCCAGGTAGGCCCCGCCCCTGAGGCTGACGTAGATCACGTCGGGGACGAAACCGTCGGTGTGGATACGCCTGGCGAGTTTGAGCGCGTTATTGCGGACGAGCCCTGCGTCGAGGAATTCCTTGCCCATTACCGTACCACCGTCAGCTGGGTTTCTTCGCCGTCGCGGATCACCGTGATCTCCCAATCGGGCGTCTCTTCGTCGGCGACGATCGCGTAGAAGTCGAGCGCTCCCTCCACGGCTTCGCCGTTTATCTCCCGGATCACGTCGTAGGTCATCATCCCTCCGATGTCGGCGGGCGATCCCTGATCCACTCCGGACACGACCACGCCGTCCCGCCCGGAGAACCCGAGGTCCTCGGCGATATCGTCGGTCACCGGATAGACGCTCATGCCGGGCCAGAGCTGCCGGTTCTGCTGCCGGATCGTCGCGTCCGATTCCCGCTCCTCGATCCGGACCTGCACCTCGATCTCCTCTCCCAGCCGGTAGAGCGTGAACACCGGCCGGGTACCGACTTCGAGCTCGCCAACGCGCAGGACGAGCTCGTCCGAGTCTGCCACGCGATCGCCGTCGATCGCAACGAGGAAGTCGCCGGGCAGGATGTCGTTCTCGTCCGCCGGCGAACCGCCGAAGACCGAGTTGACGAGCGCGCCCCTGCGGTCGGGGAGCTCGAGCGCCCGCTGCTGGATCTGGTCGACCGACTGGATGGACACGCCGAGCCAGCCGTACTCGATGTCCTCGCCGGTGAGCAGCGTCTCCACGGTGCGGAGCGCGTTGTTGATGGGGATGGCGAAGCCGAGTCCCGCGCTCGCGCCGGTCTCGCTCGTGATCCAGGTGTTGATCCCGACCACATCCCCGTCCAGGTTCACGAGCGCGCCACCGGAGTTGCCGCGGTTGATCGCGGCGTCGGTCTGGATGAAGTCGCTGATATTGCCGATCATCGCGCCGGAGCGTCCGAGCGCGCTGACAATCCCAGCGGTGACGGTGTTCTGGTAGCCGAAGGGGCTGCCGATCGCCACGACCCAGTCTCCCACGCGCAGCGAATCCGAATCGCCCAGCCTCGCGACCGGGATCTCGCGAGCGCTCGAGAACGAGACCATCGCGAGGTCCTTGCGCGGGTCGCGGCCCTCGAGGCGCGCCTCGACCTCGCCGCCGTCGTCGAGCACGACGGTGATGTCGTCCGCCTCGCCAACGACGTGGTCGTTCGTGAGCACGTAGTAGCGGCGGCCGTCGCGGCTGATGATGACCCCGGACCCGAGCCCTTCGGACTCGAACTCGCGCTGCTCCGGTTCTTCCTCGTCGGGCACGCCGAAGCGGTCGAAGGGCATCATGCCGGGAGCGGTCATCCGCGCGCTCACGTCGAGCCGAACGACGCTCGGGCGCGCCGATTCGGCGATCGCGCGAAACGAGCTCTGCAGGCTGCGCAGGCCCTCGGTCGTCGTCGGCGGCGGCGCCGAGCCCTCACCGCGGACGATACCCGGCTCTCCGGTCGAGCACGCGCCGAGCAGGAGCGTCGCCACGAGGGCGATCGCAACCGTCGAGAGCGCCATACTCAGGAATGCCCAGGGGCCGGGGCGTCGATTGTGGCTGTTCGTCATGAGACCTCCACCGTCTCGTCGAAGTACGTGAGCACCTGGACCCCGTCTTCGAGGATCGCGATCGTGTGCTCGTAGTGGGCCGAAACCGATCCGTCCTCGGTGACGACGGTCCAGTCGTCGTCGAGGACGTCGACCTCGTCACCGCCCAGGTTGATCATCGGCTCGATGGCGAGCACCATGCCCGGCTTCAGCCGCGGATTCGGTCCCCGCGACACGTAGTTGGGGACCTGGGGTTCCTCGTGCACCGCGAACCCGACGCCGTGTCCGCAGTACGGTCGAACGATCCCGTAGCCGTACGGCTCGACGTGCTCGGCGACCGCCGCGGAGATGTCGTGGACGCGTCCGCCCGGCCGCGCCGCCCGTATGCCCTTCCAGAGCGCTTCCTGGGTGACGCGAAGTAAGCGATCGACTTCATCGCTCACGGTCCCGACCCGAAAGGTCGCCGCGGAGTCGCTGATGAATCCTTCCAGGTCCACACCCAGATCGAGGCTCACGACGTCACCCTCCTGCAACCTGCGCTTCGTGGGGATGCCGTGGATGACCGCCTCGTTTACCGAAACGCACACCGACGAGGGAAACCCCATGTAGCCGAGAAAGGCGGGGCGCGCGCCGGCGGCATCGAGCAGCGATCTGCACTTCGTATCGAGCTCGACGAGCGGGAGGCCGGGCTCGACCATCTCGCCGAGCTCGCGGAGCGTGTTCGCGAGGATCAATCCGGAGTCCCGGATGCGTTCGATCTGCCTGGGGTTCTTCAGCTTCATGGTGGGCTCGCTTGCTGCAAAGTACTATCTGGCCGGGGCCTTTTCAAGCTGGGCGCCGACGAGCAGCGCCTCCGGGTGGTCCGGGTCGATCGCAAGCGCCTCCT
>CAZICD010000093.1:0-16909 GCA_964537725.1 uncultured Spirochaetaceae bacterium | reverse complement strand
ACCATCGATACCGACCTCGAACCGCAGCTCAACACCATGGGCGCCAACGCGGTTCGCGACCTCAAGCTCGGCTACGGTGCGAGCCTGGTCGACATGCTCCTGTCGTCAATCGTCCCCGTGGTCAGCTGGGGCACCTACACGATCGAGGGCGAAGCGGTACTTCAGTAGCGAAATACCCCGCTTCGAGCGATAAGGCACCGGTTGCGCGGCCGCCCGAAAGGGCGGCCGTTTTTGTGCGACCGGGCCGCTTCTGCTACACTGCGCGCATGAAGTTCACCGAAGGTTTCTGGCGCATGCGGGAAGACCTCACGGCCACCTTCGCCGCCGAGGCGCGCAGCCTCGAGGCGGCGAACGAGCCGGCGGACGGGGCGCAGGGACGCGCGGGTCGACCGGAGGACGGCGGCACCGCGCTCACCGTCTTCGCGCCGGCGAGGAGGATCGAGCGGCGCGGCGACACGCTCAACGTCGCGGCGTTCACGATCACGCTGTGGTCACCGGCGGAGGGGATCATAGGCGTGCGCATCGTGCGCCACGCCGGGCGCGTGGATCGGGGTCCGCACTTTGATCTGGTCGTTGACGCGGGCGCCAGGCCGGCCGTGAACGCCGGGGAGAACGGTGCGGAGCTCACGAGCGGCACGCTCACCGCGCGCGTGGAACGCGGCGCGCCGTGGTCGCTCGAGTTCACGAGCGGCGCCACCGCCCGACGCCTGACCGGCGGCGGAGCGAAGAGCCTTGGCCACATCGACATGGACGACGGGCGATGCTTCACCTACCAGGAGCTCTCGCTCGGCGTAGGCGAGTGCGTCTACGGGCTCGGCGAGCGGTTCACCGCGTTCGTGAAGAACGGCCAGGTCGTCGAGACGTGGAACGAGGACGGGGGGACCGCGAGCCAGTTCGCGTACAAGAGCATCCCGTTCTACCTGACGAACCGCGGGTACGGCGTGCTCGTCAACGACTCCGGTCCCGTGTCGTTCGAGGTCGCGAGCGAAAAGGTCGAGCGCGTGCAGTTCGCCGTTCCGGGCGAGGAGCTCGAGTACTTCGTCATAGACGGGCCTGCGCAGAAGGACGTCCTGCGGCGCTACACCGCGCTGACGGGCCGACCGGCGCTGCCGCCGGCGTGGTCGTTCGGGCTCTGGCTGACCACCTCGTTCACGACCGAGTACGACGAAGCGACGGTCACGAGCTTCGTGGACGGGATGGCCGACCGCGACATCCCGTTGTCGGTCTTCCACTACGACTGCTTCTGGATGCGCGAGTTCCACTGGTGCGACTTCGTCTGGGACCCCGCGGTCTTCCCCGACCCGCCCGGAATGCTCGAACGCCTGCACGCGAAGGGGCTGAAGGCGTGCGTCTGGATCAACCCGTACATCGCCGGGCGGTCGTACCTGTTCGAGGAGGGCCGGGCAAACGGGTACCTCCTGCGGCGACCGAACGGCGACGTCTGGCAGTGGGACGAGTGGCAGGCCGGCATGGCGCTCGTCGACTTCACGAATCCCGAGGCGTACCGATGGTACCAGGACAAGCTCGCCGCGCTCATCGACGAGGGCGTGGATGCGTTCAAGACCGATTTCGGCGAGCGCGTTCCCACCGACGTCGTCTACCACGACGGCTCGGATCCGGTGCGGATGCACAACTACTACGCCGTGCTCTACAACCGCGCGGTCTTCGAGGTGCTCGAGGACAAGCGAGGCACCGGCGAGGCGTGCCTCTTCGCGCGATCGGCGAGCGTGGGCGGACAACAATTCCCGGTCCACTGGGGCGGCGACAGCACGGCGACCTACGAGTCGATGGCGGAGACGCTTCGCGGCGGGCTGTCGGCGGCGCAGAGCGGGATCGCCTTCTGGAGCCACGACATGGGCGGGTTCGAGGACACCGCTCCGCCGGACATCTACAAGCGGTGGTGCGCGTTCGGCCTGCTCTCTTCGCACAGCCGGCTCCACGGATCGGGCTCCTACCGCGTTCCCTGGCTCTTCGACGACGAGGCCGTCGACGTCCTGCGCTTCTTCACGAAGCTCAAGTGCCGCCTCATGCCCTACATCCACGCGAAGGCGGTTGAGGCGCACGAGACCGGCGTGCCGGTGATGCGGCCCATGATCATGGAGTTCCCCGCCGACCCGGCGTGCGACCACCTGGATCGGCAGTACATGCTCGGCGACGCGATCCTCGTCGCGCCCGTCCTCTCGCCCGACGGCGATGTCTCGTTCTATCTGCCCGAAGGCCGATGGACGCATCTGCTCGACGAACACGTGCTCGACGGCGGCCGCTGGCACCGCGAGACGTACGACTACTTCAGCCTGCCGCTCTTCGCGCGCCCGGGAAGCGAGATCGCGTGGGGGACGGTCGACGATCGGCCCGACTACGATTTCGGATCACACTCGGAGGTTGCGCGCTACCCGCGGGACACGTGAGCCCGCCGGCCCGGAGACGCCCGGCGCGCTGTGTCCGCCCGACGCGACGTCGGGCAGAGCGTCGAGCCGCCGAGGCCCCTCCGGCAGCGCACAGCCCGATTATAGTTGACAATATCGCTTGGGTAAAATAGGTTTGTCCGTGGAGGGTGTATGTGGGAAGCAATCACCGGCCCGTGGCCCTGGTACGTGTCCGGGCCGCTCCTGGGACTCATGGTCCCCATTCTGCTGCTCGCAGGAAACAGGAACTTCGGCATTTCGTCGACGCTCCGGCACATCTGCTCGGCGGCCATCCCGACGAAAGCTGCGTACTTTCGCACCGATAACTGGCGGCACAGCTCGTGGAACCTGGTCATGGCGCTCGGCGTCATCCTCGGTGCGCTCATCGCCGTGCTCTTCCTCGGTGGCGACGGGGCGCCGGAGGTCACCGCCGAAGCGGTAGCGCTGTTCGCCTCGTGGGACGTGGCGGCTCCCTCCGGCCTGCAGCCTGCGGAGATCTACTCGGCCTCCGGGATCTTCACGCCGCGGGCGCTCGTCTCGCTCGTAGTCGGGGGCTTCCTCGTCGGGTTCGGGACCCGCTACGCGAACGGGTGCACCTCGGGGCACGCGATTATGGGGCTGTCGCTTCTGAACGTGGGGTCGCTCGTTGCGACGCTCGGGTTCTTCGCCGGCGGCGCACTGGTGTCGAACTTCGTCCTGCCGTGGGTACTGTCGCTATGAGCGCGCATCAGTCGAACCAGGAACGCCTCCGGTCCAGCGCTCCGTCGGAAGGATCGGCGGACAGCCACCGGCTCTCGCCCGGCGCCGCGCTGACGTACCTCGCCATCGGCGTCTACTTCGGGATCGTTCTCGTGAAGGCGGAGGTCGTCTCGTGGTACCGCATCCAGGAGATGTTCCACTTCCAGAGCATCCATATGTACGGCATCATCGGCCTCGCGGTCGTCGTGGGCGCCGTGAGCGTCGCGATCCTCAAGGCGGCCCGCGTATCGTCGCTCGAGGGCGTGAGGATCGACCCGACCGGCAAGCCGTTCAACAAGGTGGGGAACCCGGTCGGCGGACTCATCTTCGGGTTCGGATGGGCGCTGACCGGTGCGTGCCCGGGGCCGCTGTACGCGAACCTGGGCGCAGGGTACTGGCCGGTCCTGCTGGCGATCCTGAGCGCGATACTGGGCGTTCTCACCTACGGGTACCTCAGGCCGCGACTCCCGCACTGAGCGGGAAACGCACACCCACCCCGCCGTCCGGACTGGCGCGGACCCCCAACGCCGGGTAGAGTTCCGGCAGGGGGACCTGACGGATGGAAGAACAACGTCGCAGAAGGCCCGGTCGGTGGATCGCGCTCGGGGTGGTGGGCGCGCTCGTTGCTGCAGTCGTGACGATCGTCGCGCTCGCGTTGCCCTCCTCCGCGCAGCTGGACAGGCTCTCGCAGCCACCGCCGGCGAGCCAGGCACCGCTCGACGTCAGCGGAGTCGTCGTCGTCACGACCGAACAGCTCGAGGCGCTCGCCGATCCGCAGCTCGCGGCGGCGTTCGGCGCCGCAGAGGGCGCCGAGTACCTGGGACTCGCGCTCACCGCCGAACCGGATGCACTGACGGTCATGAGCGGCGCGCGAGCGCGGGTGCTCGGATCACGACGCGTGCCGCTGGTCCTCAGCGCGCGGGCCGTGGTCACGACTCCGGCGAGCGGTCGCGCGCTCATTCGGCTCGACCGCGTCTGGATCGGCCGCCTGCCGGTCCCCCGCGCGCTGGTCGCGCGGCTGCTGCGGACCGCGGTCGACCGCTCGGACGTCGAGGACACCCTCCAGCCGCTCGGTATGGCCTACGATGCCGACGCGCCCGGGGTGCGGTGGGACCTTCCCTGGACCGCCCCGGACGGACCGGCCACCCTGCCGCTTCCGCCGGGCGTCTCGATCACTTCCGTGGGCGTCTCGCCGACCGGCGTGCGACTGGGCCTCGCGCTGCCCGAACGGCTCGACGAGGAGCTTCGGGCGAGCGCCCTCGCGCTCCTTGGCGACCGAAACGAGCTCGTCGAGCGCGCGCGAAGCGTGCTCGGGGACGACTACGAGACAGAGCTCGCGTCGTTCGACGCGTCGCTCGAAGACCTCGCTCGAACGATCACCGGACCGGGGCTGAGGTCGGGAGGCGTCGTGTCGTACGCCGAGGGAACGTCGCTCGCGTACGTACCCGGCGCGGAGCCACGACCGCTCGGGCTCGGCGACGACCTGCCCGTGGGAACCACCGTTGAGACCGGCAGGGACGGCTGCGCCGAGCTCGCGCTGCCCGGCGGACACCTGCTCCTCGTCCGCCCCGGAACGACCGTCACGCTCGACGAGGCGACGCTCGCCGGTCCCGACGGCGGGAGCCGCGTGCGCGCCACCGCGACCGTGGGCAAGCTCCGCGCGGTGGTCGCAGAGCTCGCACCGCAGGACGGCTTTGCAGTCGATACCCCCAACGGAACGCTGGGAGTGCGCGGAACGGACTTCGTCGTGGAGGTCGACCGATCGGCCACGCAGCTCACCGTACTCGAAGGCGGCGTCGCGGTCGGCCCGGACACCGCCTCGCTCGCGGCGGCTACCGTCTACGCGGCCGGCCGCGCGGTCGAGGTCGCGGGAGGCGACGCGAGAGCGGTGTCCGAGCTCGCTGAGGACGAACTCGCGCGGCTGTTGGATGAATGCCGGCTCCGCACGACGCAAGAGTTGCTGGACACGCTCATGCGACCGAACGCCGCGGCCGCGGTGATGCCCCTCGTCACCCGCTACGGCGACCTCTGGCTCCGCCTGGACCCGGGTCTGCAGGAGGACCTGAGGCGCGAGTTCGAGCGCTACCTCGACGCGAATCCTCGCGTCGCCGCGCGTATGGAAGCCGTGGCGGTACAGCTGGACCTGGGCCGATACGAGTAGCTCGTCGCCGGCGGGCACGATCGAAGCGCCCTGCCGGGCGCACCACAAGAAAGGGCCACCCGCTCGGGTGGCCCTGGTAAGTCCGATGCGCCGCGCACGGGAAGCGCACGGCGCGCGTGTCAGGTCTGTTTCTGCGTTGCGCTTCCCAGCGCCTGCGTCACGCGGTCGAGGAAGATCGCGAGGATGACGATGGCGATACCGCCCTCGAATCCTACATCAATGCGAAGCTGCGTGATCCCGCGGAGCACCTCGTTTCCGAGTCCGCCCGCGCCGATCATACCGGCGATGACAACCATGGAGAGCGCGAGCATGATGGTCTGGTTGACGCCGGCCATGATGGTGGCGAGCGCGACCGGCAGCTCGGCCTTGATCAGCATCTGCCGGTTGGTCGACCCGAACGACTGCGCGGCTTCCTTGATCTCCTTCGGGACCTGCCGGATGCCGAGGTTCGTCAGGCGAACCGCGGGAGGCAGCGAGAAGATGAGCGTCGCGACGACGCCCGGCACTCGGCCGAGCTGGAAGAACAGAACCGCCGGGATCAGATAGACGAACGCCGGCAGCGTCTGCATGAAGTCGAGGATCGGCCGGACGACCGCCCACACGCCGTCGTTCTTCGAAGCCCAGATGCCCACCGGAATCCCGATCACGAGCGCGATGACCACCGACGAAACTACCAGCGCGAGCGTTCCCATGGTCAGCGTCCACAGGCCCATGTACCACACGAGTCCGAACCCCAGTACCGTGAAGATCGCCACGCCGTATCCGACGGTCCACCACGCGAGCGCGGTGAAGATCGCGATGACGACGACCGCGGGCGGCGCGGTCAGAATGAATCGCGACCCGTCGAGCACGCTGTTGACGACGACGGTGATCGCGTCGAAGAGCCAGTCGAAGTTTGCCCGCAACCAGTCGACGACGGCCTCGAAGCCGCCGCCAATATCAATCCAGTCTCTGAATGCCATCTACTTTTCTCCCCCCTCTTCAGAGGATTCCTGGAGCTCGCCGAGCGTCACGGGGAGATCGACTTCCGAGTCCTCGTAGCCCTTGCTCACTTCAGCTATGATTGCGGCACGGCTGACCGCGCCGTGAAACCGTCCGTCGTCGTCGATGAGCGCGATCGGGAACCGCGTCTGGATCGCCGTCGTCAGCAGGTCGGATATGGGCGTCGATGGAGCCGTCGTGTAGACGTCGTCGATGATCGCCGACGAGAGGTCGCTCACGCCCTTCTTCTGCAGCTCGACCGCCCCGTCGATGGTGACGATCCCCTTGAGGTGCCGGTCGGAGTCTACGACGAACACGCTCGACGTGCTGTTGCGCTCCATCACCCGGATCGCCGACTGAACCTCTTCACGCGGGTACGTGATCGTCGCCGCGTGACCGCCGACGGTCGCAGCGGTGATAACCTTCGTCCGGTCGACGTTCTGAACGAACCTGCGCACGTACTCGTCGGCCGGCTTCGAAAGGATCTCCTCCGGCGTGCCGATCTGACGGACCCGGCCGTCCGGGCCGAGGATCGCGATGCGGTCTCCGATCTTCAGCGCCTCGTCCAGGTCGTGCGTGATGAAGACGATCGTCTTGTGCATCTTCGCCTGCAGCTCGAGCAACTCGTCCTGCATCTGCGTGCGGATGAGCGGGTCGAGCGCGCTGAACGCCTCGTCCATGAGAAGGATCTCAGGATCGTTCGCGAGCGCCCGGGCGAGGCCCACGCGCTGCTGCATACCGCCGGAGAGCTCGGAGGTCAGGCTCTGCTCGTAGCCTTCGAGTCCAACGAGCTTGATCGCGTCGAGCGCCTTCTTACGGCGCTCTTCCTTTTCCATGCCGCTGATCTCGAGGCCGAACTCGACGTTGTTCACGACGTTTCGCTGCGGGAGCAGCCCGAAGTTCTGGAAGACCATGGACATCTTGTACCGCCGCGTCTGACGCAGCTTCTCCTGGTCCATCTTCATGACGTCGTCGCCGTCCACGATGATTTCGCCCTGAGTCGGCTCGATGAGTCGATTCAGGCAACGAATAAACGTGGACTTTCCGCTTCCGGAAAGTCCCATCACGACGAACGTTTCCCGCTTCTCGATCGCGAAGGTCGCACCGTTGATCGCGATCGTGCATCCTGTCTTCTTCAGGATCTCGCCCTTCGACATTCCCTGCTTGATCATCGGGATCGTCCGTTTCGGATTCACCCCGAAGATCTTGTACAGATCATTCACTTCGATTATTGCCATCGTTTATTCCTTGCGAATCGGCTCTGCGAGCAAAAAGGGGGTGCTTGACGCACCGTTGGCGCCTCGCACCCCCTCCTGGGTTCACAGAAGCTTAGTTGGACGGTACCCAGTCTTCCCAGACATCGGGATTCGCGTTCTTCCACTCGCGGGCGGCCTCGAGCGTATCGAGGTTCGAGTCGGCGATGTGGACCATGAGCGGACCGATGGTCTCGTTCGTCCAGAACACGTTCTCGAAGAGTCCGACGACCTCGGGCATGTCCTCGCTCACACCAGGACGGCCAACGATATAGATGTCGTCGATCGACCAGACCTCCTCCTCATCCTGCTCGAGGATGGTCAGCGGGTAGCGACCGAACATCGAATGCGGCTGCCAGCCCATGCCGACGATGTACTCCTCGTCCTCAATGGCGGACTCGATCGCCGCGAGCATAGCGGGGCTCGACGAGGGAACGAGCTCGTAGCCCATCTCGTCGAGACCGTAGGCGGGCATCAGCTCTTCCTCGGTCGTGATCATCATGCCTGCGCCGGCGTCGATGCCGGTGATCTGGTAGTCGAGCTTCTCGGCGACTTCTTCGTCGCGAAGGTCGGACAGCGTGGTCACGCCGTCGTCGGCCATGTACTGCGGCACGATCAGGCCGGTCACGCCGTCTTCGTAGATGACCGAGATCTCCTCGTACTCCTCACCCTCAACGTAGGTCGAGTGCAGGCTGGGCAGCCACGCTTCCATGTAGAAGTCCTGGTCGCCGGCGAACACGGACGCGTACGCCGGACCGACGTCGGCGGCGGTGAGCGTCACCTCGTAGCCCATCTCGTCCTCGAGGACGGTGGCGAGGAAGTGCGACCACGCGACGCCCTCTTCCCAGTTGACGTACGTGAGCTTGACTTCCTGCGTCTCCTGCGCGCCTTCGGCGAAGGCAGCACCGGCGACGAGAAGTGCGATAAGCGCAAACGCGATAGTTCGAATGACGTTTCGCATACATTCTCCTTTGATTCTGGTCTTTTCGGCTTCTCCCCGACCCCCGGGGAGACCTTTCACTATGAGTCTAAAGAAAAATCAGAGCAGAGTCAAAAGAAACCGTTGATTTCTAAGGAAAAAGGAAGGCCTCCTTGCTACATCGCCGTGAGACCGGGCACCGGCGCCAGGCCTTGACAATCCTTAATTTGCTACTTTGCATGGAATTAAGTATCTACCCCATGCATGGGATGCACGTTCGTGCACTCATCTGCTTCACCCGGGCTCGGAAAATGCTTATACTCCTAATTGATTTGATGCCAAACAATCGGGTGCGAAGCATAGTGATATATGGGTGAGGATCGACGGTCGGACACCATGCATCTCGAACAACTCAGCTGGATGTTCTTCGCGACACTCCGGAGAATGAGCAGAAACCTGGACCTTCATTCGCGCGAGCTCGAGCGCGAGTACGGTCTGACGGTGCCGCAGCTCAACGTCCTGTGGGCGGTCGGCGCGTCGCATCGCGTGCCCATCGGACAGGTGGCGGACCGCATCAGCCTCAGCGGCGCTACGGTCACGAGTATCGTAGACCGCCTCGAAGAGCACGATCTCGTCAAGCGCGAACGCTCCACCGACGACAAGCGCCAGGTGCTCATCTCGCTCACCGACAAGGGTCGCGACGTGCTCGCCGGCGGACCGCAGCCCTTCCACGACTGCTTCGTCGAGCGCCTCGGACGTCTCGAGCGGTGGCAGCAGACCGAGCTGCTCTCATCGATCCAGCACGTGGCGGACATGATGGAGCCCGACGAGTCGATGCGGGCACTCGAGACGGAGTCTCAACCGCACGGCAGGTAACTTCACGCGCGAAACGCATTGCGGTCGCGCAGATTTCGTTCTAAGGTGGTCGCGTGAGCGAGGCTTCGACGAGCCAGCAGGTTCTCCTCTCACTCAGACAGATCATCCGCGCGATGGACCTGCGCTCGCGGCAACTCGAGAAGTCGGTCGGCCTCACGGTGCCGCAACTCGTCGTCCTCAAAGAGGTTGCCGAGGCGGACGGCATCCCCATCGGCCAGATCGCGAAGCGCATCAGCCTCAGCCAGGCGACGGTCACGACGATCGTGGACCGGCTCGAACAGCGAGGCACCATCAAGCGGCTCCGCGCGGAGACCGATCGCCGGAAGGTCAATCTCTACATCACGCCCGTGGGGGCGGAGCTCATCGAGAAGAGCCCGACTATCCTCCAGGAGGAGTTCCTCGACGCCTTCGACAAGCTGGAGCCGTGGGAGCAGACGCAGATCCTCGCGACGCTTCAGCGGGTGGCGGCCATGATGAACGCGCAGGAGCTTCCGGCGACGCCGCTGCTCACGGTGGAGTCGTTTCCCGACGCGCCGCTCGAGGGCAGCGCCGCGCACTGACACGGCAGCGCGCCTACGGTATACTCCCGCGTGATGAAGCAGTCACTGACCGGGAGGAGATTCACCAGCGAATCGGGCATCCTCCGGCTCATGGACGACCTTGGCAGGGCGCTGTCCGGCAGCCGGAAGAAGTACATGCTCGGCGGCGGAAACCCCGCGCTGATCCCCGACGTCGCGCGCGTCTGGCGCGATCAGATGCGCGCGCTGCTCGACGACACCGACCGGTTCGACCGCGTCCTCGGCCAGTACGACACGCCGCAGGGCCGTCCCGCCTTTCTCGCCGCGGTGGCGGGCATGCTCAACCGTGAGTTCGGGTGGAACCTCACCGAGGAGAACATCGCGGTCACCAACGGCAGCCAATCGGCCTTCTTCATCCTGTTCAACCTCCTCGCCGGTCCCGGCAGCGAGGGGCGGGACCGGCGCATCCTCTTTCCCCTGATGCCCGAGTACATCGGCTACGCCGATCAGGCGATCCGACCGGGCGATTTCGTCTCCTTCCTGCCGAAGATCGACCAGATCGACGAGCACACGCACAAGTACCACATCGACTTCGACGCGCTCGAAGTGACCGACGACATAGCCGCGATCTGCGTCTCGCGTCCGACGAACCCCACTGGGAACGTCCTCACGAACGCCGAGCTCGAGCGGCTGGACGAGCTCGCGCGCGCGCACGAGGTGCCGCTGCTCATCGACAACGCGTACGGCACCCCCTTCCCGGACATCATCTTCACCGACGCCGAGCCCATCTGGAACGAGAACATCATTCTGTCGATGAGCCTGAGCAAGATCGGGCTGCCGTCGCTGCGAACCGGGATTCTCGTCGCCAACCCCGACGTCGTGCGCACCGTCGGCGCGATGAACGCGGTGCTCAGCCTCGCGAACAACACGATGGGCCAGGCGCTGACCGAGCAGCTCTTCGAGACGGGCGAGATCCTGCGGATCTCGCGCGGCATCGTCCGCCCCTTCTACGAGCGCAAACGCGACCACGCGATGGCGTGCATCCGCACCGCCTTCGCGGATCGGTTCCCCTGGTCGATCCACCGGCCCGAAGGTTCGCTCTTCCTGTGGGCGTGGTTCCGCGACCTGCCCGGGACCACCACGCAGCTCTACGAGCGGCTCAAGGAACGCGACACGATCGTCGTGCCCGGCAGGTACTTCTCCTTCGGGGGCCACGACGGCTGGGAGCACGCCGACCGCTGCATCAGGATCAACTACGCCATGGCCGACGACGACGTGAAACGCGGCATCGAGATCATCGGCGAAGAAGTCGCGAGGATGTGGGGATAGCGCGTGGATATCGTCTGTCTCGACCTCGAGGGCGTGCTGATCCCGGAAATGTGGATCATGGTCGCCGATGCGACCGCAACCGACGAGCTGCGGCTCACCACGCGCGACATATCCGACTACGACGAGCTCATGCGCCACCGCATCGACGTGCTCGAGCGTCGTGGGATCACGCTCGGCGACATACGACGCGCGATCGCCGACGTCGAGCCGCTGCCGGGGGCCACGGGGTTCCTGGAGCAGTTGCGCCGCCGCTCGCAGGTCGCGATCCTCTCGGATACCTTCGTGCAGTTCGTCGACGGGGTCATGGAACGGCTCGGCCGGCCGTTCCTGCTCTGCAACGCGCTCGTCACCGACGAGCGCGATCGCGTCGTCGACTACCGCATGCGGCAGCCGGACGGAAAGCGCCGCGCCGTGGAGGCCTTCCGCGAGCTCAATCTGCGCGTCCAGGCCGTGGGTGACAGCTTCAACGACATCGCCATGATCCGGGCTGCGCATCAGGGGTACCTCTTCCGCCCGAGCGATACGGTCGTCGCCGCGCACCCCGATCTTCCGGTCGCCCGAACGCACGACGAGCTGCTCGCGAGCATCGCGAGCGACGAGCACGCGCACGGCGAAGAAGGAAACGAGTAGCCGCCGACGGCTCGTCGCATTAGCTTCTTCCCGGATGCTCTCCGAGCGGAAGAAGGACGAAATCCGGCGCCGCGCCGAATCAAGCGTCGACAGACACGAACCTCTCCCCGCGGCGTCGGTCGAGGAGCTCGTCTACGAGCTGCGCGTGCATCAGGCTCAGCTCGAGATGCAGAACGAAGAGCTGAAGCGAAGCGAGCAGGAGCTCCTGCGCAGCCGGCGTGAGTTCGAGACACTCTTCGAATCAGCACCGGTCGGCTATTTCGTGCTCGATAAACGCGGCGGCATCCTCGACGTGAACCTCTACGGGGCGAATCTGCTCCAGGCCGACCGGAAGCACCTCTTCGGCAAGCCGTTCATCGTCTTCGTCCCCCACGACAGTCACCCGCAGTTCTTCACCCACCTGCAGCGCGTCTTCGACGAGGCGCGACTCCAGAGCCACGAGATGCCGGTCATCGACCGCCGGGGGCGCAGACTGTGGGCCAGGTTCGAGAGCCGTCTCCAGGTGACCGACGACGGCACGCCGCGCTGCTTCATGACGCTGATCGACGTCACCGAGCGCAAGCGCATGGAGGACGACCTCATCCTCGCGCGCGAGGACGCTGTGCAGGCGAGTCGCGCGAAGAGCCTCTTCCTGGCGAACATGAGCCACGAGATTCGAACGCCCATGAACGCGGTCCTCGCGATGTCCGAGCTCACGCTGGAGACCGACCTCGCCCCCGAGCAGCACGAGTGGATCAGCATCATCCAGCACTCCGCTCAGGAGCTCACCCGCATCATCGACGACGTTCTCGACTTCTCGCGCATCGAAGCGAACAAGCTCACGATCGAGACCGCCCCCTTCGACCTGCAGGAGGTGCTCGACGCGGCGAACGCGCTCTTCGCGCCCCAGGCGCTCGAGAAGGGCGTGCAGTTTCGCGTCGACCTGCCCGACGACCTGCATCGCTGGTACACCGGCGACCAGCACCGGGTCCGGCAGGTCATCCACAACCTGCTCAGCAACGCGGTCAAGTTCACCGAACGCGGCGAGATCGTGCTCTCGATCCGCAGCCAGGCGATATCCGAATACCTCCACGAGCTCACCTTCGCGGTCCGCGACACCGGAATCGGCATCGCACAGCACCTGCGCGATACCATCTTCGACAGCTTTCAGCAGGGCGATATCAGCTACTCGAAGGCGTACCAGGGAACCGGTCTGGGCCTCTCCATCTCGCGGCGGCTCGCGAAGCTGATGAGCGGCCAGCTCTACTTCGCGAGCAGCGAAGGCGAAGGCAGCACGTTCTACTTCACGCTGCCGCTCCACCTCGAGTCCGACCGGCCGGACGGACCGGACCGCACGACCGCGTCGACGACGAGCCCCGCGGAGGCCGACGGCGAGCTGCGGCGTGAGGACGCCTCGGAGCGCACAGGCTGCGTCGACCGCATCCTCGTCGCCGAGGACAATCCGATCAACGTTACCGTCGTTCGCACGGTACTCGAGCGCGCCGGCTACGAGGTGGACGCGGCTTCAACGGGAGCCGAGGCGCTCGACCTCCTGCGCGCCCGCCGCTTCGACCTCGTCTTCATGGACATCTCCATGCCCTCGGTCGACGGCATGGAGGCGACGCGTCGTATTCGCGAGGGAGAGGTCGACGGGGTCGACCGGTCGATTCCCATCGTGGCGATCACGGCCCACTCCATGCAGGGTGACCGCGAGCGGTTCCTGTCGGCCGGGATGGACGACTACCTCGCCAAGCCGTTCAGCAAGCACCAGATGCTCAGGATCGCGGAGAGCCTCATCCGGGATCGCGACGATCGCTCCACGTGACCGCCTCTCCCACCGGCTCGATCTCTGCTATACTCGGGACTCGAGATGGCTGACTCAGGATCGGAACCACGACCCGTTGTACTGGTCGTCGAAGACAATCAGGTGAATCGCATGGTCGCACGCCAGATGCTCAAGCGGGGCGACATCGACGCGGAAGAGGCCGACGGCGGCCGACGCGCGCTCGAGCGGTTGCGCGAGCGCCGCTTCGACCTCGTGCTGATGGACGTTCAGATGCCGGGCATGGACGGGCTCGCCGCCGCGCGGGCGATCCGCGCCGGCGAGGCCGGCGACGAGAACCGCGAGATTCCCATCGTCGCGATGACCGCGTACGCCTCGCAGGAGGACGAGCAGGCGTGCTACGCGGCGGGCATGGACGGCTACCTGGCGAAGCCGCTCAACATGCAGCGGTTTCTCGACACGGTGCAGGCGAAGATCACGACCCGCCAGACGCGATAGCCGCGCGCCCGAAGCTCACCTGATCCATACCTGCGCGCGTATGGCGGGTAGCTTCGCGAGCGCTGTGTCGAAGCTGTCGGTCGCGGTATAGGCGAAGATGCTCTCCTCCACGTACGTACCGTCCGGCAGCTCGAACAAACAGATGGGACTGCGAACGACGCCCAGGAGCTGCTGCGTCGTATAGCCGTGACGGTGGGCGTAGGCGACGAAGGAGAGCTCATCCGGGTCGATGGCCGTACCATCCGGCCGCCTCAGGTAGTCGGTCGCGTCGAGGATCTGCTCCAGCGGCCCCTTCGAATAGTGAAAGGCGCGGCTCGCGGGGCGGTCGCTCGAGAGCATTCCCTTCTCGACGAGCGCGTCGCGCATCTCGTCGACGAGATCGACGAAGTAGTCGTAGTCGATGTTGCATCGAAAGAGCATGACGGCGATATCGGTGCCACGGTTGTTCTTGTGCATCAGCGCGGGAATATCGTAGTTGACGATGAACAGGTCGCCGTGCCGCTTGATCGTCTGGCCGTCGACGTGCATCATCTCGGCCTCGGGCACCCAGTACGAGAAGAGCTCCTCCGGTGTCGCACCGAGCACCTGAAGCGCTTCGAAGCTGCCGATGATCCGCGCCTCCTCGAAGGACTGTCCGAAGTGACGCTCGAACGCTTCCTTCATGCGAGAGGTGAACGCACGCTTGCCGTGGACGGCGAAGAAGAACTTGTGCGCGTAGTGCCGCTCCACGATGTGGTTCTCTACGATGAACTCGCCGGGAAAGTTCGCGAGGTAGACGAGCTTGATGCCGGTACGATACTGCGAGCAGCTCTGGATCACCTTGAGCAAGACGCTCTCGACGAGCGTGCCGTTCGTCTCCGGCCTGAGATAGAGGAAGATGTCCTGGACCATTCCGCTGGCATCGGGACCAGGATACGGAACGAGAACCTGCGGAGCCTCAGACGATTCCCCGTCCACCTCTGTAGTGTAACCCGATCGGGCTCCGCGGGCCAGCACGATTTACGCAGGGCACCCTGCCCGGCCGGGGGCGGCGGCCACGCCGCCGGCCGGGCGCCGGGCGCTACAGCGTCCGCAGGATCGCCTCGCGCTCGAATCGCGGCCCGATCCGGTTCATGATCACGAGGTCGATCGCCGCGACAACCACCCCGAACCCGATCACGTGCCAGATGCTGAGCACGAACAGCCCGGTGAACTGCACGACGACGAGCAGGATGAACGGCACGACCACCACGGCGGACATCTGCTGAGCCTCCATGAAGCTCTTCGCGCGCATGGACACGAGCAGCGTGATCCCGAGCGCGAGCAGCGAGACCGCCGGCGATACCAGCAGGAGCGCCGGGATCCACAGCGGCGACGTGACGAGCCAAATGCCCTCGGTCGCGAGCGAGACGCCGTTCGCGGCGACGAAGTAGCCGACGAACCCGAGGAGCGAGACCGCCACGGCCGGCACGAACGCGGAGAGCTGCTTCGCGACGACGAACTCGCGGTTCGTCACCGGCGTGTAGAGCAGCGTCTCGAGCGTCCCGCGCTCCTTCTCGCCGACCACCGCATTCGCGGCGACGATCGAGGAGACCATGATCGGCACGAGCATGAAGAACGGCACGAACATGTAGTTCAGGAAGACGTAGACGATCCGCGTCGACGTCGTGGTGAACGCATCCGGGATGCGGTAGGCCGGCAGCATCTTCTCGATGAGCTCGGCACCGTTGATCGCCGAAACGTCGAGCCGAAGCGCGAGGAACGCCACCGCCGCCGGCAGGAGCACGCAGAGTACGAGCGGCACGACGATCATGGGCGTCATGGCCATCTTGTTCGCGCGAAGCTCCGCGAGGTCCTTTCGTACGATTGCCTTAACTCGCGACAGATTCATCTCGTCCTCCTTCTCCCTTCACGATGGTGAAATACGCGTCCTCGAGCGACGGCTGGACCTGTCGGACCTCGAGGATGTGCGCGCCCTCGTCCATGACGCGGCGCACGGCGGCGTTGATGTGCGCGTCGGTGTCGACCCGCACGGTCTGCTCGCCGCGGTCGGTGACGATGCGCACCTCCTTCTGCGGCATCGTCTCGCGTTCGAGCTCCTCGCGCGTGCCGCTCCAGACCATCGACCCCTCGACGAGGAAGCCGTAGCTCGTGCAGATGCGCTCGGCGAGCGCGAGATTGTGCGTGCAGAGGAAGACCGTCGTTTCGTCCTGCAGCGCGAGGTCGCGCACGAGCGAGATCACGTCCCGGGCCGATTCGGGGTCGAGCCCCGACGTCGGTTCGTCGAGAAAGAGCAGCCGCGGCCGATGAAGCAGCGCCCGCGCGATCTGGACACGCTTCTTCAACCCGGTCGACAGCGACCCCAAACGGTCGTCTGCGCGATCGTTGATCCCGAGCAGCGCCAGCAGATCCTCGATGCGCGCATCGACCCCGCCGCGATCGACGCCGTAGAGGTCGGCGAAGAAGCGGAGATTGTCCGCTACCGTCATATGCTCGTAGAGGCGGGCGAGCTCCGCCACCGTCGCGGTGCCCGCGCGGATCCCCTCGTCGCCCCCCGGCTGCCCGAGCACCTCCGCGGTGCCGGTGGTCGGCGCGAGCGTTCCGTTCAGCACCCGGACCGTCGTCGACTTGCCGGCCCCGTTCGGCCCGAGGAGCCCGAAGATCTGACCTGCCTCGACGGAGAGGGAGAGACCCTTCAGGGCTTCGGTCCCGCCTTCGTACGTCTTTCCAAGCTGGTTCGTCGTAATGACCGCCATACAGCCTCCTATACGAGGTCGAGTATCGCCGGGAAGCGAACGGCGGGGTATTGGGAGAACTACGTGTTCTGCGCTGCGCGACCGGCTACGTAGGGTTACCTAGG
>CAZICD010000092.1:2735-17052 GCA_964537725.1 uncultured Spirochaetaceae bacterium | reverse complement strand
CCGACCGCCGCGCCGCGGGCACCGCCGTTCATCGGTCCTACACCCTGCGGCCCTTCACAAGCCAGATAACGGCGAGGATGATCGCGTACTGGAGAAGGCCGGTCCACCAGCCGAGCGTGTCGGGCGCGAAGCTGTTCACGACGAAGATCAGCACCATGATGACCGCCCAGGCGAGGAAGATGCCGATGCCCAGGAACCGCTCGAGCTCGCCCAGGCTCACCACGAGCGAGAGCAGCAGCAGCGCTCCGGCGACCAGCTCAACGATCGCGACGACCAGGTTGATCGTGCTGCTCTGCGCGCCCAGCGCGCGTCCCACTTCGCCGATGAACGAGTCGGCCTGCGTCAGACCGGAGATGCCGTCGAGTACGAGAAACGCCCCGACGAGCAGCGTGAGAATCAACGATATGTCGAAGTTACGTCGTGCCATGTAGAACCTCCGCTGCTACCGTATCACGAATCCGCGTCTGTGGCCCGCGCGCGCGGCGCGAGATCCCACCGGAACGTGTACGTTCCCGCCGCGACCCTGAACCGGAAATCGCCGCCGTCGTTCTCCTCATGGACAACGAGCTCCTCGAGGACCGACTCGCCCTCGTCGGCGTCGATCTCGATGTCCGACTGCCCCGCGGGAATCACCAGCGCGGCCCACGCGTTGGCCGGCACGGTGATGTCGAGCTGGACCTTCCCGTCGGCGATCGACCACGCGCTCGCGGCGGGGCCGAACGGCGTGGAGAGCTCGGCCTTCGCGCGGCGAATGCCGTACCCGGGGCGCGGAGCGATCCGGATGGGCGCCTCGCCGGGCTCGCTCATGTCCACCCGCAGACCGGCGACGTTCGAGTAGATCCAGTCGCCGATCGCGCCGTACGCGTAGTGGTTGAAGCTGTTCATGTCCACCGGGCCGAACCCGTGCTCGTGGGTGTAGCTGTTCCACCGCTCCCACATGGTCGTCGCGCCCTGGTTCACGGTGTAGAGCCACGACGGGAACTCCTGCTGCAGCAGCAGCCGATACGCGACGTCCTCGCGCCCGAAGCGCGAGAGCACCGGGCAGAGGAGGTTCGTCCCCACGAACCCGGTGGAGAGCCGCCACCCGCGTCGCTCGAGCTGGCGCACCAGCCGATCGAGCGCGGCCGGTCGCAGCTCCTCGGGAAGGAGGTCGAAGGCGAGCGCGACCGCGTAGGAAGTCTGCGTGTCGCCGAGCAGCCGTCCGCCGGCGGTCACGTACTCGGCTCTGAACGCGGCGACGATGCGCCGGTAGAGATCGCGCAGCATGAGCACGTCGCCTTCGCGGCCGAGGAGCTCGGCCATCCGGCGGACGAGGTCGGTGCTGTAGGCGAAGTACGCCGTGCCGATGAGGTCCTTCGGCGTCGCGCCGACCTTGCTGCCCTCCGGGGCGTCCATGGAGACCCAGTCGCCGAATCCGCCCCACGGCACGACGTACTCGTCCGAACGGATGAGGCCACGGCTGCGCTTGCGCATCGATTCGACGAAGCGGAGCATAGCCACGTAGTGCGCCTCGACGATCCTCGTGTCGCCGTAGCGCGCGCGGATGGTCCAGGGGCAGATGACGACCGCGTCCGACCACGCCGGGCCGCCGTCGTTCGCGTCCGCCGGCTGCATGTAGCGAATCGCCGGCGCGATGGATGGGATCGTGCCCTCGGGACCCTGCGCGTCCTCCAGGTCGCGCTGCCACTTCGTGAAGAACGGCGCGACGTTCATGTTGAAGCTCGCGGTGGGGATGAACACCTGCGCGTCGCCGGTCCACCCCAGCCGCTCGTCGCGCTGCGGACAGTCGGTAGGGGCTTCGAGGTAGTTGCCGCGCTGGCCCCACTGGATATTGCTCTGCAGCTGGTTGACGAGCTCGTGCGAGCACTCGAACGATCCGGTTTCCTCCAGGTCGTTGTGGAGCACCACGCCGGTTACCTGCTCTGGGGCCGGCGCGCTCTCGACACCGCTGACCTCTACGTAGCGGAACCCGTGGAACGTGAACCGGGGCTCCCACGTGAAGGCTCCGCCTGCGGCGACGTAGGTGTCGGTCGCCTTCGCCGAGCGGAGGTTTTCGACGTAGAGCGTCCCGTCCGGGTTGAGCATCTCGGCGAACCGAAGCGTGAGCGTCGTCCCCTCGGACAGGTCGAGCGACACGCGCGCCCAGCCGGTGATGTTCTGCCCCAGGTCGTAGACGAATCGGCCCGGCTCCGGCTCGGTGCGGGCCTTCGGCGTGAGCTCGCGCACGCGCCTGACCGGCGGCACGACCTTCGCGTCCAGCCGCACGCCCGCGGCGACCTCGCTGCCGTCCCAGGCGGCGAGCGCGGGGCCCACGACGCGCACCGGCCGCCAGTCCGAAGCCTCTGCGTCCGGCGTGTCCCAGGCCGGGAGCTCCGCGCGCGCGTCGTAGGCTTCGCCGTCGTAGATGTCGGAGGCGGCGATGGGACCGACAGCCCAGCGCCACTCGCCGTCGGAGCGGATCACCTGCTCGCCGTCTGCGGTGCTCACGTGAAGCTCGCAGAGCAGCTGCGGTCGCGAGCCGAAGCGGCGCTCGCCGTCGCGGATCCGGGCGATCCGCCCGGAGTACCACCCGTCGCCCAGGATCGCGCCGAGGGCGTTCTCACCGGCGGCCACCAGCGCAGTAACGTCGTAGCATACGTACTGCGACCGGAAGTCGTAATCCGTCCAGCCCGGTACGAAGACGTCGTCGGAGACCCTCTTCCCGTTGACAGAGAGCTCGAAGAGGCCGCGGGCAGAGGCGTACAGGCGCGCGCTCACCACCTCGCCGTCCACGCCGAAGGAGCGGCGCAGGTACGGCGCGGCGCGCGGGGCGTCCTCGTCGGCGGAGACCGGCTCGTCGTCGGGTGCGATCCAATCGGCCTGCCACTCGCCCGAATCGAGGAACGCCGTCTCGAACCAGTCCGGCTCGCTCCACGCAGACCACTGTTCGCCCTGGTCGCACACGCGAACCCGGTAGTGGTAGCGGGTGCGCGAGACGAGCGGCGCGCCGGCGTACTCGACGAGCACCGAATCGGCGGAGGCCACGTCCCCCGTGTCCCAGACGAGCGCGCCGTCGGGAAACGCCGGATCGGTGGCGACCTGGAGGCGGTAGGCGGTCTGCACGGCGCCCGGACGCGCGTCGTCGATCCACCACGAGAAGCGCGGCCTCGGGGTGTCGAGCCCGAGGTTGGACGAACGGTATTCGCACGTGAGACGTGATACTGATGGGAGCATGATGACCTCGCTTGCCGCCGATGATGCCATAGCACCGCTGTTCTGTCACGACGAGCGGCGGGGGACATGGCTCGAGGAGCTGAAGGACGAGCAGTGAGCAGCTGGACGCTCGACGAGGATTTCGGTACCCGGATCGAGGCGACCTTCGGCCCGGAGGGGCGGAACTGGATAGACGCGCTTCCCGACCGGATCGGGCTGCTCGCCGATCGGTGGCGGCTCGAAGAGATCACTCCGCTGGCCGGTCTCAGCTACGCCTGGGTCGCCTTCGCGCAGAGCTCGGGCAGGCCGGTCGTCGTCAAGCTGATGGTCTCGCCGGCCGAGTTCCGCGCGGAGGTGCACGCGCTGCTCCGCTTTCCCGCCGGCGTCGCGTGCCGGCTGCTCGACCGCGACATAGACTCGTCCGGCATGCTCCTCGAGCGTCTCATCCCCGGCACGACCCTGCGCGAGGTTCCGTCGTTCGCGACGCGCGTCGAGGTCGCGGCGCAAACCATGCGCAGGCTCCATCACCGGCGGCGGCCGGGGCGCCGGCCGGGCGCCCGCCGCGGTGAGCTGCCTCCGCAACCGCCACCGTCGTACGCGGATCAGGCGCGTCGCGCGTGGGGCTCGACGCTCGCACGCCTGGCCGGGTCCACGACAGGATGGCAGGCGTCGCTGCTCGAGTCGGCCGAGCAGGCGCGAAGGCTGCTGCACGCGACGGCGAGCGGCGGCGCGAGACCCGGGCGAGCCGGCGAACCGCTGCTTCACGCCGACCTCCACCACGACAACATCCTGCTCGTGCGCCAGGGCTGGCGGTGTATCGACCCGAAGGGGGTGACCGGGCCGCTCGCGATGGAACCGGCACGCTTCATCCTGAATCAGTTCGACGACGCGCCGGCGGGGCAGCACGAGCGCCAGTTCCACCGGATGGTAGGCGTCTTCGCGTCCGCGCTCGGCGTGGAGCCGTCCGCGGTAGCCGCCGGGGCCGCCGTCGACGCGACGGTCAGCGCGTGCTGGAGCCTGGAGGACGGAGCGTCGGCGGCGGCGATGGAACGGACCGCGCACCGGGCGGCTGCGATCCGGGGGTTCGCCCGCGGGTGGCTGGACGACTAGTCGGGGCGCTCGCCGGACTCACCGCTCTCGCGTCGCGCCTGCTGCGCGGCGCGGTGCCGGCGTCGCCGGCGGCGCGTGCGGATCGCGAGCGCGACGACGAGCACGAGCAGCAGCAGCGAGGGGCCGGCGACGAGCAGGTAGCGCAAGAAAAGCGACACCCGGCCTCCTACGCCCCCGCGATCCTGGGCATGGGAAGCGGTGCCTTCGCCATCTCGGCGTAGAGGAACTGCAGGAGGAGCCGGCTCTTGAGCTCCGCCGCCTCCTCGCGGTACCACAGGTTCACGTGCTCCTCCGGGTCGCTCACCAGATCGTAGAGCTCGCCGTACTCGCGGTCGTAGTGGACCGTCATCTTGTACTGCGGCGTGACGAAGGTCCGCATGTTCATCGTCGTGGGCTGGTGCTGGTTCTCGACGATCACGTGCGTGCGAAGCGTCTCCGCCTCGCCGCGCCAGACCGGTGACTCGTCCACGCCGGTCATCTCGCGCGGGACGGTGAGCCCCGCCATCGACAGGAAGGTCTGCGGCAGGTCGACGGTCGACTGGAGCGCATCGCTCACCACGCCTTCGGGCACGACGCCCGGTTGGCGCACGACGAGCGGCACGCGGATCAGGTCCTCGTAGTGGTGGATCGCCTTCGCGACCAGGCCGTGCTGGCCGAAGAAGTCGCCGTGATCGGTAGTGAAACAGACGAGCGTCTGCTCGGCGATGCCCAGCTCGTCGACCTTGTCGAGGATCTTCCCGATGTAGTCGTCGAGCATCGTCATCATGCCGTACATCATCGCGATGTTCTTCGCCTTCACCTCGCGGCTGCGCAGGTGGCTGCCCGAGCCGTGGATCGCGTTCCCGCCCTCCTCGGCGAAGGCGCTGAAATCGGGATCCTCCTCCAGCGCCTTCGCGAAGTACGGCGGCTTGTCGTCGAACTCGCCCTCGCGGTGTTCGGGGACGGTCACCTCAGCCGGGTCGTACATGCTCGCGTACGGCTCGGGCACCATGTACTGCGGGTGCGGGTCGAAGAAGCTCGCCCAGAGGTAGAAGCTCTCGCCCGCCTTCGCGTACTCCTCCATGAAGGCGTTGGTCCGATCGGCGATCCACGCGTTGTAGTGATACTTCTCCGGGATGTCCCACGCTTCGCCGGGCTCGCGCTTGCGGTGCGGGCTCGCGGTCAGCGGGTCGCCCTCCACGGTCTGGCCCGGCTGGTTGGGCAGGAAGTAGTCGCGCCAATCGGGAAGGCCGTTCTCCTCCATCCAGATCGCGTAGTGCTGACCGGCGTGCGACTCGTCGGTATGGTTGCGCGCGAGCTCGACCCGCTCGAAGCCGTAGAACGGCCCGCGAAACTTCCGCCAGAACTCCAGGTCGTGGAGCGTCGGGTACGATTCGAGCGAGGAGAACTCCTCGGTCGCGAGCAGCGGCTGGAAGTGCGCCTTGCCCACGAGCGCCGTTCGGAACCCGCCCTCCTGGAAGTACTCGCCGACGGTCTTGCGGTCCTCGAGGAGCTTCGTGCCCAGGCTGTACGCGCCGTGCTGGCTGGGGTAGGTGCCGGTGAGCCAGCTCGCGCGCGTGGGGGTGCAGGTCGGGTTCACCGTGTACGCGCGGTGAAAGGTCGTCCCCTGCTCGACGAGTCGGTCGAGGTTCGGGGTGCGGACTTCCGGGTTCCGATAGCCCATGGCCATGTAGTGCTGCTGGTCGGTGGTGATGAAGAGAACGTTCGCCATACGCGAAGCCTACCACGGGCAGCGAAGGGGGGCAAAGCCGATGTCGCTCTCGCGGCCCGGCGGCGAGAGCCGAGCGACAGCCGGCTTCGTAGAGCGCGCCTCAGGGAAGTGACAGGGTCCCGCCGCCCTGCACGGCAACCGGCGCGCGACGCACGATCTCCGCGAGCTCGACCCGGCTCGGTTCGCCGCTGTCCACGTCGATCCGCTCGCTCACGCCACCCGCCGACAGGTACCACACGCCCGGCTCGAGCCGCTCGAAGCGGAAGGCTCCGTCTGAATCGGTACGAACGCTGCGGGTAGTCACGCCGTCGGTGATCGTGACCGTCCGTCCCGCCGCCGGGGCCGATCTCGCCAGCCCGGCGCTCACAGCACCGCGCCAGTCGCGCGACGCAGCCTCGGCGAGGGCGCCGTCCACGAGCCCTGCGAGCGTGGGTGAGACCTCAACGACGTTCCCCACCAGGCTGCCACCGGCCACGAGCTCGATGTGGGCGCGGACCGTCTCGCGGGCGACCACGCTCACCGTCGCCCCGCTCTCTGCGACGAGCCTGCCGTCGGGGACCGTCGACGGATCGACCGCGACGCGATAGTCGCCGGCGGCCAGGCCGGGCAGGGTCCATTCGCCGCGCTCGTTGGTGATCGTCACCGCGTCGCCCACGCGGACGACCACGGCGCCCGCCGGCTCTCCGGTCACCGTATCCACCACCCGCCCTTCTACCGCACCCACCGACGGGTCGCGCGCGTACGGTACGCCTACCGAGGTCGCGTACGTGAGGCGGAACCCGAGCTCGGTGCGCTCGCCGGCGGTGCCGCTGCGGTCGTGCACGAGCTCTGCCGCCGCGGCGAGCACTCCCGTATCGCCCACCCGCGCGCTCGCCTCGCCGGAGATCCCGATGAGCGAGCGCGACGGATCGAGCCCCGTTATGGTCCACTCCGCGCCGGCGCCGAGGGCGAGCGGTCCCACGCTTCCGGAGACGCCCGCGTCGAGCGAGCTCTTCGAGGCGGCGAGGCCCCCGTGCAGGTCGGGGTGCGTATGCGACAGTCCGAGCTCGATCTCGGCACCGGACGCGGTGCGGAGCGAGCCGGAGAGCGCCGCGTCGGCCGCGTACGTGCGCTCGGGCCCCGGATACGCCGCGCTCGAGGTGAAGGAGCCTGAGAGCTCCGCCGACCACGCCTCTCCGCCGAGCGAAGCGGCGGCGCGGAGCCGGTCGCTCGTCTCGGCGGCGGCGCCGAACAGACGGTCGCCTTCCACACGGGAGTCGACCCCGGCTTTGAGCCCGACGCGACCGAGCTGCTGCGAGACGCCGGCCGACGCCTCGCGACGGAAGGTACGGTCTCCGCGCTGTTCGAGGGCGATCGCGGCGTCGATCTTCATGCCCGGCACCGGCGGCGCGAAGACCGCGGCGACGGCGGCTGCGGCGCGGTCGTCGATCGCCGCGTCGAAGTCCGGACCCGCGATCGAGCCGGTCATCGTGACGTCGAGCGTGCGCGCGTCGACCCGGGCCGAAACCCACATCGCCGACCCGCGTGCCGACGGACCGGCGGCCAGGTTGGAGGCGGTTTCGAGCGTCGCCGTGAGCCCGTCGAGCGCGATCGACTGGAGCAGGCTGAGGTGCAGCGGTCGACGCTCCGCGGGCGTAGCCGATTCCGGCCCACCGGTGAGGCGCGACGCGGTCGTGGTGAGCGAGAGATCCACGCCGTACGCCCGATCGTCGTCCGGTACGGCGGTGGGAACGGCGGTGAACGATCGAGGCGACCCCGGCGGCGTCGCTCCGTAGCCGACGCCCGCGCTCGCGAGCGCGACCGCCTCGTCGGCGGGCCCGACCTCCTGGACCGACGCTTCGGCGCGCAGCGAACCCGCCACGACCCGCGCGTCCACGCCGAAGGTCTCGCGCTGCGGGAGGACGAGCGGCGAGAGCGCTCGCACCGCGTCCCCCGCGTTCACCGCGAACGCCGGACCGGCGAGACCCACGAAGGCGCGGTCGCGCGGGTCGGGGTCGGCGAGCGCGCCGGTACTCTCTACCGCCTTCGCGAGCTCGAAGGCGAGCCGGTAGTCGTCGCCGAAACCGAGCGTCGACGCGCCGGAGGCGGAGGCGAGCAGACCCAGCGTCGTCGTCGCTCCGCTCGCCGAGAGCTCACCGGTCGTCGCGAGTCGCAGCGGGTAGCGGGCGAGCTCCGCGCCCGCGCCGCCCTCGGGGATGAGCTCCACGTATGCGGCCGACCGCGCGGCGGCGCCGCGAGCGGGGTCGGAGGCGGTGACCTCGATGCGGTCGACGGTGGACGCCGGGAGCGATGCCGGGGCGGTGAGCGCGAGCTCGACCTCGCGGCTCTCCCCGGCGGGCAGCGTGACGCGGTCGCCCTGCGGCCGGATGGCCGCGGACGAGCCGCCGCTGCTCCTGAGGTCGAGCGTCAGATCGAGCGCGGTGTTGCCGGTGTTCGCGAGCCGGACGGCGAGCGGAAACGACACGCCGGCCGGCGCGAAGGCCGGCGACGAGGCGATCGCGAGGTCCAGGCCGGCCCGCTCGGCGACGGTCACGGTGACGACGCCGTCGGTAATAAAAGTCGCATCCCCACCGTCGACCGCGTAGACGGCGTAGAGGACGGGAAAGGAGCGAGGCGGGGCCGACGGGGCGACGCGCACGGTGATGGGCACCACAGCCCAGTCGCCGGGGCCGACGCGCTGCACGGCCGGGCCGGACACGAGCTCGATCCCCTGCGGAGCGACGACGTCCACGCGCGCGTCGAACGGCGCATTACCGGTGTTTTCGACCACGACCGCGCGACGCACGACCGCGCCGGGGTCGGCGGTCGCCGCGGGCTCGCCGGCGAGGCGCACCGCCGCCGGCGCGTCGCCGTGAACCGCGGGGCCGGGCGCGAAGAGCAGCGCCGCGGCGAGCGTCAGCACCCCCCACGCCCGGCGCACTACTCGAGCTCCAGCGTGTACTGCGCGACGAAGAGGTCGGCGTCGCCCGCGTCGAGCAGCGCGAGCGCGCGGTACTCGCCACCGGGCACGGAGTCGAGCGGCACGACGAAGCGCGCGGAGCTCCCGGGGTAGAGCCGCTTGGCCGGGCCGGCGAGCGGGCCGACGACCGAGCCGTCGCGCGCGTAGAGCTCGAGCTCGACCTGCGGACGCAGCACGCGCGTGCCGGTGTTCGCGACCGAGAGCGCGAGCGCGGGGCCCGACTCGGTCCTCTCCAGCGACGCCGCGGTGACCGCGAGCATCCCCTCGCCGCCGTCGAACTCGTTGATCACCTGGACCGCGAAGCGCATGAGGTGGCGCACGCCCAGCGCCGCGCCGGAGCCGTCGGAGGGAGCCCCCAGCTCGCTCTCGACCATGATGATGCTCCAGTAGGTACCCGACAGATCGCCACGCTCGGGCACGCGGACCGCGTAGGAGACCGGAACCTGGCCTCCGGCCGGAACGGTGACCTGCGCTGCGGGAAGCGAGATCCACTCGGCGTTCGAACGCGTATGGCTGCCGGCCTCGTCGTAGAAGACGCTGCCGTCGGCCCGGAACTGGTAGTCGGTCTGGTAGAGCCCCACGGTCTGCGCGACCTCGCCCTCGTTGCGGAGCACGATCGACCTCGACTCCACCGCACCCGGCTCTGCATTCAGCGTGTGCGTCATGCTGCCTACGATCGAGATCTGCGCGGCGCCGATCGCCGGGAGCGTGACCAGGAGCCACGCTCCGGCGAGCATCGTTCTCTGTGCGCGTGTCATTCGCGTACCTCCGTCCTCTATTCGTCGGTGACCGTATAGACGACGGTCGTCGTGTGCTCGTCCGCACCCATGGACGCGGAGAGATTCTCCAGTCGGTACTGAAAGCCAAGGTCCGCGTAGGTGTACCAGAACCCTCGTCGCGTACCGCTCGCAATCTCGACGGGAGAAGCGCTCACGCTCGTATACGTTTCGTTCGCCGTCAGCGTCCCGGCGAACCGGTCGGCCGACGTGCTGCGCACGCTCAGTCCCACGCCGTCCGGCCAGGAGACGTCCTGTCGCTCCACGGTCAGCCGCCACGCGGTGGACGAATAGACGTCGACGGTAACGACGTCCGGTGCGCTCTCCAGCGAGGGGACGAAATCGGACCCTGCACCGCCGGCGAGACTCGTCTGCGTGAGCGTGGGCGTCCACTGCCCGTCGACGAGGATCAGAACCCAGGCCCCCGCGGGTGCGGCAAGCGTGAGCAGGAGCGCGATTGTCGTTACGATGACCCCGGATCTCATGCGTGCGCCTCCGTGCTTGCCGCAGGGCTCGACCCGGACCGGCGGGCCGGTCCGGGAACGAGATCCTCCTCGACCGCCTACGATTCGTCGGTGAGCGTGTAGGTGACGGTCACCGTCTCGTCAGCGTCGGTAGCGAGCACGCTCACGTCGGTGATCGAGTAGTCGTAGGTCAGCTCAACACCGTTGTTGCCCATGCCGGTCGCCGTGCTGCCGATCCCGGTGATCAGGTTCTGCGCGGTGCTGCCGAGCACGATACGCCCGGTCGCGCTGCCCACGTTCGCCGCGCTCGGCATCGCGGTCGCCTCGACGCCCAGCTCGGTGCCGGCGGGAACGCCGGTCGCCCCGAGCGCGACGGTGATCACGCGGGTGGTGCCGTCGGAGACGACCGAGGTGTACTGAAGCAGCTTGCTCGCGTCGGTGTCGGCGACGGCGTTTGCCGGGTCGTCTCCCGGGGTGATCGTGCCGGCGGTGGACAGCGTGATCGCCGTGCTGTCGTTGAGGCCCACGACGGCGATCTCGCTGACGTCGAGCACGATGTCGTGCGACGCCGAATCGCTCGCCGCGAATGCTCCTGCGCCCACGATCGCGACCAGCGCGACCGCGATCAGGGTCCTGTGAATCGAATGAAGGTGTCTCATGTCCTTCGTCCTCCGGATAGTGGTTTCGCCCGCTGTGCGGACGCACACGTGGTAGCAAAGCGCGTGCCAGGTCGCGCGGCGCCGTCGAGGGGCCGGAGGACTACGAGGGGGCCGATGTCAGGGCGATTCGGTCAGGTTCGACGCCCGGGTCGAGTCGGTTCGACATGGAGGTCGAACGATTCGACGCGCGGGTCGATTGATCACGGTGCTCGATAGACGTTCGCGATGCCCAGCCGCTCGAGCCGCGAGCGCAGGCGCCGCTCGCCGATCCCGAGACGCCGGGCGGCGAGGCTCTGGTTGCCGCCGGTCTCTTCGAGCGCCTCGACGATGAGCGCCCGCTCGACCTCAGCGAGCCGCTCGTCGAGCGTCCCGTCGACCGGCCGGCGCGTGGACGGGGCGACAGCAGGTCCGTCGGCTCGCGGCTCGTCCGGCTCGTGCACGACCACATCCGGCAGGTCGTGCTCGGTGACAACGGTGCCGCGCGCGAGGACGACCGCGCGCTCGACGAGGTTCTCGAGCTCGCGCACGTTGCCGGGGAAGTCGTAGCGCATCAGTCGGTCCATCGCCGGCGGCGTGAGCCCGGTCACCTCCGAGCCTGAATCGGCGGCGAGCCGGGCGAGCACGTGCTCGACGAGCGCCGGGATGTCTTCCTTCCGATCGCGCAGCGGCGGGATCGTCAGCGAGACGACGTTGAGCCGGTAGTAGAGGTCCTCGCGGAACGTGCCCGCGCGCACCATCGACTCCAGATCGCGATGGGTCGCCGCGACGATGCGCACATCGACATCCACCGCCTTGTCTCCTCCCACCGGCTCCACCTGCCGGAACTGGACCGCGCGCAGGAGCTTGACCTGCACCGAGAGCGGGATGTCGGCGAGCTCGTCGAAGAAGAGCGTTCCGCCATCCGCCGCCTGGAAACGCCCCTCGCGCGCCTGCGTCGCGCCGGTGAACGCCCCCTTGCGGTGCCCGAAGAGCTCGCTTTCGATGAGCGACTCCGGGAGCGCAGCGACGTTGACCGGCACGAAGGGAGCCTCGTGGCGGGGGCTCGCGTCGTGGATGATGCGCGCGAAGAGCTCCTTGCCGGTCCCGCTCTCCCCGCGGATGAGGACCGATGCGCTCGAGCGCGCGCCGCGAAGCGCGAGATCGAGCGCGTCGGCCATCGCCCTGCTGCGGTAGACGAGGTCGTGCGAGCGGCCATGGAGGTGCGGCACCGGTACGTGCGCCTCGGAACGGAAGGCGCCCTGGCCCTCCATGGAGCGGTTGACGATGCGGTTGAGGTGGACCGCGTTGATCGGCTTGACGAGGTAGTCGTCGGCGCCGCGCTTCATCGCGCGCACCGCCTGCTCGATCGACTGGTGGCCGGTGATGACGATGACGCCTACGAGCGGGTTGACCCGCTTCACCTCTTCGAGGAGCTCGATACCCGTCCCGTCGGGAAGCAGATAGTCGGCGATCACGAGGTCGACGCGCCGTGAGCGGAAGATCGCAAGCCCTTCGGCGAGGGTCTGCGCGCGCAGCGACTGCGCCTCGTGCTCTTCGTTCGACTTGAGCGCGACGTCGACGAGCTCGAGCTGGGTCTCGTCGTCGTCGACGGTCAGCACCACGATGTCCGCCATTCGCTGAAGTGTAGCGCAGCCGCGCGTCGCGGTAAACCGGAGTCGCGCGAGGCTCGTCCGACGCGCGCCTTTCGGTTGGCACGTTGCTTGCTTGAGTTACCGGTGCGCCGCGGAGCGCGCCACCAGGAGGCTTCCATGACGATGACAGAGACGATGCCGGGAATCACCGACGATCACCGCCTGCTCGAGGCCGTGCTCCACGCGAACCAGGAGCTGCCCGGCTCCGGCGGCGACCCGAAGGTTCTCGCCAGCGTGCTCGAGCTCGTGGGACGAGCGGCGAGGGTGGACCGCGTCTATATCTTCCAGTTCCGGTCGGATCAGCGGAGCACGATCCTCGCAAACCAGCGCTTCGAATGGAGCGCCGCGGATGTGACGCCGCAGATCGACAACCCGGAGCTCCAGGACATCCCGATGCGCGAAGCGGGCTACGGACGCTGGCTCGACCAGTTCGTCGCGTACCTGCCGGTCGCCGGGCGTATCGCCGCGTTCCCCGAGCGCGAGCAGCGGATCCTCGACGAGCAGGGCATCCGGTCGCTCGTGGTTCTTCCCATCTACGCGGACGCGCTGCTGTGGGGCTTCGTCGGCTTCGACGATTGCTCGACCGACCGCGTCTGGACCGACGCAGAGGTGAACCTCCTGCTCTCGCTCGCAATCTCGCTGGGCGCCGCGCTCGTCCCGGTTCACGAACGCCCGATCGACACCTTCGGCCGGGCGACGACCAACTCGAGGATCTCTTCGTACGCCGCGATCGCCGGCGGGCTCATCGTTCCCGATTCCGGTCACGCTCGCCCGACACCGTCCGACGGCTTCTCGTACAGAACCGTCGAGACGCGCCTTCGCACGCTGGTTCGTACGCACCAGTACCTGCAGACACGCACCGGCGAGGACCTGCTGCCGCTCGGCGACTATCTCGTCGCGCTGCAGGATCACTTCCACCTCGTCACGCGCGACAACGGCGTGCGAACCGCCGTACTCGCGCCCGAGGCGCGTCGTGTTCACGTCTGGTCCGAGGTTCTGCCGGCGATCGGGCTGCTCGTCACCGAGCGCCTCGCGAACGTGCGCGAGGCGGACGCGAACGCCGGCCTGCTCGACCATCTCATCGTGACCGTGCTGGTCGACCGCTCGCGGGCGACCATCTCCATTGAAGGGTTCGACGAGGGTGGAAGCCAGCTCGACCTGACGGTGGCGTCATCGACGACGAGTCTGCTCTTCGAGCGCAGGCTGCTCGGCTACCTGGACGGTCAGGTAACCGGACCGCGCACCGGGGCGAGCAGCAGCGTGGCGACTTTCCCGGTGGTGCGATGATTGGCAGCCCACGTAGCTGCCGCCTCGATGGCGTGGTATCTTGAAGAGTATGGTAAGGTTCCCCGCGCATCGAAACGCCACCGTCCGCACGCGGACGTTCGTCCGCGCCACGCTCGTCGCCCTGACCGTCGTGGCGGTGGCGGGGTGCGGGTGGTTCCCCGTCAACCTCGACCCGGACAGCTACTCCGGGAGCGATCAGGTCTTCTTTCACGACCTGGACGACGTCAATCCGGATCGCACGGTCAACTACACGGTCGAAGTCGGGTCGAGCCCGCGCGACGTCTACCTCGTGCTGACGAACCCGACGAGCAGCGAGATCGGGACGCCTCTGATCGAAAACCGATCCGTCTCTGCGGCCACGCGCTCCGCGGAGCAACCGACGATGACCGAAGGCGAACGCGCTGTCGCCGCGTCGATGATCCGCAGCAAGCCGTTCGCGCTGCGCGACAACCCGGAGATCGCGGGTTGGACGCCGCCACCACCGAGTACGCTGTCGTCGCGCAGCACCGCGCCGCCCCCGTCGTACGC
>CAZICD010000092.1:0-2635 GCA_964537725.1 uncultured Spirochaetaceae bacterium | reverse complement strand
CGGCGGAACCGACAACGACGTCTACGACTGGGTCGCGGGGGTCTTCGGCGAAGAGTGGGGCGCGGAGGCCGCAGCGCACACCAACCTCGTACCGGAAACGGACACGATTACGATTCTGCTCTACCCGATACCTACCGACGACCAGATACGCCCGGGCGGGATCGTCGGCTTCTTCTGGCCTAAGGACAACTTCCTGCGCAGCGAGTTCGACTACTCGAACGAACGCGTGATGTTCTACTTGGACTCTGAGACGTTCGCCAAGGAAGATGGAGATACATGGGAGACCACCGACCACTGGCCCAGCGAGATATTCTCTACGCTCGGCCACGAGTTCCAGCACGTGATCGACTTCCACCAGATCTTCGTGCTCAACGGGGTCAACACGCAGACGTGGCTGAACGAGACCAAGTCGCTCGTCGCCGAAGACCTGATCGAGCAGAAGCGTCGGCAGCGCGGCCCGCGCGGGATCGCGCCGCCGGACCCGTACGACGAGGACACGTGGGGGGAAGCCGGCGCCTCCGGCATCTCCGGCGGGCGCCTGCCGCTCTACAACCTGAAGAACGACATCAGCCTCACCAACTGGGGCTCGACGGACGACGTGCTCGAAAGCTACGCGATCGCCTACGCGTTCGGCGCGTACCTGGGGCGGAACTTCGGCGGCGCCGAGCTCTTCGCGCAGTTGGGGACCTCCGGTTTCAGCTTCCCGTCGAGCGCGATCGCGGACGCCATTCAGCGCGCCGGTGGGCCGGGCGGCATGACGCTGGAGCAACTCCTCTGGCGGTGGGGCGCCGCGGTCCTCCTCTCCGACGATCCGGCTCAGTCGACCCCGTTCCGCGTCAACGCGGGAGGCTGGATGGATTCGACCACGAACGGACACACCTATCGCCTGGGCTCGTTCAACCACTACTACTACGACTACTTCGAGACGACCCGCTCACCCGACCCGCCCTACGTGCATACCGGCGACATCGCGGTAGACGAGATGGCCCCGGGCTCGAAGATGCTCTACCGCGTCGGTACCGGGCTCACCGGAACCGTGGAGCTCGCGATCGACTTCAGCGAGGGCATGGACTTCGCGGTGGTCGTGAAGTGAGCGGTGTCCGTGCCACGCTCCTGGCGCTCTTCGGGTTCACGGCGCTGACGATCGCCGGCCTCGGCCGTTCGGAACCGGCGCCCGAGCCGGGCGTCCGGCCGGAGGAGGCGGTCGGCACAACGGTCGTCGTGTGCGGCCGCATCGCGATCTACGGCAACGAGCCGCACACCTACCCGGGTCTGCTCGCACGCCCGGAGGAGCAACCGGAGTGCACGGGCGGTGAAGACGCGTTGACGGCCGGGCGACTGCGGCTCGCGGACGAGCGGGTGTTCCGGATCGAGGGCGAGCCGGCGTCCGAACTGCGGGCGCTGCAGGGTCGAAGGGCATCGATCGTTGGCGTACTCGAGTCGGCGGGAACGCCGCCGGCACCCCCGCCCCTCCTGCGCGTCGAATCGTATCGACTTCTCGACGAGTGAGGCTATAGACCTTTGTTATGTTGCAATGCGACGGCTCTGTTGTCACCCAGACGACAGGCGGCGCGAGAGACAAGCCGGACACATGCAGTTGCCGTGATCTGCGACTTTATGCGACAGACCGTGCACTACATTGTCTGCTGTGAAGAATCGCGAGGCGATGATGTCAAAGTACTGCGCGTCGCCAGCATTGAACCGGCGGAACGTAGCATACGCCACGTGATCGGCGACTTGGACGAGCCTCGATGCCTTCGAGTTCACAAACATCGGAACGTCCGCGATATTCTGGATGTTCCCCCAGCGCGTTCCCATCTTTCTGAAGTCACGCGCCAGTTCTTGCAGCGGCGTCTCGTGAACCGTTTGATCCAGGAGCATCATACCGCGCTGGCGATCACCATCCTGGCGCAGTCGGGTTAGGTAGCGGTCGAAACGGCTTGTGAGATCTTCAAACGCGAGTTCAACCGCATTAGCTTGCGGATACGACTCCTTATGTATGGCACAAGCGAAGACATTCGCGGAGCCGTAGCTATCCGCGAGTATCTGTAGCACTGACTTGATGACGCCCTGTGCCTCTTCCTTCGACATGCCGTTCCAAGGCTCAGTTCTGCGAGCGAAGATCTCCGATGCATGAAACTCAACCGCATCCGGCTTCTCTGGCCAGACAGATTCTGCAAGCCTGTCCATCTCCGATATGAAGTGGTTGACTTGGGCTTCAAACACGGATACTCCACCCAAGACGAAATACCGTTCGTCCGGATTCGGGACAGATCCTGCATCATCCAGGTAGAGAAGGTGCATGGGCAAAAAAAAAGGCAGCCAGGTGGGGGTTGGTACCCCCAAGCGAACCGCGTTGGCAGCTCTCCTAACCGCACTCCTACTATATCGAATGATTGGGCTGTTTTCAACAGAAAATCTGTACTGCAACGAGGTGATCCATTCCAACTGTCCTGATTAATATAATGGAGAATTGCAACATAACTGCGTTCACTTGACGCCTAACATGAACGTTACGTTGGATGCCATCCTTGGTACCATCTCAACGTCTGGCCCCTCCGGGCACGAGACTGGCTGGGTGCCGCAAACGTAACGTCGCGGGTCGCCGAGCAGTTGACAGCGCGCGGGAAACCGA
>CAZICD010000091.1:1195-17319 GCA_964537725.1 uncultured Spirochaetaceae bacterium | reverse complement strand
CCATGAGCCGCTTGAGGCGGTTGTTCCGGTTGATCACCCGGCGGTACAGGTCGTTGAGGTCGCTCGTGGCGAACCGACCACCGTCGAGCTGAACCATCGGCCGCAGCTCGGGAGGAATGACGGGGATGACGTCGAGGATCATCCACTCGGGCTTGTTGCCCGAGTCGCGGAAGTTCTCGACGATCTCGATGCGCTTCAGCAGACGCTTGTCCGCCTTCGCGCCCTTCTCGATCATCTGCTCGCGCAGCTGGACCGAAAGCGTATCGAGGTCGAGGTTCTCGAGCAGCGTGCGGACCGCCTCTGCGCCGATACCGGCCGAGAAGCTCAGCCCGTATCGCTCCTTCGCCTCCATGAACTCCTCTTCCGTGAGCAGCTCCATGGGCTTGAGGTCGGTGTCGCCCGGATCGATGACGATGTACTTCTCGTAGTAGAGGATCGACCGCAGCGATGCGATCGTCAGATCGAGCAGGAGCCCCATGCGGCTCGGGACCGACCGGTAGTACCAGATGTGCGAGACGGGGCTCGCGAGCTCGATGTGACCCATCCGCTCACGGCGCACCTTGAAGTGCGTAACCTCGACGCCGCAGCGGTCGCAGATGACACCCTTGTACCGGATGCTCTTGAACTTACCGCAGTAGCACTCCCACTCTTTCGTCGTGCCGAAGATCCGTTCGCAGAACAGTCCGTCCCGCTCAGGGCGCAGCGTCCGGTAGTTGATCGTCTCGGGCTTCTTGACTTCGCCGTAGCTCCACGCGCGGATCTGGTCCGGCGAGGCGAGCTTGATCATAATATTGTCGAAGTCCTGAATGTCTCTCATGCTTCCTCCATGGCCGGCCGGCCCGCGGGCCGGCGTCAGCAGTCGAACGCGGTCGCCTAGAAGTTGCTGCCCTGACGGTTGATCAGCTCTTCGTCCCGCTCGGTGAGCGGAATCTGCTTACCCTTACCGTCCCAGATTGATATGTCGAGTGCGAGCCCGCGAAGCTCCTGGACGAGCACGTTGAAGCTCTCCGGAACACCGGCGCTCGTGGCCGGCTCGCCCTTCACGATGCTCTCGTAAATCTTTGCGCGGCCGTTCATGTCGTCGCTCTTGATCGTGAGGAGCTCCTGCAGCGTATTCGCGGCGCCGTACGCCTCGAGCGCCCAGACCTCCATCTCGCCGAGCCGCTGACCGCCGAACTGCGCCTTGCCGCCGAGCGGCTGCTGCGTGACCAGCGAGTACGGGCCGGTCGAGCGGGCGTGCATCTTGTCGTCGACGAGATGGTGCAGCTTCAGCATGTACATGTAGCCGACCATGACCTCGTTCTCGAACGGCTCGCCGGTCCGCCCGTCGTAGAGCGCGATCTTCGAGTTATCGGGCAGCCCGGCTTCCTGGAGCTTGTCGGCGATCTGCTGATTCGTCGCCGATTCGAACACCGGCGTGGAGTACCACTCCTCGAGATTGGCCGCGGCCCAGCCGAGCTCCGTCTCGAGGATCTGCCCCAGGTTCATACGGCTGGGAACGCCGAGCGGATTGAGGCAGATCTCCAGCGGCGTGCCATCGGCCATGTACGGCATGTCCTCTTCGGCGAGAACGCGGGCGATGACGCCCTTGTTTCCGTGCCGACCGGCCATCTTGTCGCCTTCCTGCAGCTTGCGCTTCGTCGCGACGAGAACCTTCACGACCTCGTCCACGCCCGGCGAGAGGTCGTCGCCCTCGCTGCGCTTCAGCCGCTGCACGTCGATGACCGTGCCCTCGACGCCGTGCGGAACGCGCAGGCTGGTGTCGCGGACCTCCTTCGCCTTCTCACCGAAGATCGAATTGAGGAGCTTGAACTCCGGCGTCGTCTCGGTCTCGCTCTTGGGCGTCACCTTCCCGACGAGGATGTAACCGCTGCCAACCTTCGCGCCGATGCGGACGATGCCCTCCTCGTCGAGCTGGTCGAGCGCCTTCTCGCTGGTATTGGGGATGTCGCGCGTGATCTTCTCCGGGCCGAGCTTGGTCTCCCGGACGTCGATCGTGAACTCCTTGATGTGGATGCTCGTGAAGATGTCTTCCTTCACGACCTTCTCGCTGATCAGGATCGCGTCCTCGTAGTTGTACCCGTTCCAGGGCACGAAACCCACGAGCACGTTGCGACCGAGCGCGAGCTCGCCCTGGTGCGTAGCCGGCCCGTCGGCGATGACCTGGCCGTCCTTCACCTTCTGGCCGAGCTCCACGGTCGGCTTCTGGATGAAGCACGTGTCCTGGTTGGTGCGCTGATACTTGATCAGGAAGTACGTGTCGATGTCGTCGTCGTTCTTCGCGTCGGTCGGCTTGATCTGGATCGCCTGCGAGGTGACGTGCACCACCTCACCGCCGCGACGCGCCTTGACCAGCACGCCGGAGTCGTAGGCGCACTTGTCCTCCATGCCGGTGCCCACGCGCGGTGGCTCCGGAAATACGAGGGGCACGGCCTGGCGCTGCATGTTCGAACCCATGAGCGCGCGGTTCGCGTCGTCGTGCTCGAGGAACGGAATGAGCGAAGCGGAGACGCTGATGATCTGCTTCGGCGAGACGTCCATGTAGTCGATCTGCTCGGGCGGCTTCGTCGTGTAGTCGCCCGACTTGCGAACGCTCACCAGCGGCGTCATGAACTTGCCGGTCTTGTCGTCGAGCTGCGCGTTCGCCTGCGCGATGAAGTACTTCTCCTCGTCCATGGCAGAGAGGTACTCGATATCCTTCGACGCCTTGCCGTTCTTGACCTTGCGGTACGGCGTCTCGAGGAAGCCGTAGTCGTTGACCGTCGTGTAGTTCGCGAGGCTCACGATGAGCCCGATGTTCGGACCTTCCGGCGTCTCGATGGGGCACATACGTCCGTAGTGCGTGTAGTGGACGTCGCGCACCTCGAAACTCGCCCGGTCGCGCGAGAGACCGCCGGGGCCGAGCGCGTTGAGCCGCCGCTTGTGCGTGAGCTCGGAGAGCGGGTTCACCTGGTCCATGAACTGCGACAGCTGCGAAGAGCCGAAGAACTCCTTGATCGCCGCGACCACAGGCTTGATCGAAATCAGGTCCTGCGGCTTGATCGTATCGGTTTCCTTGAGGCTCATCCGCTCCTTCGCGATGCGCTCCATCCGCGTGAACGCGGTCTTGAGGCTGTTCGCGAGCAGCTCGCCGACGCTTCGGATGCGGCGGTTGCCCAGGTGATCGATATCGTCGACGTTCGCCTCGCCGATGTAGACCTTGATGAGGTACCCCATCGTGTTGACGATGTCGTCCTTCGTCAGGAGGTGGCTGTCGGTGGGCTCTTCGTAATCGAACTTCTTGTTGAGCTTATAGCGTCCCACCCGCCCCAGGTCGTAGCGGCGGGAGGTGAAGAACATGCTGTTGAAGTCCTTCTCGGCGCTGTCCATCGTGATGGGCTCACCGGGAAGGAGCACCGCGTAGACCGCGCTGAGCGCGTCCTCGCGTGTGGGCTCGTCCACCTCGTCGCGCGTGAACTTGCTCTCCTCGCGCTCGAAGCAATTGAGAATGATCTCCGAGTGCAGGCTCTCCGGGTTGGCCATGTCGATGACCTCGATCTCGGTCACGCCGGAGTGGATCAGCTCGTCGATGTCGTGCGGGTGGATCTTCTCGCCGGCGCGGTAGATCTTGCGCTCGGCGTCATCGCCTTCGGCCTTCTCGTCGGCGACGTGCACGGCGCGCGCGAGCACCTGACCGTTGAGCCCCTCCATGACCTCGCGGTCGTCGGAGACTGCCATCGTCGTCCGCTCGTAGAAGAGGTCGATGATCTGCTCGCGCGTCTCGTACCCGAGCGCGCGCAGGAAGAGGGTACCCAGAATCCGCTTCTTGCGATCGATCTTCGCGTAAACCAGTTCTTTCTTCTGGTCGATCTCGAACTCGAGCCAGCTGCCGCGATACGGGATGATCCGGGAGCTGTAGACGCCCTTCTCGTGCGAGAAGATGACACCCGGTGACCGGTGGATCTGGCTGACCACGACGCGCTCGGCGCCGTTGATGATGAACGTACCCCGCTCGGTCATGAGCGGGATGTCACCCATGTAGATGTCCTTCTGCCGGATCTCTCCGGTCTCCAGAAAGACGAGGTTGATGCGGGCCTTGATGGGGATGGCGTAGGTCAGGCCCTTCTGCTTGCACTCGGCCTCGCTCACCTTGATGTTCTCTTCGTCGAGAACGTAGTGGTCGTACTCGAGGCGCATATCCCCGTTCTGGCTCTCGATGGGGAAGATCGACTGGAAGACTTCCTCCAGGCCCTGCTCGTCGATCGGCTCGCCCGCACTCATCGTCCTGCGCTGGAGGAACTTCTCGAACGATGCTATCTGGATTCCGACCAGGTCGGGGAGATCCATCACCTGTTTGGACTGCTGTCCAACTGTGATACGTTTGATCTTCGTGCTACGATCCAGCATGTAATCCTCCCGGTGCCGCAGGTCGCGGCGAGCCCTCTTTCAGAGATAGAGACACCATCGGAGACGGGCACTCGTGTCCCATCCCCAATGGTGAGTCGTTCAGTACCGTGTGTAAGCTCGATGCGAGCAGCGCTCGTACCCGATGCTTACTTGACTTCGACCTTGGCGCCGGCCGCCTCGAGCTTCTCCTTGATCGAGTTGGCCTCGTCCTTGGATACCGCTTCCTTAACAGCCTTGCCTCCGGCCTCTACGAGCTCCTTCGCTTCCTTCAGTCCAAGACCTGTGATAGCGCGGACCTCCTTGATGACCGGGATCTTCTTCCCGTCATCAAAGCTTGCCAGAATGACGTTGAACTCGCTCTGCTCTTCCTCGGCAGCCGCTTCGCCGCCTGCAGCGGGAGCCCCGCCAGCGGCCACGGCGACCGGCGCAGCAGCCGTCACGCCAAACTTCTCCTCCATCGCCTTCACGAGCTCGCTGACTTCCAGCACGCTCATGTTCGCGATCGCCTCGAGAATGTCTTCCTTCGCAAGTGTTGCCATATTACCTTCCTCCTTCAACTGGTATTCAACGGCGATAGCATGCAACACTTCTTTCGAAGACTAACGCCGCCGTATTGCCTCCGGGGCCAAAGCCCCGTACACAAGCCTGTCTATTCCTCGCCCTTCTTGTCGGCGACCGCCTGCAGCACGCGCACGAGCTTCTGCGTCACGCCGTTCATGGCGTAGACGAGGTTCTGCAGCGGCGCGTTCATCGTGCTCATCAGCTGCGCAAGCAGCTGTTCGCGTCCCGGGAGCCTGCTGAGCTCTTCGGTCTGCGGACCGTCGAAGACCCTGCCGTCGACGAGAGCACCCTTCACTTCGACGGGCGCTTCCCTCGCATAGTCGACGAGGATCTTGGCAATCGCGCTCGGATCGTCCTTCAGGAGGGCGAGCGCGGTCGGGCCCACGAGCAGATCGGCGACGTCGGGCGTCTCCATCTGCTGAAAGGCGAGCTTCGCGTACCGGTTCTTGACGACCTTGTACTCGGCTTCCTTCTCGCGAAGCTTCCGTCGCAGCTCGGTGATCTGGTCGACGGTCAACCCGCGATAGTCGGTGAAGATGTAGTCGCTGTTCTCTTCGAGCTTCGACTTGATCGCCTCGAGAGCGTCTACCTTGTGCTGTTGTACCTTCGTAACGTGATCCATGGTACCCCCTACTCGCTCTCGGTGGCGAGCTTGACGCCCGGCCCCATCGTCGACGAGACGGCGACCGTCTCCACGAAATCACCCTTCGTCTCCGCGGGCCGACGCTTCTCGACCTCGCTGACGACCGCTCGCACGTTCTCGGCGATTTTCTCCGGCTCCATCGAGACCTTTCCGACCGGAAGGTGAATGACACCGGTCTTGTCCGAACGGAACTCGACGCGTCCCTTCTTCAGCTCGTTGATGGCGGCAGCCAGGTCGAAGGTGACCGTCTGCGTCTTCGGGTTCGGCATGAGGCCGCGGCGCCCGAGAATGGGACCGAGCCGACCGACGTCCTTCATCATGTCCGGCGTGGCGACCGCGACGTCGAAGTCGAGCCATCCGTCCTTGATCTTCTCGATCAGGTCGTCGTCGCCCACGTAGGCCGCACCGGCCTCGCGCGCCTCGTCGGCCTTCTCGCCCTTGGCGAACACGAGAATCTTTTTCTCCGCGCTGAACTGGTTCGGCAGCACGAGCGTGTCGCGAACCGTCGCGCTCTTCTTTATGTTCAGGTTCATGGAGAGCTCGACCGTCTCGTCGAACTTCGCGAACGAGAGCTCCTTGAGCAGCCGAATGGCCTCTTCGGGCTCGTAGCGGTGCTCGCGGTCGATCTTCTCCAGCGCCTGTCGGTACTTCTTTCCGCGCTTCATCTACGCCTCCACCTCGACGCCCATGCTGCGCGCCGTGCCGGCGACGATCTTCATCGCAGCCTCAACGTCATTGGCGTTGAGGTCGGGCATCTTCTGCTCGGCGATCGCACGCACATCGGCCTTCGAAATCTTCCCCACCTTCTGCTTGTTGCTCTCCGGGGAGCCCTTGTCCAGCCCGACCGCCTTCTTGATCAGGACGGCTGCCGGAGGGGTCTTCGTGATGAACGAGAACGACCGGTCGGCGTAGACCGTGATGACGACCGGAATGAGCAGCCCAGGCTCGATCTCCTTGGTCGCGTCGTTGAACTGCTGCACGAACTGCGGAGCGCTGACGCCGTGAGGTCCGAGCGCCGGGCCGACTGGCGGCGCGGGCGTGGCCTTGGCGGCAGGCACCTGCAGCTTGATGATGGCAGCTACCTTCTTCTTCGCCATAGTAACTCCTTTGTGGTACGAACATGACTCCCGCCGCGTCGGCGGGCGCTGAAGAATCGTCGCGAAGCGGCGATTCCTTCAGACCGGGAGCGCCGCAGGCGATCCGGGTCATTCCCACAAAACCCCTCTCTCTGGTCTTCAATCCGCGACCGGCGTGCTCGAGGGGGGCGCGCCGGGCGGATACCCTAAACCTTCTCTACCTGCAGGAAGTCGACCTCGACGGGCGTCGCGCGCCCGAAGATTCCGACCATCACCCGCAGCTTGCCCTTCTCCTCGTTCACCTCTTCGATCTGACCGGTAAACGAATCGAACGGCCCTTCGACGATCCGGACGCTCTCGCCGACGCTGAAGCTCTGCTTCGGCTTCATCGCCTTGTCGCCCTTGACGTCGCCGGTCTTCTGCAGAATCGACCGCGCCTCTTCCTGGCTGATGGGCTGGGGCTTCATACCCGGCGTCGAGCCGACGAAGCCGGTCACACCGTTGATGCGCCTGATCTTGGAGCAGGGGGTCTTCCAGCCCATGTCCGGCAGATCCATCTCCACGAGGATGTAGCCGGGCAGGAACTTCTTCGTCGAGATCTTCTTCTTTCCGTCCTTGACCTCGACGACCTGTTCCGCCGGCACCTTCACGTCGTGAATGATGTCGTCGAACTCACCGTCGCCCATCATGATACGGATGGTCTTCTCGATTTTGTTCTCGTACCCCGTATAGGTGTGAACTACGTACCAGGCTCTGGCCATGTCACCTCACTCGATTGACGCGCCGATCAAAAGATCAGCTCGATGCCCTGGAGCAGGATGAAGTCGACAACGCCGAAGACAGCCGCAAAAATCAGGACAGAGACCAGTACAACCTTGGTATTCGAGCCCACCTCTTCCCGGCTGGGCCACTGAACCTTCTTCAACTCCGCGTAGCTGTCCTTGAAAAACTGAATGATCTTCTTCATGCGCCGCCCCTCATGCCGCATTCGCGGAGGATTTCAGGCCAGCCAGGATTCGAACCTGGAACATTCGGTTTTGGAGACCGACGCTCTACCAATTGGAGCTACTGGCCTAGGAGATCTACTTGATTCGCGTCTCTTTGTGCAGGGTATGCTTCCTCTCGTGCGGACAGTACTTCATGAGCTCGAGCTTCCCCTGCATATTGCGCCGATTCTTCTTGGTGGTGTAGTTCCGCCGGTCGCACTCGCTGCACTGCAGCGCGATCAGCTCAACTGCACCCTTCTTTGCTTTCGCCATACCCGATCCTCTCGTCCAGTCCGCCTATCAGCCTATGTGTGACACGGAAAAATGTCAAGCGAGGCGGTTATAGGTACAGTTCTTGCTTGAACCGCACCCGAGAGCCCCCGATCGGATTTGAACCGATGACCCCATCCTTACCATGGATGTGCTCTGCCAACTGAGCTACAGGGGCATAGTAGCCGGAAAGGTACCAACTGGTCAGGAGGGTGTCAAGCAAAGTCGATGCCATATCTGCGCCTCCACAAAGAAGTTCAGTCGTTCTATGATGGAGGCGGAGGAGCCGATGCGAGAACGACGCGAGTGGCGCGAAGAGTTCCGGGTGGCCGGCGATCAGGTCGCCGACACGATCCGCAGGCTGGTGCGGGAGGGGAACGCGAGACGGATCATCGTCCGCAAACCGAACGGGGACGTCATCCGCGAGATCCCGCTCACGTACGGGGTAGCCGGAGGGGCGCTGCTCGCGATGATCGCGCCCGCGCTCGCGGCGATCGGCGCGGTGGTAGCGCTGTTCTCGGAGGTCCGGATCGAGGTCGTCCGCGTCGAGCCGCCCGAAGACGAACGCCCTGACGACGAAAAACCGTAGCCGCGATCAGCCGAAGGCGGTCTTCAGGTCGGCGGCCCAGTCGGCGACCCGTCCGTCGGTGAGGTCGCTCTGCCCGTCCTCGTCGATCACGAGGCCCACGAACCGGCCGCCGCGTTCGGCTTCCGAGCTGTCGTACTCGTAGCCCTCGGTCGACGTGAAGCCCACGAGCTGCCCGCCGAGCTCCTCGACCTTCTCGGCGAGCAGCTGCATGCCGTCGACGAAGGTGTCACCGTAGTTCTCCTGATCCCCCAGGCCCATGATCGCGACCTTCTTGCCGGAGAAGTCCATGTCGTCCAGGTTCGGGAAGAAGTCCTCCCAATCGTCCTGCAGGTCTCCCGCACCCCAGGTGGACGTCGCGAAGACCAGGTTGTCGTAGCCGGCGATCGCATCCGTATCGACATCGGTGATGTTGTGAAGGTCGCCGCCGAGCGCCTCCTGAAGCTTCACAGCCACGTCCTTCGTATTACCGGTCGTGGATCCGTAGAAGATACCGATAGACATGTCGCCTCCTTGCTCGCCGGGATCGGCTCGTCGTGTCGTATGCGCTCAGAAAGTAGTCGGAATCGTGGAAGCGGGCAAGTCGCCGCCGATCCGGTCGCGGGGCGAGGCCTTACGCGCGCGCGTGGCTCGCGAACCAGGTCGTGATCTCCTCGAGCCGGCGGACGCGCGGGCCCGGCCTGCCGCCGCGCGAGAGCTCGTGGTTCTCGCCCTCCACCCAGACGAGCCGCGACTCCACCCCGTGATAGCGCAGGGCGGTGTGCATCGCGATGGCGTCGGGTATCCAGCAACGGTAGTCCGCGTCGGAGTGCACGAAGAGCACGGGAGTCCGGATGCGATCTGCGTAGGCGATGGGCGACTGGCGCCACAGCTCCTGCGGGTCGGCCCACGGCGTGGTGGCGGTCTGGTCGTCTCCGAAGTAGTGGCCGATGTCGCTCGTTCCCCAGAAGGTGACCCAGTTCGCGATGGACCGCTGGCTCGCCGCGGCGAGGAATCGGTCGGTGTGCCCGACGATCCAGTTCGTCATGAACCCGCCGTAGGAGCCGCCGGTGACGCAGAGCCGGTCGGGGTCGAGCGCCGGGTAGCGCTCGAGCGCTGCGTCGACCACCGCCATGAGATCATCGTAGTCGATGCTTCCGTAGCGGCCCCGGATGTCCGCGAACTCGTCGCCGCGCCCGTCGCTGCCGTGCGGATTCGCGAAGATCACGCCGAATCCCTCCGCCGCCCAGAGCTGCATCTCGTGCGAGAAGACCGGACCGTAGACCGTACGCGGACCGCCGTGGATGTTGAGAATCGCCGGGATCGAGCGCGCCGGCGGGTCGGCCTCGGCCGACCCGGGAGGCATGAGAACCCACGAGTCGATCCGGTCGCCGTTGCTCGTTACTTCGAGCGTGGTCGGCGTCGCGGTGACGTGACCTTCGAACCAGGCGTCGTTGAGCGACGTGAGCCGGCGCTCGCCGCGGCCATCGACCAGGAAGACCTCCGGTAGCCGTACCTCGCGCATCGCGACCATCGCGAGCGTGTCGCCGGCGACGTCGAAGGCGTCGACGCTGCCCTCCGCTCCGGTCAGGCGCTCGATCGAGCCCTTCGGATCGATCCGGTAGAGCGCGGACGCGTATCCCGCGGTTCCCACGGCGTAGAGCTCGCGCCCGCTCGCGACCACCGGTACGGCCGGCGGGGTCCCGAGGCGCACGTCGGTGCCCACGGAGTTCACCCCCAGGCGAAGCTCGCCGGGGTCGAGCACCAGCCCGGCGGCGCGCTCGCCTGCGATATCGAGACGGTAGAGCCGCGCGCTCGTGTTGATCCCCCGCTCGGCGACGTCGGCGAAGCCGAAGAACAGCGACCGCTCGTCGAGGAAGACGGGCTGCGCGTAGATGCCCGTGGGCAGCTCGCTCGACGTCGACAGATCGTCCAGCCGCCCGGACTCGAGGTCGCACAGGTAGAACCGGTTCTCGGGGCGCTTGAGCCCGACGCGGTCGGTCGCGACGATCGCAGCGTAGCGCCGGTCGGGCGAGAGCGCGGCGGCCGCGCAATCCATGGTGGGAGACGAGAGATCGCGCAACTCGCCCCGCCCTGCGTCGTAGACGCCGAGCGTGTTCCGCGACCCGTGCGTGAACCCGACCCCGTTCGACCAGACGGGCGCCTCCTCGAAGACGTGGACCCGGGTCTCGTCGGTTCCCTCCTGCTCGCGCGCCTCCCCCGCGGTGGGGTCGCGGTGGGTGAGCACGAGGAAGCGCTCGCCGTCGAGCTCGCGGATCCAGCTGACCGGGCGGTCGATGGTGAAGCGGTAGGCGGCCTCGCCTCCGGCGGGATCGATCGACCAGAACGCGGTCGTTCCGGCCGGAGGCTCGCCGGTTTCCGGCGGGGCTTCGTCGTCGGCGTTCGCGGCGCCCGGCCGCGAGCGCTTCGAGGAGAACAACAGCCGACCGTCGTCGAGCCACAGCGGGTCCGAGTCGCTTCCTCCGTTCGTGAGGCGGAACGGCTCGCCGTCGGGCATCTCGCACAGGTGGATCGCCGAGCGATAACGGTTGTGCTCCGCGTCGGCCTCCTGCACCACGAACGCGAGCCTCGCGCCGGATGCGTCGAGCACGGGTCGCGACGGGAACCTGAACTCGAGCAGGTCCTCCGCCACGACCCGGCGCGGCTCGATCAAGCGAACTCCTGCTTCAGCTGCTCCACCCACTTCGCGATGCGGTCCTGCGTCTTGTCCGACTGGTTGTCCTCGTCGAGCGCGAGACCGAGGAACGAGTCGCCCTCCTCCGCCTCCGACGCGTCGTACTCGTACCCCTCGGTACTGGTCTTGCCCACGAGGGTCGCTCCGCCCTCCTGCGCGGCCTTCGCGATGATACCCATGCCGTCGACGAAGGTATCCGGGTAGCCGTCCTGGTCACCGAGACCGAAGACCGCGACCTTCTTGCCGCTGAAATCCATGTCTTCGAGGGTCGCCATGAAGTCCTCGAAATCGTCCTGCAGGTCGCCCGCGCCCCAGGTGGAGACGCCAAAGATGATCTTCTCGTACCCGAGAATCTCTTCCTCGGTGGTGGAGGATATCTCCGTCGCCTCCGCCTCGCCACCGCCGAAGGCCTGCGCGATCCGCTTCGCCGCGTCTTCGGTATTGCCCGTCGATGAACCGTAGAAAATGCCAATACTTGCCATGAGTCCTCCTGCGCTCATCGTAGCTGGCGGGCGCGCAGACAGTCAACGAGCGGCGCTCCGTTCACTCCGGTATCGCGCAGACCTCGTCGAGCCACGAGGAGAGCCGGTCGAGGACCTCCGGCGGTATCCCGTGTCCGCCGGGGAAGCGCACGAAGGTACGCTCGCCCCCGGCGAGGTCGAGCGTTTCCCCGAGACGGAGCCCCTCCTCGAAGGGCAGGACCGGGTCGGCGTCGCCGTGCGCCTGGAACACCGGAACCCCCGTGAGCGGACGCGCCCGGGCGAGCGCGTGCCACCGCGCCTCTGCGATCACCGAGCCCGACAGGCAGATGAGACCGTCGGCGCGCAGGCCCGCGGCGAGCATCGCCTCGCAGGCCACCATGGCCCCCTGGCTGAACCCCCCGACGAGCAGGCGGCGATCGGACGCGGGCCCGCGGAGGGCGCGCGCGCTCGCCGCGAGGAGCTCGCCGGCTTCGCCGAGCGAGGGCGGGTCGAGCTGGTCGAGGTGCGCGAAGAACTCTCCCGTCACGAAGGAGGCGAGCTCCGGCTCGGTATCCGGGAACCACGCCCGCCCGGTGCCCCAGCCGGCTGGAAAGGGGTGCGGGGCGCGCGGAAAGGCGAAGCGCAGGCTCGTCGCCGCGGACAGCGAGCCGGCGAGCGGAACGAGATCTCCCTCGTCGGCGCCGAAACCATGACAGAGGACGACGATGGCGCGTGCGTCGTCGGGTCCCGCGGTTCGTACTTCGAGCACACTGCCTCCCGCTGCGGGCGCCTGCGGCACCTGTCGGTGGGTGCTTCCCAGCGGCCGCCCGGGAAGTTTATCATGGCCCCACCCGAGGAGACACGAGGAGAAGATATGGCGGACACGAGTTCCATGAAGGTGACCGAGCCGAAGCAACGCCTGCGGGGCGGGCTGCCGAAGATCGGCATTCGGCCGACTATTGACGGCCGGCTCGGCGGGGTGCGCGAAAGCCTCGAGACGCAGACGATGAACATGGCGAAGAACGCAAAGGCGTTCCTGGAGGCCAACCTGCGCCACCCGAACGGGCTGCCGGTGGACGTGGTCATCGCGGATTCGACGATCGGCGGCGTCGCCGAGGCGGCCGCGTGCCAGGAGAAGTTCGAGCGCGAGGGCGTGGGTGTGTCGATCACGGTCACCCCGTGCTGGTGCTACGGCTCGGAGACGATGGACATGACGCCGAGCATCCCGAAGGCGGTGTGGGGCTTCAACGGCACCGAGCGCCCGGGCGCGGTCTATCTCGCGGCCGTTCTCGCCGGCCACGCGCAGAAGGGCCTTCCCGCGTTCGGGATCTACGGCCACGACGTGCAGGACGCAGGCGACGAATCGATCCCCGAAGACGTGCAGGAGAAGCTCCTGCGCTTCGCCCGCGCGGGACTCGCGGTCGCGACGATGCGCGGGAAGAGCTACCTCTCCATGGGCGGCGTGTCCATGGGTATCGCCGGCTGCTACGTGAACGAGCCGTTCTACCAGCGCTACCTGGGCATGCGCAACGAGTACATCGACATGAGCGAGTTCATCCGGCGCATGGAGGGCGGGATCTACGACGAGGACGAGTACGAGCGCGCGCTCGCCTGGGTCAAGAAGAACTGCCCCGAGGGCCCCGACCCGAACGAGGCAGACGCGCAGCGCACGCGCGAACAGAAGGACGCCGACTGGGAGGCGGTCGTCAAGATGACGCTCATCGCGCGTGACCTCATGGTGGGCAACCCGAAGCTCGCCGAGAAGGGCTACGGTGAGGAGGCGCTTGGCCACAACGCTATCGCGGCCGGGTTCCAGGGCCAGCGCCAGTGGACCGACTTCATGCCCAACGGCGACTTCATGGAGGCGATCCTCAACACGAGCTTCGACTGGAACGGGATTCGCGAGGCCTTCGTCGTCGCGACCGAGAACGACAACCTGAACGCCACGAGCATGCTCTTCGGCCACCTGCTCACCGGCACCGCGCAGATCTTCGCGGACGTGCGCACCTACTGGAGCCCCGAGGCGGTCGAGCGCGTCACGGGGAAGAAACTCACCGGCACGGCCGAAAACGGGATCATCCACCTCATCAACAGCGGCCCGGCGACGCTCGACGGAACCGGCGAGATGACCGTGGACGGGAAGCCGGCGATGAAGCCCTTCTGGGACATAACCCCGGAGGAAGCGGGTGCGTGCCTCGACGCGACGGTCTGGTGCCCGGCGGAGACCGGATACTTCCGCGGCGGCGGCTACTCGACGCGCTACGCCACGCGCGGCGGGATGCCGGTTACGATGAGTCGGATCAACATCGTCGCCGGGCTGGGTCCGGCGCTGCAGATCGCCGAAGGGTGGACCGTCGAGCTCCCGGAGGACGTACACGGCACGCTCGACGAGCGGACGAACTTCACCTGGCCCACGACCTGGTTCGTCCCGCGGCTCGCGGACACCCCACGCTTCCGCGACGTCTACAGCGTCATGGCCAACTGGGGCGCGAACCACGGCGCGATCGGCTACGGGCATTTCGGTGCCGATCTGATCACGCTCGCGAGCATGCTCCGGATCCCGGTCTACATGCACAACGTACCGGAGCAGAGCATCTACCGCCCGCACGCGTGGGCGGCCTTCGGCATGGACCTCGAGGGCAGCGACTTCCGCGCGTGCGAGGCGTTCGGGCCGCTCTACAAGGACTGATCGAGGCGGCGGGGCCCCACGGCCCCGCCGGCCGGCGCGACGGCGCCCACGCGCGGCGGAAGACCCCACCCGTGCGCCACCGCTTGCAGAAGCGTCCCGAATCGCTTACGATAGAGCTGATTTCGAAAGCGATTCGTAAATGCTTCAAAACCTGAGCAAAAGAGAAAAGCAGATACTGGACCTCCTGGTCGAAGACGAGGGGATCTCCGTCACCGAGTTGGGAAAACGACTGGACGTGTCGACGGTCACGATCCGCTCCACGCTCAACAGCCTGAGCGACAAGGGCGTCATCGTCCGGACCTGGGGCGGCGCGAGCCCGGCGTACCATCCGGAGATCCTCGAGCGCCAGCGCGCGCGCCAGGACGTGAAGGCGATGATCGCCGCCGCGGCCGCGGATATGGTCCGAGACGGCGACGCGATCATGGTGGAGGCGGGAACGACGACGTCGCTCATCGGGCGCAGGCTCTTCGGCCGACGCGACGTGCACGCGGTGACGAACTCGATGCTCTTCGTACCCTACGCGCGCTCCAACCCCGCGCTCGCGCTCACGGTCGTGGGCGGGAGCTTTCAGCCGGTGACCGAATCGCTCGTCGGGCCGATCGCGCTGCGCGAGCTCGAGGGCTTCCACGTCCGGCTCGCCTTCGTGGGCACCGACGGCTTCAGCCTCGAGCACGGCATGACGACACACCTCGTCGAGGGAGCCGAGATCGTCCGGAAGATGGCCTCGTGCGCCGAGGAGACGATCCTCCTCGCCGACAGCGCGAAGTACGGCGAAGTCGGCTTCGCGCGCGTGCTCGGGCTCGAGGACGTGACGACCGTGATTACCGACGACGGGCTGCCGCAATCCGCGGTAGCAGAGCTGACCGAGGCGGGGGTCGACCTGCGCCTCGTCGAAACGAATCACCCGAGGAGAGACCATGGCGAGTGAAGTGCTGCTGCCCAAGCAGGGGAACACCGTCGAGAGCTGCATCATCGTGCAGTGGAAGATGAACGAGGGCGACGCGGTGAAAACCGGCGACGTCCTCATGGAAGTGGAGACCGACAAGGCGACGATGGACGTCGAGTCGACCGCCGACGGCGTGCTGTTGAAGCGGCTCGTCGCCGAAGGCGACGACGTACCGGTGCTGAGCCCGGTCGCGATCGTCGGCGAGGAGGGCGAATCGGTCGACGATCGCGCGACCGCCGGCACGTCGACCGAGGGGAAGCCCCCCGCGAAGGCGCCCGGAACGCCGGCCGCAGCCCCCGAACCACCCGCCGCGCCGTCGGCCGGGTCAGCCCCGGCACCGGCTCCGGCCGCCCCCGCCGCTGAGCCGGCTCCTCCGGCGCGGCGTCGACGTGGCGGCGCGAAGATCAGCCCGCGCGCCCGGCGTCTGGCCGAGTCGCGCGGCGTGGATTACGAGGGCATCGCGGGCAGCGGGCCCGGCGGCCGGATCATGGTCCGCGACGTGGAAGCCGCGCTCGAGGCCGGGGGGACGCCCGCAGCCGCGGCAGCCGGGACCGGGGCGGCGCCCGCAGGCGGTCAGCCCGCCCGGTCGCAGACCGCCCCGCGCGCGACGGGCGCGGAGATCGCGGCCGCCGGCGTGGCGGGCGAGACGCCGGTCAAGGGCGTGCGCAAGCTCATCGCCGAGCGGATGCACGCCTCGCTCGCCTCGACCGCGCAGCTCACGATGGACGCGTCTGCCGACGCGCGCGCGCTCCTCGCCTACCGCAGGCGCCTGAAATCCGCGGACGCCGAGCGGCTGCAATCGGTCTCCATCAACGACCTCGTCCTCTACGCGGCGAGCCGCGTGCT
>CAZICD010000091.1:0-1095 GCA_964537725.1 uncultured Spirochaetaceae bacterium | reverse complement strand
AACCTCGGGGCGTTCGGCATCGAGCGGTTCACGCCGGTGCTCAACGCGCCGCAGGTCGCGATCCTCGGCGTCTGCGCGATCACGCAGCGCCCGGGCCCGGACGGAGAGGGCGCCATCCCCACGATGGGCCTCTCGCTCACCATCGACCACCAGGTCGTCGACGGCGCCCCGGCCGCGCGCTTCCTGCAGGCGCTCGGCCGCGCGGTTGCGCAGATCGACCTCACGCTCGCAGAGTAAGGAGTAGGCAATGCCACAGTCACAACTCGTCGATCCGAAGGAGGTCCGGTCGGCCGGATCGATCTCGTTCGCAGAGGTCCCGATCAACGCGTACAAGGCGACGCCGAAGCAGGAGGTCAAGCGCTACGGCGCCGACCGACTGAAACGCGTTCTCTACGACATGATGACGATCCGCGAATTCGAGTCGATGCTCAACGACATCAAGATGCAGGGCTCCTACCGCGGGATCGAGTACACGCACAAGGGGCCGGCGCACCTGTCGATCGGCCAGGAGCCGACCGCGGTGGGCACCTGCCTCGAGCTCTCCACCGACGACTTCATCTTCGGAAGCCACCGCAGCCACGGCGAGATCCTCGCCAAGTGCTACTCGGCGATCCCGGGGCTCGACGAGGCGGCGCTCGAAGAGATCATGAAGGGCTATCTGGGCGGAGACGTCCTCGCCGTCGCCGAGCGCACCGGCTACGAGTCGACCGCCGACCTCGCCGAGAACTTCGTGCTCTACGGTACGCTCGCCGAGATCTTCGCTCGCAGGACCGGGTTCAACCGCGGGCTCGGCGGTTCCATGCACGCCTTCTTCGCGCCGTTCGGAAGCATGCCGAACAACGCGATCGTGGGCGGGAGCGCGGACATCGCGCTCGGATCGGCGCTCTTCAAGCGGGTCAACCGCAAGCCGGGGATCGTGCTCGCGAACATAGGCGATGCGTCCATGGGCTGCGGTCCGGTCTGGGAGGCGATGATGCTCTCCGCGATGGAGCAGTACCGCACGCTGTGGCCGGAGGACGTCGGTGGCGCTCCACCAATCGTCTTCAACTTCATCAACAACTTCTACGGCATGGGAGGCCAGACCTACGGCGAGAC
>CAZICD010000090.1:13450-17401 GCA_964537725.1 uncultured Spirochaetaceae bacterium | reverse complement strand
GGCGGCCTACCGCCGCCGCGAGCAGGCCGTGCCGCCGCCCCCGCCGCCGAAGACCATCATCATTCCGAACAGGAAGCCGAAGTTGTACCAGCCGCCGTTGTTGTAGACGTCGTACATGGTGACGTTGTCGCTGAAGAGCGAGACGACGAAGGTGACCGGCGCGATGATGCCGTGCCACAGGCCGTTCCAGAAGCCCGCGACGTCGCCCTCCGCGTCCTCCTGGCCGACGAGCGCGTTCGGACCCGGCGCGCAGCCTGAGAAGGCCACGAGCAGCACGACGACGAGTCCAACGATGCCAACGGTACGTTTCATGGGAAACTCCTTCCTCGATGACGCGGCAGGTGCTCGGCGAGCTCGTCCATGAAGCGGTCGACCTCCGGCCCGGCGGTCTCGAACACCTCGCGATACTTGTGAAAGTCGAGCATCTCCACCTTCGGAAGCTTGAGGCGGAAATACAGGTCGACCGGCTCGTAGCGTCGCTTGTACTCGGTGAGGCTGTCGGTGAGGATGCGGAACGTGTTGAGCACCATGACCGGAACGGGAGGTACGTCGTTTCGATCCGGGTCGGTCACGCGGTTCGAAACGTCGAGCGCGACGAGCAGGTCACACTCGTCGCGGATCAGCTCGTAGGGCAGCGTGTTCGTGATGCCGCCGTCCACGAGAACGCGATCGTCGACGACGGCGGGCTCGAATACCGCCGGTACCGCGGTACTCGCTCGGATCGCGTCGACGAGCGAGCCGGACTCGAACACGACCGGTTCCCGCCGCCAGTAGTCGGTCGCCACCGCCTTGAACGGGATGCGGGTCTCGGCGAAATCGTGCACCGCGAGGTGGTCAGCGAGGAAGTCTCGTACGCTCTCGCCGCTGATGAGCCCCGCGCCGAACCAGTTGATCCGGAAGAACCGGTGCAGCTGCCCCGGCCGGAACCGATCGAGAATCGCGACGAGCTCGTCGGTCGACAGGCCGGACGCGTAGAGCCCGCCGATCAATGCACCCACGCTCGAGCCTGCGATCGCAGATATCTCGAGGCCCTCCTCCTCGAGCGCGCGGATGAAGGGAATGTAGGCTACGCCCTTCGCACCGCCGGCGGCGAGCGCGAGCCCGATGCGTGGTTTCCGTCGTCTGCCTCTGAACATTCGCTCCTGCCGTCAGCCTGGCGTTCTGCGTCAGTATAGACCGGCACGCGGCGTCGCGAAAATCCCGAGATATCGATCATCATGGTCACCGAGGACGCGGCGAGGCGTCGCGGCGGCGCTGGACGCCGACCGGCGATCCGGGGTACACAGAGCCGGGGTCCGACAGATGGAAACGGTAGGCTCGCTGATCTTCCTCGCGTTCCTGGTTCTGCTGCCGCTCGCGATGGTCGTGCTGCTCGTCGTGCTGTTCGTCAAACGCCGCGACGTCGCGCGAACGTGGAGAGAGTCCGGCGCACGGATCGGATTCGCCTTCCTCGAGCCGGATTCACCGGCGCGCGTCCGGTTCGCGGACCGGATCGGCGAGACGCTGTTCACGCTCCATCCGCGAAGCTATCACCACATCACCCACGCGCTCGAGGGCGAGGTGGACGGTCACGAGGCGTGGGTCGCGTACGCTCAGACGGTCAACAAGGCCGCCTCCAACCAGCGCCACGCCGTGACCCGCATGACGACCTGCGTGGCCGTCTCGGGGCTCGATGAGATCCTGCTCGTCGCCCGGCCGACGAACGCCAGGCTCGGGGCGAGCCTGCTCGAGCACGCGGGTGGCCTCGTGAGGCCCGACAGCGAACGATGGTCGTGGGCGCTGACGAACGACCCGGCCATCCTTAACGATTTCGATCCCGGTACCACGACCATGGACGCGCTGCGATCGCTCCTGCAACCCGGCGACTCGCTCGTCGTGTTTCCCGAGCTGCTCGTGCACCTTCGTCAGCTCGACAACTCGATCCACACCGGCGCGATCGGCTCGTACATCGAAGAGACGCCGGCGCGCGCACGCGCGCTCGTCGGCCTCAGCCGCAGCCTCAGCCGCGCCCCCGGCTGACCGCTTCGATCGCGTCGGCCTCGAGTCGGTGAATGATCCAGCTCGTCATCGGCTTCGCCCCCAGGTTCTCGTAGAACTCGCGCGCGCTCACGTTCCAGTCGAGCGCGGTCCACTCCATGCGCCGACAGCCGCGATCGAGCGCAGCCCGGGCAAGGCGTGCGAGCAGCATCGTCCCGACACCGCGGCCGCGCTCGGCCGGTTCGACGAAGACGTCCTCGAGGTAGAGCGTGGGCGCGCCTTCGAAGGTCGAGAAGGTGAAGAAGTAGAGCGCGAAGCCGATCGCGCGGGGCGGTGCGGGAGGCGGCGTGGCGCCCGGCGACGACGCGCCACGCGCCAGCGCGGCCTCTGGCGACGACGCGCCCGGCCCTGCCTCCTCGGCGAGCACGACGTGAATCCGCGGGTCGTCGGCGTCCATCGCCTCGCTGATCGAACGAGCGTCAGCGCGTACGGCGTGTTCGAGCTTCTCGTAGACCGCGAGCTCGCGGATCAGACGGTAGACCTCGGGTGCGTCGTCGCTCGAGGCGGTGCGAATCGTGACGGGCATGCGACTTGATACCACGGGCGGGTGGATCCCGGGAACCACCCGGGCCGGTCAGTGCGCGTGGAGCCGACGGGGGCTGTCGGCAAACGGTGGCATCAACGACCAGGGGACGAGGTTGAACAGGACGTCGCCGCAGAAGCAGCTTCCGTCGTCGGCGACGAAGGCGAGCGAGTCGCGCGAGTGGCTCGGGACATGGACCGCGACGCCCGGAAAGCCGTGCTCGTGCAGGTCGTAGTGCGTGTGCGTGAGCAGCAGCAGGTCGGGCTGGTTGCCGGCGTCGCCCACCGCGTCCTCGATCGGTCGGGTCAGGCCGGCGATACCGCTGTCGACGAGGTAGGCGTTCGTGCGTGGAAACCGAATGCGTCGCACGTTCACGTCGCTCCTCCCGCGGTCACGAGCAGTCCGTTGATCCCGGGAAGGTCGCCGGCAGTCGCCCGCCAGCTCATCCCCGCGTCGGACGAGACGAAGACCGCTCCACCCGGCGATCCGATCGCCGATACGCCTGCGGCGGACGCGAGGCAGAAGGTATCCACGTTGCCCTCGAACCACTCCGGCAACCCGTCCACGCACCGCTCGAACGGCGCGGTCGACCCGAGCGATCGCCGGTAGACCGCACCGCGGTCGCCGTGAGGCCCGTTCGACGCGCTGACGAGCAGCGTCTCTCCCGCTACGGCAGCGGCGCGCATGTACGGGAAGTCGAGCCCTGCGGTCGTCTCGCGCCACGAATCGCCGCCGTCGCGGCTCTCGGCGAATCCGCGACCGGAGGGGGCGAGCACGAGACCGGCTTCCTCCGCGACCACGACCTGGTGCACGTCGATTCCGATGTCGATCGTCTGCGCCCAGCTCCGCCCGCCGTCGCGGGAGCGGAGGATCCCTCCCACGTGGACGTTGGCGTAGAGCGTGTCGTCGGCTGCGGAGGCGATCGACCGCACCGCCGGCGGGCCGCCCCACGGCGTATACCAGCTCTCGCGACCGGCGTGCCGATCGAACGCCTCGACCGGCTCGAAACCCTCGTCGTCGTGGATCGAGGTCCGCAGCAGATGCGCGCCGTCGGTGCCGGCCCACAGCGTGTCGCGAGCGGGATGAAGCGACGTGAGCTGCCGGTCGCTTCTCGCGACCCGCGACCAGGTCCACCCGGCCGGATCGCCGTCAATCGCGGCGCGCCACACCTCGTGACGGGCGACCACGACGAAGGCGGTCCCGTCACCCACAGCGAGCCCTCGGACATGCCTGCCCTCGAAAGCCACGGGCGACTCGTTCCCCGCGACCCACAGGCCGCGGCTCGTCGCGACGATGATCTGCGAACTCTCCTGAGACATTGCTCCCCCACCGGAAGGTACGAAGGCCGGACTCCGGCTGTCACCCGGTCGACGAGTCACGCGGATGGGCGC
>CAZICD010000090.1:0-13350 GCA_964537725.1 uncultured Spirochaetaceae bacterium | reverse complement strand
CGCGGTGGGCAGGCAGCGGCGTTTTACCGAGTCGCGGTGCACGCAGTACCTTTGAAAAAGGAGGACGGCATGCCACGAACGATCACCGCAGAGGAGCTCAAGGAGAAGATCGATCGAGGCGACGACTTCCGCCTCGTCGAGACCCTCCTCCCGCGCGAGTACGAGAAATGGCACCTTCCCGGTGCGATCAACATCCATTTCAACAAGATCGGGAAGCAGGCGCGCGAGAGCTTCGCAGAGGACGACGAGATCGTCGTCTACTGCCACGACGAGGAGTGCAACGCGAGCCCGATCGCCGCGAAGAAACTCGAGAGCATGGGCTACACGAACGTCGTCGAGTTTCCCGGCGGCAAGAAGGCGTGGCGCGAAGCGGGCTACCCGGTCGAGGAGTAGCCCGGTCTGACCAGAGGCTCGCACCACTCGCGGCCGCCGAGCGCGGGCGTCCTGCTCCCGGCCGCACCCGCGTATCGGCGCAGGAACTCCTCCCGCCCGAACACGCGCGCGCCGAGCGCGAGCTTGTACTCGATCACCATCCCCAGGTCCCACCACGCGAACCCGGCGCGCCGAAGCAGCACCCCGAGCGACGCGAGCTGAACCGAGCCTGCTCCGCTCTGCGCGTGAAACCCGGACAGGCTCGTGTAGACGCCGCCGCACGTGTACCCGATCTCGCCCGCGACGAGCCGTGAGCCGTCGTAGACCTCGACCGAGTGCGCGCGTACACCGTCACGTGGCCGGGCGTGAAGCTCGCGAAGCACCTCGTTCAGTCGGTCGGTCAGCCACCGGTCGGGGTGGTGCGCGACGATCGCATCCAGGCAGCGGTCGAAATCCTCGTCGACCGCGATCGCGAGGCCGCGCGCCCGGCGGCGCGTGCTCTTTGCGACGTGCAACTCCGCGGGGTCGAGCAGACACCGCTGCTCGTGCGCCTTCACGAGCAGGATCTCGTGACCGGTGAACTCCTCGCTCATCGGCAGGAACCCCGCCCGGCAGACGCGCGCGACCATCTCCGCGTCCAGCCGCGGTGAGGCGCAGAACTCGACGCCGCGCGCGTCGACGAGATCGACGACACGGGGCACGTCGTCCGGGCCCTCGATCACGGGGAAGAAGCGCTCGAGCACCATGGGAAGCACGGATTCGGGTACCATGAGCCCCTCCAACGTACCGTGATCGCGCCGCCGGGAAAAGCGCCGCCGTGTACGCGCCGCGCCCGCCGGCGCCGGGATACCGCCCTTCGCGCCGCGTCCGCGCGCACCGGCCGGATGCCGATTGTGGCGATTGGGAGTATACTGGGCCTGATGAGAACCGTGCGGACACCGTTGGTCGTCGTGCTCGTCTCGTTCGTCGCACTCCTCGGCGCGGTCGCCCAGGCCGGCGCGCAGGGCGAGCCCGGCGTGGAGGACGCGGCCGGGACAGCAGCGGAGGCCGGCGCGGAGGACGGGTCGCCGCCCGTCTTCGTCATCCCCATCCAGGGCGAGATCAACCCCAGTCTCGTCGTCTTCCTCCGCCGCGCCACCGACCGCGCGGTCGAGGAAGGCGCGTCGCACATCGTGTTCGACATCGACACGTTCGGCGGGCGCGTCGATTCGGCGCTGCAGATCACGACGCTCATCGGGAGTCTCACCGGGATCGAGACGATCGCCTTCGTCCCCGTGCGTGCCGAAGGCAGCGGCGTGAGCTGGTCGGCAGGGGCGCTCATCTCGTTCGCGACCGACGCGATCTACATGGCGCCCGGAACGTCGATGGGATCGGCGGCGCCGGTCGTCCAGGGGCCGGACGGGACCGCCCAGCAGGCCGACGAGAAGACCGTGAGTGCGGTGCGCACGCAGATGGCGGCGCTCGCCGAGAAGAACGGCTATCCGGTCGCGATCGCGCGCGCGATGGTCGACTACGACGTGGAGGTCGTGGAGGTGCTCGTGGACGGCGAACCGGTCGCCGTAGACGCGAGCGAGCAGGAAGCGTTCGTACGCGACGCGGAGGCGCGCGGCGGCGAGGTGGAAGTCGGACGCACGATCTCGGCGGAGGGAAAGCTGCTCTCGCTCACCGCCGGCGAGATGGAACGATACGACGTCTCGTCGGGCGTCGTCTCGTCGATCGACGGAGTGCTCGAAGCGGTCGGCGCGCCGGGAGCGCAGGTGGTCCGGCTCGAGCCGAGCTCCGCAGACCAGGCGGTTTCCGTCCTGACGAGCGCCGGGGTCACGAGCCTGCTCATCCTCGTCGGCCTCATCGCGCTCTTCGTCGAGATCACGAGTCCCGGATTCGGCGTGCCCGGTGCGATCGGCATCCTCGCGTTCGCGGTGATCTTCACGGCGAACGGGCTGCTCGGTCGCGTGGGATCGATCGAGCTGCTGCTCTTCCTCGTGGGGACCATCCTGCTCGTGCTCGAGATCTTCGTGATCCCGGGTTTCGGCATCGCAGGGATCTCCGGGATCGCGCTGGTCGCGGTCTCGCTCATTCTGTCGCTGCAGAACTTCGTCGTGCCCACCTTCGAGTGGGAGTGGCAGGCGTTCCACCGCAACGTGCTGATCGTCGTGGGCAACATCCTGGGTGCGTTGATCGCGGTCGGGGTGCTCGCGCACTTCGTACCGCGGTTCCGCTTCTTCTCGCGGCTGGTCCTCGCCGAGGCGCAGGAGACGAGCGCGGGGTACACCGTTCAGGAGGAGTCGCAGAGCGCGAGCTACCTGGGCATGCGGGGCGTCACGGTCACCACGTTGCGGCCCAGCGGGAAGGCCGCCTTCGACGAGGAGACGCTGGTCGTCGAGTCCGAGGGTGAGTTCATCGATCCCGGGACGCCCGTGCAGATCGTATCCGTGAACGGCAACCGCGTCGTCGTCAGGAGGGCCGAGTGACTCCGCTGTGGCTTTCGTTCGCGCTGCTCGGCGCCGGCATCCTCGCGATCTATCTGGAGATCTTCGTACCCGCGGCCGGACTGATCGGGCTGGCGGGCGGCGGCATGATCGTCGCCGGCGTCGTCCTCGGCTACGTCTACCACGACCCGCTCACCGGGAGCATCGTGCTCATCGTGAGCCTCGTGCTCACCCCAACCGCCGTTTTCCTGGGTCTCAAGGCGTTCCCCAATACCCCCATGGGCAGGCGCCTGATCCTGAGCTCGGATCGGTCCGAGGGCCGAAGGCGAGAAGGCGGTGACGGTCCGAACGGCGCGGCGGCCGAAAGCGACCTCTACGCCCACCTCACCCCGGGCACCGACGGCGAGGCGGTGACGGTCCTCCGGCCGTCGGGCACCGGCCGCTTCGGGCCGGCTCGGGTCAGCGTCGTCACGAGCGGCGAGTTCATCGAGAGCGGCGCACCCATCAGGATCGTGCGCGTCGAAGGAAACCGCGTGGTCGTGCGAGAAGCTCCGCGCGGCGAATCGTAAGGGAGGCACCGATGGAGATCATCATACTCTACGTCGTACTGGGCATCGTCGCGCTGGGCATCCTCGTGCTCTTCGTGAAGTTCTTCGGCCTCTGGTTCCGGGCGCTGCTCTCCGGCGCGCCGGTGGGACCGGCGAGGCTCATCGGCATGTGGCTGCGGAAGGTCGACCCGAACACGATCGTCAACGCGCGCATCATGCTGACGAAGGCCGGCATCCCGCTGGACACCGATCTGCTGGAGACGCACTTCCTCGCCCGAGGTGACGTCATGAACGTGAGCCAGGCGCTCGTCGCCGCCAACAAGGCGAACATCCCCCTGCCCTTCCAGCGCGCCGCGGCGATCGACCTGGCCGGACGCGACGTGCTCGAGGCGGTGAAGACGAGCGTCAACCCGAAGGTCATCGACTGCCCGGACCCCACGAAGGGCAAGCAGGCGATCGACGCCGTCGCGAAGGACGGCATCCAGCTCAAGGTGAAGGCTCGGGTGACGGTGCGCGCGAACATCGAGCGGCTCGTGGGAGGCGCGACCGAAGAGACGATCATCGCGCGCGTAGGCGAGGGCATCGTCACGACGATCGGCTCGTCGGAGAACTACAAGGCGGTCCTCGAGAATCCCGATCTGATCTCCAAGCGGGTCCTCGAGAAGGGCCTCGACGCCGGGACGGCGTTCGAGATCCTCTCCATCGATATCGCCGACATCGACGTGAGCGAGAACATAGGCGCGAAGCTCCAGGCCGACCAGGCGGAGGCCGACAAGCGTCGCTTCCAGGCGGAAGCCGAGAAGCGCCGCGCCGCAGCGTACGCGCGCGAGCAGGAGATGCGCGCGCTCACGCAGGAGAACCGCGCGGAGGTCGTACTCCAGGAGGCGGAGATCCCCAAGGCGATCGCGGAGGCGTTCCGCGAAGGCCACCTGGGCGTCATGGACTACTACCGCCTGCGCAATATCCAGGCGGACACCGATATGCGCCAGAGCATTGGCGGCCAGGGCGAGGACGAGAGCACCGACGGCACGCCGCCGGAGGGGATGTAGGATCGATGGAGCTTCCCGCGCTCTTCTCGCTGATCTCCGCTGCGATTCTCGGGCTCCTGCCGGTGCTGCTGCTCTTCGGCAGGCGCCGGATGCAGCGGCGGACGCGTTCGAGCGAGCGGGCCACCGCGGAGCTCGCCGGGCGAAACCAGCCGGCCGGCCAGGCATCTTCGGGCGCAGCCGCTCGTGCGACGGGCAGCGAGGACGCGCAGACCGGCGAGCGCCCCATCCTGGACCGGCTCACCCGCGGCGAACTGCGCGAAGCGGCTATCATCGCCGGCGCCTCGCCTTCGGCGGCGCAGACCCCACGGCGCGCGCCTGCCGGACAGCCGGCACGAGGGCCCGCGCCCCGTGGCGCTCGCTCGGTGGCCGAGACGGGTCTTGGGCGGAGAGCCCCCGGCACCGGGGCAGCGCCCCGGAAGTCGTTCGACGAGCGACTCGCCCGCCTCACCCCGCTGCAACGCGCGATCGCCTACGGCGAGATCCTCGGTCCGCCCGCCGCGCTCCGCAGACCCGGACGCCGCGACGAGCTGTAGGCCGCGGACGGCGCTACCCCGCCCCGCGCGGTCGGTCCCCTATTCCCGCTCGTACCCCCGGAACATCTCGTACGGCTTCTTCAGGTCGTCGATCGTGAACGGGCGGTCGTCGTTCGGGCCGATCTCCGGCGAAACCTCGACGACGAGGTAGCCCGAGTAGCCGAGCTCGATCATCCGCTCGACGGCACGGACGTTGTCCGTCGTCCCGTCTCCGAACCGGACGAACTCCTTCTCCCCGAACCCGCGGTTCTCCTTGAGGTGGATGTGGTTGATCTTCGGTGCGAACTCGTCGATGAGCTCGTCGAGCGACACCCCGGCCGCCTCGAAGTGACCGGTATCCATACAGATTCCCAGGCTCGGCGAGTCGACCGCGTCGAAGATCCGCCGGTAGTCTTCCAGGTTCTCCAGGTTGTTGCCCACGTGGTTCTCGAGCGCGACGAGGATACCGGCCTCTTCGGCGGCCGGCATCAGCTCGCGCAGGACCGTGATGATCGAATCGAGCCCGCCCGCCGTACCGCGGGCGGCGCCGGTCGCGCAGAGCACCGACCCGCCCAGCTCGCCGACGGCCGCGATCCCTCGGAGCTTGTGGCACAGGTCCTTCGTCAGACCGTGGTTGCCCTCGCCGCCGAAGCCGGAAACGTGAATCGAGCCCGGCGCGACGCCGGCCTCGCCGCAGCGAGCGGCGAGATCGCGCATCTTCGCCGGCGTCAGCGTTCTCGGGTACCAGCAGTTGAACTCGAGGTGACCGTATCCCGCGTCGTTCACCTTCGCGAAGGTCCCGACGAAGTCCTCGTCGCCGAACCCGTCGAACGAGAGCGACGCGCACGAGAGGCGAATCATGAGCCACCCTCCTTTCGGTCCATCATCGTCGACCAGAACGGCGAGAACGGCCGGTTCATGTTGTCGCGGCTGCTCTTCGGCACGTCCTTCACCAGATCCGCGAGGCCACGCAGCATGGGTGCCGCGAAGCCGGTACGGTCGGCTTCGTCGAGGAAGTAGTCGAACTCGGCCGCCTTGTGATCCATCGTGTCCCCGAGCCCGGAGACGATCCGGCTCGCGACCCCTTCGAACTGCGCGCGGAACCCGCCGCTGCCCCCGACCGCCTGCAGGAGGACCGCCGGGTCCACGCCGCCGGCGACGCCGTAGCCCACCGCCTCCATACACGCGGCGCTCAGGAGTCCCATGGCGAGCTGGTTCACGCCCTTGGTGACCTGACCGGCGCCGGAAGGTCCGCACCACGTGACGCGCCCACCGCTCCCGAGCGTGGAGAGCACGGGCCACGCGCGCCTGACGGCCTCGCGATCGCCGCCTGCGAAGACGTAGAGCGCGCCCGTCGCGCTGCCGACGGGCCCGCCGCTCACCGGCGCGTCCACGAGGTCGGCCCCCTTCTCCGTGAACAGCCGGGCGAGCCGCCGGGTCTCTTCGGCGAGCGTCGTGCCCAGGTCGATCACCGTGGTCCCTTCCGAAACCGCGGGCAGCACCTGCTGCTCGAGCACCTCGACGGTGACGTGCGACGCGGGCAGGCTCAGCATGACCGTAGGGCACGAACGGACCAGGCTCGCCGCGTCGTCCGCGGCGGCGGCGCCGGCGGCGACCGCCCGCTCGACGCGCTCCGGATCGATGTCGAAGACCACCACGTCGCTGAACGTCCGCAGGAGGGTCGCGACCATGTTGCCGCCCATCTGACCCAGCCCGATGAATCCTGTCGTCGTCTCTCGTTGCATGCTCATACCTTTGAATAGTCGGGGATATCGACGCGCTCGCCGCCGCGCAGCGCCGACTCGTGCGCGCAGATGCCCACGCTCGTCCAGTTCGCCGCCTGTACCGCGTTCGGGAACGGCTCGCGGCCCTCGGTGAGCGCGCTCACGAACTCGTTCACGAGGTGCGGGTGCGAGCCGCCGTGGCCGCCGCCCTGAATGAACGAGAGGTGCCCGGCGTCCTGGATGCTCTGCGTGAACTTCCGGATCGGCTCGGGAAGACGGTGCGCGAAGTCGGGCACGCTGACGCGCTCGGCGATCTCCGGCTCGGGCTTCTTCGCCGTGTGGAGCACCGGATCCTCGCCCTCGACGAGTTGCCACTCGAACGACTTCTTCGAGCCGTAGACGTCGATGCTCTCCCGGTACTGCCTCGCCGTGTCCCAGAGGAATCGCCAGATGTGCGCGGCGACATCGGACTCCTTGATCTTGATGTGACACGACTCCACCGCGAAGCTGTTCCCGGAGCGCTTCGCGACCTCGTCGTTCACCTCGCCGGAACCAAAGCAGCTCACGTACTCGGCGAGCCCGTCGACCATCGCGAGCACCGGGCTCACGACGTGGGTCGCGTAGTGCATGGGGATCATGTCCTTCCAGTAATCGGGCCAGCCCTCCATGTCCTGCGGGTGCGACGCCTGCAGGTACTGGATCATGCCGAGCTCTCCCTTCTCGTACAACTCCTTCACGAAGAGATACTCGCGGCTGTAGACGACCGTCTCTGCCATCATGTAGGTCAGCCCCGTCTCCTTCACGAGCCGGACGATCTCGCGACACTCGTCGAGCGTCGTCGCCATAGGGACTGTACACATCACGTGCTTGCCCGCCCTGAGCGCTTCCATGGACATGGGCGCGTGGTCGGGAATGGGGCTGTTGATGTGCACGAAGTCGATGTCGGGATCCGCGAGCATCTCGCGGTAATCGGTGAAGCGCTTCGCGATCCCGAACCGATCGCCCACCTCGTCCAGGTGCGACTTCGTCCTCTGGCAGATCCCGCCGATCTCGGCCTGCGGGTGCGCCTGGTAGATGGGGATGAACTCGGCCCCGAAACCGAGACCGATCAGTCCTGCGCGTACGTTCTCCATTGGGCCCTCCTGCCTCTTTCTACCGTACCGCGGATCGCGTGTACATGAACGATCGCGCAAGAATCCTGAGAATTTGCGCAGCCGATCGGCGGCCGGACGCGGGGCTGCACGCTCGCGCCGATGGGTGGCCGCGACTACCGGGCCGGCGCTACCAGGGCCGGCTCGTCCGGCCGCGGGTCTGGGCACGGAATTGGGTCGGACTCAGCCCGGTCACCTTCTTGAAGAGCACGCTGACGTACTCGGGGTGCTCGAAACCGAGCGTTTCGGCGACCTCGGTGAGCGGCATGTGGGTGTCCAGAAGCAGCGTGCGAATCGCGTCGGTCCGCGCCCGCGCGATCTCCTGGTGGATGGTCCGGTCGAGCGCTCGCCGGAAGCGCGTCTCGAGGGCGCGCCGGGAAAGCGCACCGTCGCGGACGACGTCGGCGACGGTGATGTTCGCGTGCGCGTGGTTGCGGATGTAGGCGAGCGCCCGCGCGACAGCGGGGTCCTCCACGGTGACGAAGTCGGTCGACACGCGCTTGTGCACGCCGATCGCCTGGATCGCGTACTTGCGTCGTTCCACCGGCTCGCCGTCCATCATCCGGCCGAGCAACGAAGCCGCGACGTATCCGGTGCGTCTCGAGTTCGGCATGATGCTGGTGAGCGGCGGCGAGGAGAGCTCGCAGAGCAGCTCGTCGTCGTCCACTCCCACGACGGCGATGTCCTCGGGGACGAGGATCTCGAAATACCGGCAGATCTCGAGCACCTGCTGGGCGCACGCGTCGTAGCACGCGAAGATGCCGGCCGGTTTGGGAAGCGATTGCAGCCACTCGTGGATGGCCTCTCGCTGGTCGTACCACCGCACCTGCGGGTCGGCACGATCCGGGAGGAGGTAGGCGTTGGCCGCGAGGTCCAGCCGCGCGACAGCAGTCTCGTAGGCCACGTGCCGGAGGCGCGACCAGGCGTAGTAGGGGTCACCGAAGAACGCGATCGTCCGCAGGCCCAGGTCGTACAGATGATCGACGGCGAGCTGGACGATGCTCTCGTCGTCGGTCTCCACGTAGGGCAGCTCGGGCACGAGCCGCGCCGCGCTGACGTCGACCGCCGGCCCCCCCATGGATCGCACGAGCTCAGCGGTGGCGGATGTCTCGATCCGGGCGATCACCCCGTCGCCGTCCCACGTACCGGCGAGCGACGTGTCGGGCTCGTGACGCCCGTGCTCGGTGAGATAGACCGACCACTCGGGATGCTCGCGCTGGTAGTCGTGAATCCCGCGAAGGATTCCGCGGGCGTACGCGTTCGAGGTCTCAACGACGACGGCGATGCTGCGGTGCGGTTTCGATACGCTCATCGGCACCTCTGATCATGACCTGCTCTCTCTCACCGAGTATGGAGCGCCGGCACGCGCGTGTAAACACGAGCACCGCACCCCGCTTCCCACCGCCGCCGGCGACCCGTATGATGGCCCGAACCGATGGTATTCGCCTTCGACGCGCTCGACATCCTGCTGATACTCGGCGTCTCGGGTCTGGTGACGATCGTGGCCTTCGTCAACGAGCCCCGCGTGAAGGCGCTCGTCTTCTCGCTCCCGATCCCGTTCACGCTCGCGAACCTGTCGCTGGGGGCGCCCATCGGCGCGAGCCACGCGGCGGGGGTGCTGAACCTGCTCCTCTTCCTCAACCTGGCCCGGTGGCTGCACACCGGTGCTCGCGTGCCGATCGTCCCGACGATCGTCGTCTCAGCCGGCGTCTACATCGGCGTCGGCGCGGCGCTCAACGCCGTGATTCCCGACACGCCCACGGCGTTCTGGGTCGTGTATGCGGTCGTCGTCGTCGTAGCCGTGACGCTGTTGCGCGTGATGCCCGACCGCAGGGAGCCGCGTCACCGCAGCGAGCTGCCCGTGCCCGTGAAGTTCGTCGCCGTCGCAGGCGTAGTCACGCTCGTGGTAATCCTGAAGGGGATTCTGGGCGGGTTCATGACGACGTTCCCGCTCGCCGGCGTGACGACGGTCTACGAGACGAGGAAGAGCCTGTGGACGCTGAGCCGCCACGCCCCGCTGCTTATGCTCGCGGTCTCGACCATGATGCTCGCGATGCGGCTCTGCCAGGGCCTCGCGGGGATGACCGTCGCGCTGTCGCTGCTCCCGGGACTCGCCGCCTGGATCGCGGTGATGACGCCGGTGACCATCATCCGGTGGCGCGCCGACGACCGGCGTGCTGGGCGGCACGAGTAGCGGACGGGCGCCGGGCCACGGGCGCCGCTACCCGAGCAGCCGCGCGGCCAGATGCCCGAGAAACCCGTCCAGATCGCTCCACCGCGTCGCGACGCGAATCGGCCTCTCCTCCGGATCGCGAACGGTACTGCCGTCGTCGGTGACGCGAACGCCGGTCTCCTCGATCTCGAGCCCCTCCTGCGAATAGGCGAGGTAGATCGCGACGGTGTCGAAGAGCGTCGATGACCGATGCTCGATGAAGCTCGCGTCCATCCACGTCACGAGCCTCGCCCAGGTTCGATTGTTGGCCATGAGCGCCTGCAGGAGCGGGTCGGACGAGTCGCGCACCGCCGCGTACCGTTCGCCCCGCAGGACCGCCTGGTCGCAGGTATCGAGCGGGGTGACGACGATGTCGCGCCACGGGGCGGCGAAGATCGCGCGCGCCGCCGGGATATCCTCGCGCACGTTCGTCTCCGGGATCGGTGCACTCCCCTCGCCGTAGCCGCGGTCGATGCTTCCGAACATGCCCACAAATCGGCACTTCGGCGCGATGTCCGGCGCGAGCTCGAGCGCGCGCTTCAGGTTCGGCGCGGGGCCGATGCCGATGATCGTCACCGGCTCGTCGGACGCGCGAACGAGGTCGATCATCGCCTTCACGCCGTCCTCGTGAACCGTGCCCGGGTAGTCGTCGAGCCGGTAGTCGCCGAGCCACGGCGCCTGGAACTCGTTGCACGCGTCGAAGCGCAGCCCCACGCCCACATCGACCTCCGTGCGCCCGGCCGTCTCGAGGAGCTTCGCCGCGACGCGCGCGCGGTAGACCGTGTCGCACGTATCGGTGAGGATCAGCCGGGGAGAAAGCTCGGGGCTGCGCAGCAGCATGACGAGCGCCCACGTGTCGTCTATGTCGGAGCCGATGTCGGTATCGAGGATGACGGGAGTTGCCATGCGGGGCATGGTACGCGAGAGCCGCGCGAGGGGGAAGCGGCCGACCTACTCGCCGGCCACGTCCTTCGCGAGCCGGCCGATCTCCTCACGGTTGAAGTTGTCCACGTCGTGGTCCACGCCGCCCACCCGTTTCATGATAACGCGGTCGAGCCACCGCAGCTCGTCGAGCTTGATACGGCCGCCTACGTAGTACTGGCCGAAGCTGTGCGCGACCAGCCGCGCCGGGAAGTTGTCCGCGAGCTGCTGCTCGGCGCGGCCCTCGCCGTAGAGGCAGCTGAGGTAGAGCCCGACGCGGCGTTCGAGGAGCGCGTCCAGGTTCGCCTGCACGAAGCGGCTGACCGACTTCGGGATCGTCCCCGCGTAGATGGGCGCGCCGATCACGATCGTATCCGCCTCCGGGAGCGCCGGCGATCGGCCCAGATCGAGCATACCGATCTGAGCCTCCGAGAGCCCGCGCTCTCGCACGAGGCGCGTCAGCTCTTCGGCTGCCTCGCGGGTCGACCCGTACTTCGTGGCGTAGAGAGTGGCGAGGTTCATTCGGCCTCCTTCGCGCTTTCGCGGATGTGGTAGGCGCGGTTGCGCAGGTAGAGCGCGATGTCGATCGAGACCATCGTACCGTTCAGCGCGTAGAGGATGATCACCAGATCGAAATAGAAGAAGATCTTGTGCAGGACGCCTGCGACGTACCCGATCAGGAGCGCGATGAGGAAGAGGAGGCTCTTCGACCCGACCTGGCGCGTCGTCGCGCTCTTGTAGATCGAGAACGGCCATGCCAGTCCGAAGCAGACGAGCATGATGATTTCGAATGGGCTCATGCCCCTACCCTACGCTCTGGCCCGCGCGGTGTAAAGCGTCCGCCGCGCGGCTGCGGGCGTCGTCGCGAAGGCCGGTGGCGGCGAACGCCTGCCCGCGCGAAGCCGACGCGGATCCCCAGCGACACCTGCGCCACCGGGAACGCGGAGCTGCTCGAGGACGATCGCGTCGAAGCCGTTGCGAGCCGCGTAGATCCCGGCCGAGAGCCCGGCGATGCCTCCTCCAATGACTGCGACGCGCTCCATGCTCACTGCAAACGCGCCCGAAGCCCGGGTGTCACCGGCTCGAACCGCTTTCCCGCGCGTCAGCCTGTACCGGTCGACCGGCGCCGCGTATACTCGGCCCGGGGGCGTTCATGAGAACACACCGCCTGGTGCAGATTGCCGCAGCGCTGGCGCTGGCGGTCGCGCTCGCCGCGTGCGGAAGCCGGGACGAGACCGATGACGCGACGACCGGCGAAGTCATGCCGGAGGTCGACGCCGAGCAGGCCGGAGCGGTCATCTCGGACGCGATGCTCGTCGCCTCGCGCGCGCTCTATCTCGCGATCGCCGGTTCCCCGGATGCCGGCAGCGTGGCGAGTCGCGACGGCCGGCTGATCCTCGAGTGGAGCGACGACGCCGACTTCCGCACCGGTGCAGGCACCTACGAGATCACGCTCGACGAGTATCGCATCCCGGGCGACGACGCCTTCGCCGCGCACTACTACGGGTACGTCCTCAGCGGCACGATTCGACTCGCCTCGAGCACCGGCGAAGGCACCTCGATCGCGTTCGGCCTCGACGCGCGGCACGAGGAGCCGGAAGCCTACCCGGCGCGGCGGGTAGAGGTGGAGCTTTCGGGTGTGGAGGAAAAAGGGGAAGACGACGCGGACGGCTCGGTCCGCGTCAACGGCCGGGTGTTTTCCTTCGACGAGCTCGCGGGGTCGTTCTGAGGCCGGGCGCGCAACCTACTCGGGCAGCTCGCCCCAGGGAATCGTCACACCCACGACATCCGCGAGTCGGTTCAGCGACTCGTTGTCGTGGAACCGTTCGTCGCCGTCCTCCACGGCGACGCTCCCGTCGTCCGTCTCCCGAAAGTAGTACGCACGATGCTCGGCAGCGGTCTCGAGGAACGAATCGTGGCCGAACGGCGAGAGCTCGAGCGAGCCGTTGCAGGTGCATACGTAGGTCGTGTCCGAGTCCAGGACGCGGAAGAAGAAGGAGGTGCCGCGCACACCACCCACGCCGGTCGGTGTGCGAACGTCGAAGGTACCGCGTCCGGACAGCGTCCTGACCTTGTCGAAGACCGCGGCCATCGTCCCGAACTTCAGATCGACGTCCTGGCGACTCTCGCCGAGATTCAGGACGGCAACCGTGTTCGATCCCAGACGGAACACGTTGGTTCGGTCGAAGACGATATCCACGGCGCCCTTCGCGCCGGTCTGGACCCAGTCCCCGACTTCGACCTGCTGGCCGAGATCCGCGACGACGCCGTTGATCCGGACGTCTCCCTCAAGGTATTCGATCCGACCGACACTGCTGGGCACCTGAGCGACCGCGGCGGCCGCGCCGAGTACGAGGATCGCCAGTGTGACCAGCCACGCTGTTCGCATTCTCATATCTCGAGTGTAGCCTGAGCTCGCGGCGGTATCAACA
>CAZICD010000089.1:0-18541 GCA_964537725.1 uncultured Spirochaetaceae bacterium | reverse complement strand
TCGTCGTCGGCCCGGGGCGGGCCGGCGGTCGCCGTCGCTTCGTCCGCCACGCCCGTGGTCGCGGACTCGGGCTGCCGTTCGACCTCGCTCGGCGCCTCGCTCGCGGGGGCGGAGACCTCCGTCTCGCCGCCCGTTGTCTCGTCGGTCTCGCCGGTTACGACCGTGGCCGTGCCGCGGCCGGATGCGCGTTCGTCGTGGGCGTCCTCCGCTGGTCCGGCGAGCCCGACGAGCGCCGTCTGGACCGCCGGGTCGCGGCCGTGTCGCGCGATCGCGCTCGGGTTGAGAATCAGCCGCACGTCGTCGCCGTCGACGTAGCAGCCGTAGACGACGTCGTGCGCCGGGCGGATCGGGAGCGTTCGCTGGTCGTCGCGCGAGACGACCCGTCCGCCCTCGACGCTGGTGGCCGTGAAGACCGCCTCCACGCCGCCGCTTCGGACCAGGATCGGCTCGCCCGCGGTGCCCGTCGTGCCGGCATGCCCCAGGTACGAGGCAAGGTCGATCTCCGGGAGAAGACGGTCGCCCGTCGCGTAGGCGCCGCTGACGAGCGGGTGGTGCACGGGAAAGCTCGTGCGGCGCAGATCGCTCGGAGGGTCCACCGTCTCCGCCTCGGGAACCGCGTAGACGTTCCCGGCGAGCGCGAGCTCGACGACACGCAGGTCGGAGTGCAGAATCCCGGAAGGGGTCGACGAATCCTCGTCGGCCCACTGCTCGGCCGCGTCGACTCCCGCGAGCAGGCCCTCCACGCGGATGAGCGGGAGCGGCTCCCCGTCGACGACGATCGCCTCGCGAAACGAGGGGCCCGCGAGCAGCGGCGAGAGCTCGATCGGCTCGGCCGCGTCAGGCACCTCGCCGGGAATCTCATCGACGAGCAGCACGATCGTCGCACCGCCCGCCGTGCACGCCGCCGCGATGCTCCCGCTCGCGGTGGAGTCATTCCCGAGTCGACGCGCGAGGTCGATCACCGGGACCATCTCCCCCTCGTGCGCGGCGATGCCGGCGATCGAGCCGGGCGTCCCGGGCAGTCCGACCACCGCCGGACGAGGGTCGACGGGAGCGAGGGGCTCGCGGGTCGCGATGAGGTACGATCGGCCCGCGACACCGATCCTGGTGACGTGACTCGCCGGGCCGGAGGAATCGGCATGCACGAGAACTCGCGACGCCGCGCTCTCCTCGACGCCGGCTCCGTCTGAGAGCCGCGACAGGAAGGTGTCGCTGAATACGGGGATCGACTGGTCTGCGAAGAAGGCGCACGCGTCGAATACGTCGTGGCCTACCGACTCGGCGACCGGCAGGATCCTGTGATCCTCGAAGCCGATCTCCTGCGGCGCGTCCGGGACGGCGAGCCCGGCGATGCTGCCGGCGCCCTGAAGGACGATGCCCGCGCCGGCGGAGCCGACCGCCGGCGCGCCCCCCATGCGGACAGCGAGATCCGAGAAGAATCTCACCTCGTCGTCAACCACTGCAGCCACGATGTCGCTCCGTTGCTGCGACATGCGCGAGGCTCCGGTTATCGCGACGGTCTTCTCGATCCGGTCGGCGCGGATTGCGAACGTACGGCCGTCGATCGCTACGAGCGCGAGGGTCATACTCAGATTATAGCGCAATTAGTGATTTTTGATAAGGCCGATTCCCGGGTCGCTGCGAACTAATTGTTTTCTGAAAGACTCAGCATTGACGCCGGGCCCGAGGCGGGCGATACTGTTCCCATGAAACGAATGACCTGGATTCCGGTTTTCGTCGGCGCGCTTCTCCTGGTCATCGCTCTACCCCTCTTTGCCGACGACATCGCCCGGATCGGCGCGCAGGACGACCTGCAGGCGAAGATAGAATCGGCGAACTGGAACAGCGGTTCGGCCTCGACGGCGGCCCCGGAGCACTCGATCGACCCGAGCTACCCCGGCGCCGGCTGCGAGTTCGGCCGCGATCCCATGCCGTTCTAGAACCGCGGCGGCCGAATCCGGCCTACGCGTACACCTCGTTCATGCGGCGGTAGATCGATTCCGCGTTCACGAGCTCGTCGTGACTGCCGCGTTCGGCGACCCGTCCGTCCTGCAGGACGATGATCTGGTCGGCGTTGCGTATGGTCGTCAGGCGGTGCGCGATGATGAGCGTCGTGCGTCCCTCCATCAGCCTGTCCAGCGCCTCCTGGATCAACCGTTCGGTCTCGGAGTCCACCGACGAGGTCGCCTCGTCGAGGATGAGGATGGGCTTGTCGGCGAGGATCGCGCGCGCGATCGACAGCCGCTGCTTCTGACCGCCGGAGAGCTTCACACCGCGCTCGCCGATCATCGTCCTGTACTGCTCCGGCAGATCGAGAATGAACTCCTCCGCGTTCGCCGCGCGAGCCGCCGCCTCGACCTGTTCCCGCGTCGCATCGGGGCGCGCGAAGTAGAGGTTGTCCTCCACCGTCCCGTGGAAGAGGAAGACGTCCTGCAGAACCATGCTCGTCGCCGAACGCAGTTGGGGAAGCGGGATGTCGCGCACGTCGGCGCCGTTGAGCGTGATCCGTCCCGACGTCACGTCGTAGAACCGCGGTATGAGGCTCGCGAGCGTCGTCTTGCCCACGCCGGTCGGACCGACGAGCGCGGCGCTCGTTCCGGAGGGGATCTCCAGGTTCACGTTCTGCAGGACCGGAATCCCGTCGATGTAGGAGAACGACACGTCGTGGAAGCCGATCGTCACCCCGGCCTCGGTGGAGAGGGGTGCCGGGGAGCGACTCGTGTCCGCATCGGCCCGCGACGTGGGCTCGGGCTCCTCGTCGAGGATCTCGGCGACGCGCTCGGTACCCGCGATCGCCTCCTGGATGTGCTCCCACGCGCCGCCGAGCATCCGCACCGGCTGGTAGAGCATCTGCAGGTAGAGGAAGAAGGCGACGAGGTCCTCCACGGCGAGCGTGTTTCCCATCGCCAGCCTGCCGCCGAAGTAGATGATAATGATCATGCCCAGCGACGAGCTGAACTCGACGAAGGGCTGGAAGGTCGCCATGAGCTTCAGCGCGCGCAGCAGCGAGGCCTTGTAGCGCTGGATGTGGCTGCCGATCCGGTCGGCGACGCGTCGCTCCTGGACGAACGTCTTGATTTCGCGCACGCCGGAGAGGTGGTCGGCGAGCGAGGCGTTGAGCTCGCCCAGCTCGTGCTGCCGCTTGCGGAACGCCGGGCGGACCACCTTCCCGAACCCGCGCATGCCCAGCACGATCAGCGGGACCGGCACGAGGCAGAGCGCCATGAGGACCGGGTTGATCGTGAGCAGGATGATATTCACGCCGGCAAACATGATGATGTTGACCATGACGTCGGGCACCGCGTGCGCCATCAGCATCTCGATCTTGTCGGTGTCGTTTACCACGCGCGACATGAGCTGACCGGTCTGCTTGTCCTCGTAGTAGTGCAGGCTGAGCTTCTGCAGGTGCTCGTAGGCGTCGCTGCGAACATCCGCGACGACGTTCCAGCCGGCGACGTGCGCCATATAGCTGCGCAGGAAGGTGAGAAGCCCTCGCCCCGCGTAGACCGCGAGCGCGGCGAGCGCGAGCCGGCCGATGCGACGGTACGCGTCCGGACTGAGCTCCCCGGTGACTTCGGCGATCATCTCGCGGATGAGCCACGGCGCGATGAGCTGCACGCCCACGAGCGCGAACATCGCGACCATCGTGACCGCGAGGTGCTTCCAATAGCGAAGTGCGTAGCGTGAGAGAAATCGAAGTGCGATCATTGAAATAGCATTCTATCCGGTTTGCGCGGGCGAGTCACCTGCCCGCCTACCAGTCGCGCCGGCGCTCAGCGGGATCGATGTACGGCAGGTCGTCCTCGTAGTAGAGCGGCGTACCGGCGTAGAGGTAGCGGAACATCTCGATCGCCTCGCGCGGCGGAAACGAACGCCCCCCGCTGTCGTTCCGCTGCCACCGCGGCCGCGCCTCCTCGATCGCTTCGGCGAATCGGTCGGCGAGCTCCGGCGTATAGAGCACCTTCCAGATCGCCTGGTGCGCGAGGTAGGGGTCGTCGCTCGTGATGAAGCCGTGCAGCAGGCCGATCGCACCGGCGTCCGGCTCACCCTCGAGCAGCCGGCTCGCCTCCGCGACCGCCGCGGCGAGCTCGATCCGTACGATCGGCGACGCCTCCGATTCGAGCCCGGTGCGAACCTCGCCCAGGTGCCCGTCCAGCTCGTGGCGGCCGGCGTAGAGGCCTGCGGCGGCGTAGAACCGCACCACGTCGCGCGGGTCGTCGAGCAGCGCGATCTGCTCAGGCGCTGCTCCGGGCGCACCGACGAGCTGTGCCGCTGCAAGCATGTCGCGCAGGGGATTGTACCGCTCGTCCCGGCGCAGCTCGTACGGGCTCGACTCGCCGGCGCGGGCGACCATCTCGCGCTCCGGCAGGAACATCACGTCGCCCACCTCCGTCGCGCGCTCGACCGTGGCCTCGCGCAGCCGCAGGAGGTCGGCACGGTGCCCCGGGTCGTCGGCCAGGTTGTTCACCTCCCACGGATCGGCGAGGAGATCGTAGAGGTACTCGCGCGGTCGGGTGGGGCGGACGAGCTCGGCCTGGACCTCGCTGAGCTCGCCTGTCGCGTAGTCGCGGCGGATCGCGCGGAGGATGTCGCCCACGTCCGAGTACTTCTGGTACCTCATCACCGGCAGGTGCGGGAAGTAGACGCGCGTGTAGACGAACCGGCCGTCCATCGTCGAGCGGCACAGGTCGGGCGTGTCGTCGAGCCGGTTCCGCGCCGCGTGGATGTAGCGCGGCGGATCGCGGCGAGCCGGGCCGGCGATCGCACGGCCGGTCATGTGCTCCGGGATGTCCGCGCCGGCGAGGCAGAGCACCGTGGGCGCGAGGTCCTCGAAGGAGACGAGCTCGTCGGTCACGACTCCTGTCCCCCACGGAGAGAGGTGGCGCCACTTCTCGCCGAACCACGCCACGAACGAGGCGCGGTAGCCGAACCCGATCCCGTTGCACTTCCCGCGCGGGACGCCCTCGCCGTGGTCTGCGAAGCAGAAGACGATGGTGTCGTCCATCAGAGCGTCTTGGCGCAGCTCGGCCAGGCGCTCGGCGATCCGCCGGTCGCACAGGCGCAAGGAGTTGTGCACGCGCGAGAGGTGGCGGCGCATCTCCGGCGTGTCGCGGTAGAAGGGAGGCACGTCGATGTCCTCCGGGCGGGTGATCTCGCCTTCGGAGAGCTCGCCGAGCACGTGCTCCTCGTACCAGCCCCACGGCTTGGTCATGGTGCGGCTCTGGTGCGAGTCCATGTAGTTGAAGACGCTGAAGAAGGGGCGTCGGTCGGGCCGATTTCGCCAGTGCGCCTCCGTGCTGCTCTCGTTCCAGGTCTCGGCGATGAAGCCCGGCTCGTCCTCTATGTTGTAGTCGGTCTTCACGTTGTTCGTCGTGTAGTAGCCCGCCCGCTGCAGGTACCACGGAAAGCCGCGGATGAGCTCGCGCGGGATCGGGTACTTCGAACGGTGGTGGCCCAGCCCCGTCGCCTCGTTGCAGACGCCGGTGATGAGCGCGCTCCTGCTCGCCGAGCAGACCGGCGCGGTGGCGAAGACGTTGTCGAAGCGGACCCCGTCGGCGGCGAGCGCGTCCATGGCGGGCGTCGTTGCCGCTCGCGTCATGCCGTAGCAGGAGACGAACTGCGGTGAGGTGTCCTCAAAGGTCAGCCAGAGGATATTGGGCCGGTCGCTCATGGCTCACCGTACGGCGGGGCGGGCGAGGTGTCAACGGCGGATGCGGCCGCCCGGAAGCACGCGCCTGCCGCCTGCGCCCTTGAGCCGTCCGGGCGAACCCGGTAGCATCGCCGCATGCGCTACAGCGAACGCGATCGTGCCACGCTCGCCATCTACGGGCTGGTTCTGATCGCCCTCCTGGTGACGGTGGGAATCGCGGCCCGCGACGTGCTCTTCGAGCGGTTCACGGCCCGCCGGGGCGCGGCCGTGATCGCCGGCGATGCGGTTGTCTACGCGGTCGGTGGCCAGGATTCCGACGGCGACGTCTACAGGTCCATCCTCGCGCTCGATCCGGATGCGCGGCGTATCGCGCGTGTCGGCGAGCTCGACGAGCCGCTCGTCGGGTTTGCCGTCGCGGTGACGCCCGACGGACTGTTCATCGTCGGCGGCATGCGCGACCGCGAGTACGCGCGGGCGGTCTACCGGTTCGACCCGGGGTCCGGGGAGGTCGAGCACGTCGCTGAGATGCCGTATCCGGTCGCCTTCGGAGCCGCAGCGGTGGTGGACGGCGTCGTCTATCACGCGGGAGGGTACGATGGCGACGAGCGGCGCGCGGAGATCGTCGCGATCGACCCGGAGGAGGGGCGCGTCACCGTCACCGGCGAGCTTCCCTCGCCGCGCGACAACCTCTGCGCGACCGGCGCCGACGGCAGCCTCTTCGTGCTCGGCGGCGACGGCCCGGACAACGTCCGTCACGGCGATCTGCTCGAGATCGACCCCGGCACCGGCACCGTGATCGACGAGTGGCAGCTCCCCCGACTCATCAACGCACCTTCGCTCGCCGTGGCCGGCGGCACGCTCTACGCGCTCGGTTCGCTCAGCGGTAACCGGGATACGCTGCTCTCGCTGCCGCTCGACCGACGCTCCGGGGAGATCGTCCGCTCGCGGCCGGTGGAACTCGACGCGCGGTCGGTCTCGCTCGCCGCGGCGGGCGAGACGCTGCTGGGCGTGGGGGGACGGCATCCGTCGGTCGCGAGGCAGCTGGGCGTGTGGAGGGTCAACCCGGATTCGCGCGACGCCGAACCGTTGCGCTACCACGCGCGCGTGTGGTACTGAGCGCTACGCGAACTGCGGCAGGTACTCGGCGTGCGCGGCGAGGAGCTCGTCGGTCATCGACTCGACCAGGGCGCGTTCGCGCGCGTAGCCGCCGGCGAGTATCGCCTCCACCATGAGGCGCCGGTCGCCTGCGAGCGCCGCCTCCACCGTCAGGTCGATGATGTCCAGGTGCCGCCGGATGACCGGCGCGATCGTGTCCGGGAAGTTGTCGAAAGGCAGCGCGAGAAAGCCATCCGCGCTCGCCATCGCCGGGAGCTCGAGTACCGCCTCGGCCGGGAGGTTCGCGTACGCGCCGCCGTTCGGCATATTGACCGAGTAGGTCCGGCGCGCGTCGGTGCGGATCGAGTCGATGATCGACAGGAGTTGCTCGTGCTCGCCTGAGAACCGTGCGAAGAAGGAATCGTCAAGCGGCTCGGGCGAACTCGCGAGCGCGGTCATCTCCGCGTACTTGCGGTCGCCTCCTTCGATCACCGGTTCGAACGGAAATGCGTCCACGCCCAGGCGCTTGCCGTAGTACGAGCCGCCCGGAAAGACATCGGCATAGAACTCCGTGACGTGCCGATCGCCCGGCACCGGGTAGGCCCCCAGGGTCTCGAAGAGCGACCACGAGAAGGGGTCGAGCTCCTCGCCACCGTCTCTCCACGCGAGCGCGCCGATCCGCCCCGGGTCGATCCCGCTCACGCGGCGTTCGGTGATCCTCTCCCGGAGCGCCGGAAAGAGGTCGCGTCCGTCCTCGCGCAGTTCATAGACGAAGGTCAGGTGGTTGATACCCACCGCGCACGCGGAGAGGCGGTCCGCCTCGACGTCCAGCGCGCGGGCGAGCGAGCGCAGCGAGTCGTGCACGCCGTGGCAGAGCCCGATAACTGCAACCTGTGTCGCGCGGCGGATCGCGGTGCAGTTCGACGCCATGGGGTTCGCGTAGTTGAAGAACCACGCGTCGGGGCAGAGGGCGTGGATATCGTTCGCCACGTCCACGAGCGCGGGAATCATCCGCATCGCGCGCGAGATCCCGCCGGGCATGACGGTGTCGCCCACCGGCTGGTAGATGCCGTACTTCCGCGGTACGAAGACATCGGCCTCCCACGCGCGACGCCCGCCGACGCCGATCGTCGAGACGACGAAATCGGCCCCCGGGAAAACCTCCGTCCGCTCGGTCGAACCGGTGACAGCGATGGGCGCGCCCTTTCCGTCGACCATCTTCTGAACGAGCCGAGTGACTACATCGAGCGCTTCCGGGTTGGTATCCACGAGGCCGAGCTCCCACGGTTCACCCCGCTGCGTGGCGATGAGGTCCATGACGAGCCCCTGCGTGAAGACGGCGCTGCCGGCGCCAACGATGACGAGTTTGGGCATAGCCCCTCCTATGCCGATTCGTACCACGCTTCGGTCGCCGGGTCGAGCGCGGGAACGTCGAGCGGCACGCCGCCGCCGCGCAGCGACTCGGTCGCGCGCACGCCGGTGGCGACGCTGTAGCGCGCGGCGACCGGCGAGGTGTCGATCGCCCCGCCGTCGCGGACGAAGCGCAGGAACTCGCCCACGATGCGCGGATCCGCGCCGCCGTGGCCGCCGGTCTCCGCGTCCATCTCGAAGACCTCGTCGCCGTCGGGGTTCCAGTCGGCCCGTCTGTTCCAGAGCTTGATGTGCGTCCCCGGGGCGCCGTTGCCGAAGTTCTCGATCCGGCCCTCGGTCCCGATGACCGTGTAGTTCCGCCAGTAGTCCGGCGCGAAGTGGCACTGCTGATAGCTCGCGAGCACGCCGTTGGCGAGCTCCATGTTGATCATGCTCACGTCTTCCACGTCCACCGTGGGGTTCAGCTGCGTCTGCGCGAGCGGTGGCCAGTTGTCGCGGTTCACCTTCGCGTTACCCGGCTCGTCGGGGCCGTGTCGGTCGGTGATCTCGCCGTAGACCGCGAGCCGGCCCATGGCGTTGACGCGGCTCGTGTACGCGCCGCAGAGCCAGTGCAGTACGTCAATATCGTGCGCCGCCTTCTGGAGGAGTAGGCCCGTGGAGAGCCTGCGGTCGGCGTGCCAGTCCTTGAAGTAGAAGTCACCGCCGTGGCCCACGAAGTGGCGGCACCACGCCGTCTTCACCTCGCCGATCACGCCGCCGTCGATCAGCGTCTTCATCTTCCGCACGAAGGCCATGTGGCGCATGTTGTGGCCCAGGTAGAGGCGGACCGATTTCGCTCGCGCGGCCTCGAGGATGCGATCGGCCCCTTCGATCGTGATCGCGATGGGCTTCTCGAGGTAGACCGCGACACCCGCGTCGATCGCCGCGAGCGCGTGCTCCTCGTGCAGGAAGTCCGGCGTGGTGACGAAGACCGCGTCGAGCTCTTCCGCCAGGAGCTCGCCGTGGTCGGGCGTTGTGAGGACATCGGCCCCGTACCACGAGCGGGCCTGCTCGAGCGCCGCCTCGCTCGTGTCGCAGCACGCGACGACGCGAGCGCCGTCGCCCGGCTTGTGCGCGTGCCGCGCGAGGCTTCCGCGTCCGCCCGCTCCGATGACCCCGATGCGTAGATCTGCCATGCAGAGGTTCTGCCACGGAGGAGAGCGCGTGTCAAAGGGGGCTCAGCCGAGGAAGCCGAAGACGGTGACCGATGCCGTGAGCGCGATGAGGACGAGACCGATGAGCCACTGCGTCGTGCGGATGCTCTTCTGGAGGTCGTCGAAGCGCCTGTCCATCGCTTCGAACCGCTTTTCCACGGCTTCGAACCGCCGGTCTGACGCGTCGCGGGCATCCGCGAAGCGCGCGTCCATCGCCTCGAAGCGCTTGTCCACGGCTTCGAATCGTTTGTCCATCGCCTCCTGCAGATCCTCGAACCGCCGGTCCATCGCCTGGAACCGTTCGGTCATGAGCTCGCGCTGGGCCTTGAGCTCCTCCTCGACCCGAACCATGCGTTCGAGCAGTTGCGCGGGGATCTGCGCCGACTGCGGCGGCACGACGGCCGTCACCACCTCGCGAAGCCACGGCTTCACGTACTCGCCGATTCGTTGAATGTCCTCGTTCGCCAGCGTCATCGATGGGTCTCCCATCCGTCCTCCTTTACTATACCTCCTACGCGCGAAGGTGCAAAGTTGCTTCGGAAGTTGAACGCCCCCGCGCGCTTTGCCAGCGGCCGCGTCCCGTAGTAGGCTGGCATCCATCTCATGACACGCAACCGCACGATCCTCCTCATCCTCTCGTTCATCGCCTTCATCTCGCTCGGTCTGCCCGACGGCCTGCTCGGTGTCGCGTGGCCCGGAATCCGCGACACCTTCGGACTCCCGGTCGACGCGCTGGGGCTCTTCCTCGTGTTCACCACGGCAGGCTACATGACGTCGGGTTTCTTCAGCGGCGCGCTCGTCCGGAGGCTCGGTCTGGGCGGGGTGCTCGCCGCGAGCTGCGCGGCGACGGGCATCGCGCTCGGCGTCTACAGCCTCGCGCCCGCGTGGTGGGTCTTCGTCGTCTTCGGGCTGCTGGGAGGAAGCGGCGCGGGTGCGATCGATGCAGGGCTGAACGCGTACATCGACCGGAACCACAGCGAACGGCTGATGCAGTGGCTGCACGCGAGCTTCGGCGTGGGCATCACGCTGGGCCCGGCGATCATGACGACCGGCTTAAGCCTCACCGGTCAGTGGCAGCCCGGCTACCGGGTGGTGGCGGTCGCGCAGCTCGTGCTCGCTGCAGGCTTCCTCGTGACGCGGCGGCTTTGGGAGCGGGAAGGGCCCCGTGCCGACGCGCCAGACGATGGGCGCGCGCGTGCGGGCGCGCCGGGTCATCCCGGTTCGCAGGCCGGCGAAGCCACCATCTGGCAGAGCGCGGTCCACCTCAGGTCGCTCGCCGGGATGCTGCTCTTCTTCACCTACGTTGGCGCCGAGCTGGGGCTGGGCGTGTGGGCGTACACGCTGCTCACCGAGTCGCGCGGGGTCGATCCGACGATCGCCGGGATCGTCACCGGCGGCTACTGGGCGAGCTTCACCGTGGGCAGAATTCTCGCGGGGATTCTCGGTTCGAGGATCGGCCTGCAGCGGCTCGTGGGCTGGGCGATCGGGCTGGCCGCGGTATCCATGGCCGTCGTGTGGGCCGATCTTGGTGCCGGCCCGACGGTCGCCGGTATCGCCGTGACCGGCTTCCTCATCGCGCCTGTGTTTCCGGGGCTCATGTCGGATACGCGCAACCGCGTCGAGGAGCGTCACCTCTCGAACACGATCGGCATGCAGATCGCCGGTGCCGGCCTGGGTGGCGCCGCGCTCCCGGCGCTCGCGGGCGTGGGCGCGCGGGTATTCGGCCTGGAGGCGATCCCCGTGTTCCTCTTCGCGTTTCTGGTGGTGCTCCTCGCCCTGTACGCGGGGACGCACCTCTGGGCGCGATCGCGGCGCTCGTCCCTGCAGACGTGACAGTTCTGTTCCCTCCGCCGCGCACGGTGTAGACTGACATCTGGGCGCCGGCAGCGGGCGAACTGCCCTCGGCACCCGAGGTGGACCGATGCGACGCGCTCCCCGTGGTAGTCTCACGATTCTCCTGCTCGCGCTCGTGGCGTCCGTCGTTGTGGCGCAGGAGCCGAAGCGCGTCGTCGTCTTCACGCCCACGACCGAAGGCAATACCTACTGGCCGCAGGTCCACGACATCCTCGGTGCGGCCGGCGACGACCTGGGGATCGAGCTGCTCCTCTACGGATTCGACGTCGGCGACCGGTACGCCAAGGTAGAGGATGGTGTTCGTATCCTTCGCGCAGCCGGGCGCGTGGACGGCGCGATCCTCTCCGTGGCATTCGGACAGACGCGTCCGCTGCTCGAGGTAACCGAGGAGCTCGGTATCCCGGTGATGATCCAGGGTCCGCTGTTCGAGTCCGAGTTGCCGGCGCTCGGCTACGAGCCGCGAGCCGAGTACGCGTCGTGGATCGGCCTTTTCGCCGAGGACGAGTTCGCGAAGGGGCGTGCGCTCGGGCGGGTTTTGATCGACGAGGCTCTCGGCGCCGGCATGACCCGACCGGACGGTATGGTTCGCGTCGTGGGCATTGGCGGTGATCCGTCGTGGTTCGGCTCGGTGCGCCGTGCCGATGGGCTCGCGGCTGCGGTCGACGAGCGTTCGAACGCGCGGCTCCTGCAGGTAGTGCCTACCCTCTGGGCGGAGGACGAAGGCTACACGATGGCGCGCCGCCTGCTGCAGCGCTATCCGCGCACCACCGTCATCTGGACGGCGAGCGATCAGCTCGCGATCGGGGCGAGCAGGGCGCTCCGGGAGATGGGACTGTCGGTGGGGGAGGATGTGGTCGTGGGCGGGCTGGATCTGTCGCGACGCGGTCTCGAGGCCGTGCTGGATGGACACCTCACCGCGACGAGCGCGAGCCTGTTGTTTGGCTACGCGCGCGTGTTGACGTACCTTTACGACTACATGAACGGAATCGACTTCGCGGATACGGAGGGCACGCAGATACAGCTGCCCGTCAGGACCGCTACCGATGAGCACGCAGACCGCTTCCTCGAGCTCTACGCGTCGTACGAACGAATCGACTATCGGCTCCTCTCCCGCGCGCACAGCCCCGAACTCGCCGTGTACGACTTCGGTCCGCAGGCCTTGCGCGCCGCGATCGTGGATTAGGTGAGCGTCGACATGAGCGGGACCGCGCGCGAACGTGACGGCGCGATCGAGCGTCGCTCGATGCCGATTGCGGTTCGTCTCTTCGTCTACGGCGTGCTGCTGGGCCTCGTGCTCACGGCGGTCTTCGCGGGGGTAAACGCGTCCCGGGACTATCGGATGCGATACGCCCGGCTTGAGACCGCGCTCGCCGCCATCGAAGAGACCTATCTTCCCCCGATCGCGCAGAGCGTCTTCGAGTTCAACACCGATCAGCTGGGGCTCCTGCTTGACGGCATCGTCCTGATGCGCGGCGTCTCCTACGCGCGCATCGTGGAATCGCTGCCCGGCGGCGACGAGGTGACGGCCGCGCGCGGCGAGCCCCTGACGGGAGATCACCTGGAGCGCACCTACCCGCTGGAGCTGAGCGTCGGGGGTGAGGAACGCGTGCTCGGTCGGCTCGAGGTCAACGCGAGCGACGCGGACATCCGTGCGCTCGTCCGCGATCGGCTCGGATTTCTCGTTCTCTCGAGCGGCCTGCAGATATCCGTGGTGGCGCTTCTGATCTGGTTCGTCCTCGAGCGATCCGTGGTGCGACATCTGCGCCACATCGCCTCGTACGTCGGGGCGAACGCGGAAACCACCGGCCGGATAGAACCGCTGGAGCTCCACCGCCGGGAGCGCTCGGACGAGCTCCGCGACATCACCGACGCGATCAACGGCGCCTACGCGCGACGCCGGCACATGCTCGAAGAGAAGGACACGCTCCTGCAGGAGCTCTACCATCGGACCAAGAACAACATGCAGACCATCGCCGCGCTTCTCGACATGCGCGCCGCGGGATCTCCCGACAACGAGGAGGTTCGCTCGCTCGTGCTCGAGACGCGAACCCGGATCCAGGCGATGTCGATGGTCCACGAGAAGCTCTATCGATCGCAGGATCTCTCGCGTGTCGGTGTCGGTGACTACCTCGCCGACCTCGTGAGATCGCTGATCGCGAGCTACGGCGCAGATCGAGTCCGTTCCCGGGTCCAGGGCGACGACACGGCAATCCTGCTCGACACGGCGATTCCGTTGGGCCTGATCGTGGCAGAGCTGGTGTCCAACAGCCTCAAGCACGCCTTCCCGGAAGGGCAGGAGGGGCGCGTGTCGATCGACTTCGCCTCGGGTGACGACAAGATGCTCCGTCTTCGTTATGCTGACGACGGCGCAGGCATACCCCCGGGATTCGATCCGCGACGAGACGGCGGTGTGGGGATGCAGACGCTGATCACGCTCTGCGAGCGTCAGCTCGGTGGCTCGGTACGCTTCGATGGCGGTCGCGGGTTTCAGTGCGAGATCACGTTTGCCGATGATCGATACGCGGAGCGAGTGTAGCATGGCCGGAAGCACACGCATTCTCATAGTCGAGGACGAGGCGATCTCCGCCATGTGGCTCGAGATGCAGCTCAGTCGCGACGGCTACACGATTCTCGGGGTCGTTGACAACGGCTCGGACGCCGTCCGCACCGCGGGGGAGCAGCATCCGGACGTCGTCCTCATGGACATCCGTCTCGCCGGGCCCATGGACGGCATCGAAGCCGCTCGCGCCATTACCCGCCAGGATCATTGTTCGGTGATCTTCATGAGCGGCTATTCGGACCAGCTCGCGCGCCTCCAGCGCGAGCAGACGAATGCCGTGGGCTATCTCTCCAAGCCCATCCAGATGCCGGAGCTTCATCGGCTGCTCTCGCAGGCGAGGTGAACGCGATGCGCCTGCTCAGTCTGCCGCCCTGACGTACACGTAGTACGCGCTGCAGTACTCGCCGCCCGCGCTCGAGAAGAGCGCGCGCAGGTGGTGCGGTCCAGCCTCCATCCGCAGGCGGACGACGACGGCCTCGTCGTCCGGGCCGATTGATCGTTCGTGCCGATGTGCGTCGTCCACGATCACGGTTGCCTGGTCGTAGGCGATCGCGTTGCCGCCGGCGTACCAGTGCTCGTACGACGGCTGGACCCCGTCGCGGTTCCAGTCGATGTCGTCCCCGCGGATGCCGGCGGTCACAGCGTGTCCGGCCTCTCGCGGCCAGCGGCGAAGCTCCAACTCGTAGTCGCCGGAGCGCCGGACCTCGATCTCCCACCACCCGAACGCTGCCTCGCCGGCTCGTACCTGCCCCTGGTTCCAGACGGTGTCGGCGTCGGTGTCGTTTCTCAGGTCGTGCGACCGGAGGACCACCTGAGGCGCTTCGGCAGCGCCGACGTAGACGGGCACGGGCAGGTCGATTCCATCGGTGCAGCGCTCCCACCACGCCGTGTACGCCTCGCGCAGTCGCGCAACGATGTCAGGGTGGTCGGCTGCGACGTCGGTCGTCTGACCCGGGTCACTCGCGAGATCGTAGAGCTCGTCGCGGTTCACCAGGCGCCACCGTCCCAGCATCGCACACGACCTGCGCCACTTCACCGGGTGCGGCACGCGCTGCGTGTCGGTCACGAAGGTCCGGTTCGCCCAGCGCTCGTCCACGTGCGTCCCGCGGAGCAGCGGCGCGAGGCTCCACCCGTCGAAGTCGACGGGCGCCGGCGGTTCGACGTCGCAGAGGTCGAGGAGCGTTGGCATCACATCGGTATACCCGGAGAGGACTTCCACATCACCGGCTGAGCCGGCGGCCGCTCCCACACCGCCCGACGGCCACCGCACGAAGAAGGGAACGCGGTGGCCACCCTCGTACGGGCTGCCTTTGAACCCGCGCATGCCCGCGTTGTACGGCTCGGCGACGCTGTCGCCCATGCGCGTCTGGCCGTTGTCGCTCATGAAGACGAGGATCGTTTCGTCCTCGATTTCCAGCTCGCGCAGGTGAGATCGCAGTCTCCCGAAGTTCTCGTCTATGTTGGTGCACATGCCCAGGAACCGCGCGTACGCATCGCTCTGCGTGCCTCGGCTGTACAGGTCGCGATACCGGCGAGCGACGTTGAACGGGCTGTGCGGCGCGTTCGTGGAGATAACGCAGAAGAAGGGGTGCCGTGTGCTGTTCGGGGCCGATCGGGCCGATCTTTCGATGAACTTCAACGCCTCTGCGAAGAAGACGTCCGTGCAGTAGCCGCTGAAGCGAACCGGCTTTCCATTCGCGAGGTACGTGTCGTCAAAGTAGTCGTTACCCCACCAGTCGGGTTGCTGGCTCACTCCGCCGCCACCGTGGCAGACGACCTCGTCGAAACCGCGGTCCCCGGGCCGGTACGGATAGGCGTCGCCCAGGTGCCACTTGCCGAAGAGCCCCGTGCGGTAGCCCGCCTCGCGGAGCGCCGCAGGCAGCGTCACCTCCCCGCGACGCAGAAGCGATCGCCCGCCGATGGTGTGCCACACACCCGTGGAGTTACAGTACCTGCCGGTGAAGAGACCTGCGCGGGTGGGTGCGCACGTCGTCCCGGAGTGGAAATCGGTGAAGCGCACCGACTCGTCGTGGAACGCGTCCAGATGCGGCGTGCGGATGAACGGATGACCGCTCGAGCCGAGGGCGGGGTAGCCCTGGTCGTCGGTGATGACGAGAACGACGTTCGGTTGTGCCGCCATGGCGCGCCTCCTGCGTGTTCAGGTATAGCAGAGACGCGCGCTCGTGGTCAGGGGGGCGGCCGCTCGCCGGCCGCGGACAGAAAAAAAAAGGCTGCCCCGTTCGGGACAGCCTCTCTCTTTGTTCCGGTCAGACTACCAGCGGTCGCGACCGCCGCCGCCGCCGCCCGAGCGATTCTCGCGGGGCTTCGACTCGTTGACCTTCAGCGTGCGGCCGTCGACTTCCTTGCCGTTCATGCCGGCTTCTGCCGAGCGGGCCTCTTCTTCGGTCGTCATCTCCACGAAGCCGAATCCGCGTGAGCGGCCGGTGTCGCGGTCGGTGATGACGTTCGCCGATACGACCGTGCCGAACTGAGCGAAGTGCTCGCGGAGTTCCGGCTCCTGCGTGTCGTAACTCAGATTTCCTACGTACAACTTGGTACCCATGTTCTCTCCTCCTGGCCTGCGTTTTCCGCAGACAAGTAATCGTTGATAATCGCCGTTCGAGGTGCTTCGTCTGTCAGTAACTCGGCAAGCGAGAGAAGAACAGGGAGGCCGTTCACGAAACGTGATTTCTGGCCACTAATATACCACGGGTGGTCAGGAAAAGGAACACCATTTTCGAAGAAGTTTTTGGCGCGAATATGGGGCCGATTGGGCGCCTCTGCTTCGATGATGCCGTGGGACATCTGTGGTAGGATGCACCCGCCGTGGCGACCGCGGCGTGTAATCCACCAGGAGACCCGGATGCCATCCCACGAACACGACGAAAACATCTTCCTCAGCCACATCCACGACGAGGGCTACCAGGAGCCGTATACGACGAGGCCCGCGCTGGCCGACTCGCTCGTCACCGCCTCGTACGAAGGCGCGACGGAGACGCTCGACGGCGTGTGGCACTACCACGCCGACCAGTACGACACTGCGCTTCGCGCCGGCTGGTTCGCGGAGCCGTACGCCGATGGGTCGGGAACACCCATCCCGTGGGACTTCGACTTCGACCAGTGGCCCACGATGCGGCTGCCGGCGACGTGGAACACGCGCGACGAGCGGCTGTTCTACTACGAGGAGTCGGTGGTGTTCGCGCGCAGCTTCCGCTTCGAGCGTGGCGGCGAGCGGTCGGTTCTGCTGCGCTTCAACGCGGTCGCCTACGCCGCGACCGTCTTCCTCAACGGCGCCTACGTGGGCAGCCACGAGGGTGCATCCACCCCGTTCGTGGTCGACGTTACCGACGCGATCGCAGAGCAGAACCGGATCGTCGTGGTCGTGGAAAACCGCAGGCGGCGCGACCGGGTGCCCATGTCCAACACCGATTGGTTCAACTACGGCGGCATCCATCGAAGCGTCGAGCTACTGCGGCTGCCGGCTTCCTACGTGCGCGATTTCACGCTGGCGCTCGTTCCGGGCAGCGGTTTCTCGAGGATCTCCTTCTCCGCAAGCGTCGCGGGAGAGGACGGCGGCAGCGTCCGCCTCGAGGTGCCCGAGTTGGGGATCGATCGAAGGATCGACGTCGCAGGCGGTGTCGCGTCGTGCGATCTGGAGGCGAAGCCCGAGCTGTGGTCGCCGGAACACCCGCGGCTCTACGACGTGCGCGTCTCACGCGGCGATCACGTAGCGGTCGATCGCATCGGCTTCCGCGAGATTCGGCGCGAGGGCAACGAGATCGTCCTCAACGGGAAGCCGATCTTCCTGCGCGGCGCGAGCATGCACGAGGACAGCCCCACAAACGGCCGCACGCTCACCGAGGCGGAGATCCGCGAGAATTTCGCGCTCGTCAAGGAACTGGGCGGCAACTTCGCGCGCCTCGCCCACTATCCGCACAACGGGCTCGCCTCGCGCATCGCCGACGATGTGGGTATTCTCCTGTGGGAGGAGATCCCGGTCTACTGGGCGATCGCCTTCGATTCCGACGAGACGCTCGCCGCGGCGAGCAACCAGCTCGCCGAGCTCATCCGGCGCGACAGCAACCGGGCGAGCGTCGTGATCTGGTCGGTGGGAAACGAGAATCCGGATACCGATGCGCGGCTTGCGTTCATGCGCACGCTCGCCGAACGCGCGCGCGAGCTCGACGGCACGAGGCTCGTCTCAGCGGCGTGTCTGGTCGATCACGTCGCGAACCGCATCGCAGATCGGCTCGCCGACCACCTGGACGTTATCGGGCTCAACGAGTACATGGGCTGGTACGAGCCGGACTTCTCCAAGCTGCCCGACCTCTTCGAAAACAGCAGGCCGGACAAGCCGGTGATCGTCACGGAGTTCGGCGGAGGCGCGCTCGCCGGCCACCACGGCAGCCGCGACGAAATGTTCACCGAAGAGAACCAGGCGTGGATCTACGAGCGGCAGACGCGCACGATCGGCTCCATCCCCTACATCAAGGGCATGAGCCCGTGGATCCTCTACGACTTCCGCTCGCCCAAGCGAGCAAATCGCTTCCAGCGCGGCTACAACCGCAAGGGCCTGCTGTCCGAGGACAAGCGGCACCGGAAGGCGGCGTTCTTCGTGTTGCAGGAGTTCTACAGGTCGATGGGGTGACAGGCGAGGTGGCGGCCGGGCGCGGCGAGATAGGTCTCCATGCCAGGTCTCAGGCCAGATGAAGGGCGTACGCGAAGAAGAAGCTGACGCTTCCGCCAAGGACGAACAGGTGCCAGATCACGTGGTTGAACGGGAGCCGACGCCAGGCGTAGAACGCAACGCCCGCCGTG
>CAZICD010000088.1:11591-18719 GCA_964537725.1 uncultured Spirochaetaceae bacterium | reverse complement strand
AGCCGAGCCCGGCGGAGATCCCGTTGAACATGATCGCGCGGTCGGTCGCCTCGCGGGCGCGCGCGCAGTAGGCGCCGATCTCACGGGCGCGCTCGGGCGTCACGACCGCCGCCATCCGTTCGTCGCGGAAGCGCTCCAGGTCGACCTTCGGCAGATCGACCGAGAAGTCGATGGGCTGGCCGCCGTGCGCCTCGTCGAAGACGGTCGATCCGGTGGGCATGCGCAGGTCGTGCGGGTCGCCGGCGCGCCCGCTCTTCGCCGCGGTGACCGTCCCGTCGGGTTCGACGGCGAAGGCGTCCGGGGCGCGCACGAGCGCCTCGAGCCGCCCGCCGAAGTCGTACGGGCGCCACTTCTCCGGCTCGTCGAACGCGTTCGTGCACTCGTCCATCTCGACCGGGACGACGTCGCAGCCGAGCGCGTCGAGCACGTCGCGCTCGGGAAGCGCGAGCATCTGGCCCACGTCGTAGACGCGAGGCGGGCGCGGCGGCAGGCCGAGCGCGCGGACCAGATCGGCGTAGGCGAAGGCGCTGATCCCGGTCGATCGCATGCCGGCGAGGTCGCGTGGGGTGCGGTCGGTCGGCTGAAAGTCGAGCGCCGCGCGGATTCGTTCGCGTGGTGTCATGGTGGTGCGAGTGTAGCGCGCCGGGGGACGTCTTGTCGCCCGCACCGACGAAGGCGTACGATGCACGCGTGATCCACGCGCTTCGTTTCCGTTCCGGCTACCCCGCCCGTCTGCCCGGCATCCGCACGAGGACGCTGCGCTTCGGCGAGCGGGTCAACATCGTCTTCGGCCCCAACGGCGCGGGCAAGTCGACGATGCTCGGCGCGATCGCCGGCGCGGCCGGCTGCCGCGAAGGGGGCTGGTCGGACACGTCGTTCGCGCTCGACGCCGACGCGGACCTCGCCGGCACGGAGCGGCGAGAGCCCATCGGCACGGACTACGAGACCGACCTCTACCGCGCGCGGCTGACCTGGGACGAACGGCCGGTCTTCTATCAGGACTGCTACGCGGAGTCGGAGACGTCGTTCCTGAACGCGGGCTACCTGGAGAGCCGCGAGTTCCTGCGGTCGACCGGGGAGAAGCGCATCGGCCTGATCAACGAGCTCATCACGAACGTGGAGGAGCGCTTCCTGACGTACAAGCTGCCACGCCACGTGCGCCCGACGCTCGTCCTCGACGAGGTGGACAACCACGTCGGCTTCGTGGGGCAGGCGGTACTCTGGAACGAGATCATCCCGCACCTCTCGAAGAAGTACCAGCTCATCGTCGCGACGCACAGCGTCTTCCCGCTGCTGTTGCGCCGGGACAACCCGCAGCGCTCGGACGTGCTCTTCGAGCTCACCGAATCGTATTCGCGCCAGTGCCTCGACTCGCTCGCCGAGGCGATCGAGTACTACAACGAGCACGGCGACGGCGCGGACATCGCCGAGATGCCGCCGGGCGCCGACGCGTTCTAGACGTCGTCGAGCTCCGCGATCCGTTCCATCGCCTCCGCCCACACGTCGTCCGGGACCGGCGTGGCAGCCTCGCTCGCGTTCTCGCGCACCTCGGCTTCGTTGCCCGCGCCGGTGAGCACGCAATCGGCCTCCTCGCACGCCATTACGAAGCGCATGTTGAGGTGCCGCATGCCGATGTCGCGATCGCGGCACCACTCGAACCACTCCTGCGCGACCGCGAAGTCGTCCTCGGTGTACCAGGTCAGAAGCCGCCGGTCGCGCCGCAGCCGCTCCATCGGTTCCTCGTCGCTCGCGAGCAGGCCGTGCATCTGCGGCGAGCCGAGGAAGACGCCCACGCCGTGCTCGCGCGCGAAGCGCATGAGCGGGAGCGCCGAGCGGCGCACGATGTTGTAATCGCCGTAGGTGAGGATGACGTCTACCAACCCGCGCTCGATCGCCGTCCGGTGGAACTCGTGGTCCTGCACGCCCAGGCCCACGTTGCCGCAGAGGCCCTCCTCGCGCATCTCGCGCACCGCGTCGAAGCCGTCGCCGCGCGCGAGCACCGGTTCCATCGCCGGGGGGTCGTGGATGAGCGCGACGTCCACCCGCTGTACGCCGAGCAGGCGCAGGCTGTTACCGAGCGACCAGCGGAGGTCCTCGCGGGTGTAGCTGAACTGTCGCGACGGGTGGGTGCCCACCTTGGTGCTGATCGTGAGGCCGGGGAAATCGCTTCGGCCGAGCGCGATGCCGATCCGCCGCTCGCTCTCGCCGTAGAGCGGGGAGGTGTCGACGTGGCGCATGCCCTCCTGCCACGCGACCTCGAGCGTACGCGCGCCGGCGTCGTCCTGCGTCGCGGCGTCCGCATCCGGTCCGGCGGGCGACGCGCCGAGCGGTGCGCCTCCGAGCGCGAGCGCGCTCACCTCGAGGCCTCGTGATCCACACGTTCGAAGCGGGAATCGGCTCATCGGTACTCCTGACGGTGAGGCTACGGGTCCGTGCCGATTTGTTCAAGCGCGCCGCGCATGGTATAAGAAGGACATGAAAGCGATTTTCCTCGACGGCGCAGAGAACCTGGTGGCAGGCTCGACCGAGGCCCCATCGGTCGGCCCGAACGACGTTCGGATCAAGGTCAACACGATGGGCATCTGCGGCTCGGACATCGAGTACTACCTGCACAACCGCATCGGCTCGTTCATCCCGCAGGGACCGCTCGTCCTGGGGCACGAGCTCTCCGGCGAGATCGTAGAGACCGGAGCCGACGTCGCCTCGCCGGCGGTGGGCGCGCGCGTCGCGGTCGACCCGTCCATGCCGTGCCGCGTGTGCGAGTACTGCCGCGCCGGCCGTCACAACCTCTGCACGAACATGAAGTTCCTCGGTACCGCCGCGACCGTCCCGCACATCCCCGGCGGTCTCGCCGAGTACGTGACCGTACCGGCGTCCAACTGCTACATCGTCCCCGACCACCTCTCGTGGGGCGAGGGCGCCTGCCTCGAGCCGCTCTCGGTCGCGGTACACGGCGCGCTGCGCCCGGGCAGCATCGCCGGCGCGAAGGTGCTCGTCAGCGGTGGCGGCACGATCGGACAGTTCGTCGCGCTCGCCGTGCGCGCCTTCGGCGCCGCCGTCGTCGCGGTGAGCGACCTCAAGCCGTTCCGCCGGGACTTCGCGACCGACCAGGGCGCCGACTACGGCATCGACCCCACCAACGCGGACGAGATGGCGCGCGCGCAGGAAGAGACCGGCGGCTTCGACCTGATCTTCGAGGCATCGGGCGCGCCGCCTGCCGTGCGCTCGAACCTGGAGATCGTGAAGCGCGGCGGGACGATCGTGCAGATCGGCAGCATCGCCACGGAGGTGGAGCTGCCCGCGAATCTCATCATGAGCAAGGAGCTGCGCTACCTCGGCTCGTTCCGCTACGCTGACATCTACCCCATCTCGATGAACCTGCTCGCCACGCGCCGCGTGGACGTCCGGCCGCTGATCTCGGCGACCTACCCGCTTCCGAAGGTGACCGAGGCGTTCGAGCTCGCCGCCGAGCGCGGGGACACGATCAAGGTCCAGGTCGAGCACGCCTGAAGCGTCACTGAGCCTGCTGGTCCGCCGGGCGTAACCGCCTGCGGACCAGCGAGCTGTCTCGCCGAGGCCACCCGGCACGCGGCCCGGCCGGCTCTCGGGCTTTCCACCAGCGATTTACGAGAATTCCACCTGTAAGGTCAGGGCCACGTCGAAAAGGTTGACATCGGCTCCCGTTTCTCCTATCCTCTAATTGATAATGATTATCAAAAAGATGGCGAAGCCGGGGTGGCCACCGATGAGGGGGCCAAAGCGATGAGAGGACGCGGACACGGACGACACCGGGGACACGGCGAAGGGCCCTTCCGCAAGGGAGGATTCCGGCGGACCGCCCCCCGCCAGGCGGTGCTCGAAGTCGTGCGCGAGGCGGACGACTACCTGAGCGCCGACGAGGTGTACCGCCGTGTCTTCGAGCGGCTGCAGGGCATCGGCATCGCGACCGTCTACCGCACGCTCCAACTCCTGACCGAGCTGGGGGTGCTGAACCGGATCGTCTCGGACGACGGAAAGGCGCTCTACCGTTTCGCAGACGAGGCGGCCGCGAACCACCGTGTCGTGCTCGTCTGCCGACGCTGCTCGGGGCGGTGGCCGGTATCGATCACGGACGAGCCCGTACGCGGGCGGCTCGACGCCTTCCATGAGGCGATCGCGAGCAAACACGAGTTCAGCGTCGAGCAGAGCATGCACCAGGTCTTTGGACTGTGCGGCGACTGCTCGCAGACAACAGAAACCGGGCACGCGACCGGGTGAACCACCCGGCGTGCGCTCCAGACAGGAGGGCATATGCCACGAGGAGACAGAACGGGCCCGAACGGAATGGGCCCTATGAGCGGACGCGCAGCGGGATTCTGCGCGGGCAACGACGAGGCGGGGTTCACGACCGCACCGGGCTTCTTTGGACGGGGCCGATTCGGCGGCCGGGGGTTCGGCAGAGGCGCGGCGTGGGGTCGCGGCGGCCGGGGAGCCGGCTACGGCTACGGACGCGGATTCGGTCCCGGGTACGGCGCAGGATGGCAGGCCCCACCGGCACCCGCCCCGGAACAGGAGCGCGAGGCGATTGGAGCGGAGATCGAGGCGCTCGAACGGCGGATCGACTACCTCAAACGCGAGCTGAGCGCGTTCGACTCGGAGAAGGGAACGGCTGACGAATGAGGCTCGCGATCGCAACGGAGAACGGCGCGGTAGCCGCCCACTTCGGGCGCTGTCCGCACTACACGCTCGTCGACCTGGAAAACGGGACGGAGACGGGCCGCACGACGATCGAGAACCCGGGCCACGAGCCCGGTCGGATCCCGGCGCTCCTGAACGAGCACGAGGCCAACGTCGTCGTCGCCGGGGGTATGGGTCCCAGGGCGCGGCAACTCTTCGACGACATGGGCATCGATCAGATCGTTGGCGTCCAGGGAGCGATCGACGCGGTCGTATCGGGCTGCCTCGACGGCACGCTCGAGGGCGGCGAGAGCCTCTGCTCGCACGGCGAGGGACACGGAGACGGACACGGAGGGCACGACCATGAAGGTATGCATCACCACGGCCACGACTGACGCGCCGGCCAGGCTCGACACCCGCTTCGGGCGCGCGCCCTGGTTCACCTTCCACGACACGGACACCGGTGAGTCGGCCGTCGAGCGCAACGAGCTCGCCGACGGGGCGAGCGGCGTGGGCGCGCAGGCCGCGCAGCTCGTCGCCGAGCGCGGCGCGGAGGTGGTCGTCACCGGGCAGGTGGGCCCGAGCGCGTTCGCGGTCCTCAAGGCGGCGGGCATCGCCGCGTACACGACGAGCGCCACGACGGTCGAGGAGGCGCTCGCGCTGTTCCGTGAGGGTAAGCTCGAGGCGGCCGGAGAGCCGACGGGTCCGGGGCATCACGGCGGGGGCAGGCGCGGATGAGGATCGTCGTCGCGAGCGGCAAGGGCGGCACCGGGAAGACGACGGTGTCGGTGGGGCTCGCGCTCTCGCTCGCGGGTGAGGTGTCGCTGCTCGACTGCGACGTCGAAGCGCCGAACACGCACCTGCTGCTCGCGCGCACGCCAGGGGCCGGCGCCACGTCGGCCGCCGAGCAGACCCGATTCACGGTTCCCGTGCCGAAGGTCGACGAGGACCTATGCACCGGTTGCGGTCTGTGCGCGAAGTTCTGCGCCTACGGTGCGCTCGCGGTCGTCCGTCGGCAGGTGCTCTTCTTCGACGACCTCTGCCACGCGTGCGGCGGCTGCGCGCGGGTCTGCCCGGAAGGGGCGATCACCGAGGTGCCGCACGAGATCGGCACGATCCGGACGACGGACCACGGCGCGATGCACCACGTGACGGGCGAGCTCGACGTGGGCCAGACGCTCGCACCGCCGCTCATCCGGGAGGTGAAGGCCCGGGCCGGCGACGGCACGACGGTGATCGACGCGGCGCCGGGGGCGACCTGCCCCGTCGTCGAAGCCGCGCGGGGTGCGGACGCCGGCCTGCTCGTCACCGAGAACACACCCTTCGGCCTGCACGACCTCGAGCTCGCCGCGGAAGTCTTCCGCGAGCTCGGCATTCCCACCGGCATCGTCGTGAACCGCGCGGGGATCGGCTACGACGACGAGCGCGAGCTCGAAGCGATGAGCCGGCGCTTCGGCTTCCCGATTCTCATGCGCATCCCCTACTCCGAGACGATCGCGCGCGCGTACGCCGACGGCCGCCCCATCGTCGACGCCGAACCGGACCTCGCGGACGAGTTCCGTGCGCTGCACGCCCGGCTCGCCGACATGGCGCAGAATGATCGGGAGACGTCCACGGGAGCGGCCTCATGAAGCAGATCGTCGTGATGAGCGGCAAGGGAGGCAGCGGGAAGACCTTCGTCTCCTCGTCGTTCGCCGCGATCGCGGGTACCGACGGCGATGCCGGAAGCACGACGTTCGCAGACTGCGACGTCGACGCGGCGAACCTGCACCTCATGCTCGACCCGCGCGAAACGTCGTGCAGCGATTTCGTCTCCGGCAAGCTCGCGGAAGTCGATCCCGACCGGTGCACCGGATGCGGACTCTGCGTGGACGCGTGCCGGTTCGAGGCGGTGTCGCTCGTCCGCACCGAGCGCCGCACGCGCGCGCTCGTGGACCCCATCGCGTGCGAGGGGTGCGGCGTCTGCCAATACGTCTGCCCCGAGCGAGCCGTGACTCTGACCGAGCAGCGCCGCGGGCGATGGTGCGTCTCGGTAACGCCCTACGGACCGCTCGTACACGCGCACCTCGAGCCTGGCGAAGAGAACTCGGGCAAGCTCGTCGCGCGGGTTCGCGAGCAGGCGGTCGTACGCGCCGGCGAAGCCGGCGCCGACTGGATCCTCGTCGATGGACCTCCGGGAACCGGGTGCGCGGCGAAGTCGGCGATGACCGGCGCGGACTACGTACTGCTCGTCGCGGAGCCCACCCCAAGCGGCATCCACGACATGCTTCGGGTCATCGACCTCGCGCATCACTTCCGGATTCCACTCGGGCTCATCGTGAACAAGGCCGATCTCGCGCCGCATCGAACCGAGGAGCTGCGCCGCATCGCGGCCGAGCAGGCGATCGAGTGGCTCGGCGAGATCCCCTTCTCGCGTGCCGTCCCGGAGGCGCTCACGACGCTCACGCCCTACCCCGTCGCCCGGCGGGATGC
>CAZICD010000088.1:0-11491 GCA_964537725.1 uncultured Spirochaetaceae bacterium | reverse complement strand
GCCCGGCGCTCCTCGAACCAGGGAGGAAGCACGAGACGCTCGCCCAGATGGTCCGGGTCTTCGTCGACGGCGAAGCCCGGGCCGTCGGTGGCGACCTCCAGCAGCGCACCGCCGGGTTCCTTGACGTAGACCGACTTGAACCAGAACCGGTCGATGACGCCCGTCGGATGCCCGCCGGCCTCGACCACGCGACCGCGCAGCTCGTCCTGGTGAGCCTCGTCCGAGGCCCGCCAGGCGACGTGGTGCACCGCACCCACACCCCACTGGCCCCGCTGCGCGTCGGCGTCTACGCGCACTTCGATCCGCCTGCCGGGCAGCCCGTCGCCAACCGTGAACCGGGTCCACTCGCCGTCGCGCTCGCTGCGGGCGAACCCGAGCGTCCGCGCGAGGAACGCCGCCGTCGCCGTCTCGTCGCGCTCGACGAGACGCACACCACCGAAGCCTCGGATCTGACGCGCGGCGGGTACCGGGCTTGCGTCCCAGCTCACCGAGTCGTGTCCCTCCCCGTCGATCGACTCGACGAGCGCGAGCCGCAGACCGTGAGGGTCGACGAACGGCAGCACCCGCTCGTCAAAGCGCCACTCCATGGGCCCAACGTCTACACGGGCCGCCTCCAGACGGTCCTGCCAGTAAGAGAGGCTGCTGCCGTTCACGGCGAGCGAGATCTCCGCCCACTGGCCGGCCCCGTCGCGACGGGGCGGCATCGAGGGCCAGGGAAAGAAGGTGAGGTTCGTGCCGGGGCTCCCGGCCGCGTCGGCGAAATAGAGGTGATAGGTGTCCGGGACGTCCTGGTTGATCGTGCGTTTGACCATCCGCATGCCCAGAACGCCGGTGTAGAAGTCGTAGTTCTCCTGCGGGTCGCCGGCGATGGCGGTGACGTGGTGTAACCCGGTAGACGATCTCATGAGGACCTCCATTCTGTGCCTAAGGTCCGTTCGATGAGTCCAACAGTCAACTATTCCACCCCGGGACGCCGTGATCGGCGACGAGGTCGTTCTGGTCCCCGTCGCCGAGCTCCTTCGCGCGGGTCAAAGCACCTCGTAGAAGAGCCGATAGAGCAGGCCGGTGCGCTCGAGGGGCGCCGGCACCCAGGCCGACGCCGCGACGAAGGCGAGCGGATGGTCCGCCGCGCCGCCTCGCAGGTACGCCTCGTCGTGCGATACCGAAGCGGTTCCGTCGGCCTCGAGCGGAATGAGGTGGACGCTGATGCCGTTCGCGCGCGGGTGCGCGCTCCCGCTCCACGACGAGAGAACGGCCGCGTCGACGGCGTCGGCGAGGGCGTCGGCCTCCACCGTCGCGTGCGCGTGCCGGTCGGCGACCACGCGCCCGGCGTCTGCGACGTCGATCGACAGGTCACCGGGCGTCGTGTAGAAGTCCTCCGCCTCGTAGAAGAGCGTCGCCCGCACCTCGTCCCGCGTCACCGAATCTGCCACGTGCGCGTGAACCGCGAGCGCGAAGGCGTCGAGCGCGTCCACGACCGCGGTCACCCGATCGAGGCGGATCGTCGAGATCGACGCTCCGGCGACGTCGGAATACGTCGAGACGTAGCTCGATGTGACCGCCTCGGCGAGCGAATCGATCGACCGGGCGCCCGAAGCGAAGCGGGCGAGCACGTCGTCGTACTCCCAGCCGTCGGCGGGTTCGAGCGACTGGCTCGCGACCATGAGCGCCGCGTCGGCGCGGACCTCGTAGGCGACCTCGATGCTCGCGCCGAAGCACGTATCGAACCCGAGGAGATCGATGCCCGCTCCGGATATCGCCTGCGCGAGCTCGGCGGTGTACATCGCGTCGCCGCCTGACGCGTCGTCGTGACTCGTCACGCGACCGACCTCGTGTGAGGCGACCGGCCGCTGCGGCGAGCCTGCGGAGCGGTAGCCCGAACCGTGTCCCCACACCACGAGCGCGGTGTGCCGAGGGTCGTACGTCTCGCGTGCGAAGGCGAGCAACAGCGCGAGCGTGTCCGGGTCGGCCATGTCGAGCTCCACGTCGCTGCCCGCCGGGTCTATGCCGAGCGAGGGCACGGCGAGCGGAATCGACGAGATCGATGCATCGACCCCGTCGGGATCATCGGCTACCTCGTAGAGCCGCGTTCCGGTCCAGTCGCCGTTGGACGCGTCGTGACCTTCGGCTCGATCGAGAAGCGCGACGACCGTGACCCCGGAGCCGCGAAGCCCTGCCGCCTCCATCTCGTTCAGGTCCTCGATCGCCTGCGACTCGAGCTCGTTGTCGGCGCTCATGTAGACGACGATGAGCCACTCGGTCCCCGGGCGGGTGAGCTCGGTTACGGCGGAGGGATCGAGCACCGTGCCCGGCGCGCACGCGACCGCGAACAGCGAGGCGCAGAGCACCGCGGCCGCGGCGCGCAGCGCGACTGGTGTCCGCCTCACGACGACGTCTCCTCGTAGACGTGCGAACCGGTGTTCCGCCAGCGCGAACCGTCCTCGAAGACGACCGAGCGCGCCCGCACCCGACGCGCGACGACCCCGTCGTCTCCGGCGCCGGGCACGGCATCCAGCGAGACGCAGAACGACGCGATCGCTGCCGCATCGAGTCGGGTCTCCACGGCGACCGAAAAGCTGTTCGCGCCGGCAGCCGGGAGCGGATTGCCGTCTCGATAGAGATCGAAGGCGAGCTCCACACTCGTGATCGTCCGCTCGCTCACGTTCTCGAGCTCGACGTAGAGGCCGGCGACCGCGTGCAGCGCGCCGCGATCGCCGGCTTCGAGCGTCACCGAGCGGTACGCGACGGGTATCGCGAGCTCCGGCAGCCACGCTACCCCGCTGCAGCCGGCAAGCGGCACGAGCCCGGCGAGGAGTACCCCCACCGCGGCGAGCGAGGCGCGGCTCGCCCTCGGCCTCTCTGTGATTCGTGGCATCGCTGACCTCCCGCGCGGCTTGTGAATCACGACGCCGATTCGCGGCGTCCTGTTCTGCATGACCGTCCACGCATCCGTACCCACGCCCATTCTCGCGTCGCTGCTTCACTACTCGCCGCCCGGAGATCTTCGGCTCGCGTCGATCCTCTTCGTCGTACTGCTGCGGGTCACCGCAACCGAGGCGTCCTCGCGCTCGATCAGCCGCGACGCGATCTGGGCGCTCTGCATCCTCGCGGTGCTCAGGCTCCCGCCGTGGCCGGCGCTCGCAGTCGCGGCGATCGTGGGGACCGCGGTGCCGCTCGCCGCGCGGGCCGCATCGTCGGGTGGAATGGGATGGGGCGACGTCAGACTCTGCTGGGCGCTCCACCTGTGCGCGGGCCCCGTGACCGCGCTCGCCGGCGTGCTCGCCGCCTCGCTCGTCGCGCTCTGCGTGGCCGCGTACCGACTCGCGCAACAAAGCCGTCCGAGTTGTGAAGCGGGAATCGCCTTTGGTCCGTATCTGATCGCAGGAGTCATTGGTGCGGTGCTCGTTGAACATGCGTATGCTTTCTGACCGTTGTCTCGTGCTCGTCGTCGCGGCGCTGCTCGCCGCCTCGCCCGCCGCGGCGGACGGGGTCGCGAACCTCGAGTTCGTAGACGCTTCGCTCGCCGACATTCTCGTCGCGCTCGGCGCTGCCTCGGGACGCTCGGTCGTCCCGGACGCGAGCGTGGAGGGACGCGCGTCGTACTACTTTCACGACGTGCGCTTCGAGGAGGCGCTGCGCGGCTTTGCGAGGCGGTTCGACCTCTTCGTCGAACAGGCCGATGGGGTGTTCCTCGTCTCTGCGCTTCGGGTCGTGGCCGACGAGGCCGGCCTCGTCTCGGTGGAGGCACCGAGGGTACGCCCGCAGATCATCGTCGATCGCCTCGCGCGGGCGACACGGACTTCGATCTCCGCCGACGGTCTGCCGCGCGACCCGATCGCCTTCTACAGCGAGTCGCGCCCGCTCGCCGACGTGCTCGCCTCGCTCGTTGCGAGTCTTCCGGGCCATCGACTCGAATCCGCGTCCGGCGGCTGGCGAATCGTCCGGCTCGGTACCGATTCGCCCGCCGCGTCGGCAGCGATGGGCGTACACGTTCACGAGGGGCGGTACTCGCTCGACGCGCCATCCACGACGCTCGCCGGTCTGCTCAGCGAGCTCTTCGACGCATCGGGGGCCTCGTACCAGCTGCTCGCGCCGGGTGGAACCCCGGTCGGCCCGATGCGCCACGTCGACCGCTCGTTCGAACAGACGCTCACGCTGATCACCGAGCAGGCCGATGCCACCTGGAGGCGGGTCGGCGACGTCTACTACGTGGTGAGCGCCGATCCGGGCAGCGCGGCAAGCCGGGCGCTCGTCACGAGCGTGGTCGCGCTTGAACACCTGTCGGTCACGACCCTGCTCGAGCTCCTTCCGTCGGACCGGACGGTGAGCGTCGCGGTGCGGGGCGAGCGGAGTCGGAACGAACTAACGATCACCGGAGCCCCCACCGACGTCGAACGGATTGAGGCGCTCGTCGCGCGACTCGACGTCCCGCCCCGCGGCCGCTCGTACCGTCGGCACGACCTTCACACGATCACTCCGGCCCAACTCGGCACGCTGCTGCCGGCGCATCTTCACGCGATCGAGCTCGTCGAGCTTCCGGGGACGCGCGCGGTCGTCGCGCTCGCAACCGACCAACAGGCGGTCGCGCTCGAACGCCTGCTCGACGCGATCGATCGACCGCCCGCGGCGGTGCCCGTCACGCTCGACCACGTCACGGTCGCGCAGCTGCTGGAAGCGCTCCCTCCGTCGGCGCGACCGGGCGACGTCGTGCCGACAGGCGACCCGCAACGCTTCTTCCACCTCGGAACCGGAACGGAGCGCGAGCGCTTTCTCGAGGAGCTCGCCGCCATCGACACGCCCGTTCCCGCCGTACGCTATCACCTGCTCGTCATCCAGTATCAGAAGGGCGACGGCTTCGACTTCGACATCGACCTGAGCAACACACCCACAGAACCGGAGGCCGAACAGGCGTTCCTCGCGCGGATCGGCAGTCTGCTCATGCTCGACTTCGACATCGTCTCGACCCTCGGCTACCAGTTCGCCGCTCGACTCGACGCGAGTCTGCGCAACGCGTCTGCCTCGATCGTGGCGGACACGACGCTGAACGCGCTGTCGGGGCGATCGGTGAGCTTCAGCAACACCAACACCTACCGCTACCGCGACGTGGAACGAGACCCGGACAGCGGCGAGACCGGAAGCGGCGGAGCCATCCGGGAGATCACGTCGGGACTCGTCGTCGAGATCACCGGTCGAGCGCACGGCGACGCGGTGACCATGGACGTCTCCGCGTCGGTTTCACGCCGGGGGACCGACGAATCGGCGACCGGCACGCCGCCCACGACGAGCGAGAAGGTCGTGCGTACGCGCGTACGCGCGCCTTCGGGTACGCCTGTGATACTCAGCGGCCTGCGGCAGCAGGAGGACGACCGATCGATCCGGGAAACACCGTTGCTCGCGAGAATTCCGCTTCTCGGTCTTCTCTTCGCGGCGCGTCACGAGACGAGCGATACGACCGAGCTCGCTATCTACATCGTCCCGCAGATCGAGCGCGCGACCGACGCGGACGCGGACGCGGCGCTCGAGGGAATCTACGAGCGTTTCTTCGGAGGATCCCGGTGACGTACTCGGCGGCTTTCATGGAAGAGCACTCGGTGGTGCTGCTCGCCGAGCGTCCGGGATCGGTCACCGTGGGCGTGGCGACCGAACCGACCGCGGACCTGCGTCGGACGCTGCAGAGCCATCACTGCCGTCGCGTCGTCTTCCGCCGCATGTCGGCCAACGAGCTCCTCGTGGCACGGCAACGCGCCGCCGGTGGGACTCACGCCGACAGCGCGGGAAGAGGCCCGGCGTTCGGCGTGGGCATCTCGTCGATGCTCGACTCCGCGCCCGCGGTGAACGTCGTCAACAGCATGCTGAACGAGGCGGCGTGTCAGGGAGCCTCCGACATCCACATCGAGGCGCATCACGATCTCGTGCGGGTGCGCTACCGCGTGGACGGCGTGCTGCGACCGGTGGACGCGGCCCTCGACGCGACGACCTTCGCGTCGGTCTCGGCGCGCCTGAAGGTCCTCGCAGGACTCAACGCCGCCGAACGCCGGCGTCCGCAGGACGGTCGATTCACCGTGCGTCTCTCCGACGACAGCATCGACATCCGTTTCTCCGCGCTCCCGACGATCGGGGGCGAATCGCTCGTGCTTCGGCTCTTCCCGGCCGCACGCCGTGCGCTCGACATCGACGAACTGGGAATGTCGGCGGCCGTAGCCGACGAGCTCGCGACGTTCGTGGAACGGAGCGCCGGCTTCCTGCTGATCGCCGGACCGACCGGAAGCGGAAAGACGACGACCCTCCACGCGCTGCTGCGGCGGATCGCCCGAAACGGACGAAAGGTCGTCACGATCGAGGACCCCGTGGAGTACCGCCTCGATGGCGCCGAACAGGTCCAGACGAACGAGGCGGCCGGGCTCACCTTCGACTCGCTGCTGCGCAGGGTCCTCCGTCAGGATCCGGACGTCATCATGGTGGGCGAGATCCGCGACGGGGCGACGGCCGGTCTGTCCGTCCGGGCCGTTCTCACCGGACACCTCGTCCTCGCGACCGTGCACGCCGGCACCGCCGACTCGGTCGGCGAGCGCCTCGCGAGTCTGAACGTGGAGCCTGCGCTTCTCCGTATCGTGGATCCGGTCGTCGTCGCGCAGCGGCTCGTGCGAACGATCTGCGACGCGTGCAACGGCGCCGGGTGTTCGCGCTGCTTCGGCACCGGTCTCCGCGGGCGGACCGGCCTCTTCGAGCTCAGGCACGGCACGCAGCGGCGTCGGACGTTTGCGTCCGACGCGCGAGAGAAGCTCGCCGCCGGCCGCACGCGCGCCGAGGAGGTCGCATGGGCGATCGAAGCGTGATCCGCCTCTCGCGTGCCCACGAGGCCCGCCTCGTCGAAGGCGTCTCGTCGCTCGTCGACGGAGGAATCCCGATCGTCGACGCCTTCCGCGTCCTCGCCTCCGACACCGGCGGCCAGGCACCGCGCGTACGCGCCACCGCGGCCGCGGTTGCCGAGGGCCTCGAACGGGGAGCCGGTCTGCGGGAGTGCATCACGACGTGCGTAGCGCGGGTCGACCCGGTGCACGAGGCGATGCTCGGCGTCATCGACGCGACCGGCGAGGCGCGCGTCTCGTTGGGCCGGGCGCGGCGCTTTCTCATCGCCCGCAGGGAGATCCGCGATCGCACCATCGGCGCGCTGCTCTACCCGGCGCTCGTCACCGTGCTCGCGCTCGCCGGATCGGTCGCCTTGCTCGTCTTCGTGCTCCCCGCTGCACAGCGGCTGATCGCGCCGCTCGCCGGACCGAGCACGGAGGTTGCGGCGTTGGTCGTACGGGGCCGCCGGTCGGTCGCGGCGTTTTTGGCCGCGCTCGCGCTCGCCGCGGGAGCGCCGGCCGTGCTCGCGGGGTCGCGGGGGAGCTCGCACCCCACCCCCCGGCTCGACCGTCTGCGGTCGTGTCTGCCGTTCTACGGTCGGTACGAGCTCACTGACGACCTCTTCGCGTGCACCTCCGCGCTCGCCGGTTCGACCCGCGTCGGCATCCCCCTCGTCGACGCGCTCGGCATCGCCGCACGCTGCTCGGCGAGCACCGTCGTCGCCGGTCGGATGCTCGAGGCAGCCGCGTCGATCGCACACGGCGCGCAGCCCGGCGAGGAGCTCGCCCGCGCGATGGCGGGCGCGCCGGGCGCGGCGTACCGGTTCCGGCTCTGCGGCTCCGGCTCGGACGTCGCCGAGACGACGGAAGCGGTCGCCGAACAGCTCTCCGGGCGGCTGGAGCGCACGGCGCGCCGGCTCGGCTCGGTGCTCGAACCGGCGCTCGTCGCCGCGGTCGGCACCGCGCTCGTCGCTATCGTGGTCACGCTCGTCGCGCCGCTCTTTCGGCTCTACGCGGAGGTTCTGCCGTGATCTCACGTCTCGTCCTCGGCCCATCCGGGCCTCTGCTCCTGGACCCCAGACGCCTCGGGCCACCGAATCGGCTGATCGTCCTCGTGAGCGAGGAGCTCTCGACGACCGCGCCGCCGGAACGCTGGCCGACGCCGGAGCCGGTGTCTGCGGCATTGGTCGCGCGCGTGGCGCCACGGCGTCTCTACGCGCGCGCGTCGCTCGCGAGCGCGGCGCGACTCGCGCGGCCGCCCGGGAAGGACGGCTCGCACCGCGTGCGCATCGTGCCCGAGCAGGCGCTGCGTGCGCGCAGACGCCGCCGGCCCGACGGCCAACCGTACGGCCGAACTCGCCCGCTCTCCCGCTTCGCGTTCCGAAACACCGCCGTCCGACGTCGCAGGCTCCGTGCGGCCGCAGCGACCGCACTCCTCGCCGGCGCCATCGCTGCGGCGCTGTTTGCGCTCGGTTCGCTTGCTTCGTCGGCGCGCGAGCTCGCCGGGCTCGAGTCCGAGCGGCGGTCGCTGCAGCGGGCGCGTGTCGCAATCGCCGACCTCCTCGTCGAGGAGGAGGCCCTCCTGGCCGCCGACGAGGTCGATGCGCGGCGACCCGTCGCGCCGCTCGAGCTCCTCGATCGGATCTCGGCGACGCTCGAGCCGGGAGAGCGGATGCGCTCGTTCCGCCTCGCCGACGGTGCGCTCACGCTCGTCGTCGCGTCGAACCGCGGACTCGCGCTGGTGCGGTCGATCGGGAGCATCGCCGGGGTTCACGACGCCACCGGTTCGCTGCGCGCAGGGACAGCCGGTGCGACGGTGACGGTGGAAGCCCGTACGGGAGCGCCCCGGTGAGGACGACGACTCGCACGATCGGCCGGACGGCGCTCGCGCTCCTCCTCGGGGGTCTGGTGACCCTCGCGGGCACCGGCGCGGCCGCGAGGCGCGACCGGGTCCGTCACGCCCGGCACGATGTCGAGCTTCTGCGCAGCGCGATCGGCGCCCGGTCGCACGAGCGCGCCCGCGACGTCGTCGCCCGGACCGCGGCGCGCGTGGACGCGCTTCGCGCGAAGCACGCGCTCCCCGTCGAGACCGCAGACGAGGCGACCCGACGGATCGCGGAGCGTCTGGCAGCAGCAGCGGCGCGGCGAGGCGTAGCCATGGAACAGCTCGCCGAGCAGCCGGGCGCCTCGCTCGTCTCGGCGAGCGCCGAGGGCACGCCGACCGCGATCCTGGGCCTGGCGGGCGAAGTCGACCGGCTCGTCCACGGCGACGCCGCGCGCGTGCGCGAGCTCTCGCTCCTCGCGCTGCCGGGAAACGCCGTCCGCGTGTCGCTGTCGATAGACGCCCTGCCGGGCGACGCCCGGAGCACCGGTCGGGTCCCCGCCCCCAGGCACACAGACATCGACCCGCACACCACAGCCGTCTGGGCGTGGCCGGCGCGCGCGGACGAGGTGCCGCCTCCGCCGCGTCCCGCGGTACCCGCTTCGCGTCCACCGGGTCGCGAACCGCGACGCCCGACACCCCCGGCATATCTGGGCACCGTGAGCTCGTCGGCCGGCGTGCGCTATGCGGTGCGCGTGGAGCCGCACGGAACCGTCGCGCTGGTCGGTCGCGGCGACACCGCCTTCGGATGGACGCTCGCCGAAGCAGGGGCGCACCGGCTGGTATTCGAGCGTGAAGGAGTACGCTATGAGATCGATCGGTAGGGTGGTCATCGCGATGCTCGCGCTCGGCGCGTGCGCGTCCGGGCCCGGCGGTGTAGGCTCGCCCGGATCGCCGCTGCACGGGATCGTATACGACGGCGGCGGCTCGGCGCTCGCGGGAGTCGCCGTGCGCATCGAGACGCCGGACGCGAACGACGACGCGGCGGTGGTCTCATCGGACATCCGCGGAAGATTCGTCGTCCCCCACGTCGCGCACGGTCGAGTCGTAATCACCGCGGAGAAAGCCGGCTACGAATCGGCGCAGACCGAAGCGGTGCTGCACGACGCGACGCAGATCGTCTATCTGCGGCTGCGGTCGGCGGCGGATATCGCCGCGGAGGCGCAGCGACTGCTCACCGCCGGCCGCCCGGATATCGCCGTCGCCACCGCGATGCGAGCGCTCGAAACCGACCCGGAGAACGGCACCGTTCGCTACACCTGCGCCGCGATCGCCACACGGGCCGGTGCGTACGACGAAGCGCGGACCATGCTCGCGTGGTTCCCACGCGCCGAGCCGCCGCGGGCGGTTGCGATGCTGCGGGAGCTCATCGACAGGGAGGAGAATCAATGAACCCGATTCGAGCCGACCGGGCGGACTCCGGCTGGACGTTCGTCGAATCGATCATCGTCATCGCGATCGTGATCATCCTCACCGGCACGGTCGCCTTCTCGTCCGCGCGCTACGTCGGCCGGGCGCGGACGGCGAGCACGCGGGCGCAGATCGCCGCCCTGTCGATCGCGCTGCACGCGTACTCCATGGACTGCGGCCGCTATCCGACCGAGGCTCAGGGGCTCGGCGCGCTCTGGGAGCGACCGGCGCTCGCGCCGGTGCCCGAGGCGTGGGACGGACCGTACGTGGAGCGACGCGACGTGCGCGACGGCTGGGGTAACGCGTTCGAGTATCGCACGCCGGGCCCGGGCGGGCTCGCCTTCGAGATTGTCTCGAACGGCGCGGACGGCTTTCCGGGAGGCAGCGGTGACGAAGCTGACATCAGCTCGGCCGAATGACACGACCGACGGCTCGTCGCTCCTCGACGCGCTCGTCGGCGTCGTGCTCGTGTCGGCCGCACTGCTCGCCGCGGCGACGCTCCTGGTTCCGGCGCTGCGCACGCTCGCGGCGAGCGAGGCCGAGGCGAGCGCGACGGAACGAGCACTCGTCGAGGCGTTCGAGTAGCCGTGGGTACCGGCTCGGTGGGAGAGACGATCGCCGCGGTAGCGGTGGAAACGGTACTCGCGGTGCTCGTCGCCGGCGCGCTCGCGGGGACGCTCGCGGTCGCGGCAGAAGCGACCGAGCGCGTTCGGGTCACCGCCGACCTCGCCCGACTCGAGGTCGTCCTGATCGACGCATGCGGCCGCGTGATGCAGCACGAGCACGTCGCCGCGACCACCCCCGTGCCCGACGTGCCGATGCCGACCCACGGGAACCGGCTCGAGATCGGGATGGTCGACGGCGAGGAGAATCGACTGCTCGTGGTCGACAGCGTCGCCGCGACACGGGTGATCGTCGCAGGGGTGGAGCACCGCTTCCCGTCGCTTCGCATCGCTCGGATGGAGATCGTTCGGACTCCGGTTCCGCACCTCTCGCTCACGGTGTTCGCGACAGCAGCGGCGCCGCGCCCGGAACAGGCGACCGACTCGGGCGGCAACGCGAGGACGTACGAGATCCGCGCGCCGTTCGGTTCGCTTCTGTCGCCGTGAAGTTCGCCGCCGCCGCGCTCGCCCTGGTACTCGCCGCGCTGGCAGTGGCGCGGCTCTCGGTAGCGACCGAGCACCTCACGAGCCGCGCCGCGGAGGCACGGTCGGAGGTCGCGCTGCTCGCCGCGACAGCGATCGAGCTCTCCGGGCACCTTCGCGCGGGGCCCGCGTGGTCGCCCGAAGACGCCGATCATCCATTCTCGCGCGCGGTCGCCGAACGCGGTGGGACGATCGAGTTCGACGGC
>CAZICD010000087.1:1843-18749 GCA_964537725.1 uncultured Spirochaetaceae bacterium | reverse complement strand
TCGTAGAGCCCGTCGGGCACGGTTCGTCCCTGCTCGTCGGTGCCGTCCCAGCGATACTCCTGCTCCCACGTCTCGTAGGGGCCCTGGCGTTCCCGCATCACCGCCGTACCCGCCTCGTCGCGAATGACGAGCTCTCCGTCGCCGGGCGCGGTGACCTCGTACCCGATCAGCGTCGTGCCCACGCGTCCGGGGTTCTCCGGGTTGAACGCGCTTCGCCACGCCGAGAGGTCGTCGACTTCGAAGGGCGCGGGCTCGAGCTCGACCGAGAGGCGCGTGACCTCGTCCTCGCGGATGCTCGCGCGCGTCTCGAAGCGGCGATACCCGAACCGACGGACCGCGACGCGATAGGATCCGATCGGCATCTCCGCGAACCCGTCGTCGATCTCTTCGGAGTCGACGAGCACGGTCGCGTCGGCGGGGGTCACCGCGACGTCGATGAAGCCGGTAATCTGCTCGAGATCGAGCTCGATGAGCGTCGAGCCGGACTCCGGCACGTCGATCCATCGACGCACCTCGTAGTAGCCGTCCTTCTCGAGCACCAGCAGGTACGAGCCCGGTTCGATCGATTCGACGTCGAGCGGGGTCGAGCCGACGAGACGCCCGTCGAGGTAGACCTCCGCGCCGTCGGGCGTCGTAACCACGCGCAGGGGCGACGTGCCGGAGCTCCCCCGCTGCTCGTCGTCCTCGTCGTCCTCGTCGTCGGATGCGCGTTCCTCGGCGGCGAGGACGGAGCCGAAGGTGGAGCCCGAGACCACCGCGCATCCGGAGAGCGCGAGCAGGAGCGCGAGCGCAGCGAGGAGTACGATGCCGGCGAAGCGTGTCCGGTTCACACCCCCGATTATATCGGTCACGCTCGACTCGTGCAGGGTTTGGGTCGATACTGGGAGTAATGGCGACGCGGCGCGTATTGATCGGACTGCTGCTCCTCGTGCTCTACCCGGCATCGCCCTGGTCGCAGGAGACCGGGCTTGGCGAGCCCGGGCGACTGCAGCGGGGCTTTTCGTCCATCGAGCTCGGTATGTCCATGGAGCAGGCGAAGGCCGCGCTCGGCACCGATCCGAGCTTCCGCTACCGCGGCGATCCCGACGTTTCCTTTCTGCCGCGCACCGAGGTCCCGGTCATCGAAGTCGCCGGCCGGGCGTTCATCGACACCGCCGTCCTGCAGTTTCGCGACCAGACGCTCTACGTGATCTCGCTCGCGCTCGACCCGTCGCGACTCGACTACTTCGCCGTCTACGAGAGCCTGGTCGACCAGTACGGGGAACCGGACGCGCTCGACCCCGGGCAGGCGATCTGGGAGTCCGACGATACGCGAATCGCGCTCGAGCGGCCGCTCACGGTGAAGTACCTCGACGTTCCTACGTTTCGGGGGATCGTCGAATCGGGCGAAATGGACGAGGCGCTTGACGAGGTCACCCGCGACCGCTTCCTTGAGCAGCTATGAACAGTCACCGAAGCATCGGCGCGCTCCCGGCTCTCGCCGCGATCCTCGTCTTCGTGTTGCCCGGATTCGTGGCGTGCGAGAGCGCCGGCGAGCGCTACGCGCTTCGAGCCGGCGGCGTAGAGCTCGAGGTCGAGGTGGCGGACACTCCCGAAACGCGCGCGCGCGGCCTCATGGAACGCACCGAGCTCGGCGAGCGGCAGGGGATGCTCTTCGTGTTCGAGTCGAGCGAGCCGCGATCGTTCTGGATGAAGAACACGCCGCTCCCGCTTTCCATCGCGTACGTCGACCGGGAGCTCGTGATCCGGGAAATCCACCGCATGGAGCCGCTCTCGCTCGAGCCGGTAGAGTCGCGCTATCCGGCGCGGTACGCGCTCGAGCTCAACCGGGGGGCGTTCGAGCGCCTTGGGATCCGTGTGGGCGACCGGCTCGTCCCCTCCGAGGCGCTGCGCGATCGGCTCGCCCGATAGCCTACTCGTCGCCGCCGCCGCCCACCTCGCCGAGCTCGGGGAAGAGCTCGAGCACCGGCTTCTCGTCCTCGCTCTCGGGCTCGTTCACGAGCTGCTGGACCTTGCGCTCGATGCGCTGCAGGTCCTTGTCGAGTCCGCGTGAGAGCTTCACGCCCTCCTCGAACAGCTGCGAAGCCTCTTCGAGCGGGATCTCGCCGTCACGGATGCCGGCGCTGATCTCTTCGAGTCGCTGAAGTCGTTCTTCAAAGCTCTTCATCACTCTCTCCCGTATTCGTCGCGTCGACCGTCGCGTCGACGGCTCCGTGCCTGAGCTCCATGTTCACTCTGTCACCCGCGTTCACCTGTCCGGCGTCGACGAGGATCGACCCGTCGCTCGCGCGGACGATCGCGTAGCCCCGCTTCACGATGCGGTGGGGCGAGACCGATGCGAGCTCGCGCGAGGCCATATCAAGCCGGTGGCGGGCGTCGCTCACGCGCGATTCCATCGCGTCGGCGAACTCGTCCCGCAGTCGGTCGAACTCCTGGAGCGTGGGCTGCGCGAGCATCCAGTACGACCGGTGGAGCTCTTCCGGCGAGAACTGGCGCATGAGCAGCTTCGCGTGCCGGTAGCGGTCGAGGAACCGACTCACGATCGACCTGCCGAGCTCGAGGATCCTCGCTTCGAGCTCCTCCCGACTCGCCGCCACGAGCTCGGCGGCAGCCGAGGGGGTGGGGGCGCGTACGTCCGCGGCGAAGTCCGACAGCGCCCAGTCGACCTCGTGGCCGACAGCGGAGATGACGGGAACCTCGCTCTCCGCGATCGCGCGAACGACCGTTTCGTCGGAGAACGGCAGGAGGTCCTCGATCGATCCTCCGCCGCGCCCGACGATGACGACGTCGCCGAGACGGTGGAGCGAGGCGATCCGCACCATCTTCGCGATCCCCGCGGCGGCCTGGTCTCCCTGAACCGGGGTCGGACAGACGACGACGTCCACGCCGGCGCTCCGCCTGCCGAGCACCTGCATGATGTCGCGAAGCGCCGCCCCGGTGGGCGAGGTGACCACGGCGATTCGTTGGGGGAGCACGGGCAGCCTGCGCTTGCGTTCCTCGTCGAAGAGTCCTTCTGCTGCGAGCCGCTTCTTGCGCTCCTCGAGCATCGCGAGGATCCGACCGACTCCGGCGAGCTGCATCCGCTCGACGATGATCTGGTAAGTGCCACGCCGGGCGTACACGCTGATACCGCCGTAGACGATGACCTGCTGGCCGTCCTCCGGGGTGAACGAGACCCCGCGCGCACGGCCGCGGAAGAGCACGCCGGACAACGACGCCGCGTCGTCCTTGAGCGTGAAGTAGAGATGCCCGGTCGACGACGGACGGACGTTCGAGAGCTCGCCCTCCACCGCGACGCTCGGGAAGCCGAGCTCGAGCTGCTCCTTCACACGGCGGGTGATCTGCGTGACGGTCATGGGAACGGCGGTGCGATCGCTCATCGTCTGGAGCTTAGCGGGATGCAATGATAAACTCAAGTTTCAGCCGGATCGACCGGCTTGACCACCGTCGCGCCGGCGTCGATAAGGAGAATAATGGTAGTCTGCCTGTACAACCCAGCCCCTCCCCGATACCTGCACGAAACGCTGGAGCGGCGCACAACGTTCGAGCGAGTGGTCGACTACGCGCGTTCGGTCGCCCCCGATGCGACCGGGATTGTCGTGTACTCTACGACCGACCCGGGCCCCGTGCCGGAGGGGTGGCAGCTGCGCACCGGCGCTCCCCTCTCGCAGCGCGGGCTCATCGATCTCCTCGCGTCGGTTACCAGCGACGCGGCGACCGAGATCCTGTTTGCGTTCTTCGACCAGCCGTTTCTCAACGTCGAGCTGACCCGTCGGATGCTCGCCCGCCATCGCGAGTACCGGGCGGAGTACACGTTCGCCGACGGCTACCCGGGGGGGCTCGCGCCGGAGATCGTTTCCGGCAGGGCGATCTCGCACCTGCAGCAGATGGCGAGCGAGGAGACGCCGGTGGAGCGGGGCGGCCTGTTCCCGGTCGTGCAGGCCGACATCAACCGCCTCGACGTGGAGACCGAGCTGAGCCCGACCGATCAGCGGCTGCTGCGGCTGTCGCTCTGTGCGGATACGAAGGCGAATCTCGAGACGTGCCGTCGCCTCGCCGACGGTGCCCCGGAGAGTATCGACGATTGGCCGGCGCACGCGTTCGCAACCCGGACCAGCCAGCGATCGCTGCCCCGGTTCGTGTCGGTACAGGTCGTGGAGCGGGAGACTCAACGCCTCGCGTACTCGCCGTACCCGACGATGCGCGACGACGTGCTCGCCCCCGGGCGCACGATGGACGCAGGGCGCTTCGCAACGCTCGTGGGGGCGCTCGGCGAGTTCGCGCCGGAAGCCGTGATGCACCTCTCGTTGTGGGGGGAGCTCTCGCTCCACCCGCAAGCGCTCGATCTGGTGCGAACCGTGCTCGCGAGCGAATCGCTGACGCTGCTCGTCGAAACTTCGGGGGTCGGATGGGGCGAGGAGCGGACCGCCGAGCTGCTCGCGATCGACTCGGATCGACTCCTTCTGATCGTGGGGCTCGACAGCGACGACGAGACGGTCTACGAGAACGCGCGGGGAGCGGGGTTCGCAGAGGCGCACCGCTTCGCCGAGCGCGCGGTCGCGTCGATGGGTCGGCGCGCCTGGGTGCAGGCCGTGCGCTCGGACATCACCGAGCCGTCGCTCGACGCGTTCTATCGCGCGTGGAAGGAGAAGACTCCGAACGTCATCGTCGAGAAGTACGACCACTTCTGCGGACGACTGCCGCAGCGGAGGATCGGAGATATCTCGCCGATCGAGCGGTTTCCCTGCTGGCACCTGCAACGCGACCTCTACGTGCTCGTGGACGGCGAGGTGCCGCTGTGTCGCGAGGACGTAGCCGTCGGCGAGCGTATGGGCAACGTCTTCGAGGACGGATTCGAGGCGTGCTGGAGCGCCGGAGCCGACCGCTACGCCGGACACGTGGCGGGGCGCTACGGAGGCGTATGCGAGGCGTGCGATGAGTACTACACCTTCACCTTCTGAGCTCCCGTACACCGTCGTCGGCGAGGCGAGCGGACAGCTCCGGGAGGTTCGCACCGGGGTGAGCGTGGTCGTGCTGAATCGTCCCGGCAGGCCGATCCGCCTGGAAAGCGTGCAACCGTTCGCCGAGTGCGGCGCAGACGAGCTGGTGTACGTGCTCGGCCCGCACCCGCACTACGAGATCGAGCAGCTCGCGTCCCGACTGCCGCGCACGAGACTAGTGCTGCTCAGTCGCGACGTGACGGTGGGCGAACGCATCAACATCGGGATGCACGAGGCGCGCTCGCCGCTCGTGTTCACGATCTGGTCGGACATGGAACCGCCCACGCTCACCCGGCGCATCGCCGAGCGGTGCGCCGCCCTCGACGCGGTATGCTGCGTTCCGCTCATCAAGTCGGAACGCAACGAGACCGTACCCTCGCAGATCGCCCCGGCGTTCTTCCGATCGCTGCTGCGCACGATTCCAACGCAGCCCGGCGCAGAGGCCTCGCCGTCGCTCTACGTGTACGCAGACACGGGGGTCTTCGACCGCGCCCGCTTCGACGGGCTGGGCGGCTACGATCCCGCGATCGAGAATCCGTACTGGCAGCGGCTCGACTTCGGGTTCCGCGCCTACCTCTGGGGAGATCGGATTCTCTCGCTGCCGTCGCTGCGCGTGCAGACGAGCAGGTCGCTGCCGGCCGACGACACGACGCCGGACGATTCGTACGCGCGGTTTCATCTGAAGAATCTCGCGATCCGATTCGTGCGCGACCAGGGGCGGTTGCCGCTGCGCCAGCTCCTGCCCTTCGTGCTGCGCAGCGGGCTCGGCGTCTCGGAGGCGTTGCGGCAGTTTCGCGACGTCCGGCGCTGGGTCGCACGAAACCGCTACCGCTTCACTCAGGACGCACGCCGCGTGACCGAGCTCTGGGAGGTCGAGGAGTGACCGGGGTCTTCCTCCAGGCGCGCCTGGGATCGAGTCGCCTCGCGAACAAGGCGCTCCTCGAGCTGGGCGGGTACGCGGTCGTCGAGCACGCGATGCGCTCGTTGCGACGGCTGCCCGCGGCGCGGCACGTGCTTCTCACCGACCAGGCGAGCGCAACGCTTCTTCGCATCCGCGCCCGGCGGTGCGGGTTCGACCTGTTCGTGGGGCCGGAGGAGAACGTACTCGAGCGATTCGTCCTCGCCGCGCGGGAGTACGGAGTCGACGAAGTCGTGCGTGCTACCGGCGACAACCCGCTGGTGAGCTGGGAGCTCGCACGGATGGCCGTGGCGCTTCGTCGCCGCGAGCGCGCCGATTACGTCGGCTACGACGGACCGCCGCTGGGAACCGGTGTCGAAGTCGTGACCGCATCCGCGCTCGAAACCGCGCTCGCCGAGAGCGATGACAGCTACGATCTGGAGCACGTCAGCCCCTACCTCTACCGCACCGCCGGCCGGTTCACCGTCGTCCGCGTCCCGGCACCGCCGGCGTACTGCCTGCCGGACGCGCGCGTGACGCTCGACACGCCCGACGACTACGCCTCGCTCGTGCGGCTGTTCGACCGCATCTACGACGGCACACCCGTCCCGGTGCTCCGCCTCGTAGGCGCGCTGCGCGACGGCTCGGCGACGAGGGAAGAAGCTCATGCGCATTCTGCTCGCGCCTGAGACGTCGCCCGGGCACGGATCCGGTCACCTGCGTCGTGCGCTGCGTCTGCTGCGCGACCTGCCCGACTCCCGGATCCTCGTTCCCGCCCCGCGCGAGCACCTGCGCGACCTCCTCGCCGACGTCCCGCCGGCCCGGATCGTGGGAGATGTCTCCGGCTCGTGGGACCGGGTCGTCGTCGACCGCTTCGAGATCGACGAGCCGAGCGCGCGCGAGCTCACCGATTCCGGACCGACGATCGGCCTCGACGTGGGCGGGCCCGGTCGCGACGTGCTCGATTATCTCGTCGACACGTTTCCGCGGCTGGACGACGCACCGGTCAACGTCCGCGACTCGTCGCTGCTCGACCTGCCGGCGCCGCCGCCGGAGGGTACGGCACGCTCGGGCATCCTCGTGACCTTCGGCGGCGAGGACCCCGCGCGCCTCACCGAGGCGTCGGCTCGTCTCCTCGCCGACGCCGGGCTCGCCGACGCGACGACGGTGGTGCGTCCGTCGATGCGCGACCTCCGAGCGTTGCCGGCCGGCGTGACGCTCCTCGACCCGCAGCCCTCGCTCGTGCCGCTGATTCGAACCGCCGACGTCGTCGTGACCGCCTTCGGGCTCACCGCGTACGAGGCGCGCTCGGCGGGCGCCCGCGTCGCGACGGTCGCCCCCACGCCGTACCACGACCGCCTCGCGGCCATCGCCGGGTTCGCCCGTGCGGGCGTTCGGCGGCCGAACCGACGGCGGTTGCTCGCCGCGGTCGCAGGCCGGCGAGACGAGTCCGGGCGAGCGAGAGCAGGGCTCACGCACGACCCGCGTGGCGACGCGCGACTTGAGGACGTGCACAGCCGGGAGTCGTACGCGCAGCTGGTCACCGGCCTCGCTGTTCCGCCCCGGCGCGGCTGCCCGGCGCACCCCGGCGCCTTCGGACGCGCGGTCTGGCGTAACGCCGAGAAGAGCTACTTCTCGTGCCCGGTCTGCGGCGTACGCTACCTCGAACGCTTTCGTCGCGACGAGGAGCGCTACGACGAGGCGTACTTCATGGAGGAGTACGAGGCTCAGTACGGGCGCACCTACCTCGAGGACTTCGATCACATCTACCGGATGGGTGTCCGCCGGGTCGGGAACGCGCTCGAGGCCGGCGCGCCCCCCGGAGGCGCGGCGCTCGACATAGGCTGTGCCTACGGGCCGTTCCTGAAGGCGGCCGCCGAGCGGGGTATGCGTCCCTACGGCGTCGATGTCGCAGCGGGCGCGGTCGACTACGTACGCGACGAGCTCGGGTACGCGGCCGCCCGCGGGGACATCGTGAGCCTCGACGTGGAGGCGGAGCTCGGGCGGGCGCGGTTCGACCTGGTGACCCTCTGGTACGTGATCGAACACTTCGACCGGCTCGACCTCCTGCTCGACAAGCTCACACGACTCGTGCGTCCCGGCGGCGTTCTCGCGCTCAGTACGCCGCACGGCGGCGGCGTCTCCGCGCGTCGCTCTGCGGACCGGTTCTACCGCGAGAGCCCGCGCGACCACTTCACGATCTGGGACCGAAGCTCGGCTCGCCGACTGCTCGGCGAGCGCGGGTTCGCCGTGCGTCGGTTCGTCGTCACCGGTCACCATCCGGAGCGGTATCCGGCGGTGAGCGCCGGAGCGCTGCCACGGCGTCTGGCCGGGGCGCACTCGCGGGTCGTCGGATGGGGCGACACCTTCGAGATCTACGCCGTCAAGGAGCAGCGGTGAAACGCACGATCCTCATTCTCGGCGCGGGCGTGATGCAGCTCCCCGCGATTCGCGCGGCGCGGCGGCTGGGCCTCTACGTCGTCGTCGCCGATGGAAACCGGGAAGCGGTCGGCATTCGCGAGGCCGATGAGTTTCTGCCCGTCGACCTCAAGGACCACGAGACGATGGCGAGCGCGGCCGAGGCGATCCGGGAACGTCGCGGGCTCCACGCCGCGTTCACCGCGGGCACCGACTTCTCGAGTACGGTCGCCCACGTCTGCGATCGGCTCGGCCTGCCCGGAACGACCTGCGAGGCCGCGCTGAACGCGACCGACAAGTTCCGCATGCGCGGCGTTCTCCGGGACGCCGGCGTGGCCGTTCCCGACTTCGCGCTGCTCGGCGAAGAGGAGATCGAGGCGGGCCGATACGATGCCGTCCGCGAAGCGGTCGCCCTGCCGGTGGTGGTGAAGCCGGTGGACAGCATGGGCGCGCGCGGGGTCGTGCGCGCGGACACCTGGGCCGAGGCCGAGCGTTTCGCCCGCGACGCCGTCGGCTTCAGCCGAAGCGGACGGGTCGTGGTGGAGGGGTACGTCGACGGGCCCGAGTTCAGCCTCGACGCAATCGTGTACGACGACGAGGTTCAGATAACCGGCGTCGCAGATCGCCACATCCGGTTCCCGCCGTACTTCATCGAGGTCGGACACACGATCCCGACGAGCGCGCCCGGCGACGTCCGACGCCGGGTGGAGGCGGAGTTCGTGCGCGCGATCCGGGCGCTCGGGATCGGTCCCGGGGCCGCCAAGGGCGACGTGAAGTATTCGTCGGCGGGACCGGTGATCGGGGAGGTCGCGGCCCGACTGTCCGGCGGATACATGTCCGGCTGGACCTACCCGCTGTCGAGCGGGGTTCCGCTGAGCGAGCTCGCGATTCGCGTAGCGCTCGGCGAGGCACCGCCGCGGGCGACGCCGCGATGGGCGCGAACGAGCGCCGAGCGGGCGATCGTATCCATACCGGGGGTTCTTCGCGAGCTGCGCGGGGTTGCAGAAGCACGGGCGGTAGCCGGGTTGGAGGAGCTCTTCGTCACCCGCTCGCCGGGTGACGCGCTACGTTTCCCGCGCAACAACGTCGAGAAGGCCGGCAACGCGATCGCCGCCGCGCCGACGCGCGAGGAGGCCTCCGCCGCGGCCGAGCGCGCGGTGTCGCTCGTGGAAGCGGTGCTCGAACCGGGCGACGAACGCACCGACGCATTTCTCTTCGCCGCCCCGGACGCCCGGACGCCGCCGGAGAACGGTCACCGCGCGTTCGAGGTCGAGCACCCGGCCACCAAAGAGGCAGTGCGAGGCGGGATGGGGGCACGGCGGCGGCCTGCCGGAGCGCGAACCCCGACGGGAGCACGACGGGAGAACGGAGGGCGTCCGACCGTCGTCGTGCCCGAGGCGCTCGCCGGGTACGAGGGTCGTGACTGGTCGTACCGGACGATCCGCGAGTCCCTCGAGCGGCTCGAGTCCGACGGAGCGTGTCGCGTGCGATTCACCCCGTCGCCCGCGCAGGCGTCGGATCGCCTCTCCCGCCTCGTGTGCTCGGCGATCGTGAAGGGCGGGCTGCAGGGCGCGCGGTACGCGCTCGACACCTGGGGTCGATCGTAGGTACCGGCCGGAAGAGCCCGTCGGCGCCCTTGTGCCGGACATGGCGCTCGTCTATACTCGGGGTTCGTGACTACCGACTCGGCGCTGCGACTCCACATTCCAGGGTTCCTGCTCGTCTTCACCTTCGTGGTGGCTCTGGGTTTCTTTCTCATCTGGCCGCCGGATCGCGTCGCCCGGACGCTTCTGTTTCCCGGAACGACGGCCGCCGACCTTTCCGGGGAGCGGCGTCTCGTGCCGCGCACCCGGGACGATGAGCGGGCGATCGAGCTCCTCGTCGAGGAGATGCTGCTCGGACCGGCCCGCATATCGCACAGCAGGGCCGTCGCGCGCGGTACGCACGTGGAGAGCCTGATGCTGAGGGACGATGTCGTCTACCTCGACCTCAGCGAACGCGCCATGATCGGCGATTCAGAGGTCCGCGTGGGGGTCCGCACCGGACTCGAGGCGATCGTCGAATCGATCTCGTATAACTTCCGTTTTGTCGAGGAGATCGTCCTCACGATCGACGGGAACGTGCCGTTCGCACCGGCGTACCGGTCCGTCGGACGTTAAGTTCGATCAGTTAAGGAATAAAGTCGTTGACAAAGAAAAACGCGACGCTATACTTTGGAGTACATCGAGTCTTGGCAGTACTGCTGGTATAGCAAAGGAGAGCAGGATGAAACGGATTTTCATTCTACTAGTTATCGCGATGGTAGCGGTCGGCGCCTTCGCTGCAGAGAACACCCTCATTGATTTCACACTCCTGACGTCGGACGTCACGGTGGGAGAGGGTGATGCATCGAGGCCGGAGCACGAACGCACCCTTGTCGACTTTGCTGAGGTCGCTGGCGCGAGCTTCACGGATGAAGAGCGGAGCCTCATGAAGTCGTCACTGTTCATTGAGAACTGGGAAGTAGATCTCAACTCTTCCGCCCAGTCCGCAATGACCCAGGCAAACTCACAGGTCAGGCTCGCCCGCGTCCGCGACGACGCCGACCAGTTCGGCGGCGACCCGGTGCTCGGCGCGCGCGTGAACTTCCCCACCGAGCCGTGGAACGCCTGGGCCGTCATCCGACCGCCGTTTGAGATCCAGGCCTACGCAAACCGCACGCAGCTCAGCGGTGAAGGCGAGGTCGTGGAGGCCCAGGGAGATGATATCGAGGAAGGCGACAAGTTCGGGGACGGCTACGGCGTCCTGAAGAACGTCGGCGTTCTGAAGCAGGTGGGCCTGAACGTGTACGGGCTGAACTTCCCGCACAGCATCAGCGTCATCCTGCAGGACGAGAATAACGAGCGGCACGAGATCTTCATGGGATATCTCGAGTTCGACGGCTGGCGACAGCTCATCTGGGACAATCCCAACTACATCACGGACGTTCGTGACCGTGAGCTTCGCACCTATCCGCTCTATCCGAACCTCCAGCCGATGATGAAGCTCGTCGGATTCCGCGTCTACCGCGACGGTGCGGCGGTCGGTGGCGACTTCATCACCTATATCCGTGACGTCACCCTCGTGTACGACGAGGCCCGCCTGCAGCTCCAGGAAGCGATTCCGCACGACGACCTGTGGGGCATCCTCGACCAGCGTGAAGACGAGCGTCGGCGCGCAGAGCTCCGGAGACTCGGCAATCAGCAGGTGCTGCGGTTCATCGAGCAGCAGCTCCAGGCGACCGAAAACCTCCGCAACGGCGAGCAGGAAGCCGAGAACGCAGAGTAATCGATCAGATATCGTGATCCCGAGCCACTCGCCCGTGCGAGTGGCTCTTTTTTGGTGCGCCCGGTAGGGCGCGGTCAGAATGAGTAGGCGAGTCCGGTTCGGAGGCGGAAGAGGAAACGATCCGCGACCGTTTGCCCGACGAGCGCGTCCCGCCCGAAGGCGTACACGCTGCTCTCGAGGTCGGCTTGAACCGTGAACTGGTCGAAGAGCTCGACCGACAGCTCGGTACCGAGCACGAGCGCGCCGTAACGGTGTGTGGTCGTCGTCGCCTCCACGAAGGCACGTGAGGTGTCCTGATACGAGAAATCGAGAACGACGCGATAGGGGATATTCTTCTGGAATATGTCCGTCTCGAGACCGTAGGCCGAGAAGGAGTCCACGGCCTCGCCGGCGTCGGTCTTCCACGTGTATCGCTTCGTGCGGATGTAGACGCGGGGGATGGCGTTCGGGACGAAGAAACCGACGGAGAGCTCGCTCTGCTCCTGGATGTAGTCGCCCGCGACAACGAGGCGACCGCTGAGACTGTTGTCCGACCTGAGCGTGAGCACCGCGATGCCGGGCACGAAGAGCTCCACCGTGGTGGAGAGCCCCGACTGGAGGATCGTCCCGGGCGAGTTCAGGAGCCCGAAGAAGGGCCCGAGACGCAGCCTGAAGAAACGATCGGTGTAGCTCAGCAGCGTGTACCCGACGTTGCGAAGGATCGGGTCGGAACGAAAGGCGAGGTCGAGCTCGAGCGAATCCGACAGCTCCTGGCGACCCGTGACCGCCACACCCCAGAGATACGAGTCTCCCGGCAGCGTGGTGGCCGTTACCGGGCGCTCGCGGGCGAAATCGAGATTGCTCAGGTCGAAATAGGCGCCGAGCTCGAAGGAGGCGGCGCCGACGGTGACAAGCACGAGGAGAGCAAGCGTGACGACGAGCCGAACGGGTCTCATGGGTGCTCCTAGAACTGCGTGCGTACGCCTACGTACGCTTCGAACAGATCGGCGGGATCAAAGGGGAAGACGTTGAATGCGGTCTTGAAATCCCAGATGACGCCGGACGAGTTCAACGTCACGAACGGCGAGACGCTGACCTCGAGCTGGTCGCCGGTACTCGCCGGTCGCAGGCGAATCGCGTTCTCGAGGCCGCCCGAGACGGTGTTCTCCTGGACGTCACCGGCGATCAGCTTGACCGCGATGTCGGTTGCACCGCGCTCACCAGTCGCCGCCTGAAGGTAGTACTCGGGGTGGGAGAAGAGCGTAAGGACGATGGAGACGATCCCGATGTGGACGCGCGGCTCGAAGAGAAAGTAGAAGTCGTCGATGTTCAGCGCGCCATCGGTCACCGGTGCCCATCGGGGGACACCGATCTGGGAGAAGAACTCACCGCCCTCTCCGGTATCGTAGTAGAGAAGGAGCCCACCGCGGTAGACACCGTACGTAGCCTGCGGGAAGCTCGCTCCTACGAACGTCTCGGCCTTGAACGAGGGCGTGTTGAACGCCGCGCGGACATCGGCCGAGTAGTAGCCCCGGCCGAGATAGGCATCCTGATACAGGGCGCCTTCGAGATAGAGCCACGGCGCGAGCGACGGCACGGCCACCGAGAGCCCGGTCCCGTCAAAGACGTGGACACCGTTGTAGACGACTCCGTCGGGGAAGGCGAGGAGTCCACGGAAATCGCTCGCGACGAGCTGCGTACCGAACTGAAGGGGGAAGATGTCCCCGGTCAGGATTCGGTCGTGCTCCCCGATGAAGTAACGCAGGCTCACGGGAGAGCCGAAGATATCACGGATGATGACGTTGGCGGTGCTCAGGCCGAGTCGCTCGCGCAGCGCAGCGCTTATGACGTCCTGGTCGTACGCGGGGCCCGGAGCGGCGGGCTCCTCGAGGTTCTCGGTATCGATCGAGAATCCGAGCTCACCGCCGAACTTGTAGCCGCCGCCCAACTGGATGTCGATGTCGGCCTGCGTCCGCAACACGAACAGCCCGCCCTCGAGTGCCCCCATCGTCAGCAACTGATACGTTGGTACGGTGACGTTTGCGGCCCGGACGCCGGATGCGACGGTGAGCAGCAGTACCAGGAAGATCGCTGGTTTGCGCATGCTAGCCTCCAAGGGTAGTGTAGCGTAGAAGGCGGTCAGTGGCAGCCATCCCTTTTAGTATCGAACGAGAGCACGCCTCAGTAAAGTTGAGGTTTTTGGAATTACTGTAAGTACTTGACAGCAGAGCATGTAGCGATAGTATATGGGGAGACATGAGCGACTACCTCGATCCCAACAACGAGGAGCTGCTTCAGGACTTCTTCGCCGAGGCGGAGTCCCAGGTCGACCTGCTCGAGAGTAACATTCTTGTCCTCGAGAACGACCCTGGCAATCGCGACGCGGTCGACGAGATCTTCCGCGCCGCTCACACCCTGAAGGGAGCCTCCGCGACGGTGCAGATGGACGAGCTGAGCGACTTCACGCACCTCGTGGAGGACGTCTTCGACGCGGTGCGCGAAGCGAACGCCGGCGTGAGCGGGGAGCTCGTGGACACGCTGCTCGCGGCGGTCGACGTTATCAAGGCGATGCTCGATGCACGCGCGCGAGGCGAGGTCTACGCCGAGGACTACAGCAGCATCCAGGAGAGCCTGCGATCGTCGATCGGCGGCGTCCAGAGCGCCCCGTCGGCTCCCGAGTCCGAACCTCTCGCGGCTCGAGCCCGAGCGGACGCTGAGCAGCCGGATGCCGCGGCGTCTCTCGGCGACGACGAGTACCGGGAGCTCGTCGAGGCGGCCGGCGACGCGGGAAACCTGTACGCGGTGCGAGTCGAGTTCGACGAGTCGAATCCGATGAACTCCGTCGGCGGCATCCAGGCCTTCGCTGCGCTCAAACAGGTCTCGAGCGTGCTGCGCACCGATCCCGATTTCGACGCCCTCTACAGCGACGAGTATCACCCGGTCGTGACCTATTACGTCGCCTCCGATGCGACCGCCGACGCGGTGCGCGACAACGTCACCATCCCCGATGTCACCACCGACGTCGGCGTCGCCGTGGTACGGTCGGGCGGGCAGGGCGAGCCCGCGGTTACGCCTTCCGCCTCCGCACCCGAACCGGCCAGCGATTCCCAGCCCGCCGCCGAGACGGAGGCCGCGGAGTCGCCGTCCGAAGCACCTGTCGCGGCGGTCGACGAGACGGAGCGTGAGGAGGCCGAGCAACGCGCGCGGGGAGCGTCGCAGCGAAAGTCGACGCCGAGCAGCTCGGTGCTTCGCGTGGACAGCCGGCGCGTCGACGACCTGCTCAACCTCGTGAGCGAAACGGTGATCAACAAGGCCGCGTTCAACCAGGTCAGTACCCAGTTCGCCGATGCGATGACCGATTTTTCGGCGAGCGAAGACGCGTACCGCGCCGAGGTTCGGGATCTGTTCGACTCGCTGCCCGAGTATCTCGAGCGAATGCAGAACGGAGCCTCGGCGAAGGAAATCAAGCGCGAGATCGCCGAGCGTTTCGGGGGGCTCTACAGCCGCTTCGACGAGTTCGGATCGTCGTTCCGGCAGAGCGTGGCGAAGTTCCGGAGCACGGCCCAGAATCTCGGGCGCATCACCGGAGAGCTTCAGGAAGGGGTGATGCGCATCCGCATGGTGCCCATCTCCCAGATATTCTCGCGGTTCCCCCGGCTCGTGCGCGATCTCACGCGATCGCTCAGCAAGCAGGTCGACCTGCGGATCGAGGGCGAGGATACCGAGCTCGACAAGTCCGTCATCGAGGACCTGCTGGACCCGCTCATTCATTGCGTCCGGAACTCCATCGATCACGGTATCGAGAGCGCGGAGGAGCGCGCGCAGAAGGGTAAACCGGAGAGCGGCGATCTGCTGCTGCGAGCCAGCAACGAAGGCAATATGATCATCATCGAGATCGCCGACGACGGACGGGGCATCGACGTGGATGCGGTCCGGCAGAAGGCGATCGACCGGGGCGTCATCCACCCGAGCAAGGCGTTGAGCGATCTCGAGGCGTTCAACCTGATATTCGACCCCGGCTTCTCCACGGCGAAGAAGGTCTCGAACATCTCCGGGCGTGGAGTCGGGCTCGACGTCGTGAAGAAACAGATCGAGAAGCTCAACGGCTCGGTCACGGTCTGGTCGACTCCTGACGAGGGAACGAGGTTCACGATCAAGATTCCGCTCACACTCGCGATCATCCAGGGACTGATGGTGCGCGTGGGCAGCGAGACGTACGCCATTCCCATCACGGCGGTCCAGGAGAGTCATCGGATCAAACCTTCGGACATCCGCATGCTCGACAACCACGAGGTGCTCAATGTCCGCGACGACGTCATCAGCCTTCTGCGGCTGAGCAGGATCTTCCGCATCGACACGAATACCGAACCGGATCATCTGTTCGTCGTCGTCGTGGGCAGCGGCGACAAGAAGGTCGGGCTCATCGTCGACAGCCTGATCGGGGAAGAGGATGTCGTGATCAAGCCGCTGCGCGATCGGTACACCAACGCCCCCGGCATCGCCGGCGCCAACATCACCGGTGACGGGCGCGTTTCACTCATCATCGACGTCACGCAACTTCTCGAGCTGGGACTCGCGAACGAACGCAACGCTCGCCGCGAGCGGGAAGCGGTTATCGGCAGGCAGATATGATTACCGGACAGAGCGAATCGGCGACCACCGGTCCCCAACGACAGAGCACCCTGTTCGCCTCCCAGCACCTCGACGGCGAGGAGCAGGCCGAAGACATCGACTTCAAGATGGTAACCTTCTCGCTCGGTGGGAAGGACTACGGCGTAGACATCATGAAGGTGAAGGAGATCGCCAAGTTCGAGAACTTCACCTACGTTCCGAACACGCAACCGTTCGTGGTCGGAGTCTACAACCTGCGGGGTGATATCATCTCGGTGATCGACATGCGGACGCTGTTCAACCTTGCCGCGTCGCAGCACGGCGAAGGGGAGACGCAGGACGGTCTCATCCTCCGCCTCGAAAACGGCCTTATCGGGGTCGTCGTAGACAGAATCGACCGGGTTGTGGGCATCTCCTCGGAGACGATCCAGCCTCCGCACCCGATCTTCGCCGACGTCAACATGAAGTACATCAGCGGCGTCGTCGAGCACGACGAGCGTCTCTACATCATCCTCGACGTGGAACGAATCCTCGGCGAGCAGGCGGGCGAGGACACCGGGACAGCCACCCCGGCTCCCCCCGAGCCTGCATCCGAGGCGCCCGCCGATGCGCCGGATCGAACCGGGGCGGCGCCCGAGCCGGGACAGCCCGCGTCGGTGGGCGCCCCGGCGAGCGTTGGGACCGCGGAGACCGC
>CAZICD010000087.1:0-1743 GCA_964537725.1 uncultured Spirochaetaceae bacterium | reverse complement strand
GAGATGGTGGCGCCGACATTGCGCACGCTCAGCGGCTTCACGATGACCGATCTGAACCGGTCGTGGGTGGAGCAGCGGCTGCGGGCCTGGACCGCCGACCACGGCGCAGCGGGCGTATCCTCGCCCGACGAGGTCGAAGAGTTCCTCGCACCGTTCTACTCCCCGTTTTCGGGGCGGTTCTGGGAAGAGGGATACCTGGACGACCTTCGCGCGGTGCTTCCCGACGATCCGGGCGGAGTCGTGAACGTCTGGAACCCCGGTTGCGGGGCGGGCTACGAGACGTACTCGCTCGCAGCGCTCCTGAGATCGACCTGGCCCGACGCCCGGATCAAGATCTGGGCGGGGGACAACGACCTGCTCGGCATATCGAACGCGCCGAATCTCGTCTTTGACCACCGGGCCGTTCCGGAATACTACGAGCCGTTCATCGTGGAAGGCTCCAACGGCTACAGCTTCAACTCGGACATCAAACAGATCGTCCTCTTCGAGTTCAGCGATGTTACGCACGGTTCGGCGGCGCCGCCGTGCGAGCTCATCGTCATCCGCGACGTCCTCTCGTTTCTGTCGGAGCGCGACCAGCGGCGGGTGATCACGGAAATCGAAGAGAAGGCGAAGGAAGGAACGATCATCGTTCCCGGGACGAACGAGGATCTCAGCGCGATGGGGCCATTCGTGGAGGCGTCTCACGGTAGCGTGCGCGCCTACCGATTACCGTAGGGAGGAAAGGATGCGCGTTGAGTACATCAACCCGTTTGTAGAGTCAGCGTACAGCGTGCTTACCGAGGTGCTGCAGGCGGAGGTGAGTCGAGGCGAGTTGTATCTCAAGTCGAGTGCCGCTCCGGTGCTCGGCGTCGCCGCGATTATTGGACTGGCGGGCGATGTCGAAGGACGTGTCCTGCTCGACATGGACAAGCCGACCGCAATAGCCGTCGCGTCCGGGATGCTGCAGAGCATGGACATGGATCCCATCGAAGAATTGAACGAGATGGGCAGGGCGACGATTTCGGAGCTCGCGAACATGATCACCGGCCAGGCGGTCACGAAGCTGCACAATCTCGGCTTCAAGTTCGACCTCACGCCGCCGGCGCTGGTGACCGGCGACAACATGGAAATCTCCAACACCAACGTGGAGGCCTTGATCGTACCGATGGAAATGCCACAAGGTAAGATAGAAATCAACGTTGCGATACGGGAGCGTGGCTGATGAAAGCGAAACAGGATTTTCCGAGCATCAACGAACGCCAGGCGGACGGACTGAAGGAAGACGGCACGCCGTACCGGGTCCTCATCGTCGATGACAGCATGTTCGTCGCCAAGCAGCTGAGCCAGATACTCACCTCCGAGGGATTCGAAATCGCCGGAACCGCTGCAGATGGCGAAGAGGGTGTTGAGAAGTACAAGGAACTCTACCCGAAGGTCGACCTCGTGACGATGGATATCACGATGCCGAAGATGGACGGCGTGACCGCGCTCGAACAGATCATCGAGTTCGACAAGGACGCCCGCGTGATCATGGTGAGCGCGCTCGGCAAGCAGGACCTCGTCAAGAAGTCGCTGCTCATGGGCGCGAAGAACTACATCGTGAAGCCGCTCGACCGCAAAAAAGTTCTCGAGCGGATCTTGATGTCGCTCAGGTAATTCTGTACATTGAAGCGACTTGGGCGGTTAGCTCAGTTGGTTAGAGCACTTGCTCGACACGCAAGGGGTCGATGGTTCGAATCCATTACCGCCCACGAAAAAGGG
>CAZICD010000086.1:17080-18830 GCA_964537725.1 uncultured Spirochaetaceae bacterium | reverse complement strand
GTCACCCGTAACCGTGGTTGACCCGCAGGCCGACATGGGGGAGTTTATGCCGATGGATGGGCTCCGCGGACGATGCGCCGCGTCCGAATCTGCACCGCGGCGCCTGCGCCGCCTGCCACCCCGCCTCGCGCTCGGCCTGCTGGTCCTCGCGGCTGCGGTGCGCGTACTCACGCTGCTGCCCTGGTCGCCGGAGGACCTCGTGGTCGACCAGCCTCCCGTCCATGCCGATGCGATCGTGCTCCTCGAAGGCGGCCTCGCCCGCATTCCGCAGGCCGTCGCGCTCGTCGAACAGGGCTACGCGAGTCGGCTCATCTACCCCGGCCTCGCACCGGTCGCGCGGGATCCGCTCGAGCGCGCGCTCGCCTCGCTTACCCGCCGTGCCGAGCTGATCGTTCCCTCAGACAGCGCCACCGAAAGCACGTGGGAGGAGGCGCTGCGCACGCGCGCCATCCTCGCCTCGCGGCCGGAGATCGACTCCATCCTTCTCGTCACGAGCGACTACCACACGCGCCGCGCCCGGTGGACCTTCCGCAAGGCGCTGCCCGCCGGCGTGGACATCACGACGATCGCCGCCACGCAGAATCACTGGACGCCGAGCCTGGCGCGCGAACCCGGCCGCGCGCGCGAGCTCTACCGGCGCGAGCGGCGGAAGATGCTCGGCTACCTGCTGCTGTACGGGTGGCGGGTGATGTAGAGGCCGCCGCGAGCCACGCGCCGCGCCCCGGCCGGGCACGCGCGGGGCGCGAGTCAGAGTGCTCGCTACAGGCTTCCGGACGACCCTACCGGAGTCTGATCCACCGCGTTGTCGGCGAGGTCGGTGATTGCGCTGGCCGCGGTGAAGTTGTCGGCCGGCGCCGTGCCCGCGTCGGTGACCGTGCCGACGGTGATCGTAACCGTCCTCGTGTCCGCACTCAGTTCGAGCGTCGAATCGGCGTCTGTAACGGGAAGCTGACTCGTAGCGCTCGGGGTTGCGAACGACCCCACTTTGCCTATCAGATCTGCCAGCGTCCCGGTGATATCGCCGCCGGCACTCAGTCCGGAGTCGACCGTTGTCGGATCGATGCTGTTCGCTTCGGTGAATACGATCGTGATCGTGTCGCCGGCTTCGGCCACATCCGCCGAGCTCCCGTTGTTCGTGAGCGTGACGGTGCTTACAGCGGGGACCACGGTATCGAGCGACACGCCGCTGCCCACCGGTCCGAGCGTGGTCGTGTTGCCGGCCGTGTCCTCCGCGTCGATGGTGTACGCGATCGCGCCGTCGGTATCGGTGTCCTGCAGCGTGACCGACGCGGTGTAGGAGTCGCCGCCGGCCGAGGCGACTGACACCCCGGAGACGTTTGCCCCGCCGCTGGTGATCGTAACGCTCGGCGTGCCGTTGACCCCCGAGCCGCCGCTGTTGTCGGCGACGTCGAAGTCGATCTCGAAGGTCTCGCCGGCCTTCACCCAGCTGTCTGCGGGCGCGCTCACCGTATCGTTGGTGATCGACGGGCTCGAACGGTCGAGCGTCACGCCGCTGTCCTCAGGACCGAAGCTGGTCGGGTTACCCACGTTGTCCTGTGCGTTGATCGTGTAGCGGATGAGCCCGTCGGTGTCGGTGGACTGCAGCGTGACCGAGGCGGTGTAGGAGTCGCCGCCGGCCGATGTCACGGACACGCCGTTCCCAACGGCTACGCCGCCGCTTGTGACCGCCACGCCCGGCGTGCCCGCGAGCCCCGAGCCACCGCTGTCGGAGACGTCAAAGGTGACCGTG
>CAZICD010000086.1:0-16980 GCA_964537725.1 uncultured Spirochaetaceae bacterium | reverse complement strand
CGCTTGCGTAGTAGTAGGTGCTCCCGTCGTCGTAGGGCGCGTTGTCGGTTGCCACCGAGGGCGGTCCGGGGGCGATGCTGTCGTAGAAAACGTCCACCGCCGTGCTCGTCGACGGGTTGCCCGCTTCGTCGGTGACGACGATGGACAGCTGCTGCGCTCCCTGGGCGTCTCGCAGCTGCACGGTCATGCCGCTGCTCTGATAGCTACCGCTGTACAGCGTTGCCCCGAGGTCGTCGGTGATAGTCGCCGTCAGACTGCTCGAGAGATTGTCGGTGACCGTCGCGTCGACCACGACGTCCCGGCTTCTCGTCGCGTACGCGCCGAGAGCGCCCACGTACGGCAGGGCCGCACCCGACGTGTTCTCCACGCCCACCGGGCCGATCGACGGTCCCTGCGTGTCGAGCTGCAGCCCGCTGTCGATCGGGCCGCGTGTGGTGGCGTTACCTACGTTGTCCACGGCGCTGATCGTGTAGCGGATCGGTCCGTTGGTGTCACCACCGGCGAGCGTGACCGAGCCGGTGTAGCCGGGGCCGGTTCCCCCGACCGTTACGCTGTTGGTGAGCGTTGCCCCTCCACTGGTTACCGTCACCGTTGGATCGCCGGCGAGCTGCGACCCGCCGCCGTCCGAGACGTCGAACGAGATTTCGAACGAGTCGGACTCCACCGCCCACGATCCGGGAGGCGCCGATACGGCGTCGCCGGTGACCGACGGGCCGGTGTTGTCCTGCACGACATCTATCGAGGAGCCGCCGGAGACGTTGCCCGCATGGTCCACCGCGTAGACGTTGCCGGTGTTAGTGAGGGTGACCTCATCCTGCGGGTTGCTTCCGCCCGAGTCGATCGTGAAACCGTTCACACCCGATCCGCCCGTGTCATCGGACGCAAACGTGAAGTCGACGCCGCCGCTGGAGTAGTAGTACGTCGTGCCGGCCGTGTAGGGAGCGTTGTCGCTCGCCACCGCTGGCGGGGCGGGGGGGGTGATGTCGTAGAAGATGGAAACCGTCTGGCTGCTCGCATCGTCCTCGGTGCTGTTTCCCGATGCATCGATTGCCTCGATCGTCAGCTCCTGAGCTCCCTCTCCCTGCTGCAGTGTAATGCCGATGTTTCGCGTGTGGACCTCGTCGTGGAGCGTGTTCCCCGCGCCGTCGGTGATCCTGATCGTAACCGTCGTCGCCTCGGGGTCGGCGGCGTCGAAGTCCAACGTGATGCCCGTAGTGTTCGTCGGGTGCGCGTTGATTCCGGACACCTCCGAGATGGTTGCGCCCGTAGACGTGCGCTTCACGGTCACCGCCCCGATGTTCGGCGGGGTCTCGTCTTCGGTGCGACTCGTGACGAACCTGACCGGTGGGTTATTCGCCGCCATGCTATTTCCGTTGACGTCGGTGATGCCCGCAAGGACGGTGACGAAGTACTCGTAGTTCGCGTCGATGTCTCCCAGTAGCTCATCGTCAGCGAGTGAAAGCGTGACCTCCGCACCCGAGCCGGATACCGTTGGCGGGTTGAACAGCGATGTCTTGTCTTCCGGATCGGCCAGTGACCCGTTGAGCCGACGCTGAACCAGAATGTTCTCGAACGTCGCGGTTGCCGGGTCCACGGGTTCGGAGAACGTTATTCTGACGGGGCGCGTGATGATGACGTCGAACTCGTTGTTGTACGGGCTCGTGGAGAGGACGTACGGACGCGGGTCGAATACCGCCACGACGGCCAGATCGGGCGAGTACGCGGTCACCGTCGCCTCGGTCTCGGGTATCCGTGCATCGTCAAACGCGATCGCATCGGCCTCGCCGCCTTCCTGCTCCCACCGCAGGAACGCGTACTGGCTGTACGCGGATGCGGTGACGGTGAACGGAACGCCAACCTTCACCGTCGTCGATCCGATCGGACTGGTGAACCCCATGTTGTCGTCTGCCGGGCGCACGGCAATCGCACCCTCCTCCGCCGTCGCCACCACCACTTCCTCACGGATCGACTCCTTGAGATCGGTGGTGCCGAAGAAGTCCTCGCACGAGGAGAGCGCGAAGAGCGCTACGGTCAGCGCGGCGAGCGCCGCGATGGAGCGGTGAGTGCGTGTCCTGTTCATCGGGTACCTCTGGCGTCCTGTGCGTTGGCAGGGCGAATCGACAGATCGGAGAACTCGGCCGTGTCGAGAGCGCGCAGAATCGTGTAGTCGAAGGTTGCGGGGTTCTCGAATCCGTCGGTCGATAGCTGGAGCGAGCCGTCAACGTACACTTCGATCGTTCCGGCCGTCGGATCGTAGTCGACCGCGTACTCGCGCTCGCTGAGCACTGATCCGGGGATAACGACGGAGGTGATCATCTCCATCTGCCACTCGCCGGTGGATCGATAGACTTGCAGCCGCGTGCGACCGTCGCCGTACGCTTCGCGGTCGCTCGTCACCCAGACGAGGATCGAGTCGCCGCCGCCGTAGTACTCGTGCGACCACTCGCCGCGACCGTGGATGTGGATGCCGAATCCGACGCGACCGGTCCCGGTCGACCGCGCGCGCACGCCGTAGCGAGTCGCGCCGGAGATAGGCGCGGCCGGTACGAGCAGCTTGGCGTACGCGGAGGCACGGTCGGTCATCTGTGCGAGGCGCTCGCCGAGCTCCCAGGCGCCGGTCGCGCCGCGCACCCCCGGGTCCAGGAAGCTCACCAGTCCCTCGGGCTCGATCGTCTCCCACAGCGCCTCGCCGGCTCGCGACCCAACCGCCGCGCCGAGCGGGCCCTCGACGAGCTCGAGCCCGGCCGTGGCAAAGCGTCGTCGCCGCGGAGACCCGACCGGCTGCGCGGCGGTGGGTGTCGGTCGCTCCGCTTCGCCGGTCGCCGTCGGCTCCGGTTCGCGCTCGGGACGTTCCACGTACGAGATGCGCTCGTCTGGCTCGGGCTCGGGCTCGGGAGCTGGTTCACGCGCGACTTCAGTAACGGGCGCGGGCTCAGGCGTCGGCGCGGGCTCCGGAGCTGGTTCCGGCGCGGCTTGTACCGGGGGTGTCGGTACCACGACGGGTTCCGGCTCCGGGACAACCGTCTCCTCGGGCTCAGGCGTCGGTTCGGGCTCCGGGCTCGGCCGCGGCGTTGGCTCCGGGGCCGACTCCGGCTCGTGTCTCGCCGCGCGGCGCTCGGCGATCTCCGCGTCCTCCGGCGGTGCGCTCGCGATCGCAGGCGGCGCAACCGGCTGGGGGTCGGCCGCCGCCGGCGGTTCGGGGGCGTTGGGCTCTGGAGCGGCGGCGGGCTCGGGCGCAGGTGCGGGCTCGGGCGCGCGCTGGGGTTCCGGCTCGACCGGCTCGGCGCGTTCCTGCTCGCGGCGTTCGGCGGTGGCGATCTCCGCGTCGCGCGGCGCGGTCCGGCGGATCGCGGGCGGGGCGCTCGGTGCCGCAGGCCGTGGGGCTGGCTCGGGTTCCGGTTCCGGCGGGGTGGCCGAAACGACCTCGGGCTCCAGCGGCGCGCGCTCGGCGATCGCAGGCGGCGCCTGAGGCTCGGGCCGCCGGCTCTCGGCGGCCGGCGACGTCGAAGGCGTCGATTCGAGACGCTCGACGACCGACGGTTGCGCAGGTGCCGCGGGTTCGGGCGCCGGTTCGGGCCGCTCGACCACCGCGCGCCGCGGCGGCGGAGCGGGTTCGGGCTCCGGCTCGAGTGCGGGGGCCGGTTCGGCCGGTTCGGCGAGCTCGGGTTCCGGCTCGCGTTCGACGGGCGGGGCGGGCTCGGGCCGGGTTGCCGGCGGTTCGGCTTCCGGCTCACGCGGCGCCTCCGCCTCTGCGGGGGCCTCGGGTTCGGTACTCGCCTCGTCGCTCGGTGCGTGCTCGCGCGTCGTCGCCTCCGGTTCCGGCTCGACGGCGGGGGGGCCGGTGCGCGGGTCGTCGACCGGCGCCGGTTCGGGCGTCGGCTCCGGGCTCTCCGCCGGCGCAGGTCGAGCCGCGGGCGCCGCGGGCTCGGCTGGCGCCGCTGCTTCCGGGCTCGCCTGGCCGCCCGGCGCCTCTTCCTCCGGCGCCACCGGCGCGTCCGCCACCCGCCGCGGGCGGCTGAAGTCCAGGCCGGGGCGTGACCAGACGGTCGAGGCGAGGCGGTCGGCCATCGACCAGGCGCGGCCTTCGCCGCCGTAGACGCTCGCGAGGTAGCCGAATCGATCGGCGAGCAGGGGAGCGCCCTGAGACAGGTCGGCGTAGAGGACCTCGGACTCCTGGTAGCGGTCGAGCTCGTAGCTCGCGCGCGCGAGGCCGAGCGTGGCCACGGGGTCGCCGGGCAGGAGGCCATCGGCCCACTCGTAGTACTCGCGCGCGAGGTCGTAGTCCTTCCGGATGAACGCGACGTTGGCGAGGTTGTTCCACGCCCAGGCGTAGCCGGCGTCGGCCGCTTCGGCGAAGCGCTCCCACGCCTCGTCGAGCATGCCGGCGTTGGCGAGCTCGACCCCGTACTCGTTGAGCGTTGCGGGGTCGCGTTCGTCGGCGAGCCGGCCTTCGTACTCGGCGATCACGGGCGACATCTCACGAACGACGAACCGATCGATCGACTCGTCGAAGGCCGCCATGAGCTCGCTCTCTTCGGGGAGCTCGAAGCGGGCGTTCGCGTCGGGGAGCGCGCTCGGCGGGTAGATGCCCCAGTTCTCTCTCATCGGGAAGAAATCGGCCCGACCCACCGCGCTGTTATCGATCCACTGCTTCGCGCCCACGCGCCACGCCTTCACGAAGCCTTCGCGGACCATCGTGATCTCGATGGGCGCCCACGCTCGGCCGTCCCGGATGATGAGCAACCCGGGGTCGAAGAAGCGCTCGAGCGCCTCCTCCTCGCTGAGGCCCAGGTCGAAGGCGAGATAGATGTGCGCGGGGATGGTGATGAACGCCGTGCTGATGCCGGCGGACTCGAGCAGCGAGGCGTAGAGGATGGACAGGTCGTCGCAGTCGCCCCCGCGGTAGGTGAGCGTCTCGCCGGGGTACTGGAGGAAGTCGATCGCGCTCGCGTTCTGCGAGAGCTCGATGTACGAGCTGTTGGGGTCGATGACGTAGTTCAGGCCGTAGAGGCGCAGGGCCTCGAAGATGCTGAGCGCGACCTGCATGTTGCGCGGCAGATCGACGCGCAGGCGGTCGCGCGCCACGCTGCCGGCGCTGCGCGCGAACCAGAGCGCGGCCGGGTCGGTGGGCGAGACGAAGGCGGCGGCTCGCCGGTCGTCGACCCAGGTCATCGTGTTCCTGTGATAGATCCGGATGGGGAAGGTCTCGCGCGCGGTGAGCTCGGCGCCGTAGTACGAGTACTCGACGGTGACCTCCGCGACCGAGCTCGAGTTCTCGGTGAGCGTGAGCACGCGCTCGTCGAAGACGGCGTAGAGCGGCACCTCCACCGCCTCGCCCGCGCCGATCCGCGGTGTGCTCATGGTCAGCCGCTGCCCGCCCATGTAGTCGGGCACCTGGAAGTAGACCTCCACCTGATCGATGGGTCCGTCCTCCCGGTTCCTGATCGTGACCGATCCGAGCGGCTCGTCGTCGTACCACGACCTGAGGACGGGGAAGATCGGCTCGACATCGACCTCCTCCACCTCCACGCGGCCGCGGCTGCGAAGCATCTCTCCGGGTACGATCCACAGGCCGATTCCCACGCTCGGCGCGTCGAGAAACGAGGCCCCGGGCGTCGCGAGCCGTTCGTAGCCGGCGAACGCGCCCACCCGCATCCCCGCCGACAACCGATACCGCGCGGCGACGCGCGCGTCGACCTCGTAGAGCCCGTAACTCTCGCCCTCCTGGCCGGCGACCTTCACGTCCGGGATGCGTCCGAGCCCCGCGGAGGCGGACGCGGTGAGGTCGAAGCGTTCGCCCAGATCCACGGTGTAGGTCCCGCCCACCGCCGCGCCCACGTAGGCGAGCGAGGTCGCCGCGCCGGTCTGCAGCGCGTGGAAGCCTGCGCGCGCGAGGAGCGAGAAGGGGCCGATGTGCAGGAACGACGCCTGCACGTCGGCGCCGAGTACGGTCTCGATCCCCCCGTCGCGGTCGACGAGGCCGGGGAACCACCCGTCGGCGGTGAGCGAGAGCTCCAGGTCGGACTGTCCCGAATCGGCCGACTGCGCGCCCGTCGGTGCGGCGGCGAGCAGCGCTGCCGCAAGCGCGAGGAGCAGTACTCTGACGGACGGCGACAAAACGATCATTCGTCCCAGATCACGTTGCCCAGCCGGTCGGCGGCGGCCGACGCCCGGCCCGCCGCGTCTCCGATGCGCGCCGACAGGTAGCTGTAGCGATCGGCGACCTCGGGCCTGAGGCGACGCGCGCGCTCGAAGTACTCGTCGGTCTCCTCGTAGCGGTCGAGCTCGTAGAAGGTCCGCGCGAGGCCGATGAGGGCGGTCGGGTCGTCAGGATCGCGTTCGACCGCCTGCTCGTACCAGTCGAGCGCGGTCTCGTAGTCGCCGAGCAGGAAGGCGATGTTGCCAATATTCACCGTCGCGCGCTCGTAGCCGGCCCGGTACGCCGCTTCGAACTCGGGCAACGCCTTGTCGTAGACGCCGTAGCGGGCGTAGAGGATGCCCAGCCGGTTGCGCTGCCTGCCGTTGCCGCCGTCGGGGCCGAAGCTGCTTCGAAGCCGCTCTGCCCTGGGGGTCACTTCGCGCTCGACGACGAGCGTGATGAGGTTGGTGAACGCCCGGATCACCTCGTCGGCGTCGGGGCGACGACCGGCGACCTCGACGCCGGGCACGCCCGCCGAAGGATACTCTCGCCACGCCTCGGAGAGCCTGAAGAAGGTCTCGCCTGTTCCGCCGTTCTCGCCGACGACCCGAGCGCCCTCGCTCCACGCGCGGAGGAATCCCTCGCGCAGGCTCGACACGCGCACCGGAACCCACGTCTGCCCGTCGACGAACAGCAGGTCGTCGGGGTTGGAGAAGAACCCGCGCGCGTCGGACTCGGAGAGCCCGAGCTGCGCGGCGACGAGTACGTCGTCCTCGAACGGGATCAGCGCGGCGGGCACCCCGACCGACTGCAGCGCCGCGGCGTAGAGCACGGCCAGGTCGTCGGAGTCGCCGCCGGCGTAGGCGATCGTCTGGTGCGGGTACTGGACGTAGTCGTCTTCGTCGGGCGCGGTCCGCATCGCCGCGTAGGGGGTCTGCGGGTCGGGGCTCCACGCGATACCGGAAAGCCGGAAGCCTTCGAAGAGCGCGAGCGCGTACTGCAGATTCGAGTCCACCTCGGTCCTTGCCTCCGACCGTACGAGGCCGGCGACGTACTTGCTCACGTCCATGAGCGCCTGGTCGTTCGTGCTCACGAACGAGGCGAGGATTCGCGGGTCCTGCCAGGTGAGCGCGTTGCGGTTTGCGATCGCGATCGTCGTCTCGGCCCGGGCGGTCTGCGATTCTCCGAGCAGCTCGTAGGTGATGCGGATCTCGCCGGTCGTCCGCAGCAGCTCGGTGACCGTCATGACCTCCTCGCTGAAGTTCGCGAACAGCGGGAGCGTCGCCTCCTCGTTGCGGGAGAGGTAGTCGATCGTACCGCACAGCCTCGGGCTCGACGTGTAGCCGGGGGCGGCGAACCAGACCTCCACGTTACGGATCTCCGCGCTCTCGCCGTTGCGGATGGTCACGTCGCCGAACGCGCTGTCCTCGTACTGCTCGGCGAGAATCGGGTAGACCGGCTGCGACCGCGCGAGCTCGAGCACCGCGCGACCCGCTGAGGCTCCGGTGTCCAGCCCCAGCTCCACGCGCGCTGAGACGACGAGCCCACGGTAGAACGAGCCGATCCTGCTGCGCAGGTCGAGGTACGAGAGGCGGCCGGAGAGCGTCAGGTCGGGGGAGAGCCGGTAGCCCGCATCGACCCCGGCCTGCCAGTAGAGGTTACCGGTCGGGATCGATTCGGTGCCGCTTCGGTAGCTCCCCGCGTACGCGCCACCCCCGAGCGACCCGCCTACCTGCAGCCGCGCGGTGGGGTAGGTGAACAGCTCCATTCCCCCTCCCACGCTGGCGAGCAGGAGCGAGCTGTCCAGGTCGGATGCCGCAGGTCGGATCGAGGTGACCCCGATTCCCGCGTAGGGGCCGATGAAGTCATTCAGCGCGGTCGTGAGCGCGAGCGACGCGCCCAGGCCGAGCCCGAAGACGTCACGGTCGGCGAGTGGAACGAGGACCTGCGGTGCGCTCTGGAGACGAAACTGCTGAGCATCCGCTGGAAAGATCGACACGAGACCAAGGAGGAGAAGACAGGCAGACGCGCTGCAACGCCTCAGGGAAGATCGCGATCTCATGGTGCACCCTTCTCAAGTATATCGCCAGGGGGAATCGATTGCCCGGTTCCCCGAACTTTTGTCCTGCTGTCAGGAATGTAGCACGAAAGGCGCCGTTGGGGCAGCACGAAGGAGGGGGCTGAAGGCCGATTTTCGGGTGCGCAACGCCAACTCTGGTGTCGTACGACACCCGGATGTCGCCTGCGCCGGTCTGTGGTACCTTGGGGCCGTGGCTGCCCGTCCTCCCGTTGATCCCGCCGTCGTCGAATCGGCGCTCCTGCAGACCTTCGGCTTCTCCTCGTTCCGTCCGCATCAGCAAGAGATCGTGGATGCGGTCCTCGCGGGCCGCGACGTGTTCGCGGCGCTTCCCACCGGCGGCGGAAAATCGCTCTGCTACCAGCTCCCCGCGCTCCTCGTCCCGGGCCTGACCGTCGTCGTGAGCCCGCTCATCGCGCTCATGGAGGACCAGGTCCAGGGGGCGCTCCTGAACGGGCTTCCGGCGGCGTACCTCAACAGCTCGCTCGATGCCGATGCCGCTCGCGCGGCCTGGCGCGCCGTGCATTCCGGCGAGGTCCGTATCCTCTACGTCGCGCCCGAGCGCCTCTCGCTCGACGGCTTCCGGGCCCGCCTGCGCGAGCTCGACCTCGCCTTCGTCGCCGTGGACGAGGCGCACTGCATCTCCGAGTGGGGCCACGAGTTCCGTCCGGATTACCGCACGCTCGCGGTGCTGCGCGACGAGTTCCCCGACGTCCCCATCGCGGCGTTCACCGCCACCGCGACCCGTCACGTCCAGGACGACGTGATCCGGCTGCTCGGGTTGCGCGACCCGCTCGTCGTGCGAGGCGATTTCGACCGGAAGGAGATCTTCTACGCGGTCGAGCGCAAGGACAAACCGGCCGACCAGATCCGCCGCTTCGTCGTCGCGCACCGCGGAGAGCCGGGGATCATCTACCGCGCGACGCGCAAGTCGGTCGAGCAGACCGCGCAGATGCTCCGGCGCGCGCGCATCCGGGCGGTCGCCTATCACGCCGGTCTCTCCGACGAGGAGCGCCGCGAGAACCAGGCCGCCTTCGTGCGCGACGAGGTCGAGGTCGTCGTCGCGACCATCGCCTTCGGCATGGGGATCGACAAGTCGAACGTCCGCTGGGTCCTCCACGGCGACCTGCCGAAGAGCCTGGAGGCGTACTACCAGGAGACCGGCCGCGCCGGGCGCGACGGCGAGCCGGCGGAGGCGCTCCTGCTCTACGGCCCGCAGGATCTCGCGACCATCGAGTACCACATAGACCGGATGGAGGTGGAGGCCGAGCGCGAGCGCGCGCGGGAGAGCCTGCGCGGGATGACCCGCTACGTCGGCGCCGGTGTCTGCCGCCGGATCGGGCTCCTCGCGCACTTCGACCAGGAGCACGCCGGCGACTGCGGCGGGTGCGACGTCTGCACGAGCGAGGCCGATTTCGTCGACCGCACGGTGGACGCGCAGAAGGCGATGTCGGCGATGGTACGCACCGGCGAGCGATTCGGCGCGCACCACGTCGTGGACATCGTCGCCGGGATCGAGACCGATCGCGTCCGCGACCTGGGCCACGACCGGCTGCCCACCTTCGGCGTAGGCGCCGACCGCTCGCGCGAGTCGTGGCTCGCGCTCGTCGGCGACCTGGAGGCGGCCGGCCTCGTCCGGCGTCGCGACGGGGCGAAGAGCGGGCTCTGCCTGACGCAGAAGGGTCGCGCGGTGCTCAAGGGGAAGGAGACCTTCGTCGTGGTCGAGCGCTCGACGCCCCCCCGCGGCGAGTCGGCGGCCCGGGGCTCGCGCGCCCGCCGGGCGGGCGCGAGCCGGCCGGGCACACGCGGGGCGCGTGAGGATGGGCGCACCGACGGCGGCCCCGCGACCGACACCACGCGCATGGCGGCGCCTGAAACCCACGCTCGCGCGCTCCCCGACGTCGAGGCGGAGGCGCTCTTCGCCTGCCTGCGCTCGCTGCGAAGCCGTCTCGCCCGCGAGCAGGGCGTGCCGCCCTACATGGTCTTCAGCGACAAGTCGCTTCGCTCCATGGTGGAGCTTCTCCCGGTCGACGAGGCGGCCTTCCTCGACGTCAACGGCGTAGGCGGCCACAAGGCCGAGCTCTACCACGAGCCGTTCACCGCCGCGATCCGGACCTTCCTCGCGAGCGGCGAGTGCGCCGAGGGATAGAGGGCTCCCTCGCCCGCCTAACCGCACGAGATGATGCTCTAAGCATCAGATCATTGATGTCTTGACATCAAACCCGACGCCCGGTATCCTGGGTGCATGAGGACGACGCTTACTATTGGCGACGAGACCGATCAGCGGCTGCGACGGCTGGCGCGCGAGCAGAATCGTACGTACAAGGAACTCGTGAACGACGCGCTCAGGGCCGGCCTCGACCAGCTGGAGGTCTGCGAGCCGGCCTCGCGCTACCAGGTGGAGGCGGAGGAACTCGGGCTGAGGCCAGGTGTCGACCGCACCAAGCTGAACCAGGCGTACGACGAGCTGGAGTCCGGTAGTGATCGTTCCTGACGCGAACGTCCTGGTCTATGCCCACAACCGCAGTGTTCCTGAGCACGAAGCCGCCCGCCACTGGTGGGAGGCCGTCGTGGGCGGGAGCGAGCCGGTCGGTATCGATTGGACGGTCGTGCTCGCCTTCGTACGGCTCCTCTCGAGCCCCACGATCGTCGAGCGACCCCTTGCTCCATCCGCGCTGCTCGCGAAGGCCGGCGCGTTCCTGGAGCAGCCGAACGTTCGTCTGGTCACGCCCGGTCCTCGCCACGTTGCGATCATGCGCGAGCTCTTCGAAGTCACGGGCGCGGGGTCCCGGCTCACGACGGACGTCCATCTCGCCGCCCTGGCGATCGAGCTCGACGGCAGGCTCGCTACGACGGACGCGGACTTCTCCCGCTTTCCGCGGCTGCGCTCGTTCAACCCGCTCAGGTAGTGCCCGCCACCGTCGTTCGCGATACACTGATCGGTATGGCACCTCTTCGTTCGGCGGCGTGGGGCGCGCTCCTCCTGCTCGCCTCGTGCACCACCAACCCACTGCCGCCCATCGACCTGCCTCCGCCGAGCGAGGAGGCGCGGGGGATCGTCGTGATGGCCCACGGGGTGGAGGGCAGCGCGGAGAACTGGCCGCTCGCCTTCGAACGACACTTCCTTCGGGTCGTGCCGGACGGGTCGCTGTGGCAGTTCTACCGGCTCGACTGGTACGAGGCGAGCCTGGACCGGCTCGCGGCGCCGCGGCACGGCTACGAGCTGGGACGCCGGATCGGGGAGGAACTACTCGCGCCCGGGCGCGCCTACGAGGTCGCGCACCTCATCGGGCACAGCGCCGGCGCGCACGTCGTTCACGGCATAGAGGACGTCTTCGCCCGGCTCGATCCCGCCGAGCGGCCGGCGATCCACGCGACCCTTCTGGACCCCTTCGTCGCGCGCTCGGTGGTGCGGCTCTTCGGCGGCGTGCGGACCTTCGGCGAGCACGCCGACTTCGCGATCAGCTACGTCACCCGGGACGACCCGGTGCCGTTTACCAACTCCTATCTGGACCACGCGTATAACATCGACCTGACCGAAACGGTTCCCGATCGCGACGGCGCACCGGATAACTTCGAGCACATCTGGCCGGTCGAGTACTACCGCACCGCTGTCGATCGGGACGGTGCCGACATCGGGCTCTCTCCGGTGACGATGCTCGGCGACGCCGTGAGCCGCGAGCGCGCGCTCGAGGTCTTCGCCGATCTGCGCGAGCGCTATCCGCCGGGGGAGACGGTCGTGCGATGATCCGGACCGACCGGTAATCCATTCGGGTGATACGGCACCCGAGTGTGGTACGATAGGTTCCGCTTGTCGGAGGTAATCATGTTGTCACGGATACGCGGCGAATGGTGGCTCGTCGCCCTGCGCGGGCTCGTCGCCGTCATCTTCGGGGTAATCGCGCTCACTCGCCCGTCCGATACCGCTGCCGCAGTCGTCATCCTCGTCGCGCTCTTCGTCCTCGTCGACGGCGTGCTGTCGCTCGTCGCCGCGATCCGCGCCAGCCGGCCGAACTGGGCGTTTCCCATGTTCGAGGGCATCCTGGGCGTGGTCATCGGCATCCTCGCGCTCGTCATGCCGCGCATCACGGCGATGGTCTTCGCCGTGCTCATCGGCATCTGGGCGCTCGTCACCGGCATCATCGAGCTCGTGATGGCGTCCCGGTTGCGCGGGCAGTTCGGGTCCAACTGGCTGCTCGGCGTCGCCGGAGGGCTTTCGGTCATCTTCGGGATCGCGTTCATCGTCGCGCCGAGCGCGGGCGTGGTGGCGCTGACGGTCATCGTGGGCATCTACGCGCTGCTGTTCGGCATCGCCATGATCGTCTACGGGTTCAGGCTCCGCCGAGTCCCACCGCCGCCTCCGCCCGCGTAGGCCGCACGGTCAGCGGGGAAGCCATCCCCGCAGTCGTTCCAGATCGGCGCGAATGGCCTGCGCCGCCGCCCGCGTGAACGCGTCGCGCGGGGCGCCGTCCACCGAACCCGGTGCTCCCTGCAATTCGCGCCCCGCGACCTCGTACTCGAGGTGCAGCGCGAGCGGTCCGTCGTAGTCCGCGCGCTTCAGCCGATCGAAGAGCCACGGAAAGTCGACGACGCCTTCGCCGAGCGGCACCGACACCGGCACCGCGCCCGGCGAAGGCCCGGCGCCCGCTGCGGGGGTGGCACCTTCTCCGGCCGCATCGCGATCGGTGCGTTGCCACGCGAAGTCCTTCACGAGGACCATCGCCACCCACGGCAGCAGCAGCTCGAGGGCCGGCTGCCAGGTGTACCACCCCTCGATCATCGCGTGACGCAGGTCGAACTCCAGGCCGATGCGCTCGGGCGGCAGGTCGCGCACGAGGTCCCAGAGCTGCCACGGGGAGGCGCCCAGGAAGGCGCCCGCGTGGTTCTCGTAGCACGCGCGCACGCCGAGCTCCTCGGAGAGCTTCGCGAAACCGGCGAGCCCGGCGCGCGCCCGGTCGATCTCGGCGCGCAGCGTATTCGCGTCCGCGCCCGGCGGAACGCGGTACCAGCCGGTGCGGTACATGGGCACGCCCGAATCGGCGATCGCGGCGACGACGCGGCGGGTGAGGTCGTCGGCAGGGTCGGTGAGCGCCGTGACGACCGAAGGGACCGCGACCCCGGCGAGCTGGAGCGTTCGCACCGCGCGCGGCAGATCGGTCGCCGCTCGTTCGGGATCGATGTGTCCGCCGGGCCTGACGGAGAGCTGCACCGCATTCAGGCCAATCTCGGAGGCGACCGGACCGAGCTGGTCGATCGTCAGCCAGCCGAGGTGTTTTGAGAAGAGCGCGACAGGTTTCATCGGCATTACTCTACCGGTGTGGCGAGAGAGACGCCAGCACAAACCGGTGGATCATCCCGACCAAAATGCGTATGCTTAGCGCAGCATTCCGGCGAAGAGGTGTGCCTATGAAGCGATGGATCGTACTGATTGCGATTGCTCTCCTGGTCGTCGCCGGGGTATCCGCCCAGGACCTCGACGGACTCGGACGCGACTTCGAGCGGATGATCGACGAAATCGGAGCGGAGCTCCTTCCCGACCTCGAACAATCGGCGATCTGGGGACAGTACCCCGGCGTCGCTTCCTACGCGGATCAGACCAATTTCTTCATGTCGATTTCTCTTGGAACGCTGCTGACCGACGGGCTCATCGGTTTCGTCGATGAGACCGAGTTCGAAGTCCTCAACGTCTCCAATCTTCTCCAGGAGATCGTCGAGCAGAGCGGGAGCGCCGCCGCCGGCAACCTTGTGGACGGACTCAAGACGTTCTTCCCCGTTCCCGTCGCGCGCCTCGCGCTCGGCTTCACGCTGCCGCGCGACGTGGAGGCGATGATCGAGTTCGGCGGTTTCCCCGGCTTCATCACCGGCTGGATCGGCGGCGCCGCGGGACTCGACAGCCTCGAGCTGGGCATGTACCACGCCGGCGCAAAGGTCCGCAAGGGCCTGCTCGCGGACTCGGGCCCGTTCCCGGCGATCTCGCTGGGCGGCGGGTACGCCTTCACCGGATTCAACTTCGCCTACGATCTGGCGACGATCGGGGAGAAGGACAACGGATACGGCCAGGTTTCGGTCGGGCTTGGCGAGTTGAACGTTCAGGGTCTCCTGAACGTGGCGAGTCAGGTCCATACCTTCGGCGTCGACCTGCAGGCCTCCAAGGCCCTCGGATTCTTCGTGCCGTTCGTGGGCGTCTCGCCCTACTATCACTTTGCTTCGTTCGGAGGCGGTGTCGGTACCGACGAGACGTTCGAGGCGTACGTCGACTACCTCGACGGCGGCACTCCGGAGGACATCACCTATACCGGCGACGCGCCGTCGACCGCCTGGGTCGACCACGACCTGTCCTTCGTCGTGTTTGGCGGTTTCGACATGGTCTTCGGCGACTTCGTGATCCAGGTCAACAGCTCGTGGAGCGTCGCGAAGGGCTCGCCCGGCGTCAGCCTCAACGCGCGCTGGCAGTAGGGCAGATCGGCTTGCGACTCACCTACGACGTCGTCCTGCTCGACGCGGACGACACGCTCTTCGACTTCTACCGAGCGGAGACCTACGCGCTCGAGGCGACGCTCAACGCCTTCGGCTACGATGCGCCGCTGGATGGCTACATGGAGCGCTTCCGCGCGATCAACGCGCAGGTGTGGCGCGAGTACGAGACCGGGGAGTCGACCTCCGCGCAGATCCGGGTGAAGCGCTTCGTGCTCCTCCTCGACGAGCTGGGGCAGAGCTTCGACCCCGAAGAGGTGAGCGCAACGTACGTGGAGCACCTGGGCGAGGCGACCTTCCTCGTCTCCGGCGCGCGAGAGCTCCTCGACGCGCTCCACCTGCAGGTACCGCTCGGGCTCGTCACGAACGGCATCAGCGCGGTGCAGCGCTCGCGCCTCGCGCGCTCGGGGCTTGGCGATTACTTCGACGCGATCGTCATCAGCGACGAGCTGGGGATCCAGAAGCCCGACCCCGGGATCTTCCGCGCCGCGCTCGATCGCGTGGGCGTGACATCCACCGACAGCGTCATCATGGTCGGCGACGGCCTGCACTCGGACATCCGGGGCGCGATCAACGCGGGGATAGACTCGTGCTGGTTCAACCTGCGCGGCAAGCCCGCCGAACCGGACATCACGCCTACCTACACGGTCTCTTCGATCGTGGAGGTTCGGTCGGTGCTGGGCGTGGAGCCATGATCAGACGGTCGAGCCGCTCCCCCATGTCGCTTCGATAATCGACAGATCCCGAATCGACGACAGCTCCCACTTCCGGCGTGCCGTGATCGTGTCAAAGAGCTCGCGTTGCGCTCCTTTCATCTCGTCGTGGAACTTCGCTTCGATCAGCGTCTCATCCTGCGTGAAGAAATCGATCTCCGTCGCACCCCGACGCACGTAGAAGACGTTCTGGTACTGCCGGAGCAGAAGGTAGACGTAGTTCTCGAAGTACGCGCCCCAGTCCCTGTCGCCCACGAAGAGGTGCGTGATGCCCAGGTCGCACGAGTACAGCTTGCTCGGCGAGGTCAGCCGCTCGTTGAGCTTCCCGTGGCGCGGCACGAGGTGAACGAGGTAGGCGTCCGCGAAGTAGGCGAGATAACGCCGCGCGGTGTCCGGGGCGAGACCAAGGATGCGCGCCAGCTTGTTGACGCTCACCTGTTTCCCTGCTCGCTCCATCAGGAGCGTGAAGAAGTCTCGTACTACGTGGTGGTCACGCAGCCCGTGATAGGCGGTCACGTCTCGCTGGATGATGTCCTCGACGAGACTCATCAGGTAGTCGCGTGCCGGGTACAAGGCGTGCTCCGGCAGCCCACCGTCCCGCGCGTAGTCGCGGAAGTACTCCTCCATGAGCCCGGAGTCACGACGCTTGAGAGAAATGCCGCGGAAGCCAAGATACTCGTCGAGCGTAAGCGGCATGATCTCCATCGTGCTTCTTCTTCCGGTGAGCGTCCCTTGGTCGTCCCGGAGAAGCGACGCCGAGGAGGACGAGGCAACGACCGCGACGCGTTCCCGGTCGAGAAGCGTCTTGATCTGTCGCTGGAAATCGTCCTTGGCGGTCACCTCGTCGAGGAGCACGAGAATCGGCTCGTCGAGGCGATGCCTGTGCAGTTGCCGAAACCGCTCGACCACATCGAGAATGCTCGAATCGCTCAGCACGTAATCGTCAAGGCTGACGTAGAGGACCGAACGGGGCATGTGACCGTCGCGAATGGAACGAGCGGCGAAGAGCTTCAGGATGGTCGATTTGCCCACGCGCCTGAGCCCGGATACGAAGACCGCTCGCCCCGGTCGGACGGTCTCCACCAGCCTGTCGACGTGTCGCGGTCGGGGCTGGACATCGGGCAACTCCGCCTCGCCTTCCCACCACGGGTTGTACTGGTAGAGGACCTCGTCCATGCCTCTACTATACGATACAATCGTATAGTAGGCCAAGGATCTATACGATACGATCGTATAGCCGTAATCCTGCCCGTCCGCGCGCGGGAACGGATCTCACGGCGCCGTCGCCCGTTCCAGCGCCTCCAGGTACGCCATCGCGTGCTCGCGATCCTCGCCGCACATCTCGCGGCTCGGGCGGAGCGCCCGGCATACGTCGGGGTACTCGTCGGTACCCCAGATCCGGCAGAGGAAGGTGTGCGGGTCCAGGTTCACGCACCGCACGCCGGCCGGCTTGCCGTCGGGCATCCCCGGGATGGGCGACGAGATGGAGATGGCGATGCAGCACGCGCCGCATCCGGGTCGACAGGTCATAGGCCCATGCTACGAAAAAGGCCGCGCCGGGCAAAGCCGGCGCGGCC
>CAZICD010000085.1:17833-18945 GCA_964537725.1 uncultured Spirochaetaceae bacterium | reverse complement strand
GAGATCGACCACTACCTCGACTCGGATGAGTGGCACGACGTCGCCGGAGGCTACCGGGTGCAGGGACTCGCGGCGCGATACGTGACGCACCTCTCGGGAAGCTACAGTAACGTCGTAGGGTTGCCTCTGCACCTGGTCTACGCTATCCTTACCGGAACCCGTACCGGCGGTACGAACCGAACCAAAGGTACGAACCGCACCAAAGGTGCGGATAATCACCCGTAGGCCGCCTCGCGCGGCCTGCGGAGACTCCGGCAGCGGAAGGTCCGCTGCACGAGAAACAGAGATGGGGCGCCGGAGAACGGCGCATGAGGAGGAATTGTGGCAGTTGTCACCATGAAGAACCTGCTCGAGTCAGGTGTGCACTTTGGTCATCAGACCAAGCGATGGGACCCGCGGATGAAGAAGTTCATCTTCGCCGAACGAAACGGGATCCACATCATCGACCTTCAGAAGACGATCGCGTGCATCAAGGATGCCTACGACGCGGTCCGCAAGACGGTCATCAGCAACAAGCCGGTGCTCTTCGTCGGAACGAAGAAGCAGGCGCAACAGGCTATCCAGAGCGAGGCCGAACGCTGCGGGATGTTCTACGTGAACAACCGCTGGCTCGGCGGCATGCTCACCAATTTCACGACAATCAAGAAGTCGCTGCTCCGTCTGAAGAAGATCGACAAGATGGAGATCGACGGGACCTTCGAAAGCCTCACGAAGAAGGAAGTCGCCCGGATCAACAAGGAGCGCGCGCGGCTGGAGAAGAACCTGGGCGGCATCAAGGAGCTCAAGGAGCTCCCCGGGATCATCTTCATCATCGACACGCGCAAGGAGGCGATCGCGGTCGCCGAGGCGCAGCGGATGGGCATTCCCATCGTCGCGGTCGTCGATACGAACTGCAACCCGGAGGGCATCGACTACCCCATCCCGGGCAACGACGACGCGATCCGCGCGATCACGCTCTTCACGCAGATCATCGCGAACGCCGTTATCGAGGCGGACAACGAGATCGGACTCGAAATCGTCGAAAGCCTGAGCGAAGAGGAAGAGCCGGCGCCGGCAGCCGAAGCTGAAGCCGAAGCCGAAGCCGAAGAAACCGCCGCGGTCGAAGCACCCGC
>CAZICD010000085.1:0-17733 GCA_964537725.1 uncultured Spirochaetaceae bacterium | reverse complement strand
CCGCGGAGGAAGCAACGACCGAGGAGCCCGCTGCCGCAGCGCCCACGACTGCTTCCGGCGAAGAGGTCGAAACGGTACCGCTCGCAGCCGCCGCGGCGGTCGAGGAACCGCCCGCAGCCGAAGAGCAGCCCGCAGAGGAGGATACCTTCACTGCGGAGGACTACTCGGAGTTCGAGCCCAGCGAGGACGAGACGAAGGACAAGCAACCGGAGCTCGAGGTCGAGGACAAGATCGTCGACCAGGCCGGTATCGACGAGGACGAGATTCAGGAGGAGTAGGTGGAGATAAAGGCAAGCGATGTGAAGAAGCTCCGGGAGAAGACCGGAGCCGGCATGATGGACTGCAAGAAGGCGCTCACCGAGGCGGAGGGCGACTTCACCAAGGCTGAGAAGATTCTCAAGGAGCTCGGTCTCGCGGCGGCAGCCAAGCGCGGTGGACGTGCGACCAACGAGGGGCGCGTGTTCACGAAGGTCACCGACGGTAAGGCCGGCATTCTCGAGCTCTCCTGCGAGACCGATTTCGTCGCCCGGAACCAGGATTTCGTCGATCTGGGCAACTCGATCGTCGAAGAGATGGTCGCGTCCGGCAAGCCGGCCACCGATCCGGCCTTCGCCGAAAAGGTCAACGAGGCGATCACGACGATCAAGGAGAACATGGCCATCCGCCGCGGCGAGGTCATGGAGATCGGCGCGAACGAGCTCGTTTCGGACTACATCCACGGCGAGAGCGGACGCATCGGCGTTCTCGTGAAGGTCACGGTCGACAAGGAGGAGCTCCGCTCCAACGAGACGGTGAAGCAGTTCGCCTTCGACGTAGCGCTCCACGTGGCGGCGTTCCGCCCCACCTTCCTGTCCATAGACGCGGCCGACCCGACCTACGTGGGCGAGCAGGAGGAGATCTTCGCCGCTCAGGCGAAGGCCCTCGGGAAGCCCGAGAACGTCACGAAGGGCATCGCAGCGGGTAAGCTCAAGAAGCACCTCGCCGAGATCTGCCTCGTGGAACAGGGCTTCGTCAAGGACGAGAAGAAGACCGTCGCCCAGGTCGCCAGCGAAGTCGGCAAGGAAGCCGGCGGGAGCGTCGAAGTGGGCGGTTTTGTGTACTATATGGTTGGAGAAGAGGCCTAGCGGCCTCTTCTCCCGAAGCAAGCCCTGGGGGCTTCTTCACGGAGTCGAGGCCTAGCGGCCTCTTCTCCCGAAGCAAGCCCTGGGGCGGCGAGCCCTGGCGGCTGCGACCCGTCCGAGGAGGAACGCATGAGCAGTATCATCAAGCAGACCGAAGACAAGATGAAGAAGAGTCTTTCGGCGCTCGAAGACGAGTTCAACACGCTTCGCACCGGACGGGCATCCCCCGCCCTCTTCGACAAGGTGCGCGTCGAATACTACGGCAACCCCACCCCCATCAATCAGGTCGCGACCATCTCGGTTCCCGAAGCGCGCCTGGTGGTCATCCAGCCGTGGGACAAATCGATCATCGGCGACATCGAGAAGGCGATCCAGAAGTCCGAGCTCTCGGTGAACCCGTCGAACGACGGCAAGGTGATCCGCATCAGCATTCCCCCGCTGACCGAGGAGCGACGCAAGGAGTTCGTCAAGATCGCCAAGAACATGGCCGAACAGAGCCGCGTGTCGATTCGAAACGTCCGCCGCGACGCCAACGACGAGCTGAAGAAGTCGCAGAAGGACGGCGATCTCAGCGAAGACGAACTGAAGCGTGCCGAGGACGAGGTCCAGAAGCTCACCGACACCTACATCGACAAGGTCAACTCCATGCTCGACGAGAAGGAGAAGGAAATCCTGGAAGTCTGATGGCTTCCGCGGGCCGTCAACGGCGTCTCGGAGCCGTCCTATGCAGAACCTGATCAAGCGGACGATCCTCTGGTTCGTCGCCGTGCCGGCCCTCGTCGCGATCATTCTCCTGCTTCCGCATCAGAACCATCTCGCGCTGAACGCGATCGTCGTGGCGGCGTCTGCGCTGGGAGCCTCGGAGCTCGCCGGCTTCTTTGAGCGTCGCGACGCGGCCTATCGCGCGAGCTTCGTCACGATTCCGCTGCTCGGCGCGGCGCTTCCTCTGACCCAGGTCGCCGTGGTCAACGCGCTCGCGCCACAGCACGCCGTTCAGATCGTGCTCTACGCGGTCGTCGGGATCATCCTGCTCCTGCAGGTCTTCCGCCGCGAAGACGAAGGCTTCGCCTTCACCCTCAGCAACACCGCAGCGAACATCACCCTCCTCGTCTACCCCGGGCTCTTCCTCTCGTACGTCGTACGCCTCAGCGGGTTCTCGAACGCCGGACCGCTGATACTCACCTTTCTGTGCATGGTGTTCTTCAACGACACGATGGCCTATCTCGTGGGTATGCTCTACCGCTCCATCCGCGAGCGCATCGCGAGACGCGCCGGACGGACGTGGAAGCCCAGGATCGTGCTGCCGGTCAGCCCCAACAAGACGATTGCCGGGTTCGCCGGCGGGCTCGCAGCGGCGCCGGTCACGCTGGTCCTCGCGCATCTGCTCTTCCCGGCGACCATTCCGGGCGAACCGGGCAGGCTCGTGCTGATCGGGCTCGCGGTGGGCGTGGCGACGATCATGGGCGATCTGATCGAAAGCGCGCTCAAGCGCAGCGCCACGCGCAAGGACTCCGGCTCGATCATACCCGGCCGCGGAGGCATCCTCGACTCGATCGATTCCGTGCTTTACGCCGCCCCGGTGTTCTACTACCTTCTTCGCTACGCCTTATGATTGTAATCAATATCCTGATCGGCCTCGTAGGCCTTGGATTCGTCGTTTTCGTGCACGAGCTCGGACACATGCTCGCAGCAAAGGCCGTCGGCATCGAGGTCGAGGCGTTCTCCATCGGCTGGGGACGCAAGCTCGTCGGTTACACGTGGCGCGGCACCGAATACCGCATATCGGTCTTCCCGATGGGCGGGTACTGCAAGATGAAGGGCGAGCGCAGCTACGCCGAGGCGCTGGAGAACAACGAGGACAAGATTCCTCACGAAGCGGGTGGTTTCTTCGCCGCGGCCCCCTGGCGGCGGATCGTGACGCTCCTCGCAGGCCCGGTTGCGAATGTCCTGCTCGCGGTGCTCATCCTCTCCATCGTGTGGTGGATCGGGTTCTCCGTGCAGACCTACGAGAACCGCATCGTGCTCGCCGCCGAGTACGGCGCGCGTGCGACAGAGTCGCAGGCGGGAGAGCCGAGCCCGGCTGAAGCCGCGGACCTGCAGACCGGCGACCGGATCGTCGAGATCGACGGGCAGCCGGTACGCTCCTACAGCGATATCCAGCAGATCGTCGCTCAGAACGCGCTCACCGAGCTCTCGTTCACCGTCGTGCGCGACGGCCACTCGCTGGAGGTGCCGGTGACGCCGGACCTCCAGACCGATACGGGCGCCGGCTATATCGGAGTCTATCCCTGGGTCGAGCCGGTCATCGGGCAGGTGGTCGACGGATCGGCCGCTGCTGCGGCGGGGTTCCAGCAGGGCGACCGCGTCGTATCCATCAACGGCGAGGAGGTCGCGCACGTCTGGGAGTTCCGCCGGCTGCTCGCGGAGAGCGAGGAGCAGGCCGATGTCCTGGTCTCGCGCGACGGGACCCGCGTGGCCCTCACGGTCGATCCGGACCTCGCAGCGCTCGACGAAGGCATGAACTTCCAGACGGTGACGATGCCCACCCCGGACTACAACGTCTTCCAGGCGATTAGCCGCGGTGCCACCGAGAGCCTGCGGATCCTCACGGTGTCGGTACGCAGCCTCCGCCTGCTCTTCCAGGGTGTGAACCTCACCGACGCGGTCGCAGGGCCGGTACGAATCAGCTATTTCATCGGGGATATCGCCACCTCCGGGTTCCAGATCGGGGTTGGCGCGGGCCTGCGTTCGCTCTTCAACTTCCTCGCGCTGCTGTCGGTGGTGCTCTTCTTCATGAACCTGCTGCCCATCCCGGTGCTCGACGGCGGGCAGATCGTGCTCGCGGTGGTAGAATGGATTCGTGGCAGATCACCGCATCCGAAGACCATCTACCGGTATCAACTCGCCGGGACGGTTATCGTGTTCGGCCTGCTCATCTTCGCCCTCTTCGGCGACGTGCTCTTCCTCGCGGGCCGCTAAAGGAGGATCCGTGACCCCCGTCAGACGTCTGCTCGCCACGCTCCTGCTGATGATCACGCTTACCGCCGGCGCCTGGGCACAGTCCCGTGTGACCCTCAGCCTCGGGCACCTGGGAGCGGTGCGGGCCCTCGGCGGCCGAAGCGACATAGACCTCGCCTTCAGCGGGGGCGACGACGGCAGGCTGACCGTCTGGGACCTCGAGCACGAGGGCCTTCGCACCTCGTGGCAGGTGGCTCACGTAGCCCTCACGCGCATCGCCGTGCACCCGACCCGGGCCGAGGTCGTCGTCTTCGCGCGGGACGGGCTGAGCACCGGGCGGCTGATCGGGATCAACTGGGAGACCGGCGAACGCCTGTTCGAGACGTCCGTGGCGGGGGCGCTCAATTTCCTCGACTACTCACCGCAGGGCTCCTTCGTCGTCTACACGGTCGAAAGCTTCGACAGTCTCTTCATGATCGACGCGCGCAGCGGTCACCGCCGATCGTACATCGACGACGAGTTCGGGATCGTCTCCTTCGTCCAGATCGCGCGCAGCGAGCGCAACGTCATGACCTACGTACCCTCGCGTGGCGAGTTCATCTACTGGCAGCTCAGCAGCGGCAGCGAGCTTCAGACAGTCGATACGCGTGACCGTCTCGAGCACCTCACGCTCGTGGACGAGGAGACGCAACGCTTCCTCGCTGCTGCGGGCGGTGACGAGCTCGTCGTGGTCGACAATCTCACCGGATCCACGGTGGCAACCTACCCGGTCTCGCCGATCCACGCGATCTCCTACGACTCCGAGACCGAGCGGATCCTCGTTCTCACCGAGCAGGCCGGCCGACGGACCGCCCTCGCGTTCACGTACCGCTCCGGGAGGTTGCGACGCAACTTCTACAGCTTGCAGAACGTCTCGGAGACCGCGGCGACCCTCGCCGCGGCAGGTTCCGAGGCCACGCGCGGATTCCTCGTCGGGAGCGCAGACGGACAGGTAGCCTTCTTCGACGACGCGAACGGGCGCAGGACCGTACTCGGCCCCGCCCCCGACTCGCGCGTCGTCCAGGTCGCCTTCACCGCCGGACGGCTCAACCTCGCGGTCGCATCCGAGAGCGAACCCGACGAGCTGCTGTCGATCGTGAGCGACCTCTTCGACGAGAGACGACGCGACCTGTCGGCGACCTTCGTCCGCGATTCGCGCACGCGCGTGGAAGGCGTGGATCGGCTCCGCTTCACGCCCGACGGAGATCGGCTGCTCGTCTGGGGCGGCGAGGAGCCGGGGACGGTGTGGGAGCTACTCACGCCACAGGGCACCTCGCGCGTGGTCCACGACGACGAGATGGACGTACCCGTTCGTCGCGTGAAGGCGACCGAAGCCGGTCCGCTGATCGTGCACCGCGACGGTCGCATCGTCCAGATTGCCCGAACGGCCGACGTCGAACGGTTTCGCTACACCGCAGTGGGAACGCAGGACGCGCTCTGGGATCCCCAACTCGGTCTCGTCGCCGCGAAGACGCGCAGGTCCGACTTCGACTCATCGCTGATCGTGGTCGATCCGCTCACGCAGGAAACCGTCGCGGCGGACACCGACGCGTTCCTCACCACGGAGCTCGCCCTCGACCCGCGCTCGAACGCGCTCTACGCGATCGGTCTTCACGGCCGCCAGTCGGATGCCACGACGAAGCTGCTCAGGCTGACCGGTGACGGCTTCTCGCGCAGCACCGTTCTCGCCGAGTCGGACCACGAGCTGTCGGCGGGCGACCTGTTGTGGGACCCGCGGGAGCAGATCCTGCTTTCCTCGATGACGTACGACGAAGTCCGTCGCTATCGGCGTGGCAGGGAGGACGGTGCGCTCGAGCCGGTCGAGCGGCTGCACGGTTCGCTCGCGGTGGGAGCGAATCTCATCGCCGCGGCAAACCTCGACGGGAGCGTGACGCTGTGGAGCCGCGACCGGGGCGAGCATATCGCGGACCTCGTGGTCATAGGCTCGGAATGGATCGCGTTGACCCGGAGGGGCGACTACCTCGCGAGCTCGCGCGTCGCAGAGCGCTACCTCACGTTCCTGCCCGCGCAGCGGACCCGGCTCGAGCTCACCGATTTTCGCATCACACCGCCCTTCGGCGAGTGAGCGCCGCCTTCAACCGGCCGGTTCGCCCAGGACCTTGTCGACGGCTGCGCTGACGGCGGAGGAGAGCTCCGCGCGATACTCGTCGGTTACGTTCTGCGCGTACAGACGCCCGAGCAGATTCACGCGGTAGATAGGGCGGACGTGATTCAGCGCGTACGCCGCCATGTCCAGGACGAGATCCTCTTCGAGACCTTCCAGCGCCCCTCGCTCGCCGAGCTGTCGTTCGAGCTCGTCCATGACGAGCCGTTCAGCCTCATTGACGAGGTCCTCGAAGTTGTATCGATCTGCCAGAGCCATGCACCCCTCCTATCTCGCGTCCTCTTCGAACGACTCGAACCGGGTATACTTGGGAACGAAGGCAATCCGCACGGTCCCCACCGGACCGTTACGCTGCTTCGCGACGATCAGCTCGGTCTCGACGTTGTTCGCGTGCTCGGGGTCTTCGCTGCCCTCTCCGCGGTTTCGGTGAAGGAAGATCACGACATCCGCGTCCTGCTCGATCGACCCCGACTCCCGGATACTCGCGAGCGTCGGGCGTTTGCCCTCGACATCGCGCGTGACCTGGCTCAGCGCGACAACCGGTATATCCAGCTCCCGCGCCAGGCCCTTGAGCGACCGTGAGATCTCGGCGATCTGCTCGTGACGAGGCAGATCCGCGTGCTCGTTGTTGATGAGACTGATGTAATCCACAAAGATGATCTGCACGTCCAGCTGGCTCTTCATCCGGCGCGCCTGCGCTCGCAGGTCGAGCAGGCGCATGCCGGGCGTGTCGCTGATCCACAGCGGCGCGTCGTAGATGGAGCCGGCCGCATCGGTCAGGTTCTTGAAGTCCGCCGGCCGCAGCATGCCGGTGCGGATCTTCTGGCTGCCGATGCGCGCCTCGCTCGCGATGAGCCGCTGCATGATCGCCATGTCGGACATCTCCAGCGAAAAGAAACCGGTCTTGATGCCCTTGCGGATGGAGATGTTCGCGGCCATGGTGAGCGCGAGCGCGGTCTTTCCCACCGAGGGACGAGCGCCGATGATGATGAACTCGGAGTTCTGGAAGCCGGACAGCATCTTGTCCACGGCCGGAAAGCCGGACGGGATACCCGTGTAGTCCTCGCGCGTGCGGTAGAGCTTCTCGATCGCCTCCACCGTCTGCTTGACGATCTCCCGCGCCTGCTTGTAACCGCCGGTCTCCTGCCCCTCGGAGATCTCGAAGATGCGTCGCTCCGCCTCTTCGACGATCTCGCGACTCTCGATGCCCTCGCGCGTTGCGTCGGCGATCATTTCGTTCGCGGCGCGCAGCAGCTTCCGGCGCACGCTCGTCTCGCGTACGATCCGCGCGTAGTATTCTACGTTTGCGCTCGTGGGAACGCTCGAGGTCAGCGAAGAAACGTACGCCGGCCCCCCGACGACGTCGAGGTCACCGGCGTTCTTCAGCCCATCGGTGAGCGTGATGAGGTCGATCGGTTCGCTCTGTTCCCAGAGCGCGATGATCGCTGAGAAGATGCGGCCGTTCGCGGAACGGTAGAAATCGTCCGCGCGGAGGTACGACAGCACCCGCCCGATCGCTTCGGGATCGAGCAGGATCGCCCCGAGGGTGGCGACCTCCGCCTCCGCATTATGGGGAGGTACCTTGTCCCTCAGGGTGCTGTCCGACATCGGCTCGAAGGACTACTCTTCTTCGTCGCCGCCGGACTCGCCTTCGCCTGCAGCGCTCTCGACCGCCTCGTCGTCCGGCTGTCCGGCCTCCGCAGACGCCGTCTCGGGCGCAGCATCAGCGGCCTCCGCCGGTTCGCCGGCCTCGGGCTCTGCGGTCGCTGCAGCTGCAGTCTGCGCGGCCGCGGCGGCCCCGCCGGTCGCCTTCACGTCCACGCGCAGCTCGGCCTCCTGGTCGCCGTACAGGCGAACACGGACGTACGTCGTGCCGACGTTCTTGATGGTCTTGTCCGGGATGTCGATCCGTCGTCGCTCGACGTCGATGCCGCGCGCGGCGAGCGCGTCGGCGATGTTCGCGCTGGTGACCGACCCGAAGAGCCGTCCGCGGTCACCGGCGGGCATCTCGATTTCCAGCGGCTCGGTTTCGAGCCGGGTCTTGATGTCCGTGGCAGACTTGCGCTTCTCTTCGCGTCGCTGCTCGATCGCCTCGCGTCGGCTCTCGAGCATCGCGAGCGCTTCGCGGGTGTACGGCATGACCATGCGCTTGGGGATGAGGTAGTTGCGGGCGTAGCCGCGTGCGACATCCTTGATGTCGCCCTCTTCTCCCAGGTTCGTGATGTCCTGATTCAGTATTACCTTCATTGTCCCTCTTCGCTCCCTTGAAAGCGATGATAGTCGATCCAGATCTCCGAGACGCCCAGCCCCGGGAGCCCCAGGCCTACCGCCAGCTGCACCCCGGGGATCAGCAACCCGACCACCATTCCGATCGCCAGTCCGATCCGCGCGCCCCGACCGACGCCCCGCCGATCGAGATAATACCACACGATCGCGATGCCCTGTATCGCGTACAGCGCGAGCATCGTGAACGCGGCGTTCCAGAACACGTAGGAGAGCCACCCCAGCTCGACGAACTGCAGCAGTGCCACTCCGCCCCACGCACCGATCAACGCCCACACGAGGTATACGGGCAACCGGAACTCGGTCAGCTCGTACCCCGACAGGCGCGCCATGATGGGGTTTCCGGCGGGCAGCGTGAATCTGCTGCGGAACGCGAGCAGCACGCCGAACCACCAGTTCGCGACGAGCATCAGGAAGTACCCGAACAGCAGTCCGCTCAGGAGGGCGCCGACGATAATCTCCACCAGCACCCGAATCTCTTCCGTCGTCGCGCCGGCCGCCTCGAAGAGCGGCCGAAACACCTCAATCTGCGCGGCGATGACCGACCCTCCGGTCTCACCGAGGGCAATGATCGCCACGGTAGGTCCGTAGACCACGGCTCCCACGCCGATCGAAACGAGCATCCGCTCGGCGACGGTCAGCGCACGCTGGTTCGCACCCAGCGTCATCCGGTCGCTGTTCAGTACGAACAGCCCCGCGAGCAGCCCTGCGGCGAACACGAGGTCGATCAGAAGCAGCGCCTCCGGGATGTCGGCGCCGCCCACCGACCGCCGCAGCCGGATCAGGTCGATCACTTTCGTCAGGGCGATGCCCGCGAGCACGCCTCCGGAGGCGATCAACCCGGCTTCTTCACCGCGCCGAATCCACACGAGCTGGACCGGCACGAGAAACACCAGCGCCAGAAGCCCGAATCGGAACAGCAGGACCGAAACCAGCGCGAGCCCGCCCACTTCCAACCAGTAGGCGCGCGGCTCGTGGAGGCGCATATCAACCCATGGGGAGCAGACCGAGCGCCCGTGCTCGCTTGATCTCGCGAATCAGACGACGCTGATTCTTCGCGGATGTACCGGTGATCCGGCGCGGAAGGATCTTGCCCTTCTCCGTCACGAAGCGCCGCAGCACGTCGGGGCGCTTGTAGTCGATCGTGAGGTTCTGCGCCTTGATCTTGTCGATCTTCCGGCGGAAGTAGACGCGGCCCCGTCCGCGGCCACCGCCGCGATCTCCCCGGTCGCCACCCCGATCTCCGCCGCGGTCGCCGCGGTCTCCTCCGCGGTCCCCGCCGCGGTCGTATCCGCCTCTCGTATTCTCTCTTGGTCGTGATTCGTCAGACATCTCTGCCTCCTGCCCTAGAAGGGCACGTCATCCTCAAAGTCGCTTCCGGAACCGAAGTCGTTTCCGCCACCGCTCTGCCCGTAGCCCTGGGACTGGCTCGGGGCTCCGCGGCCGGCGTCACCGCCGCCACCGCTACCGCCGCCCTGGCCGCCGCCGAGCAGATTCACGTCGTTCACCCAGATCTCCACACGGCTGCGGCGCTGACCGTCCTGCTCCCATCGGTCCTGACGGAGCTCGCCCTTGATGCCGATTTGCTTTCCCTTGACCAGGTACTTGTGCAGCGCTTCCGCGCGTCGACCCATCAGAACGGCGTCGAAGAAGTTGGTCTCCTCGCCCCACGTATCCCCGGTCTTCCGGGAATAGTTGTTCGCGATCGAGAACTTGCAGATGGCGGTACCCGAGTTCGAGTAGCGCAGTTCCGCATCGCGGGTCAGTCGACCGATCAGAACGACGCTATTGATATCGGTGGCCATTTACTTCTCCTGGCGTACCATCATGAATCGCAGCAGCTCGTCGAAGAGCCGCACCGATTGCTCGACCTGGTGCGCCTTCTCCGGCTCCATTTCGACGACGAAATAGTAGTAGTGTGCCTGATTGACATTCTGAATGGGGTACGCGAGGGTCCGTTGACCCATGTCCTCCTCCTTCAGAATGTTGGCGTCGAGCTTCTTCAGCTCTTCGCGGACGGCGTCCTTGCCGCGCTGGAACTCCTGTTCCTCAACGCGCAGGACGCACATCGCCTCGTAGGTGCGCATGTCTCCTCCTCGTGGACTCGTGACTATCGGTCCGAAGCTTCACACCGTCGCGGAAGGCTCCGCGGGGCGAATACCCGCCGATAGTAAAGAGGTTCTCGTGAATATAGGGAGCGGTCGCTCCGCATGTCAAGGGAATCGCCGCCGACGCCGAAAATCAAACAGGATGGCCACGCGAGTCAACTACGACGACAACCTCTTCTTCGTGATGACGCTGACCCGGGCGCTGCGCTCGGGGCTCCAGCTCGACATCGATCCGGACTACTTCCGCGACAAGGTCGTCGAGGATGTGTTCTTCATCGACCGAACGCTCGAGCAGATCTACGAAGCGCTGCGCACCAACACCTTTCTGATCAACCGCCGCGATCATCTTCGCGAGCTCATGCGCGCGAAGCGCAACTTCGCAGACACGCTCGACGAGGTGCTCGAGTCGCGAGCGGCCTTCTCCGAGCATCTCGAGCCGTTTCGCGCGAAGCTCGCGGGCGCCCGTGAGCAGCACGTCCGCGATATCTCCGACGTCCAGAGGATGATGGAGAGCGGAGCGTCCGAGGCGGACCAGGGGACGATCGTGAGCCAGGACGAGTACCGATTTCTCTTCCAGAGCGACGAGGATAGCGAGGGGTGACCGCCGCTACGCGCGGTGTCGGCACCGGGTGGCCCGGCCGATGAGGCTTTGCACTCGACGGCCGGCGGCGATAGCTTATCCCCGTGAGTACCCTGGGAACCCGACATGATCTCGTCGAGCGCTTCCTGCGCACCGAGCGCTGGATCGAGGGACCGTTCAGCGTCGAGTTCCTCGCCGCCGGAGAGTACAACGAGAACTACCTCGTAACCGACGCCACCGGCAGCTACGTCTTCCGCATCAACCACGGTACCCAGCTCCAGCTCGAGAACCAGATCGGCTACGAGTACGCGGTGCTCGAAACGGTCGCGCCCAGCGGCGTGACCCCGCGTCCGCTGCGGCTGTGCGAACGGCACGACGACTTCCCGCGAGGGGTGCTGCTGATGGAGTACCTGCCGGGCCGTCCGCTCGACTACGAGCGCGACCTCGCCGGCGCAGCCGAGTGCTTCGCTCGCATTCACGGCGTGCACTACGACGCGGGCCGCGGGCCGCTCGTCGTCCAGGCCTCCCCCATCGACGACATCGTCGCCGAGTGCCGCGAGCTCCTCTCCCGGCACGACGATCATCCCCTCCCGGAAGAGGGTCGCGCGATAGGCCGATACATGGAGCGCGTGGTGGAGCTCGCGCGATCGGCGTCGTTCGCGGACGAGCCGCTGTGCGTCGTGAACACCGAGGTCAACTCGGGGAACTTCCTCGTCGACGAAACCGCAGACGGTTCGTTCGTTCGCCTCGTCGACTGGGAAAAGGCCGTGGTGAGCCACCGATACCAGGATCTGGGTCACTTCCTCGTCCCCACCACGACGCTCTGGAAGACCGATTTCCGGTTCGATCCGCCTACGCGCCGACGCTTTCTCGAGCTCTACCGTGAGGCGGCGCGGCTCCCCATTCCGCTCGACGAGATCGACGAGCGGACCGAGCTCCTCGAACGCACGATCCTGCTCCGCGCGTTCAGTTGGGTCTACATGGCGTGGGCGGAGTACTCGAGCGGCGCGCGCGCGATCACGAACGAGGACACGTATCGAACGATGCGCTCGTACCTGGAGAATATCGATCGCTTCCTCGACGCCGGATAGGGGCGCACGAGTGGCGCCCAGGATCTCCATCGTCGTACCGGTCTATCGCGAGCCGCTCGCGCTGCCCCGCTGCCTCGCCCGGCTCGCCGCGTGCCCGCTGATCGGTGCGTGCGAGGTAATCGTGAGCGAAGGCGACGAGGGAGCGAGCGCCGTGCCTTCGGGTATCCTGCCCGTCCGCACCGTCCGCTCGCCCGCGGGACGAGGCCGGCAACTCGACGCCGGAGCGCGTGCGGCGCGCGCCGACGTACTGGTCTTCCTCCACGTCGACACGGTTCCCCCGCGCGGCTTCGTACGCCTGGTACTCGACGCCACCGGCGGGCGCCCGCGTCGCCGGCCGGCCGACGCGGGCGCCTTCGACCTGCACATCGACTCCCCCCACCCCGTCGTACGCGCGATCAGCCTCATGGGACTGCTCAGGTCGCGCCTGACGCGCGTGCCCTACGGCGACCAGATCCACTTCGCGACCCGCGAGGCATACGAGGCGGTGGGAGGGTATCCGCACGAGCCCCTCATGGAGGACGTGGCGTTCATGGACCGGCTCGCGCGGGCCGGCCGGCGCGTGGTCCTGCTGCGTCCGCCGGCACGGACCTCCGCGCGCCGCTGGGAGGCCGAGGGGCCGGTGCGCGCGACGCTGCGCAACTGGCGGATCATGCTCGCCTACCGTTCGGGCGTCTCGCCAAAGGCGCTGCGCGCCCGGTACCGGCCGCAGTCGGACATCGAGCGCGCGCGTGACTCGCTGATCATCTTCCACCGCGCGCTTCGCCCGGGGTCCGTGAAGACCCGCCTCGCCGCAGCGGCAGGCGACGAGGCCGCGGTACGGCTCTACCGCGCGATGCTCGTCGACCTCGCGCGCGAAACCGGACGGCGCGGTCGAACGCCCGGCCCCGGCGGCGCACGCGCGCTCTGGTTCATCGACGACCCGCTCGCGGGCATCGACGCGGCGGGGAGCTCCTACCCGCAGATAGGCGCGGACCTGTGGCAACGCATGCGCGATGCGATGGCCCGCGCCTTCGCCGCCGGCGCGCGGCGGGTCGTCCTCGTCGGGTCCGACATCCCCGCGCTCGAGCGCTCACGGCTGCACCGCGCGTTCGCCGCGCTGCGCGCGCACGAGGTCGTCGTGGGACCGAGCGTGGACGGAGGCTTCTACCTCGTCGGCTGCGTCGCCGCCGCGTTCGACGATTCGCTTCTCGACGAGGCGTCGCGGGCGCCGGAGCGATCCGGCCAGGCGATCCTCGACTGGGCGCGGCGCCGCGGCCACCCGGTGGCCACCCTCCCGCCGGAGCGGGACGTCGATACCGCGGCCGATCTTGCGCGGGTCCTCGCCGATCCGTCGGTGCGCGCGCCCGCGCTGCGACGGGAGGTGAGACGAGTCGGGCTCTCATTCCCTATACTGGATGGAGGGGAGGATGCATGAAGGCGATTCGACGGACGAAGATCGTATGCACGCTCGGACCGGCGGTGGATTCCGAAGCCGCGGTCCGCGAACTGCTCGAGGCGGGCATGAACGTCGCGAGGTTCAACTTCTCGCACGGCACGCACGACGAGAACCGCGAGCGCATCGCCCGGGTGCGAAAGGTCAGCGGTGAGACCGGCATCCCGGTCGCACTGCTGCTCGACACGAAGGGTCCGGAGATTCGCACGGGGAACATCCGCGACGACGCGAAGTTCGAGCTCGCGGCGGGAGACCGCATCACGATCACGACCGAAGACGTCCCCGGCACCCGCGAGCGCGTCAGCATCACCTACAAGCAGCTTCCCGAAGAGATCCCCGTCGGGCATCACCTCTACGTCGCCGACGGGCTGATCGACCTGGAGGTCGAGAAGATCGAGGGTAACGACGTCCACTGCATCGTGCGCAGCGGGGGCACCCTCGGAAGCCGCAAGAACGTCAACATCCCCGGTATCCGAGTCCAGCTCCCGGCGATCACCGAGAAGGACCGCGCGGACATCGTCTTCGCGATCGACGAGCGAATGGACTTCATCGCCGCGAGCTTCATCCGCAAGCCCGGCGACGTGGACCAGATCCAGCAGATCCTTCGCGAGCACGAAAGCTCGATTCGCGTGATCGCGAAGATCGAGGACCAGGAGGGCCTGGAAAACATCGAGGAGATCACGCGGATCAGCGACGGCGTCATGGTTGCGCGGGGCGACCTGGGCGTTCAGCTGGCGATCGAAGACATCCCGCTCGCGCAGAAGCGCATCATCTCGCTCTGCAACGACCAGAACAAGCCGGTGATCACGGCGACCCAGATGCTCGACTCGATGATCGAGAACCCGCGCCCGACCCGCGCAGAGCTCACCGACGTGGCGAACGCGATCTTCGACGGAACCGACGCGGTCATGCTGAGCGGAGAGACCGCGTCCGGGCGCTATCCCACGAAGGCGTGCGCGACGCTCGACCGCATCGCCCGCGCGGTCGAAGCGAGCCGCGAGTACCAGGACCGCGCCATCGGTAGAATACCGCTGCGAGAAGAGAGCACCGACATCGGGAACGCCATCGCGAAGGCGACCTTCGTCGTCGCGACCGACGTAGAGGCGGCTGCGATCATCGCGCCCTCGCTGCGCGGCAACAGCCCCCGCCTGCTGAGCAAACACCGGCCACCGCAGGCGATCATCGCCGTCACGACGACCGAACAGGTCCAGCGGCAGCTGCTGCTCGACTGGGGTATCGTGCCGCTCGTGGCGGAGGAGGTCGTCGATTCCGAGCAGATGGTGCAGAACGCCATCCGCAACGCGCTCGACCGAGGACTGATCGGTCCGTCGGATCGCGTCGTGACGACCGCCGGCATCCCGCTGCATTCGGCGATTCCCATGAATACGATCAAGGTGCACATCCTCGGAAACGTTCTCAACCGCGGCCACGAAGGCTTCGGCGGCAAGCAGACCGGACGCGTCGTCAAGGCACGCGACCCCGAGGAGGCGCGCAGACGGTTGCGCCTCGACGGCTCGGAGATCCTCGTCGCGCCGGTTCTCACCGATGAGCACCTGGAACTGCTGTCGGGCCTCACCGGCGTGATCCTCGAAGACCGCTCGCAGCTCTCGCACGACCACATCGTCGAAGCGAACGAGCGCCTCGTGGTCATCTCCGAGGTCCCGAACGCGATGTTCGGAATCGAGGACGGCATCACGGTGACCGTCGACGGCGAAGAGAAGATCATCTACGAGGGCGTGCTCTGAGGCGAGCGCGGGCGCAGAACATTTTCGAACCCGGTTGAGGCATTTCCTACAAATTGGTAGTATTCCTCACCTGCGGAGGTGATATGGCCGATACGCGCGAGCGAGTCGGGGTCGGGACCAGGTACGAGGAACTATCGCTGCTCTTCGAGATCAGCCAGCTCCTCGATCAGAGCCTCGACCTCAACCAGGTGATTCAACCAGTACTGCGGACGACGGCCGAGCGGCTCGACCTCGTGAGAGTCGCGATCACGCTGCTGAACCGGAACACCGGCGAGATCTTCATCGAGGCGGCGCACGGCCTCTCGCGCTCGCAGCAGGAGCGCGGCCGTTACCGCCTCGGCGAGGGTGTGACCGGGCGCGTCGTCCAGACCGGCACCCCCGAGATCATCCCCGTCGTGAGCGACGATCCGTCGTTTCTCAACCGCACCGGCGCCCGGAACAAGAAGGGCAGCCGCGATCTCTCGTTCATCTGCGTACCCATCAAGCTCGGCGCGGAGACCGTCGGCGCGCTCGCGGTCGACCGCCCCGCCGCGGACCGCGAAGAGCTCGAGGAGGACGTTCGGGTCCTCTCGATCCTCGCCTCGCTCGTAGCCCAGGCGGTCAAGATCCGCCAGACCGTGATGGAGGAGAAACGCGCGCTCGTCGAGGAGAATACGCGCCTCCACGAGGAGCTCAAGGAGCGCTTCCGCCCGTCCAATATCATCGGAAGCTCGCGCGCGATGCAGGACGTGTTCGACATGATCGCGCAGGTCTCGCACAGCGAGGCGACCGTCCTGATTCGCGGGGAGAGCGGCACCGGCAAGGAGCTCGTCGCGCACGCGATCCACTACAACAGCAAGCGCGCGGACAAGCCGTTCGTAAAGGTGAACTGCGCGGCGCTGCCGGAGACGGTGATCGAGAGCGAGCTCTTCGGGCACGAGAAGGGCGCGTTCACCGGTGCGATCCAGAGCCGCAAGGGCCGCTTCGAGATCGCCAACGGGGGGACCATCTTCCTCGACGAGATCGGCGATCTCTCGCCCACGACGCAGATCAAGCTCCTGCGCGTGCTGCAGGAGCGCGAGTTCGAGCGGGTCGGCGGTAACGAGACGATCCGCGTAAACGTACGCGTGATCACGGCGACCAATCGGAATCTGGAAGAGCAGATGGCGAACAACGAGTTCCGCGAGGACCTCTACTACAGGCTCAACGTCTTCCCCATCCACCTCCCGCCGCTGCGCGACCGAAAGAGCGATATCCTGCTCCTCGCCGACCACTTCATCGAGAAGTACGCGAACGAGAACCACGTCGCCGTGCGGCGGATCAGCACGCCGGCGATCGACCTCCTGATGAGCTACCACTGGCCCGGCAACGTTCGGGAGCTCGAGAACTGCATCGAGCGGGCGGTGCTGCTCAGCGTGGACGAGGTCATCCACAGCCACCACCTGCCGCCGAGTCTGCAGTCGGCCGAGTCGACGAACACCGAGTTCCACGGCACGCTCGAGGAGAGCCTGGACAACCTCGAACGCGAGATCCTGCTCGACGCGCTGAAGTCGACGCGGGGCAACATGGCGAAGGCCGCGAGGTTGCTGGGCATCACCGAGCGTATCATGGGGCTGCGCGTCAAGAAGCACGACATAGACGCCCGGCACTTTCGTACAAGAATGTAGGCGCCTCCCTCAAGGACTACGTTTCTGTAGTTCTTCGCAGCTCAAGCTACATGCATGTAGTATATGGATCGGTCTCGCAACCAGCCGCGTTCTCGGGCCGGGCGTGTAACTCGCTGCATGGCTGGTACATACGCGACCCGAGCTCGAAACCTCCACGATTGGCACGCATCGTGCTAATTGAAGAGAAACTTTTTGTGGAGGATTGTACATGCGTAAGCGACTATTCCTGTTCTTCATGTTGTCCACCGTGCTCGGCGTGGGCAGCATCTTCGCGCAGGAGCTCACGATGGCCGATGTATCGGCCGCGCTCGACATGATCTGGCTCGTCGTCGCAGCCGCGCTCGTGTTCTTTATGCAGGCGGGCTTCGCGATGGTCGAGACCGGGCTCACCCGGGCGAAGAACGCGAGCAACATTCTCATGAAGAACCTGATGGACTTCTCGGTGGGGGCCCTCGCCTACTGGGCAGTCGGCTGGGCACTGATGTACGGCTCGAGCGCCGGCGGCTTCATCGGAACCGATCAGTTCTTCCTCGCCGGGGCCGAGTCGGCCACCTATCGCGACTGGTTCTTCCAGGTCGTGTTCGCGGCGACCGCGGCGACGATCG
>CAZICD010000084.1:0-19232 GCA_964537725.1 uncultured Spirochaetaceae bacterium | reverse complement strand
CGACGAGCCGACCGTCGGCCTCCACATGGCCGACGTCGACCAGCTCATCACCGTGGTCCGCCGACTCGTCGCCACCGGCGCCACGGTCGTCGTTATCGAGCATAACCTGGACCTGATCGCCGCGAGCGACTGGGTCATCGACCTGGGACCGGAGGGCGGCGCCGCCGGCGGGACGGTCGTAACGGCCGGTACCCCTGCCGACGTAGCAGCGACGAAGGGATCGTACACGGGGCGGTTCCTGAAGGCGGAGCTTGGGGCGTAGCGCGGTACGCCACGGACGGGGCGGTCGATCATCGGCCCTCGATCACCCGTGCTCCGGGCTCACCCCTCAGAGGAAGACGATCGCCAGAAGGCTCAGAACCAGGCCGACCGCGTACAGGATTCTGCTGTAGCTCAACACTCGCGCGCCGTCCATCCCGTCGAACGGGAAGAACGGAATCAGCTGGTAGACGATGATCAGACCCAGAACGACGTCCAGCCCCGCAGCGAACAGCCCTGGATACAGGAGACTGATCCCCGCGTAGACGAGCACCAGGCTCATCCAGGTCGCAAAGGCCTGCATGCCGTTGTACCGCGCAAACTCGCGATCTCGCCAGATGTCGGCTTCCGGCACGAAGAAGCCGAAGGTCGGCCACCATGCACCGAATGCGAGCGCCAGTATGACGCTCAGGGAGGTTCCCCCTTGCGGCGCGTCGAACCGCACGGGCCCGAACATTCGGGCAATCGGATAAGCCACCAGCATTCTCAGTGCTGTGATCCCTGCCACTATCGCCATGCCGATGAAGAAGAACTCGATGCCCCGCAGGGAGAATAGCGAGAGTGCCGCACCGACGAAGAGCGAGAACAGGAGGCTCTTCAGGATGGCCCACCGTCTGGGGTGCGCGCTCGCGCCGGTACGTGCGTCATCTCTGACCCAGGTGCTGTACCCGGTCGCGAGTGAATACCCGAAGCGCTTCACGAGGCCTTTGATCGAGTAGCCGAAGAGCGATTTCAGTACACTCGGTCGCGTGTAGCCGCTTTTCGCGAACATGTTCCACGAGGCGGTATTGTCGGCGCGGACCAGGCTGAACTGTGTCTGCAGTCCTGCCTCATCCATCGCCTGTACGCCTGCCTCCAACAGGCGCGAGCCGAGCCTGTGACCTTGCGCCTTCGGGTCGACGAAGATCCAGGACAGCACCCCCTCGTCGGGGCCCATCCGATCGAGCAGAACGCCACCGACGTACTCTTCTCCCTCGTGGGCGTAGAACCCCCACGTCGGTCTTCGAGGCAGCAACAGAGACGCCCCGGGCCCGAACACCCGCCGGGCGACAGCACGGGTCTTCTGTCCCTCTTCGGCCGCCTCAATGGGTGAAATCGAATACCTACTCATCTTCGTTCCTCTCTCCATCGTGCAGGATGTAACCTTTGCGTTACTATACTGTACTGCCGTTTTGCGATAATGTCACGTGTAGGTTACATCTTTGGAGGTGGACGTGATTTCTGCGCCGAGACTCTCGCTCATGTGGAACGTGGCGATGGGCGGGTTCGGGCTCGTGTTCTGGTCGTACGCGGTCCTTACGATCCTGCTGCCGGCAGTGTTCGCGCCTCGCGGGTACATCCTGGCGATTCTCGGCGGGATGCTCGCGGTCTTTCTCATCGTCACCGAGCTGATCGCCGGCAAGGACACCGTGGAGCGCGCATGGGACGAGGGCGCCGAGCACGACTCGAACCGAGCCTACAAGTTCGGATTCACCGTCGCGTGGGTCGTGTACCTCGTGTTCTGGCTTCTCCTCGCCCGGGGATGGGTACCGGTGGATGCGGCGTTTCCCGCCATGGGCGCCTTCACCGGGGGATCCTACTGCCTCTTCATGGGGATCACCGGACTGAGAGGATGGCTTGAAACTCGTAACGCACCTGACTGAGCGACGTAAGGCCGCCGGTCTCACTCAGTCGCAGTTGGCCGACATCGTCGGCGTCTCACGCAAGACGATCAACACGGTGGAGAATCACGTCTTCGTTCCCTCCACCGTCCTCGCGCTGAAGCTCGCCCGGGCGCTGGACTGCAGCGTCCACGACCTTTTTGAGCTTCCGAAGGAGTCATGATCGACGAAACGCGACGATGGCAGGGCGAGAGCCCGCGGCGACGAGGGGGTCCACCCCGGGATCGTGGACGGGACGCTTTCTGAAGGCGGAGCTGGAGAGGCGTAGCGACGAGCGCTACGCGGACTCCTCCGAGAACGGACGCACGGCGATGAGATCATCGTCTGCAACGGGCCGCACTTCGTCTTCGGTTAGCGTGACGAGCGCCTCGGTGCGGCCAGACGCTGAAACGAATTCCACCTCGAGTCCATCAGGCTCGTATACTTCGACAACGGCACCAAGGTCCCCACGGCGGAGTCCCCACTCCGTGCGATCACGAACCAGAACGACGCTGTCGAATCGTTTGTACTTCACGAACCATCTCCAGGGTAGGCAGTCACGAGCCGCGGTCGAGTAGTAGCCCAGCGACAAGGCTCTCGGCGTTTGGCAACCGCGCACGTGCATACTATCCCGAACCCCTGTCGCGAACAATACGCGACGACGGCAGGGCGAGAGCCCGCGGCGACGAATCGGCCACGCCGCGATTGCCGACCCATCGGGGGACAGCTACCTTAGGTGCCATGCGCACCCGAACCGTGATCTCGCTGACCGTCGCTGCCCTCGCCCTCACCGCCGGATGCTCGAGCTACCAACCGCTCACCGAGCCGGCGTCTGCGCTGCCGCCGGGCGTGGAACTGACCGACCACGGCGACTACCTCGCCCTCCTTCCGTCCGGCGCAGTGGGTGCTGGTGAGAGCGCCGGGGCAGGCGCGGACGGCGGCACGGGCCCGGACCCCGCGGCGCCGGCCGGTCACGGCATCATCTTCTACCCAGGCGGCCTCGTCGAGCCGGAGGCGTACGTCTCCATGCTCGCGCCGCTCGCCGCGGACGGGATCCCGGTCGCCATCCTCCGCGTCCCGGCGGACCTGGCAGTATTCTCCCCACGCCGGGCGACGCGGGTGATCGAGGCGCCGTTCGGCGCGCGGGCGCGCTCCTGGGTCGTCGCCGGGCACTCGCTCGGCGGCGCGATGGCCGCGCGCTTCGTCGCTCGCACCGCCGATGACTACCCGTCGGTCCGGGGACTGGTGCTGCTCGCCGCCTATCCCGCGGAGAACGACTCGCTCGCGGAGCGCGACGTACCGGCCCTCTCCATCTGGGCGAGCGAAGACGGGCTCGCGACCGCGGAGGACCGCCGGGAAACGGCGAATCGGCTTCCCGACAACGCGCGGGTCGTGGTGATCGAAGGCGGCAACCACGCGGGCTTCGGCGAGTACGGCCCGCAGGACGACGACGGAGAGGCGACGATCCCGCGCGAGGCGCAGCACGAACGGGTGCGGGAGGAGATTCGGGCGTTCATTGAGCGACTCGTCCGGGGCTGAAGGGCCGGGGAGCCCCGGCGGCCGACGACGGTCGGCCGGCATCGCCGCGACACGGCCTGGACGAGCGATCGTGCGAGTATGGTAGAGTGCTGCCTGAGGCAGGAGGCCGAATGACGCGCGTCTACTACTTCTCGGGCAGTGGCAATAGCCTCGCCGTTGCGCGGGATCTTGCGAGTGCACTCGACGCACGGGTGGAGCCGATGGCGGCTCATCCCGGCGGGCTGACCGTTCCCGAGGATGCAGAGGCTGTGGGCCTCGTCTTCCCGAGTCACGACTTCCAGGCGCCCACGTTCGTGCAGTCGTGGCTTTCACGGGTCAACGGACTGGCGGGCACGTACGTGTTCGCCGTTATGACCTACGGAATATCCGCAGGACGAGGATTACGAAAGCTCGTGGCGCTGGTCGCCGAACGTGGTGGCAGACTTGCGGCCGGGTTCGCGGTCATGATGCCCCACAACGGGATTGGCTCACGGCTGCAGTCGCCTGAGGTGCGGATGCACCTGCTGGAGGCGTGGGGGGCTCGATGCCCCGAGGTGGTGGCCATCGTGGCCGGGCGGCAGGACCGACAACCGGAGTCAGAGCCCTCAGCCCTGGGCTTCCTCCGCAATCGCTCCTGGAAGATGCTGCCCGGACTCTTCCGGTTCATCGGCGTGCTCCTCAGGGAAGGGGAGAAGGGCCTCTACTACCGTACCGATGAGAACTGCAACGGCTGCGGGACCTGTGCTCGCGTCTGTCCGGTGGAAAACATCGTGCTCAGCGACGGCCGCCCCGCCTGGGGCGCGAGCTGCGTCAGCTGCTTCGCCTGTCTGCACTGGTGCCCACGCCAGGCCGCCCATCTGAGCGGTCACGAGCTGCATATTGATCACGAGTATCACCATCCGGACGTGAAGGTGCAGGAGATGTCCTGAGTCAAAGACCCGCCGTGTTCAGCGGCCACGCCGAAACGACGAGCTCCGGATCGCCCTCCGGGAACTCACGGAGGACCTTCCGTGCTTTCCGCAACAAGACGTGCTCGCGAATCGCACGCTTCAGCCGTGCGATTGGCGAAATGCCTGACAGTGCCGACTCGAAGTCCACCTGCACGCACGCACCCCACAACCGTCTCACGAGGTATCGCACGCGTCGCAGGTGATAGTCGGACGTGACGAGCCAGACGCGCTCGGGCTCCAGGCGGGGCAGGATGGTTGCTCCTACAACGGCGATGTTGCCGATCGTATCGAGCGACTGCTCTTCCAGGACGATCGCCTCGCGGGGGATGCCGCGCGCAACTGCGAGCTCCGCCATGAGCGCCGCTTCCGTCTGAGCGGGTGCGGCCGGGAGTGCGATCGAATACGCGCCTGAGCAGATCAAGGAACCGGCGCCTACCGTGCCAAAGAGGCGCACAGCTCGTTCAACTCGCTCGCGGGATCGTTCGCTCAGCGTGAGACCGTCCGCGCTATGCCCGCCGCCCAGTACCATGACGCACCGCCCGTGTGCCATTGCCTACCCCTTGATGCCCAGCGTGGATACGCCCTCGATGATATACCGTTGCAGGAAGGCGTAGAGCAAGAGGAGCGGGGCGGTGGAAACCACGGCGCCGGTGAGGAGCAGGCTCCAGTCGGTGGAGTACTGCGACTGGAACTGCGTGAGGGCGAGCGTACTGGTCATGAGCTCTTCGTCGCTGATGTAGAGCACCGGCCGCAGGAGATCGTTCCAGTTGTTCATGAACGCCAGGATCAACAGCGTGATGATCGCACCCCGGGCGAGCGGAAGGAAGATCCGGACGAACACCTGGAAGGGGCCGGAGCCGTCGATGATCGCAGCTTCCAGTAATGAGCGTGGGGCGTTCTCGAAGAAGACCTTGAAGAGGAAGGTCCCGAACGTACCGATCAGAAACGATGGGACGATGAGCGGCGCGTAGGTGTTGAGCCAGCCCAGTCGGCTCATGAGGATGTACTCCGGGATGATGGTCGCGTGGATGGGGATCATCATCGTCGCGAGGATGAGCCCAAAGACGAGGTTGCGGCCGGGGAAGCGCATCTTGCCGAATGCAAAGCCGGCGGTCGCACAGGTTACGATCTGCCCTGCGGACGCGAGCCCGGCGACGATGAGGCTGTTCCACAGGTAGCGACCGAAGTTGAACTCTCCGAATACCTGGGCGTAGTTCGAGAACATGTCCGGCTGAAAGAGCTTGTCCGGGATCAGCACGGGCGGAATCTCGAAGATCGCCTGGCGCGTGTTGAACGAGTTCGCGATCATCCACAGGAAGGGGAAGACCATGACCGCGGAGACCACAACGATCGCCGCGTAGCGGACGATCGATCGGAGTTCGACACTCATGCTCAGCCCTCCAGTGGCTGCGCCACACGTTTGCGCAGGTAGAAGTTGAGCGCGGTGAACGCGCCGATGATGATCATCAGCAGGAAGGCAACCGCCGTCGCAAAGCCCACCCGGTAGAAGACGAACCCGTTCACGAATACGCTGTAGACCATGGTCGTGGTCGCCTGGCTGGGGCCGCCGCGCGTCATGGAATAGATGATCTCGAAGTTGTTGAACGAGTCCACAACCGCGATGATAAGAATGAAGAAGGTGAACGGCGCGAGCATGGGAAGGGTCACATAACGGAACTTCTGCAGCGGACGCGCCCCGTCGATGTCTGCGGTCTCGTAGAGATTCCGCGGGATCTCCTGGAGCCCGGCGAGGAAGATGGTCATGTAGTAAGGAGCCATCTTCCACACGTGCACCGACGCAACTGCGGGAAGCGCCAGCGCGGGCTCGCCCAGCCAGTGCGGGCCGTCGATTCCCAGCAGACCGATCGCGTGGTTGAGGATCCCGTATCGACCGCTCAGTATCCAGCCCCACACGATGCCAACGGCAACCGCCGACGTTATGACCGGTGCGTAGGTGAGCGCGCGAAAGGCGGAGACCCCCTTGAGCTTGACGTTGAGCAGCATGGCGAGCGCGAGGCCAACGACCATGACGCCGGCGGTGTAGATGCCTGAGAAGACGAGGGTATTGCCGAGTACGCTGAGGTAGCGAGCGTCCGAGAAGATGGTCACGTAGTTGCCGAGTCCAAGCCATTCGGGCTGGTTCATGATGTCCCATGACGTGAAACTCAGCCGGAACGCCGCGGCGATGGGATAGAGGCGGAAGACTCCCAGCCCCACGACGGCAAGCGAGAGGAAGATCCACGGGTGATACCACCTGTACCAGCGTAGTCCGGCGGATGGCAATGAAAGCGCCCGAGACCGCGCATGGCGGCCCCGGGACGGGGTTTGAGCCTGGCTCATTGGTGAACGGCGATCAATACTCGCGTGAGAGGATCTCGTTGAGATTCTCGTCAGCCCGTGAAAGTGCCTCTGCGTAGCCCAGCTCATCGTTCAGGACCGCGTCCATGATCGCGTTGAAGCCCATGGACTCGGCGGGACCGTAGCCGCGCCACTCGGACCACGCCTTCGTGAAGGACGTCACCGGCTCGCGCTGTGCAAGGTCGAGCAGGATGCCCTTCTCCTCCGGTTGCATGGCGGGCTCCAGGAAGGCCGGGTCCTCTGCGAGCGCACGGTAGGAGGGGATCTTGCCCGCGGAGAAGTTGTCCAGGGTGCGACCTTCACCGGTCAGGTAGGTCAGAAGCTGCCACGATGCGTCCGGCTCGTCGGTGTCCGCGCCGATCGCGATGAAGTCGGACCAGCCGTAGACCAGCGACCCATCACCCGAGGGTCCGGTAGGAACCGGAGCGACGCCCCATGTGAACTCGTCGCCCACGTTGTCGCGCATGTACCCGATGTTCCACGACCCGTCGACCCACATCGCGCTGAGGCCGGTAGCGAACACATCGGCGGTCCCGATATCCGCGACCGTCTTGGGTTCAGGCACGACCCCGTGCTCATCGATGAGGCTCACGAGGAACTCGAGTGCCTCGCGCGCGTTCTCGTCGGGCGCAAAGCGCATTGCATCGCGATCGATAAGGTAGCCGTTGTTCGCGTAGACCCACGGCTCCACCTGCGCGTAGCGCCCGTAGAAGTGGTGGCCCCACTGATCCGGCTCGCCGTCACCGTCGCTGTCTACGGTAAGCGCCTCTGCGGCGTCAACGAAGTCGTCCCACGTCCAGTCATCGCTCGGGTAGGACACGCCGGCCTCGTCGAACGCATCCTTGTTGAAGTAGAGGATGGGGATCACGAAGGCGTAGGGAAGGGCGTAATAGCCGTCCGTGCCGGCGAGCGAGCGTGCGCTCTCCACGAGGCTCTCGTAGTACTCGTCGGCCTCCGGGCTGGATGCGACGTAATCTGAGAGATCGTAGAGGAAGCCGTCGGTTGCCCATGTCTCGATGAAGCCAGAGCTCATGTCGAAGACGTCCGGCAGCGCCTGCTGGTTCGCCTGGAGGCGGATCTTCGTCCAGTAGTCGCTGGGCACCATGGAGGTGACCTCTACCTGGATCGAGGGATGATCCGCCTCGAAGTCCGCGATGATCCCGTCGATCATGTCGTTCTGCTCGGGGTTCCAGTGCCAGTATTCGAGGGTCACCGTTTCCGCGCCCCCATCTGCGCCCTCCTCCTGGCCGCCTCGGGCAACCGCCGCGGCGGCTACGAGGGCCAGCAGGACGAGTACTGCGGTTGTGCTCCGCACAAGGCCTGATGCGCGCCCTTTTGCTTTCGAACCCGTTGTCATCATCTCACTCTCCTTACGGTCCGTTTGACCAGAAGATCGTATGAAGCGGGTTAATCCTGTATGAGGCGCCGATGAGTTCTCGGTTAGGAGTGCGAACAGATGCGTTGAGTCTGAGCGACTCGTGAGACTCGGGCGGGTACTCGTTGTGCCGCGTCGCCGTTTCAGCTCTCTGGGCGCCCAAGGATGTCACCAAACTACGTATGGCTGCAGCCACCTCGCCCCGCTAAACTCTGACGAAGGAAACAAGTGCTCCGGTGCCCGATAGGGTGAGAGGCTGAACAATGTGGTGGAACTGGCATCCAGAAGCGGCGAGACCGAATCCGCTGAGTCCTCCTGGCCTTCCGGCATGAAAGGTGGCAAGCGCAGCCGGTACCGGATCTGGGTGTTCCCGCTCGTGCTGGGGATCGGGATCCTGCTTTCGTCCGTAGCCCGGCTGTTCGACCTGAGCATGGGCGGGACCAACCCGTACACGGAGATCGAGCTCTTCGCGGAGATGCCGCAGATCGACACGCTGCGCGCGTGGGCCGGCATCATCTTCGAACTCCTGCTGCTGATGACGGTCGTCTCCACCGAGTTCGCGTACTCGAAGGACGACCGCTTCAGACCGCTCGAGAGCCCCGGAAGGCTCTTCGCCTTCGTGCTGATCGGTTGCGGCGCGATCGTCAACCTCCTGGATCACGAGCGTTTCGTGGAAATCATGCCGGACCTCGCGCACTACTACTACGTCCGCGACGGCGCGCTTGAGGACATCGCCGCCGTCTCACTGACCACGGTCTGGATCGACACCAACGGCATCCTCTACTTCCTGGGCACGGCGTTCTGGGTGGGACTCCTCTGCCGCGATCTGCTCCGCGAACGGCGCATTCCCGTATTCTGGGGCGTGGTGGGCCTGGTTCACGCGGCACTATCGCTGTTCATCCTGCTCACTCAGGTCACGGATGCCGGCTACGCGAGCTGGATGTCATCGTGGTTCTCCGACTTCCTCGTGACCCCGCTCTTCTTCATCGGACTCGCATTTCAGCTCAGGAGGCACATGTATGCACGGCTCAACCCGACGTAGGGGCCTGGTGCTCCTGCTCGCGCTGTTCGTCGCGGCCGGTCTCGCCGCTCAGGACGGGCGCATCAAGGTCATCATTGACGCGGACCCGGCGATCGGCGTGCCCTTCCGCGACGTGGACGACGGCATCATGCTGCTCGTGGCGCTGAACTCGCCCGAGCTGGACATCCTGGGCATCACCACCACCTTCGGCAACGTGCCGGTGGACACGGCGTACGGGAAGGCACAGGAGCTGGTGGAGCTGGCGGGCCGACGCGACATCCCCGTGCTCCGCGGAGCGGAGCGCGCCGATCCGGAGGGAACCCCCACGGAGGCGAGCCGGTTCATCGCGGAGATGGCGGCCCGCTACCCCGGCGAAGTCGTCGTGCTCGCCGCGGGGCCGGTCACCAATATCGCCGCCGCGCTCCGGCACAGCCCTGAGACGGCACGCAATCTGAGAGAGGTGATCTCGCTGGGCGGAAACGTGAGCGCGGCGAACGTTGCGAACACCCAGTGCTACACGGATCTCAACTACGGCTCGGACGCGGAGTCCGCGGGCCTCTTCCTGGAGAACGTAGAGAACCTCACCGTCATGAGCATCCAGGTGAGCGAACGCTTCTACATCTCCCCCCGGCGCTACGACCGGATGCTCCAGGTCGCCGGTCACAGCGACTACCTCCGGGAGAACACCCGGATCTGGTACTGGCTGCAGCAGCGCGCCTTCGTGATCTGGGACCTGGTTGCGCTTGCCTGCCTGATCCACCCGGAGTGGTTCACCCGGAACGAGGTCACGATCGATTACGTGGTGACTCCCGGCGGTGACCCGCGGCTGCTCCCCGCGGACTATCCGCAGGAGTACGTGACGGTGAACATCCCGGAGTACAACGTGGATACGGACGCCTTCTTCGAGTGGGCGTTCTCCCGCCTGTGATGTGCTCAGGGTAGTGGTGGCTGGAGGCGCAGAACCGGTGCATCACGCCGAGAACGGCTTGCATACCCACGCTATAACGAGCACCGGTGGTACCACGCCGATGGCGGACATGCGCTTCTCCGTCGGCGACCTCCCAGAGCGAACCAGAGGCTGCCGCAGGCGATACGCCCGCAAGCCAGGAAGGAACAGCGATGAACGCCACGAAGAGCGTTCGGTTCTGGCCGTCACCTTCGAGCTGAAGGAAGGCACGGTGGTCCGGACGATTGTGCCCGAGCCGAATACATGATAAAATCAGTAGCCAATAAGACGTTGCGGAGGGCTCCTGATGCGCATCAATCGATTGCTCGTGGCTGCTGTCGGGCTCGTGTTTGCAGGGTGCTCGCTTCTGGGCCAGGGGACAGGCCATGTGACCTTCCATGGCAATCCTGGCTACGATGAGGTCAATGGAGAGCTCTTCTTCGCCGCGGCGTTCGAGCCGGATGGGTTAGTCGGGAACGAGGTCACTATCGAATACGAGATCGCCCGCGGATCGAGGAACATCACCTTCGGAACCGCCCAGGCGGACACATTCGACGTCGCGCTCGGAAGCTGGATTACCGACGATATCCGGGTGACGCTCGACCAATCGGTGTACACCGGAAGGAGCATCACCATCTCGCTCGATCCCGAGGGCAAACTGACATCGCCCTGGCTCCTGATCGACAATCGAGAAGTGACGGTCGAGATTCCCTGACGTCGCTATCGGGAGACCGTTGCGCGCGCTGCCGGACGCCGTGGGGGCGCAACGAATGAACACGGCCTCACCCCGTCAACGCCACGAACATGGAAGCGTGCACGTAGAACTGCTGGAGATACGGGTGCATAATGAGCAGCATAGGCACGATTCCCGAAGTAGCCGCTCTGTCCTACAGGCGTTCGTAGACGCGCTCCGACACGAGGTCCTGATCCAGGACGAAGCGGTCGGTCTCGATCGTTATCGTCCGCGATCCACCGAGTTCCGCCTCGAGCGTGGAGATCTCATTCGCGTTCAACGCCTGCGCGGCGGCGGTGTTGAAGGTGGCGTCGCCGTTCGAGACCGCCTGGGTGCCTGAGCTGTACGAGAACGAGACAACGGTCGGGCTCGGCGCGAGGCGCCCGCTCACCGTGACGACGTTCACCGCCTCTTCGCCGGGAGCCTGCGCCGGATCGAGTACGGTTACGCGCAATTCGACATCCTGATCCCGAATCGCGAGTTCGTAGCGCAATGTGAGCTCGCGATCGTAGTAGGTCACCGACTCAGAGCTGAGCCAGTCGCCCTGCATCGCGGCCAGCACTTCTTCGGCCGGCGTAGGCTGGTCACCCGGGTCGTCGTCCGGGACAGGGTCGGAGCCGGACTGAGGGTCGTCGGAGGTCTGCGGATCGCCGCCATCCATTGGGTTCGTGCAGGTGGCAAGCACCGCGACGAGCATCACCGTGGCGAGGATACGCACCACCCGGCGCAATCGGACCGGCCCCGCGCCGCGCAGAGACGTGTCCGCCCCGACCCTCCGGTCGTCGCAGTCCCGCTCATGATTCATATCCAGGGCACGTGCAACGCGTTTCATTCGTCCTCCTACTGAACGGTCACCGAGTACTCTTCCACCTCACCATAGGCGACAGCACCGTCTACGGTCGGGTCGCCCGCCTCGTGAAACTGCATGATGATTCGCAGCCGCACCGGGTCCGCCGGCGGCGTGCCGCTCGGAATCGTGACCTGCGCATTGATCTCGCCTCCGATCGGGCCGGCGGTAAGCAGGGTCTCTCCCGGGTCGGTGAAGTCGCCATCGCCATTGAAGTCGAGCCACATGCCGTAGCGCTGCCACGCGAGTCGGCGCACGTAGGATGGGTGGTGCGGTGAGAAGCCGGGAACGATCCGAACCTGGTAGGTTGCCCCCGGTGTCACGACGATGGCCTGATCGTCGAACCTGGCGTACCCGTCGTTATTGCCCGACGTGTTCGTCGTCTCGCCGATCGTCACGCTTTCGATCCAGGCGTTGCTCGAGTCGGCAGCGAAGGCGTCCGGACTGCTGACCACGACCGGCCGGGAGGCGGCCGCGGAGAGGGTCCCATCGGGCGCAACGCCGTACGCGCGGTACGTGCCCGAAGGCAGTCCCGCCGTGGAGACGCGCGTCCACGAACGCTCAGCGGGCACGGGCGCCTTCGAACCCCTGTTGGCCTGGACCGCGAGCTCGAGCTCTTCGCGCGTTCCCTGCGGCTCGCCGTCGAGGGCTATGTAGAGCGTGCCCGCGACCTTGTTCGCACCTACTGCCGGGCCGTCTCCCGGTCGGTTCGATATCGCACCGATGTACGACCTGACCGCTACCTCGAGCGTGCCCACGTTTTCGAAGTAGCGAATGCGCGAGACGGGATTGCCGGTGCCGTCAAGGTCGGTGACTCCTACGAGGAGGTCAAGATCGCCGTCCCCGTCGAGGTCCACCAGCGTCGGGTGCGGGGTCCCGAGCCCGGAGAGTCCGGAGTCTGTCTCACCGAAGCGGTTTGGCGAAGCCTCTTCAGCAAAAGAGGCGCTCACCGCCGAGCCGGTGTTTTCCACAAACCGGAGCCTCGTCAGGTCTCCCGAGTCAGGCTCGAAGCCCACCACGAGATCAACGTCGCCGTCGAGGTCCATGTCGCCGGCTGCGATCCGCGTCTCGCCTCCGGGAAAATGACGGTCACCGTCGAACGGAACCGGGTTCCCCTCGGCGGCGGTCGTGCGCGGTGCGCTGAAGAACGGCGCGTCCGGAGTGCCGCCGTTGACGTAGTAGTAGACGAGCGAGTCCGAGGCGGGCCCAACGGTGAACAGGTCTGGCGCTCCGTCACCGGTCATGTCCGCAAGAGCGAGCGCCGGCGATCCGGGGCTGCCGCGCTCGGCAAGCAGACCGGCGAACGGATTGTTCGGTTCCGTGACGTACACGAAGGTGGGGTTCGTGGCGCTGCCCTCGTTCCGGAAGAAGAGCACGTTCTGCGCATCCTCGCCGTCCTGCGCCGCTACCACGCCTCCGACGAGGAGATCGAGATCGCCATCAGCGTCGGTGTCTACGAGCGCCGGGAACGCGTGCGCCGGCGCCTTCGCGGCGATCGTGGACTGGACCCCGCTGAGCTCGTGCGACCCGGTGAGTTTCTGGAAGGAAGCCGACGCGGGACTCCCCACGTTCCGGTAGTAGCTCACCGTTCCCGTCGGGAACGCGCCGGCCGTTCGTTCACCAACCAAGAGGTCGATATCCCCGTCACCGTCGAGGTCGCCCGCCGCGAGATAGGGCATGGTGCCTTCAGCGACGAACGCGGGAGATGCACCGTCCGCGCGCAACGGGTTCGCGCTCCCCGTCCGTAGCGCGAACTCGAACGGCGCCGCCGGGGGATACTCCTCTTCCTCCTCGCCCATTGCCCACCCCCACGCGCCCGATAGCAGCGCAAGCAACGCGGCAACCATGGTACGCAGCGCGCGAGGTCCTCTTCGTCTTCTCACGGTCATCGTCTCGCTCCTCCCCCGTTCTCGTTCATCAATTCGAGAAGGTGATCTCCACGGCAGCCGAGTCCGGAAAGGCGCCGTCGTTCCGCTCGAGGTGCACGACCACGATGCGCAGGTAGTACTCGACTCCTACGGTCAGCGTCTGGTTCAGCTCAGCGGACGAGGCGCGGAATCCGAACCCGGTGCCGGCCTCGTTCAGACTGTAGAACTCGGTACCCTCGTCGTTCACGTTCGCGGGGTTCGGCGCCCCTTCGTAGAGCCACGCCTGCACGTAAGCAGTCACATCGCCCCCTGCCGGGCGATCTATGTCGACCCCGCTCGGAACGAAACTGTCCGACGGCGTGAAACGGAACCAGTGGGTGCCGTACTGCGAGACCGGTACGGTTGTGGGTACGTTGTTCTCTACCGGGAGCACCACCACGTCAGCCGAACCCGCGGCCACTACCTGTTCGTCGTACAGACGGACCATGACGGGTTCACCGCCCCGCACCACGAAGTCCGGGTTCGCGAAGCTGCCGGCGTCCGACCTGCGGGTGTATCGGTCTACCGTCCAGACCCGTTCCATGACCATCTCGCCGACGGTGCTGGCAACCCCTCCGCGGGCATGGATACCCAGCCTGTCGTCTGGATCCGTGAGGTACTGGGCACGATCCTGATATCCGGCTGACAGGAAGCCCCCCACGAGTGCATCCGGATCGTAGGCGAGGTTGTCGGTTCCGTCGCCGGCGCTGTTGTCGCGGTCGTGGTGAACAAGAAGCCAGAAGTCGCCGGCCGGATCGGCGGAGCGCAGGTCGAGATATGTCGTGGTGGAGTGTGTGAGCGAACTGAACCGGGTAACGTCGGTGGCGGTCTGGAACCCACTGGTACGGTCCGAGACATCTACTGCGAGCACGTACATCGGCGCCGCCTCCGTCACCACGTCGTCGCTCGGCTCCACTGTCACGGCGATCTCGTAGTCGTTGACGAGCTTCGTGGTGAACGACCACTCGATGGGCGCGGAGAGCGGCGCACCGCCGGCGTTGCGCACCTGGTCGCTGACCACCACCTCTACGACGCTGTCTCGCGGGAGATCGGCCTCCGGAGTGAAGGAGACGGTCCGGGTATCCTCGTTGTACGCGACCAGACCCGACAGCGGCGTGCCACCGGAGCTGACCTCGATCGTCTGCGGGGTGAGGCTCGCGGGGTCCATCGCCATGGAGAAGTCCACGACGATGGGGGAGTCCCCGGCGACCTCGGTGGCGCCCGGCTCAGGCGATTGACGCTCTACGACTGGTCGACCTCCGGCGCTCGCGACGAGAACGTCGGTGTCCACGAGGCGGGTGACGGGGTTCGGGCAGGCGGCGAGGAGCGCCGCGAGCGCGACGATGGTCGCCGCCGTGCAGGCGTTGCGAATCGACCGTCGGTATGCCTGCAAACTGCCGCTCATTATTCGTCCTCCCACTGCACGGTTCCCCGCTGCGCTGCCGAACTCGCGCGGCCGGTTTCCAGGCTCTCGTTCACGATGTAGGCGAAGGGCGCGACGATCTCCGGTGCGAGGATCTCGGCTTCGCGGTAGAGCCTCGTGGCCTCTCGGTACTGTTCGAGCGCGAAGTGCGCGCGGGCGGCTCCAACCATGGAGCGCGGGTTGTCGGGCTCGATCTCGAGCGCTCGATGGTAGTTCCGAAGGGACTCGCCGAACTCGGACCTGATGTAGTGGATGTTCGCGATATTGTGGATCGCCGGCGCGTAGGGGCGCTCCCGGGTAGCATCGCGGAAGGCCGCGAGCGCATCCTCGTAGAGCGCGTAACGCGCGTAGAGCGCACCCAGACGGTTGTAGAGCCGCGGGCTCTCCCGCCGTGCGAGTCGGTCGCGGATCTCTGCGACCTGAGGCGCGATCTCTCGGGTGACGAGCGCACGTATCGTCTCGCGGTAGCGTTCCTCGATCTGCTCGTCGGACGGGAAGGAGAGCGCGAGCGCCTGCGACTCGAAACCGGTGGGCTCGTAGACTTGCCATGCCTCGCGGACCGGGAGGAACGCCGCGGACCCCGTCCGCTCTGCCTCGCGGTACTGGCGCGCGCCGGTTGCCCACGCCTGCAGAAAGCTGTCGCCCTGAAGAGTGGTCTCTACCGGGACCCAGGCGGAGCCTTCGTGATAGATCAGGTCGTCTGGATTCGCGAATGTCCGCCGTGCCTCTCCCTCGTCGATCCCCAGGTCGAACGCCATGAAGATATGGCCCGGGATCGTGACGAAGGCGGTAGGAATCCCGATCGCCTCCATGAGGCTCGCGTAGAGTATTGAGAGGTCGTCGCAGTCGCCGGCGCGGAAGTCGAGTGTCTGAGAGGGGAACTGCAGGTAGTCGATCGCGTTCTCGTTCTCGGAGAGTTCGATGTACGAGGAGTCCGGGTCGATCACGTACTCGAGGCCGTAGAGCGCGAGCGTTTCGTGGATTGCGATCGCGTTACGCAGCCGCTCGTTGAGCGCCACGTTCTCCACGCTGCGCGTGACCGCCGTGATGTTTCGGCTGAGCCGCTGAACGGTGGGATCGCCCGAAGCCACGAAGGCGGCCGCCTTGCGGTCATCGTCCCACGTCATCTGGTTTCGGTTCTGGATGTCGAGCGTCTCGGTACGGGTCGCGGTGAGCGTGGTCTCGTCTCGCGCATACGATACGATCACCTGCGCCTGGACGCTCGTCGATTCGGTGATTCCCAACACCTCCTCGGTGAACAGCGCCAGAATGGGCAAGCCGACGCGCTCTCCCCGGGGTATCGCGTCGATCTCAGCCACGACCTTGGGAGCGTTCATGTATTGAGGAACGAAGAACTCGACCGTCACGTCGCGAATCGTCCGCCGCTCGGAGTTGATGATCTCCACGCTCCCGAGCGGGCTCTCGTCGTAGTAGCGATAGAGCACCGGGAAGACGCGGTCGAAACGCGGCGGCTCGATTTCGATCCGCGGCTCGGCCGGCGCCGTCGCAGTGGGCGACCACGAGACGTTGAGCGCCGCGGTCACGCCGTGCAGCAGCGGTTCGGCGAACGCACCGGTGGCGCCGAAGTCGGTGAAGTGGGTGTAGCCGGCGTCGATCCCGATCCTGAATCCGGGACCGAGCCGGTAGCCGATCCCGCCGAAGACGCTCGCGTGCGGATTCGCCCCGATCACGCCGCGGTAGAGGCTGAGGTACGCGCCCGCGCGTGCGCCCGCATCGAGCTCGATCTCCCCCATACCCAGCCGCACTCCGGTACCGACTCCGCCATCGATCAGCGTCACCGATGAGTCTGCTCTCGTCGGCGCCACGGTGAACCCGAGCCCCCCCAGCAGCAGGGCGGGGGATTCACCGAGCGCGAAGTCGCCGTGGAGCGCAGCCCCGTATCCGATCGCGAAGCGCTCCGTGGACCTGCCGAGCGGGATAACCGCGCCGGGAGTGACGTCGAGCGCAGGTTGTGCCGTCGTCGCGGCGGCGGCGCAGAGCGAGAGGAGGGCAAGGAGCACGCGCGTTGCAGGTCGGGGGCGCCTGAGCTGGACGGTCATGATCCCACCTCCTCGGGCCTGGCTGCGGCAGAGCTACCTACCGATCGGGCCAAAGCCGGGGCCAGTTCTCCTGTGCCCGGCGGATGTGTTGCTCGATGTCGTCCAGGAAGCGATCTCGCGTGCGGATGTTCACGTTGAGGTAGAGCACGTCTTCATGGATCGTCCAGGCGTCCGGATCGTTGTCCAGCAGCCGGCCCTCGCTCACACCATAGGCGCAGTACGATCCAAAGGCGGGCGCGTATCGTTCCGAGTCCTCGGGGGTGCCGCCCGCCCATGCAACGGTGAGAATCCCCAGGAACAAGACGAAAGCCATCGGATACCGCTTCATGCACTCCTCCTCGATCATGCACTCCGTATTCCCGGCCGTGACGCTGCTGCAGATCCGCGAACAACATCGCCCGGGGAATACCGCCGGTCCATACGTAGTTTGCCGACAGGGTGACGACTCACCTGGGCTGACGGCCGGCACGGTTCCACGAGGGCTGCTACGGTTTTACACGCTACGCAGAAGAAGCGTTATATTCTCCACGATGGCAGGTGAAGTCGGCGTCCTCAGCAGGAGGACCATGGCAACATGAACCGCAGACCCGATCCGTTGAGTACGATCGAGAGCGCGTATCGCATCGACTTGCCGATGGAGGAATGGCTCGATCGGCTGGGCGAATCGGTACTCGGGCTTCTCGGTGGCGGAGAAGGTCTGGTATCGTTCGAGTTCGACGCTGCAGAGGACGATGCCCCGGTCGATCTCGGCCCACTCCGGCTTGCGGGCGACGCCTCGCCACGGCTCTGGGAGCGCAGCCGCGTCTTTCATCGGCAGATGTCCGGTTCTGCCTACCGGCTGCTCTTTCCGGATTCCAGCCGACACTCCATTAACTGCCCGATAACACGCCATCTCAGATGCCTCGGGCTCGACCCGGCCCGGTTTCCGCCGCTCGTCGACCTTCTCTCGGACCTGGGCGTCCCCGAGCTCTGGTCTCTGTGGGCCGTCGTCAACGGAGAGAGAGGCGTGGGTCTCGTTCGAGCGATGCCGGATCCGGAGCGGAGCCCAACCCGTCCCTCTGAATGGTGGCAGCGTCTGGGAACCCACATCGCCGCAGGATACCGCGTACGGCTGAGCCTGGCGGGCGCGGATCCCCTGGAGGCGGCAGCCGGGGTCTTCCGGCCCGACGGAACCCCGCTGAGCGTGGCGGATACGGAGCCAGCCCGGATCGATACGTGGAGTCGTATCGTTCGATCCATCGACCGGGCTCGTGCCGACGACTACCGGACCGGTGACGACACGGTCCTCGATCTCTGGAGCGGAGTCATCGACGGGCGATGGTCGCTCCACGACCACGTGGACACCGACGGCAAGCGGTACGTGATTCTCGTTGAAACCGACGGTACCCCACCGGCGCAGCGGGGCCGGCTCACGTCCAGAGAGCTTCACGTGTGCCAGCGGGCAGCCCGGGGGCTCACCAATAAGGAGATCGCGTACGATCTGAACGTCAGTCTCTCCTCGGTGGCCACGTACCTGCGAAGAGCACTCGAGAAGCTGGGAATCGCCGACCGCTCTGAGCTTCAAGCGCTCGGGCCCATGCTGCGCGGGATCACCGGGCCGGACGGACCAGGTCGCGGCCGCACGCGCCGTTCGACCACCCATTGACGACCTTGACACTCAGGAATCCACTTCGTGTAGTATGGCCCCTGCGGAGAGACAGGATGCCTGATGAGGACGCTCGGCTCCACGAACGCGACATCACGCCGAACCCCCAGGCGACACGCGTAGATACTCTGGAGATCGACTCCGTCGGCCGCCGAGTGATGATCGTACGGATCGAAACGGAGGGACTGGATCCGAGCCCGCTCAGCGCCGCCGAGAAGGAGGTAGCGACACTCGTGATCGCCGGCCTCTCCAATGCCGACATCGCACGGAAGCGCGGCACAGCCGTACGCACCGTGGAGAAGCAACTATCCAGCATCTACGAGAAGCTACGCGTCCTCAGCAGACACGAGTTGCGTGTGTGGGGACTCTCTGAGCCTGAGTAGCTCCGGCGCGGTGATCGTCTCGTGTAGCACAGCCGGGGCATCCATGACCGACACCATGTCCGGCAGAGAGTGGGCGCGCGGTGACGCCGCCTCGAAATCAACTCGCCCGCCCAAATCGATATTTTTTTATAGAATATCTTCACTCTTGCTTACTCTTTGAGTAACCTA
>CAZICD010000083.1:17264-19537 GCA_964537725.1 uncultured Spirochaetaceae bacterium | reverse complement strand
GACCCGATCGCCTCGAGCATCCGCGACGCGCTCGCCGCCGAGGTGGGGCGCCTTCCCGACGATGCCGTCGTCCAGACCGCGCGTCAGTACTTCATCGAGCTCGACCGCGACGGCGCGGCTTCCGACCAATCGGACCTCACCGCGCGCGTCGCCGGCGAGCTTCACAATCCGCTCATCGAGCACGCCGTCGTCCTGACCCGCGCCGAGTGGGACTCGGGCGAGCGGCCGCCGGACCTCTACCCGACGGTCGCGGGTCTCGCCCCGCCGCCGGTCGAGCGCATCGACGTCGCGGGCATGGACGACGCCGACCTCGAGCGGCTGAGTACCGATCGGCTGCTCGCGCTCACGCTCGCCGAGATGCGCGCGATCCGCGACCACTACGCAAACCCCTCGGTGAGGCGCGCGCGCGAGGCGGCCGGGCTCGGCCCGAAGGCGACCGACGTCGAGCTCGAGCTCCTCGCGCAGACGTGGAGCGAGCACTGCAAGCACAAGATCTTCGCCGCGCGCGTCGAGTACCGCGAGGGCGACGGCGAGGTCGAGGTGATCGACTCGCTCTTCCGGACCTTCATCAAGGCGACCACCGAACGCGTCGGCGACCCCGCCTTCGTGAAGAGCGTGTTCGACGACAACGCCGGCGTGATCGCCTTCGACGACGAGTGGCTGCTCTGCTTCAAGGCCGAGACGCACAATAGCCCGTCGGCGCTCGACCCCTACGGCGGGGCGATCACCGGCATCGTCGGCGTCAATCGGGACATCCTGGGCACGGGGAAGGGCGCGCGCCCGCTCTTCAACACCGACGTCCTCTGCTTCGGCTACCCGGAGACGCCTGCGAACGAGCTGCCCGAGGGCCTGCTGCACCCGCGCGTCGTGCTCGACGGGGTGCACCGCGGGATCGTCGACGGCGGCAACCAGAGCGGCATCCCTACCGCCGCCGGCGCCTTCCTCTTCGACGAGAGCTACACCGGCAAGCCGCTCGTCTTCTGCGGAACCGGCGGCATCCTCCCTGCGCGCGTGAACGGCGAGGATGCGTGGGTGAAGCACATCGACCCGGGAGACGTCGCGGTGATGGTCGGCGGGCTCATCGGCAAGGACGGAATCCACGGCGCGACCTTCAGCTCGCTCGCGCTCGACGAGACCTCGCCGACGAGCGCCGTGCAGATCGGCGAGCCGATCACGCAGAAGCGGATGGCCGACTTCCTGCTGGAGGCGCGCGACCAGGGCCTGTTCAAAGGGATAACTGATAACGGTGCTGGTGGGTTGTCGAGCTCGTTCGGCGAGATGGCGCGCGACGCCGGTGGCGTGCGGATCGACCTGGACGGCTGCCCGCTCAAGTACGAGGGGCTCGCCGCGTGGGAGATCCTCCTGAGCGAGAGCCAGGAACGAATGAGCCTCGCCGTGGACCCGGAGCACATCGACGCGCTGCTCGCGCTCGCGCGCCGCCGCGGAGTGGTCGCGAGCGCGGTGGGCGAGTTCACCGCGAGCGGGCGAATCGAGGTGACGCACCACGGCGTTACGGTCGGGTCGCTCGACCTCGACTTCGTCCACGACGGCCTGCCGCAGATGGTGATCCCCGCGCGCTGGCCGGCCGGCGGCGCTCCCGGGTCGGGCCAGGCGGCCGAGTCGACCGCCCCACCGGCCGGTGCCGCTGGCGGCCCCGCTGCCGGCGTGCACGACTCGCTCCTCTCCCTGCTCCGCGACCCCAACATCGGCAGCAAGGAGCACCTCGTCCGCCAGTACGACCACGAGGTGCAGGGCGGGAGCGTCGTGAAGCCGCACTGCGGCCGGTACGCCGACGCCCCCAGCGACGGCGCGGTGCTGCGACCGCGCCTCGACTCGTGGAGAGGGGTGACGGTGACCCACGGCATCTGCCCGCGCCGCGGCGACGCGGATACCTACGACATGGCCGTTGCCGCGGTCGACGAGGCGGTCCGCGCCCACGTCGCGCTCGGCGGCGACCCCGAGCGTATGGCCGCGCTCGACAACTTCTGCTGGCCCGATCCGGTCCTCTCCGCATCGACGCCGGACGGTCCGTACAAGATGGCCCAGCTCGTACGCGCGTGCCGCGGGCTCGCCGACGCGTGCATCGCCTATCGCCTGCCGCTCGTCTCGGGCAAGGACTCGATGAAGAACGACGCGAACCTTGGCGGCCGCAAGGTCTCGATTCGGCCGACGCTGCTGGTGAGCCTGACCGGCATCGTGCCCGACGTGCGCGACGCGATGACCACCGACTTCAAGCGCGCCGGAGACCGCATCCTCGTCGTGGGCGAGGCGGC
>CAZICD010000083.1:7763-17164 GCA_964537725.1 uncultured Spirochaetaceae bacterium | reverse complement strand
TGTGCACGGCGGTCCACGACGTCTCCGACGGCGGGCTCGCGGTCGCGCTCGCCGAGTCGGCGATCGGCGGGAGGCTCGGCGCGCGGGTGGACGGCGAGCGTCTGGCAGGCGGCCCCGAGCCGGGGCGGCCCGGCGCGCCTGACGTCGCGCTCTTCGGCGAGCGCGACGGCAGCTTCGTGGTGACGTGCGACCCCGCCTCGCTCGCCGAGCTCACGCAGGTGCTCGGCGACGCGCCGTGGGTGGACGCGGGCGAGGTCGCCGCCGATCCCTCGCTCGTCGTCACCACCGGCGACGGCGAGGTGCGCTGGACGCTCGACGAGCTCGTCGACGCGTGGAAGGGCTTCGCCCGCAGACAGGGCGCACCGACCGCGCCGCGGACGGTCGATCCGGCGCGGGCCGCGGCGGGGCCGGCGCCGGGGAGCGCGCCCTCGGGTGCGGCGCGGGCCGACCGCAGGAGCGCATCGGCCTCCTCACGCGGTGTCCCGCTGCCAGGAGCCCCCCGCGTGCTCATCCTTACCGGCTACGGCATCAACGCCGACCGCGAGCTCGCCGCCGCCTTCGAGCTCGCCGGGGCACGCGTCGACGAGGTTCATCTCGCCGACCTCCTCGCCGACCGCAATCTCGTCGAGCGCGCCGGCGTCTTCGCGGTGCCCGGGGGCTTCTCCTACGGCGACCACGTGGGATCCGGCCGGATGCTCGCGCACCGGCTTCAGGAGCTGCGGCCCCGCCTCGACGCGTTCCGCCGCGACGGCGGGCTCGTTCTGGGCATCTGTAACGGGTTTCAGGTGCTCGTGAAGCTGGGCCTGCTCCCGGACCTGGACGGGAGTTTCGCGCAGGAGGTCTCGCTCGTGCACAACGATTCGGGGCTCTTCGAGGATTCGTGGGTCACCGTCGAGTTCGACCCGGCGTGCGAGTCGCCGTGGCTCACGGGTCTGGACCGGCTGGACATTCCCGTGCGTCACGGGGAGGGCCGATTCGTCACGCGCGACGCCCCGGTGCTCGCCGAGCTCGAGGCGCGCCGGCTCGTCGCCGTGCGCTACGCGAACCGGAACCCGAACGGCTCGGCAGGGTCGATCGCCGGTATCGTGGACACGACCGGAAACGTCCTGGGCATGATGCCGCACCCGGAGGCCTACCTCGTGGCGCAGAACCACCCGCACTGGCGCGATCGGCCCGTCGACCCCGACGGGGGCCTCGCGCTCTTCCGCAACGCCGTGCTGGCCGCACGGGAGGCCGGGCGCGGGCGGTGAGCGGCCACCGGGCGGCTGGAAAACCCGCCCCTCGGTTTGAAAAATCGGCCTGCCCATCGTACTATTAAAGGGCGATGAAGAACATCATGCTGGTCGAGGCGGAAATCTGGACCGTCGCCCGAACCGACAAGGGGAACGCCGTCCTGGTGAAGCCCATCGGCAGCGAGCGAGCGGTGCCCATCTTCATCGGCCAACTCGAAGCTCAGTCGATTCTCATCGGACTGGGGAACGTACCCATGCCGCGCCCGCTCTCGCACGACCTGTTCATCACGATGATGGAGAAGCTCAACGCGACTATTGACCGGGTCGACATCACGGAGCTGAAGGACGGCACCTTCTATGCCCGCATCGTCATGAAGCAGGGGTTGAAGAAGATCGTCATCGACAGCCGTCCGTCCGACGCGCTGGGGATCACCGCGCGCATCCACTGCCCCCTCTACATCGCGGAGTCGATCGTGGAGGAGGCCGGCATCGCGATCAATCTGATCACCGAAGAGGATCCGAAGGTCGATGTGCCCGATCCGCGCGAGATAGAACGGAATCGGCTCGAGCAGGAGCTCGAGAAGGCCGTCGAGGACGAGGACTACGAGGAAGCGGCCCGGATCCGCGACAAGATAAACGAGCTGAGCTGACGTCCGCTACTCGCTCTTCGCAATCCGTCTCGCCGACCGCACGTACTCCCGCATCTGCTCTCTCGGTACGAGGTGGCGGCTGAACTTCGCCTCGCAGAAGGTGTCGGCCACCGCGACCGTGTCCGCGTAGCGCTCGGGTCGTACCGTGGCGATGCGCGCGAGGTACTCGTGCGTGCCCTCGGTGCGGTGATAGCTCACGCCGTGGCGCTCGCCCCACCGTGCGACCTCGAGGAACACCTGGACCACCCGTTCCATCTGTCGCCGCTTGCGCATCCCCGGCTTCCACTGCCGCTCGCGCCACCGTCCGTCGTTCTGCGGCTCGTCGGCCTCGTCCTCCGTCTCGCCGTGCCGGCGCCGACGGAACCCGTGCCTGAGAAATCGGCCCAGAACGCGCAGTCTGCGCTTCAGATCGTTCCACAACCCCTTCAGGAAGGCCCCCGGTTTGAGGTCGCGGAGCGCCTCGCGGAAGCTCTTCGAGAACAGCGGGCCAAAGATGAGCAGCGCCACCCCGACGACGAGCGCCGAGAGCGCGAGGCGCCGCAGCAGCTCGGCGAGCACGCGCAGCCACAGCGGCGGCTCGCGTTCCTCGGTGCCCTCCAGCATCTCGAGCAGCTCCGGCGGGAGCTGCTGTTGCTGCTCCGGGGCTTCGAACGAGGGCGGCTCGTAGCTCTCGTTCGGATCGCGCTCGAACAGGCTCCCGAGCCAGCGGAAGAAGTCGGCGATCGCCTCGAGCGGGAGCACGCTGCGGTTGCGGGCGAGCACGAAGGCGATGAGCAGGACGAGCGCGATGATCGCGGCGGAGAGGACCGCGCGACGGCGCTGGAAGCGAAGCGGTACGGCTATGCCCTCGCCGTTCGCCGCGTACTCGTCGATGAAGGCGTTCAGGTTTCCCACCGTCGCGATCGCGCTGATTCCGTAGACGACGAGCACGACGAAGGCGCCGGAGCCCGCCCGCAACACGCTCAGCCCCAGCGGATCGATCGCCCCGAAGATGGCGAGGAAGCAGAGCACGACGAACAGGCCGCCGATGAGCCTGCGCGCGTTGCGCAGCTGGGCCACCGTCTGCGCCATGTCGTGCTGCCGGTCGAGCACCGTGTGTCGCAGCTCTGATCCGTGCTTGCCGGCGTACGTGCGCAGGAGAGCCTCGCGGCCGCGAAGCCGGTTGTGGAAGACGAAGGCTACGAGCCAGGCGGCCGCCGCGGCGAGGACCGGCAGTACCTGCGCGAAGTCGGGCAGGAACCGCTCGCCCAGCGGGCCGCTGCGCGCGAGCGAGAAGACCGCGTAGAGCACGATGAGGTAGATGACGAGCTCGCGCACGCGATTGCCGATGCCGGCGCGCTGGCGGTAGAGGATATTGCCCACCGCGGCCTCGAGCAGCGTGGCGACGACGACCGAAACGATGATGCCGGCGCCGGGCGACGGGACGCCGAAGTTCACTACGACGAGCCAGATCGCCGCGAGGACACCGCTCGACGAGACGAAGATGCTCATCGCCGGATGGATCAGGACTCGGTAGAGCTCAGGTTTGAATCGCGAAGAGCTCATCTCCGTGCTCCGTTATTCGATAGACGCGGACGGATTCGATCGACAGATCGTCCCAGTTGGCGACGCCTTCGTCGGTGTAGTAGAGCCGCAGCAGCGATCGGTCACCCATGGAGCTCACCAGCGCGGCGACCGAATCCGGGTGCAGCGGCGCGCCCAGATAGAACAGACGCGTCCCGTACGAAATCGCGCCGCGCTCGAGGAAGCGCTCCACCGGATCGTCGTCCAGGTCGTTCGTCTCCAGCTGCGCGAGCGTCTCGAGAATGCCCACCGCGTGCGCCGTCCCCGCGCCCACGCGCACGAACGGCATGATGCGCTCCGGCGCGCCCCTGATCAACCCGGTCGTCACGAGGCCCACCTCCTGGCCGCGGTTGACCAGATGATGGACGAGACTCGCCGCCGCGTCGATCGTGCGTTCGGTGTGGCGGTAACGGTTGCGCTGCTCGTAGGTGTTCGCGGTGAGGTTGAGCAGGATCATCACCGGAACGTTGATCGTGGGCAGCCACTCGGTCGAGTGGAGCTCGCCCAGCCGCGCGCTCGCCTTCCAGTTGATCCGTCGGATCTCGTCGCCCGGCACGTACTCGCGCACCGAGCGGTAGCGCGTGGGGTCCTCGTAGATCCGACTCGTGGTCGTGATGCTTCCCGCCGGCAGCCCGCGGTGGACCGGAAGCTCAACCGGGTAGATATGCGGATACACGACGAGGCGCGTCTCCTGCATGATCGTCTCCGCCACCGGGTAGAGACCCAGGGGATCGGCGTAACGGACCGTGATTGGGCCGATTCGGTACGCGCCGCGGTTCATCCCGCGGATGTCGTAGACGAGCTCGGTGCGCTCCTTCCCGCGCAGGCTCATCAGCCGGCTGTTCTCCTCGCCGGTGTAGAGGCTGCCCGGGTTGTCGGTGACCACGAGGTGCGGGACCGGCAGCGGGCTCGTGTTCCTGATGCGGATGCGTACCGTGACGACCTGGTGCTGGTAGGCGCGCAGGGAGCTCTCCTCGCGGTCGATCTCCAGTCCGGCGTGTACCGACCGCGAGTAGGCGAAGCTCAGCCCCACCGTGGCGACGATCACGTAGCCGATCCACTGGACCACGTACGAGGGGAAGAACAGCGCGAGAAAGAGGCCCGCTACGACGAGCGCGATGCTCCGTCCGTTCACGCCCGCTGCTCCGGTACCACCGGGGTCGGCACCGAATCGAGCAGCGAGGTGATCACCGAATCGACCGAGACCCCGCGGATGACCGCCTGGCTCGTGAGGATGATGCGCTTGGAGAAAACAGGACGGCAGAGCTCCTTCACGTCCTCCGGGATGACGTAGTCGCGGTCGCGAAGCGCGGCGAGAGCCTGCGACGCCTTGTAGAGCGCGAGCGTGCCGCGCGGGCTGACGCCGATGCGTACGTTCTGGTGCTCCCGACTCGCCTCGACGAGCCCGCTGACGTAGTCCATCACGTCCTGGTCCACGTGCACCTCGACGACCTGCTCCTGCAGCTCGTGGACGTCGGTGATCTCGCTCACCGGCTGCACGTCGACGACGGGGTGGGTCAGGCGGCGCTGGCTGTCGACGATGTGCTGCTCGACGCTGCGCTCGGGGTAGCCGATGCTCATCGAGAGGAGAAATCGGTCCTGCTGCGCCTCCGGCAGCGGGAAGGTTCCTTCGAACTCGACGGGGTTCTCGGTCGCGATCAGGAAGAAGGGCTCGGGGAGCTCGCGGCGCTTGCCCTCGATGCTGACCTGACCCTCGCCGGTCGCCTCGAGCAGCGCCGACTGCGTGCGCGGGGTCGCGCGGTTGATCTCGTCGACGAGGACGATGTTCGCCATGATGGGCCCTTCGCGGAAGGTGAACGTCCCGTCCTTCGGGCTGTAGACGCTCACCCCCAGGATGTCCGCGGGGAGGAGGTCGGGTGTGCACTGGATGCGCGAGAAGTGCCCGCCCAGGCTCGCCGCGAGAGCGCGCGCGAGAATCGTCTTGCCCATGCCCGGGACGTCCTCGAGCAGGACGTGTCCGCGGCAGAGCAACGCGACGAGCAACCGCTCGATGACGTTTCGCTTGCCAAAGAAAACGGTCTCGACCGAGTCGAGAATCCGTTCGGCCCACTGAGCAACAGACTGCATTCGCGCACTATAACACAGTCACGGAAGCATGTAGTACCGGCCCGACGCGTTCCAGAGCGTGTAGCCGCTCGAACGGGCGCGTTCCGACGCTTCGACCTGCAGGTCGAGGTAGCGCCGGTAGGTGGGCGTGTCGTACTCGAGCTCGTCGCCTATGAGGAACGCCTGGATGTACGGCCGGATCAGCGTGGAGCCGGTCGTGCCGCCGTCGGTCCCCGCCACCGCTGCGGCGTCTGCGCGCGCGGCGAGCTCGCGCGCCCGGCGCGTGCCCAGGTCGTAGATCACCTCCGCGCGCCCGAGGTACGAGAAGCGCGGCAGGAAGGCCCGCGCGAAGTGCGACGGGTAGAACATGGGGCTGATCACGTCCACGTAGCGCGCGAGGCGCGTGATGTCCTGCCCCAGGTAGCTCATCTGCGCCCACGCGTTGAAGCCGAAGACGTCGATCCCGATGGGGATGTCGATCTCCTGCCGGGCGGCGGCGAGGAAGCCTTCGAGCGCCTGCGTGCGGTCGGCGCCGTCTGAGGCGTAGCGCGCGCGGATGTCGTCGGTGAAGCCGTCGGAGGGGAAGCGGATATAGTCGAACTGGATCTCGTCCACGCCGAAGGCCGCCGCCTCCCGCGCGATCGAGATCACGTACTCCCAGACCTCGGGCGAGTACGGGTCGGCCCAGTGCTCCACCTGTACCGTTCGCGACTCGCCCGACTCCTCGTCGGTGTAGGTACGGAAGACGCCCCACGGGCGGTCGCGGCGGTCGTCCCAGAGCGCGTAGCGGTGGCCGTCGAACGCCCAGAGCATGGGGTCCTTGAAGACGACGATGCGCGCGACCACGTAGATGTCGTGCCTCGCCGCCTCCTCCACGAGGAAGCGTGGATCGATGGTGGGCTGCACCGCCCCGGCCGCGCGAGGAAGCTCGAGCGCCGAATCGTAGGTCACGTGACCCTCGTCGTCCTTGAAGTCGACGACCACGCTGTCGAAGCCGTGCCGGTCGAGGTAGTCGAAGTACCCGGGGAGTTTCTCGCGCACGGCGTTTCTCGCGGCGAGGTAGATGCCGGTGCGGTCGGCGGCGCGCGCGAGGCGGTCGCCCGCGCCGCTCCCGGCCTGCCCGGCGCCGGCGGAGGCCGCGCCCGCGGCCTGGTCCCTGCCGCTGTCGCCCCCCGCGCGGCCGGTCGGCGCCGCGACCCCCGCGCCCCACGGCGACCCGAGCGCGCGCGCGAGCGCGCCGTACGACTCGTCGCCCTCGCGCAGCGGCCGCAGCCGCGCGACCGAGAGCGGGTCGAGCCCTACGCGAAGAAACCCCTGCCCGAAGCCGGCCTGCAGCAGCACGTCCCCCTGCGCGGTGAACCAGAGCGCCGCGATCTCCTCGAAGAACCCGGCGCCGGAGTAGATGGGCCACGCGCCGCGATCGGCGGTGAGGTCGGTCCAGCTCACCCCCGCGTCGCGGGTGCGGTAGAGTCCGTCGTACGAGGTGCCGGCGAGCCAGTGCGACGGGTCGGCCGGGTCGATCGCGAGCGCCGTGATGTGCGTCGAGCGGTTGATCGTCTCGCCGAGGTCGACCTCGTTCCACGAGGCGAGCGCGTCGGTGCTGACGAACAGACGATCGGCCACCGCCGCGAGCGCGGGATCGCCGGGCTGGACGACGGAGTAGCCGGGCCGCTTCACGCCCGGCGAGGAGGCGAGCGCCGCGCGGGCTGCCGGGTCGTCGGGCGCGGGCGGGCTCGCCGCGAAGGCCGTCACCGGAAGCGCCTCGCCGGCACGCTCCTCGGGGAGCACGCGCTCGGGCAGGCCCGAGACCGGGCGCCAGCTGTGACCGACGTCGTTCGATCGTTCGAGACGGCCCCCGGGCAGGAGCCGCACGACGACGCTGCGCTCGGGAAGCGGAGAGGGACCGCGCGCGAACTGCGCGGAGGCCGGGGCGGCGACGAGAAGCAGCGCGAGCAGGGCGGCTGCGGCGCGCGGGAGCGCGCTACGGTGGGCGGTGGTGGTGCGTATCACTCGATCCAAACCTACACGAAGGCGAAACGGTTTTCCATAGTGGCCGCATGGTGTATAAGGGCGTATGCCCTGGCTCAAGAAGAACTGGTTTCTCGTCGGGCTTCTGCTCGCGATGGCGGTGGGCTTCCTCCTCGCCGAGCGCGGTGAGCTCCTCAACCCGGGCGGCTGGACGAACCGCGTCATCGTCTTCGTCCTCTTCCTCATCACCGGGGTCAAGCTCCCCTCCGATCGAATCCGCCAGGATCTCGCGACGCCGCGCCTGCACGTCTTTCTCCAGCTCTTCATCTTCGTGCTCGCCCCCCTCTACTTCCTCACCGCGATCCCGCTCTTCGCCGACGCGCTCGACGGCCAGCTCATCGTGGGCATTTTCGCGCTCTCGGTGCTTCCCACCGCCGTCTCGAGCTGCATCGTCTTCACGCAGACGAACAACGGCAACACGGTCGCCGCGGTCTTCAACGCCGCGCTCGCGAATACCGCCGGGATCTTTCTCTCGCCCATCCTGCTCTCGCTGCTCCTGTCGAGCTCCGGCCGCGCGCTTCCCGCCTCGCAGCTGCTCGACACGCTGCAGGGTCTCGCGGTCAATATGCTTCTGCCGATCGTGATCGGCCAGGTGCTGCGGATGCGGATGCACGAATGGGCCGATCGAAACGGCAAGCGGCTCGGCGTCGCGAGCAACGCGCTCATCCTCGTCATCGTCCTGATCGCCTTCGCCCGCACCGGAGCCAACCCGAACTTCGCGCGCTACGCCCCCGAGCTCGTCTGGCCGCTGCTCTACCTGATGGTCTCGCACCTCGTTCTGATCGGCCTGGTCCTGGCGATCTCCGCGCTCCTGCGCCTCAACCGTGAGGACCGCATCGCCGCGCTCTTCGTGGGGCCCATGAAGACGCTCGCGCTCGGTGCGCCGCTCCTGACGATCTTCTTCGAGGGGCAGGACATCCTGGGCGTTGCGCTTCTGCCGCTCGTAATCTACCATCCGTGGCAGCTCTTCGTGGCGGGGATCGTCACGAGCCGTATCCGGCGCGAGGCATGACATGACCTTCTCCATCGACTCCAACTACGCCTACCAATCCCGTCGCTCGGTCGTGATCGCACCCACCGCGGCCGTCGCGAGCAGCCAGCCGCTCGCCACCGAAGCGGGTCTCTCCGTCCTGCGCGCCGGCGGAACCGCCGCGGACGCCGCGGTCGCCGTAGCCGCCGCGCTGCAGGTCACGCAGGCGTGCTCCACGGGCTTAGGCGGCGACGCCTTCTGCCTCTTCTACGACGCGACCACCGGTGCGGTGCGCGCGTACAACGGTTCGGGCCGCAGCCCCGCCGCGCTCACGCTCGAACAGGCGCGCCGCGTCGCCGTGCGCACCGACTCCGGCGAGGCGCTTCCCGACTTTCACGCGCATACCGTCACCGTCCCCGGCGCCGCCGACGCGTGGTTCGCCGTCCACGGCGAGCTCGGCCGGCTGCCCATGTCGCGGGTGCTCGCCCCGGCGGTGCGTCTCGCGCGCGAAGGTTTCTCGCTCGAGTCGATGACCGCGCTCTGGTGGGGCGCCGGCGCCGAGCGGCAGCTCTCCGCGCACCGCAACGGCGGCGAGCTCATGATCGGAGGCGCCGCGCCGCGGGTCGGGCAACGCTTCCGCAACCCGGGGCTCGCGCGCGTGCTCGAGGAGCTCGGTAGCGACGGCCGCGAGGTCTTCTACCGCGGATGGATCGCCGAGCGCATCGTCGCCGAGCTCGAGCACGAGGGCGGCGTGATGACGATGGACGATCTCGCCGCTCACGCCGGCGAGTGGGTCGACCCGATTTCGGTGCCCTACGGCGACTACCGCGTCTGGGAGTGCCCGCCGAACGGTCAGGGGCTCGCGGCGCTGCTCGCGCTGAACGCGTACCG
>CAZICD010000083.1:0-7663 GCA_964537725.1 uncultured Spirochaetaceae bacterium | reverse complement strand
ACCGTCGGGCCGGACACGGTCTACTTCTCGGTGGTCGACGCCGAGGGAAACGGCTGCTCGTTCATCAACAGCAACTTCATGGGGTTCGGGACCGGTATCGTCCCCCGCGGCTGCGGGTTCTCGCTGCAGAACCGCGGCCGGGGTTTCGTGCTCGAGGAGGGCCACGCGAACGCGCTCGCGCCGCGCAAGCGCCCCTACCACACGATCATTCCCGGCCTCCTCACGCGCGAGTCGGGCGAGCTCGCCGCCGTCTTCGGCGTGATGGGCGGGATGATGCAGCCGCAGGGGCACCTGCAGGTCATCGCCCGGATGGTCGACGAGGGGATGGATCCGCAGAGCGTGCTCGACGCCCCGCGCTTCCAGCTCGCCGACGGCGCACCCGACGGCACGGTCCTCGTGGAGGACTCCATGGACGCGTCCCTGGTGAATGCGCTTCGCACGCGCGGGCATCGTGTCCAGGAGGTGGGTGGAACGCGCCGTGCCGTCTTCGGTCTGGGACAGATCATCGCGCGCGGCGACGACGGGCTGCTCTGGTGCGGCAGCGACCCGCGTGGCGACGGTCAGGCGGGTGGTTACTGACCGTGCCGGAAACGGCTATCTTTGAAGGGAGGAGGCACCCGTGACGAGGCGCAGCGGATGACATTCCCCGGTCTGACGAGGTACCTCACCGGCGTCCTCGTACCGGTGAGCGCGCTGCGGTCGCAGGAGTCGGTCGGCGTTGGCGAGTTTGCCGATCTGCCGGCGCTCGCCGACTGGTGCGCCGACGTCGGACTGGACGCGATCCAGATCCTTCCGGTGAACGACACCGGCTGGCAGTCGTCTCCGTACAGCGCGCTCAGCGCATTCGCGCTCCACCCGCTCTACCTGCGGATCGGCGACCTCCCGGAGCTGGACGCGCTCCCCGCGCAGACCCGCGCGCGTGTCGACGCGGCGCTCGACGCGATTCGCCGCGAGCACGGCGCGCGCGATCGGCTGCGCTACGGCGCGCTGCTCGACTCCAAACGCGCGCTCCTGCGCGAGATCTTCGACGCAGTAGCCGGCGACCCGGCGATCAGGCGCGCGACGCGGGCCTTCGTAGACCACAACCCGTGGGCGGGCGAGTACGCGGCGTACAAGATGCTGAAGGCACGAAACGCAGGCGCCTCGTGGAAGGAGTGGCCCGAGTTCCGCGACCCGACCCCGGAGCTCCTGGGCGCGCTCTGGTCGACTCAAGAGAACGAGCACGAGCTCACCTTTCACGTGTGGGTGCAGATGCGCCTGGACGAGCAGTTCTCCGCCGCCGCGCGAGCGGTCGCGGACCGCGGCATCGTCCTCAAGGGAGATCTACCCATCCTCATCAACGAGGACAGCGTGGACACGTGGGCGCACCGTGAGTACTTCTCGAGCTGGCTGCGCGCCGGAGCCCCGCCCGACGCGCAGAGCGCGACCGGACAGAACTGGGGGCTCCCCATCTACGACTGGCCGGAGCTCGAGCGCGACGACGTTCGATGGTGGAAGGAACGTCTGCGTCACGCCGCCCGGTACTACGCCGCGTACCGCATCGACCACGTGCTGGGGTTCTTTCGCGTGTGGAGCATTCCGTCGGACGAAGTAACGGGATACCTGGGGCACTTCGTGCCCGGCGCGACCGCATCGCGCGAGCGCCTGCACGACGCCGGGCTGGACAACGGGCGTATCCGCTGGCTCGCCGAGCCGCACGTCGGCGGCGACGCCGTGCGGGCGGCGCTGGGCGAAGAGGCGGATCGGGCCGTGGAGCTCTGCCTCCAGCGCATCGACGATCAGGACCTCTACCTCTTCGCGCCGACGATCCGCGGCGAGCGCGACATCCTCGCGCTCGACCTGTCGCAGCAGGCCCGCGACTGGCTGCTCGCGCAGTACCGCGACCGCGCGCTCGTGCGGCTGGAGCACGACACCTTCGTTCCCACCTGGTCGTACGAAGCCTGCACGCGCTTCGAGGGGATGGGAGACGACGAGAAGGAGCGATTCGCCGACCTCGCGGCGGAGCTAGGTCGCGAGTCCGAACGGATGTGGGAGGAGCAGGGCCGACGCCTGCTCGCCTTCATGCGCGAGACCACCGATATGCTGCCGTGCGCCGAGGACCTGGGCGCGATCCCCGCCTGCGTCCCCGGTGTCCTCGCGGATTTGCGCATCCTTGGCCTGCGCATCCCCCGCTGGTCGCGCCTCTGGCACGAGGCGGGACAACCCTACATTCCGCCCGCCGAGTACCCCTTTCTCAGCGTCTGCGCCCCCTCGGTCCACGATACGTCGACGATGCGCGGCTGGTGGCAGCAGGAGGCCGATCGGCATCCCTTCTGGGCGACGCTCGGCCTGCCGGGCGATCCGCCGCCCGTCTACGACCCCGACGCCGCGCGGAAGATCACCGACGCGCTGCTTCACACGAGCTCCGCGCTGTGCGTGTTCCAGGCGCAGGACCTGCTCGCGCTCGTGGACGGCATCGTCCCCGAGAACCCGGACGACGAGCGGGTCAACGTGCCCGGAACCATGGGCGAGCACAACTGGAGCTACCGGCTGCCCGTGACGATCGAGGAGCTCGCCGGACACCACGAGCTGCATTCGGTGCTGCGGCCCATGCTCGAGAGCCGGCGCCGCCGCGCGGTGTAGCGCCGGGAGGTGTAGCGTGACCGACCGACCAGTGGACCTCTCCATCTCCCGTCTCGACGCGCCGCTGCCTCCGCTCTCGCGCGAGCTGCACGTCCGCCGCTCGGCGCGCGACAAGTACCGGATCGGCGGGCCGCTCTACGCGACCTCCGGCAACGTCGTACTCGCGGACATGCAGGCTACCCGCCGGCTCGCGCAGGCGATGAACCGCGAGCGCGACCTCACGCGTCGGCCCGACCGCGTCGCGCGCGCCGGCGACATCAACGCGATGGGCCTCATCGACGAGATCCTCCACCACGTCGTCGCGCTCTACCGCGACGAGCACGGCAGCGAATCGGTCGCGGAGGCGCTCGAGGCGCTCACCACGCGTTTCGGCGAGGAACGGGTCGACGGGGCGATCCGGGCGTTCGCCGACGATTTCCCGCCCACGCCGGTCTACCGCGGAGAGGAGAACCTCGCGTCGTACCTCGGACGCGAGATCGACGGACGGTCCGGACGCGAAGTCATGTTCGAAGAGATGCTCATGCTCGCGCTGGAGAACACCAACCCGGCCTTCTCACCGTTCTCCGAGCTCTTCGACGACCGTTCGCTCGAGCAGGCCGCGGGCTACCGCGAGATCGTTGACGCGCTCGCAGAGCACTTCACCGGCAGACCCCGCTTCGGCCCCGACGATCAGCCGCTGGTGGAGATGCTGCGCACCCCCGCTCGACTCTTCCCGGAGAGCCTCTACGACCAGCTCGCGTGGATCCGCGAGCGGTGGGGCGGCATGCTCGGCGCCTACCTCTCCCGGCTCCTGCGGGGTATCGACGTGCTGCGCGAGGAGGCGAAGGCGGGTTTCGCCGGGCCCGGGCCCACGCGCGTCTACCGCTACGAGGGCGGCGACCCCGAGCGTTTCTCGCCCGACCGGGACTGGATGCCGCGTGTGGTTCTGATCGCGAAGAGCACGCTCGTGTGGCTCGATCAGCTCTCGCAGCGCTATCGGCGCGAGATCTCGCGGCTCGACCAGATTCCCGACGACGAGCTCGACCGGCTCGCCGGCTGGGGGTTCACCGGCCTCTGGCTGATCGGGCTGTGGGAGCGCAGCGCGGCGAGCCGTCGGATCAAGCAAGCGATGGGCAACCCGGAGGCGGAGGCGAGCGCCTACGCGCTCTACGAGTACGAGATCGCCTCGTCGCTTGGCGGATGGGACGCGCTCGCCGACCTGCGGCGCCGGTGCGAGGCGCGCGGCATCAGGCTCGCGAGCGACATGGTGCCCAACCACACGGGGATCGACGGGCGGTGGGTGATCGAACACCCCGACTGGTTCATCCAGCTCGACCACCCGCCCTATCCTTCGTACACCTTCTCAGGCGAGAACCTCAGCGGCGTACCGCAGGTGGGCGTCTACCTGGAGGACCACTACTACTCGCGCTCCGACGCGGCGGTCGTCTTCAGGCGGGTCGATCTCGGAACGGGTAACGAGCGGTTCATCTACCACGGAAACGACGGGACGAGCATGCCGTGGAACGACACGGCGCAGCTCGATTTCCTGAAGGCCGATGTGCGCGAGGCGGTGATCCGCACGATCCTCCACGTCGCGCGCAACTTCTCCATCATCCGCTTCGACGCGGCGATGACGCTCGCGAAGCGACACGTTCAGCGTCTCTGGTACCCGGAGCCCGGAGGTGGCGGCGACATCCCCTCCCGCGCCGAGCACGGCATGAGCGCCGAGGCCTTCAACGCCGCGATGCCGAACGAGTTCTGGCGCGAGGTGGTCGACCGGGTCGCCGCCGAGGCGCCCGACACCCTCCTGCTCGCGGAGGCCTTCTGGATGATGGAGGGCTACTTCGTCCGTACGCTGGGCATGCACCGCGTGTACAACTCGGCCTTCATGAACATGCTCAAGGCCGAAGAGAACGCGAAGTACCGCCAGACGATCAGGAACACGCTCGAGTTCGACAAGGAGGTCCTGAAGCGGTTCGTGAACTTCATGAACAATCCCGACGAGGAGACGGCGGTCGCGCAGTTCGGGAAGGGCGACAAGTACGTTGGCGTCTGCACGCTGATGGTCACCATGCCCGGACTTCCCATGTTCGGGCACGGGCAGGTGGAGGGGTTCACCGAAAAGTACGGGATGGAGTACCGGCGCGCCTATCTGGACGAGCGGCCCGACCGCGAGCTCGTCGCGCGGCACGAGCGCGAGATCTTCCCGCTCATGCGTCGGCGCCACCTCTTCAGCGGCGTGGAGAACTTCCTTCTCTACGATCTGTTCGGCGAGAACGGCACGGTGAACGACAACGTGTTCGCCTATTCCAACGGCGCCGGCGCCGAGCGCGCGCTCGTACTCTACAACAACGCCTGGGAGCGCGCCTGGGGATGGATCCGGACCTCCGTCGGTTACGTGGAGCGCACGAGCGACGGACGCAGGGAACACCGGCGCAGCGAGCTCGCCACGGCGCTCGGTCTTCGCCCCGAGCACGGCTCCTACTGCCTCTTCCGCGACGAGCGCAGCGGGCTCTGGTTCATCCGCTCGAGCCGCGAGCTGCACGAACGCGGCCTGTTCGTCGAGCTCGCCGGCTATCAGAGCCAGGTCTTCCTGGACTTTCACGAGGTAACGGACAACGACGAGGGCCACTACGCGCAGCTCGCCGACGAGCTCGCCGGCGGCGGGACGCCGGATGTGGAGGACGCGCTCCGCGAGGTGGCGCTGCGGCCGCTGCTCGACCTCTACGCCGCTGTCGTGAACAGCCGGACCTACCACCTGCTGCACGAGGCGATGATCGGTCGCGAGACGATCCGCGACGAGGCGCTCGGCAGGCTCGCCGAGGCCTACCGCGCCTTTCTCGGCGTCGCGCATACCTACCGCCCGATCGACGCGGGGACCGCGATCGATCCGGCGACCCCGATCGGCAGCGCGGCGGCGATCGACAGCGCGGCCGCGTCGCTCGCGCAGGGGATTCGCGCCGTCGAGCGGATCCCCTTCCTCCAGCTCGAGACCGCGGCCGAGGAGCCGGCGCACTTCCGCGCCGCGATCGCCGCGTACACGACCGCGATCGAGCAACGGAGCGACCGGCGCGACCTCCTCGCGACCTGGCTGCTGTTGAGGCCGCTCGGAGACGTCTACCCTTCGCCCGCCGGCGTCTGCGACGAGTGGGGCCTCACAGGCCGCGCGGAGCGGGCGTTCCGGTCGCGCCGCGTCGACGAGGGGTGGCCCTGGCTCGTCAAGCTCCTGCTCACGCACGGCCGCTGGTGGGAGCGGTTCGCGTCGAGCGCCGATCCGCTGCGCGATGTGATGACCGAGCTGCTCGCCGACGGCGAGGCGACGACGTACCTGGGTTTCAATCGATACGAGGACGAGGTATGGTTCGCCAGAGAGCGCATGGAAGAGCTTCGATGGTGGCTCTTCACGACCGCGCTCGTCAGCATGGACGAGGTCGCCCCGGAGGACCGCGCCGCGAGCGAGCGGCTCGTCGAGGAGGTCGTCGCGCTGTCCTCGCTTCTCGAGCGCCTCGAGCGCGCCGAGCGGGCGTCCGGGTATCGGGTGGGCGCGCTCCTCGAGGCGATCGGCATGGGAGGCACAGGTGAGTGAGGGGGCGTCGACGGGCGGCGGAGCTCGACACGTGGAACGGTTTCTCGTTCGATCGTACGAGGTCGAACCCGACGGACGGCTTCGGATCGTCGTGCTGCTGCGGATGCTGCAGGAGGCGGCGTGGCAGCACGCGAGCCTGCTGGGCAAGGGGTTCACGCAGCGCGAGGAGGGAGAGCTCTTCTGGGTGCTCTCGCGGCTGCGACTCTCGATGCGCCGGTACCCGCGGTGGGGCGAGCGATTCACCGTTCGCACCTTCCCGGTGGGAACGCAGAAGCTCCTCGCGCTGCGCGAGTTCGTGCTCCTCGACGACGCCGAAGAGCTCCTCGGCCGCGCGTCGAGCGGGTGGCTCGTCGTGGACGGGGGGCGCGGGCGGCCCATCCGCCCGGAGCGCGTCGTCGCCGATATCGTGACGTCTCCGCCCGAGTACGACGGCGACCTCGCGCGCGAGCCGGCGCTGCCCGGGGCCACGGATCCGGCGGGCAGCGTCCGCACCGTCGGGCCGTCGCCGGTGCGCTACCACGACATCGACCAGTACCGGCACGTGAACAACGCGGCGTACCTCGAGTGGGTGCTCGACGCGCTCGACCCGACGCGCCCGCTCGAGAACGAGGCGGGCGAGCTCGCGGTCGACTTCCTCAAGGAAACGCTCCTCGACGACGCGTACACGGTGCGGCTCGTCGCGGACGCGACGACCGACCGCTTCGAGGTGGTCCAGGCGTCGTCCGGCGAGCCCGCCGCGCGCGGCCACCTCGCCTGGCGCCCCCTCGCGTAGCCGCACCCCCGAGCCGCGCGGCGCAGCGGGCGTTGACCCGGCCCATGGGCGCCTGTACTATCACGAGGCATGGAGCAGGCCTGTCTCGTCACCGGCAAGTCAAGCGAGCTGCTCGCCCGGGTCGTCGACGAGACAGCCGCCCGCGACCGCGCGGTCCTCGTCGCCCGAAGCGGGCCGCTCGAGACCTTCACCCCGCCGGAGGGCACGTCCACCGTCTCGTGGAACCGGCGGTCGGCGCTTTCGGCGCGCTCGGTCGTGCTGCACGGCCAGAACCTCCACGGCCGCCTCGCGGAGGCCGTCGTCGTCTTCTCGCCGGTGCGCGAATCGGTCCCCTTCCACGACAGCTCCATCGTCAGCGTCGAGAACCGCACCGACGCGGAGGTCAAGGGCTACCTCTTCATGATTCGCGAGCTCGTTTCGCTCTTCCAGAAGCAGGGCGGCGGGCGACTCGTACTCGCCGTCCTCGACCAGGCGGGCGCGCTGCGCTCGCCGCTCGAGGCGATGTCGCTGGGAAGCTTTCAGGCGACCGCCGAGGCGCTGCAGCGGTTCTACGAGCAGGAGCCCATCGAGATCCGGCTCTGCTACTCGCGCTCCGACGATCCGGAGGGGTACGCCGGGTTCATCGTCGACACGCTGACCGCCCCGCGCGCGCGCAGGCAGCGCAACGAGTGGCTGCGCTACGGCTCGCGCGGCGGCTTCTTCTC
>CAZICD010000082.1:2728-20373 GCA_964537725.1 uncultured Spirochaetaceae bacterium | reverse complement strand
GGTATGCGGCCCGGCGACGAGGTGGAGCTCCAGTACGGAAACGACCGTACGGTCTACGAGCTCTCCAACGGCTCCAGGTTTTCGAACACGTACGGCATGAGCTCCGCTACGGTGGGATGGACGAGCACGGCCTTCTGCAGTTCGGTATACGGTAGACGCGTATACATCCAGGTGGCGAGCAGGTTGACGACTTCGTCGCCGCCGGTTCCAAAGACCGCGGCTCCCAGGAGCTGACCGGAGTCCGCCTCCACGAGAATCTTCACCAGGCCCGCCGTCTCGTCCTTCTCACGAGCTCGTGCGATGCTGCTCATGGGCATGACGCCTTTGAGCACCCTTCGCCCGCTCTTTCTTGCCTGGTCCTCGTTCATCCCCACGCGTCCCAGGGGTGGATCCATGAACATGGCGTAGATAGGGATGCGGTCGCCCCGGCGCCAGTCCCGGCCCTCCAGGTTCTTCACGATGACCTGTCCGTCGTGAACGGACGTGTGCGTGAAGGCGCTGCCTCCGTTGACGTCGCCCACGGCGTAGATATGCGGAGCGCTGGTCTGGAGATACTCGTTGACCTCGATGAACCCCCGTCCGTCCACTTCAACGCCGGCGGCCGAAAGATTCAGGGCTTCGGTCTCCGGTTTCCTGCCCGTCGCCATCAGAAGATGGGAGCCGGAGATCGTTTTCTCTTCGCCGGCCACCGTTGCGCGAACCGTCACGCCGCCTTCCGGGGAGACCGACTCGACCTGTACGTTGTGCACGAACTCTATGCCCTCGGAGGCGAGGATTCTCGTCGCTTCTTCGGCAACGTCCTCGTCCTCGCGGCTCATGATCCGGGGCCCGCGTTCGAGCACGGTGACCTTGCTGCCGAATCGCCGGAAGACCTGGCTGAACTCCAGGCCGACGTAGCTGCCTCCAATCACGATGAGATGCTCGGGCAGCTCGCTCAGGCTCAGGATGCCCTTGTTGTCCAGATACGCCACCTCGTCAATCCCCGGGATCGATGGGATTCGCGCCGTGGCGCCGGTGTGAATGTAGATCGTCTCGCCGCGAATGGTGTCGTCGCCGACTCGCACCTCGTGATCGCTCACGAAGCTCGCCTCACCCTGGTAGAAGTCCGTGGTCTCTTCCAGCCACTTCTGGAACTGGGCGTTGGAGCGCTCGCGGTTCCGGTTCTGTCGTTCCATCGCCGCCGGGAAGTCCACGTGGTAATCCGAGACCTCAATGCCGAAGTCCCCGGCGCGCCGCACCATGTGCGCCGCGCGCGCCCCGGCCACCAGCGTCTTCGTGGGCGTGCAGCCCCAGTTCACGCAGGTTCCGCCAACGCGGTCCTTTTCAACCGTGGCCACGGACTTGCCCATCTTCAGGAATGCCGGCAGCATCGTGCCCGTCGCCTGGCCCGTGCCAATGAGAATGACGTCGTACTGTTTCACTGATTCTTCCCCTTGTCGCCTCGCCCGAGCCGCGCGGGCTCACCGACTGCGGCGCGTGCGCTACTCGATGACGAACTTCGCGATCTGACCCTCGAGCTCCCGAACCGCGTCGCGGCTGCGGCGGTCCGCCTCTTCGAGCGATGCAGACACCTGCTGCAGCTTCTCGGCGGTCGTCTTCAGCGGGTCGGAGTCGCTGCGAATCGTCTGGGCGATCTCGCCGAGCTCGCGCGCGACCGAGGCGAGGTGCTCGATCTGCTCCCGCATCCGCATCGTCGAGTCGTTCACCTGGACCGTCTGCTGCTGTACGCTGGAGATCGCCGTGTCCAGCTGACGCGTACCCGCGCTCATCTCCTGGCTTCGGCTGTTCACCTCTTCCATACTCTGCGACAGATCGTTCACCTCCGAGCGGATGGTGACGAACTTCCGCACGGACTCATCCATCGCCTCAAGCGACGACTGCAGGCCCTCGGTGATCCTGCCAATGATCTCCGAAGACTCCTTGACGCTTCCGGCCGCCTGCTCGGAGAGGTTGCGAATCTCGCTTGCCACCACGGCGAAGCCCTGTCCCGCCTCACCCGCGTGAGCCGCCTCTATGGCCGCGTTCATGGACAGGAGGTCGGTCTGCTGGGCGATCGACCTGATCATCGTGTTGATCTCGAGCATCCGGTCGGTCATGCCGTGCGTGGACTTGAGATCGGTGGCCGTGTCGTCGATCTGCGATTCGCCTTCCTCGGAGAGCTCCTGGAGTCGTCGTACTTTCTCCAGTTGCGTGTTGAACTCGTCCGCCACGCGCTGCAGCGACTCGGTCATCTGGTGTACGGAGGCGTTGGACTCCTCCATGGCGCCGGCCTGTTCGCCCGCCGCGTCGCTCACCTTCGCGGAGAACTCCGTCGCATCTCCGGTCTGGTGATTCATCGTCCCCACGTGCCCGTCGAGCCGATCGGCACGATCGCGGAGGTTGGTGCTGATCTCCGTCAGCTCCTCCACGCTCCGGTTCGACTCCTCCGTGGTTTCAGAGATCGCGGCCGCGCTCGTCGACGACTCGTTGATCGCCGCTCTCGTGCGACGCAGCACCTCGGTCAGACTGTCGAGGAACCCGTTCAGGCGGTCCACGAGCAGGCGAATCTCGTCGTAGCTGCCCGCCTGAAGCCGCGGCCGGAGGTCGACCCGACCGTCACCGCTCAGTCCCTTGAACATCCGCGTGAGCATGTCGGTGACGTTCGTGACCGGCAGTACGATCTGCCCGTGCGCGATCCGCAGGTTGACGATGGTCATCGCGAGCGACACGAACGAGAAGAGCCCCAGCATTCGCAGCACGACCGACGGGTCGATCCGGCCGCCGGTCGCGCCGACCTCGAGGATCATGAGGACCATGCTTCCGAAGAGCGAGATGATGACGAGCGGCGTGAAGACGACCGCCAGGACGAGCTTCACGCGTACCGAAAAGAGGCGTGTATCCATAGGGACGCGTGCGGCGCGACGTTCGATCAGCGAGACCGTGGTGAGGAACAGTGGGATCGCCGCAAGCAGGATCGTCGCCGGGCCGGCGAGCATCGCCGCGAAGAATCGGAACCCGGTCAACTGTGCGTCAAGCGCGATGATGAGCGGACCGACCGTGCTCCCGAAGACGAAGTCGCCTATGAGGATCCACGCGAAGCGTCCCACGGCACCCTGCGCTCGCTCACGCACATCCCCGTTATCCTTCGTCGGCTCGTCTGAGGCGAGGCTCTCGAACGCCTGGATGCTGCGCAGGCTCACCGCGAGCGCCACGAAGGGAACGCCCATGTAGACGGCCATGAAGGCCAGGAAGGCGGGAGAGCTCAGCATGTACGTGACTACCAGCTCTTCCGCGGTGAAGATGGTCAGGTACGCGTTGAGTCCCACGAAGAGCACCGGTGGCAGCGCCACGGTTATGAGAAGGAGGACCCAGATTCGCGTTGATGAGGCCGGGCCGTCGGCAGCGACGTTCGGTCCCTGATCGTCGGTGTGGTTCACGACCCAAAGTGTCACTCCGTTCGGCCGCGAGGTCAACCTGCGTTCCCAGGCGGCGAAAAAACGTCCCCACGAACGCCGCCCTCAAGTGATATACTCTGCGTATGATCGATTCGATCTCATCGGCTGCGACCAGCATGTCTCAGGCGGCGCTGCAGCAGCAGGCGCAGACCTCCGTGCTCGCGAGCGCGATCGATACCGCGGAGACGCAGGGCGAGGCGGTCGTCGACCTCATCAACGTCTCCAGCGCTTCCGGCCAGCAACAGGTCTTCACCGACCCGCTGCTCGGCCAGAACGTCAACGTGCTCGCGTAGTTTCCGGAGCATTCGCTCCGATTTCATTTGAATTCTCTCCGGTGCCTCCCTACCTTATAAATGAATCAACGTTCATTTATTCGTTGATTCCGACCAGGGAGGATTCATGGCATCGGAGCCCGACCCCGGCGACGCCGCGGGCAGCCGGATCGCATTCGCAGAAGAGCACCCCCGCACGCCACGCGTCGTCCGGATCGCGCTCATCGTCCTCGTCGTGGGAACCTTCCTGGGAATCCCGGCTGCGCGCGTGCTCTTCGCGCCGGAGGTCGCCGGCCCTTCCGATCCGCCCGCACCCGTTCGCGTCGGCGTGCCGATCCGCGCCGACGCCGAGCGCACCGTCCGCTACGCGGGCAACCTGACCCCGGAGGCGAGCACCACGATCCTGCCCAGGGTGAGCGGGCGGGTGACCGCGATCCCGGTGCGTCAGAACCAGTTCGTCGCGGCTGGAGACGTTATCGCCCGGATCGAGGACGAGGTGCTGCGCCTGCAGGTGGAGCAGGCGCGCGCGGCGTTCGAGGCTGCCGACGCGCAGTACCGCCAGGCGGTCCGCGGCGTTCGTACCGGGGAGCTCGACATCGTGCGAGCGGAGGTGGAGCAGGCGGAGACCGAGCTCGAGACCGCGCGATCGAACCTCGAGCGCACCGAGCGGCTCTACGAGGCGGAGGCCGTCTCGCGGAGCGATTACGAGAGTGCGGTCGATCGCTTCCAGTCGGCACAGACGCAGGTCGCCAACGCCCGCCGCCAGCTCGACCTCATGGAATCCGGGGCGAGCGAGGAGGAGCTCGCGATGGCGCGGGCAAACGCGGACGCGGCCGCCAGGCAGCTCGAGCTCGCAGAGCTCCAGCTCGACTACGCCACGGTGAGAACCCCCGTCGCAGGCAGCGTGGCGCGCGTCATGGCGGAGGTCGGTCAGATGGTCGGCACCGAATCGCCCATCGCCGCGGTGGTCAACGATCGGCTCATCTACGCGCGGATCACGATCCCCGAGCGGTTCTACGGCGATTTCCTCGGGAGCGAGGGGACCATGCAGGTTCGCATTCGGCCGGAAGCGTATCCCGACGACGCGCCGTTCGAAGGCACGGTGAGTACCGTCGCCTCGATCATTGACGCGGCGAGCAGGACCTTCGAAGTCGAGGTGGCGATCCCCAACGCCGACGGGAGGCTGCGGCCCGGCATGTACGTCAACGCGGTCTTCGTGCTCGAGTCGTGGGGCGAGGCGTTGCAGATCCCCGATTCGGCGGTATACCGGCGCGACGGCGCGACCGTCGTCTACACCGTCGAGAGCGCATCGCCGGCGCGCGCGAGCGTCGTTGAGGTTCGCACGGAGGATCTTCCGGGCGAGTTCACCCTCGTTCACGACGGGCTCGACGGGTCCGAGCGGCTGATCGTGGAGGGCGCGGCGTTCCTCGCAGACGGGGAGGACGTCGAGGTGATCGACGAGCCATGAGCATCCCGCGACTGAGCGTACGCCATCCGGTAACGACGACGATGATCTTCGTCGGGCTCGTGCTGCTCGGGCTCGTCTCGCTCGGCCGTGTGGGTCAGGAGCTCTTTCCCAGGGTCGATCTGCCCACGATGCTCGTCTACACCGTGAGCCCCGGGGCCGGTCCGAGGGAGGTCGAGAGCCTCGTCACGAAGCCGGTCGAAGACGCGGTCGCCGGGATCAACGGCGTGGAGTCGATCTCGTCGGTGTCCGCCGAGTCGGTCTCGCAGGTCACCGTCTCCTTCGCGCAGGGAACCGATCTGGGCACCGCCGTCATCGACGTACGCGAGGCGATCACATCGGCCGAACCCTCCTTCCCGGACGGCACCGAGGAGACGGTGATCTTCCGGTACAGCGCCTCCATGACGCCCAGCCTGGAGATGAACCTCGTTACCACGACCGACGGGATCGACCTGCGCGCTCTGGCGGAGAACACGCTCCTGCCGGCTGTCGAGCGGGTTCCGGGTGTCGCGCGCGCGCAGGTCTTCGGAGGGAGGACGCGCGCGGTGCTCGTCGAGCTCGACCTCGATGCGATCGGCAAGACCGGCGTTCCCATCACGCAGGTGCTGCAGGCGTTCGGCGGCGACAACCTGACGGTCCCCGCCGGAAGCGTCGAGGTGGGCGAGCGCAGCGTGGCGCTTCGGACCGTGGCGGACTTCGAGACGCTCGACGACATCGGCTCGCTCCTCGTCGGGTACCAGGGCCGCGTACCCATCTACCTCCGCGAGCTCGCGACGATCGCGCTCGACTACGCGCCGCGGGAGGAGCTCGTGACCGCGCGCGGCGAGAGCGCGGTGCGGCTCTCCATCCGCAAGCAGCCGGACGCGAACACGGTGGACGTCAACGAGGCGGTCCTCGCCGCGCTCGAACGGCTCGGTGCGGAGATCCCGAGCGACGTGGAGATCGAGATTCAGGAGAACCAGGCCGACACCGTTCGCGACAGCATTGGCGGGGTGGTGCAGGCCGGATGGCAGGGTGGGCTGCTCGCGGTGCTGATCCTGCTCTTCTTCCTGCGGAACCTCCGCAGCACCGCGATCATCGCCACGGTCATCCCGGTCGCCGTCATCGCGACGATCTCGCTCATCGACTTCGGCGGAATGACGCTCAACATCACGAGCCTGATGGGAATCACGCTCGCGATCGGGATGTTCGTCGACAATTCGGTCGTCGTGCTCGAGTCGATCTATCGCAAGGCGCTCGCCGGCTACTCCCCTGCGGAGGCCGCGGTGGACGGCGCCGAGGAGGTGAGCAAGGCGGTGACCGCGAGCACGCTCACGAGCATGGCGGTCTTCCTGCCGCTGCTCTTCGTGGGCGGGCTCGCCGGCGAGCTCTTCCAGGATCTCTCGCTCACGATCGCGTTCAGCCTCTTCATGAGCCTCGTAGCAGCGCTCTCGTTCATCCCCATGCTCTCCTCGAAGTTCCTGCACGTCGAGCCGGTGGCCGGCGGCGAGCGCGAGCTGGACCACGAGATATCGCTCGCCGACGTCGAGGTGCACACCCGCTTCCGCGGCCTGAACCGGCTCGCAGGCGGCGTCCAGCGCGCGCTGCAGGGACTCGACGAGGGATACGAGCGGCTGATCACCTGGGCGCTCGGACGGCGCGCGCTCGTCGTCGCTCTTGCGGTCACCCTGCTGCTCGTCAGCGTGGGTAGCGTCCTGCTGCTCGGGACCGAGTTCCTGCCGGTGGCCGACGAGGGCAATTTCTCCATCGACTTCACCACGCGCGAGGGTGCGAGCGCCGAGTTCACGCTCTCGAGGGCGGGCGAGATCGAGTCGATCGTGCGCGAGGTGGCCGGCGACGACCTGCGCGCGCTCTCCGGCGCGGCCGGTCCCGGCGGCGGGCGGGTGGCGTCGAACGAGGGTTCGGTCGACGCGGCGCTCGTACCGGTGAACCGACGTTCGCGCGACATCTGGGAGATCACGCGCGAGATCGATCGGCGCGTCGAGCGCGAAGTTCTCGACGTCGATTTCCGGACCGTGATCGTGGGGATGAGCTCGCTCGCGAGCATGGCGACCGGCGTTTCGAGCGACATCGTCGTGGAGCTCAGGGGGACCGATCTGGACGAGATGCGCACACACGCGTCGCTGATTGCCTCGCGGGTGCGCGAGCTCGCCGGGGTACGCAACGTGCGAAGCAGCGCCGAGTCCGGGATCCCGGAGACGCGGTTCGTCGTGCGGCGCGAGGAGGCCGCAAGCCTCGGGGTCTCTGCGCGCGAGATCGCGACGGCGATCCGCGCGGCGTACAACGGAGTCGAGGTCACCACCTACACCGCCGGAGACGACGACTACGAGGTGCTCGTCCTGCTCGACGAGGAGGGACGGTCGGATCCGGCGAACGTGAACAACCTCTTCCTCGTGAACGCCTCCGGGACGCGGATACCCATGCCCAACCTCGTGCGGCGCGTCGAGGAGCGGGGGCCGGTCGCGATCGACCGCGACAGCCGTTCCCGGGTCGTGCGGGTGCTCGCCGACTTGGACGGAACCCGCCCCCTCAGCGACGTAGTCGCCGACATCGAGGACGAGCTCGACGCGACAGGCCGACCGCCGGCCGGGATCGAACGCGCGATCGAGGGCGCGAGCGCGGAGATGGGCACGAGCTTCCGCAGCCTCGCCTTCGCGCTTCTCATCGCGGTCGCGCTCGTCTACATGGTCATGGCGAGCCAGTTCGAAGACTTCGTGAATCCGCTCATCGTCATGGCGAGCGTGCCGTTCGCGGTGATCGGGCTGGTGGGAGCGCTACTCGCGACCAACACGACGTTCAGCATCCTCGCCTTCGCCGGCGGTATCCTGCTCGTCGGGATCGTGGTGAACAACGCGATCGTGCTCATCGACTATATGAACACGCTGCGCGCCCGCGGGCTCTCGCTGACCGAGGCGATCGTGAAGGGCGGGCGGACCAGGCTCAAGCCGATTCTCATGACGAGCCTCACGACGATCCTGGGGCTCCTGCCCATGTCGCTCGGCTTCGGCACCGGCGCGGAGCTCCGCTATCCCATCGGGCGCGCCGTCGTGGGCGGGCTCATGACGAGCACGCTCATCACGCTCGTGCTCGTCCCGGTGCTCTACAGCATCGTCGAGAGCAAGGTGAAGCCGGCGATCGCGGAGGCGATGGAGCCGCAGTGGCCGGTGAGGCAGGAGTAGAACCATGGAATCACGCAGACTGACATACCGATTCGCGGCGCGGGCGGCGCTCGCGCTCTCCGTCGTGCTCGCGACGGCGCTCCTCGCCTCGTGCGGCGGCTACTACTACCGCGCAACCGTGCAGGGCTTCGTCGTCGACGACGAGAGCGACGCGGGCATCAACGAGGCGACGGTGCGGGTCTACACCGATGAGATCGAGGAGCCCGACGCCGAAGGGTACGTCGTGCAGACCTCCACCGTCACGCAGGGCGGGAACGCCGGCTACTACTCCTCGACGGTGATCTGGCGACGCGTCTTCGGGGCGTACGGGCAGGAGGGCGACACGACCACGCTCTGGTTGTCGGTCACGCACCCCGACTACGGGGCGCAGGTCGTGAGCGCCGAGGGCATCCTCAGCGAGGAGGACAACCTCATCGCGACGATCCGTCTCGCGCAGACGAGCTACGACCTGCCCGCGCTTCGTGGCCGCGTCGTCGACGGCAACGGCGCGGGCGTGAACGGCGTTCGCGTCGTGCTCGACCTGCCGCAGGTCGACGGGAGCGACGACGATACCGACGAGGTAACGCTCACGGCTACGATCGACGGTACGAGCGGGACCTACGAGTTCGCGCCGGTCGAGTGGTCGGATGCGAATACCGCGGACGAGAACGGCGAGGTCTCCGCGACGATCCGGGTCGACGACCCGGAGTGGGGCGACCCGGACTACACCGGCGACCCCGGCACGAGCGACGACGACTACATTGTCGAACGGCAGGTCGTGCTCGTGCCCGGCGACCAGACGCGCGTGGTGACGTCCGCCATCCCGGTATCCCGGCTCCCGCGTACCGAGTTCACCACGACGGTCACCGGCAGACTCGTCGAGCGGCTCGTGGACGGCACCGGAGGCTTCGTCGAGGACCGACCGGTACAGGGGGTGGGGGTGACTCTCTCGTTCGCTCGGTTGCTCGAGCCGGCGCCGGACACCGAGACCGTGACCCTCGCCGACACCACCGACGCGCAGGGAACCTACAGCTTCACGGTGACGTGGGTCGACAACGCGCCCGGCGACTTCGACGACGCCGACGAGCGCAGCGGCGCGACGGTGGGCGGCGAGACCGACGGCATCGCCGACGGCGAGGACGGGCTCGTGGTGGAGGTCGCCTACGAGGACCTCGAGGTCGCAGGCGGGACGCTCGTCTTCAGCACCGCCGGCGCGCCGACCGTCCCGCAGTTCGAAGTCGTCTCCGGCCCGCGCGGCGGCGAGAACCGGCTGCCGGACGTAGTCCGGACGGCGCAGTGATGCCGGTGCCTCCGCGCGGACTCCGGCCGGCGCCCCTGGTCGTCCTCCTCGGGCTCGCGGCGGCGCTCGCCGCCGCGCCGCTTGCCGCGCAGGAACCGCTCACGCTCGAGGAGGCTGTCGCGCTGGCGCAGGATGCGAGCCAGTCGGTCGAGCGGTCGCGGCTCGAGGTTACAGGCGCGCGGGCCGGACTCGCGGAGGCGCGCGCGGCTCGCCTGCCTGCCGTCGACGCATCGGCCGGCGCCGCCTGGTTCGCCAACCCGACCGAAGGCATCACGATCCCGGCCGGCGAGTTCGGCACGGTCACCGACCCGGGGAGCACCTTCCCCACGCGCGTCCCGGACCAGCCGGTCGAGCTCGTACCCGACGCCGAGCGGCTCGGACTGTCGGCGTCGCTCACGGTCGACCAGCCGCTTCTCACCTGGGGCAAGCTCCGGGCCGGCGAGGACGCCGCGCGTGCGGGCGTGGAGGCGAGCGCGTCGCGTCGCGAGCTCGCGCGCCGCGACGTGCGCCGGGCGGTGGTGAGCGCCTTCGCGGGCGTGGCGGCTGCGAGGGCGGGCGAACCACTCGTGGAGGAAATCGTGGGCATCCTCGAGGAGCGGCTAGCCGATGCGCGCGAGCGGCTCGACGCCGGCGCCACGACAAGACGCGCCGTGCTCGCCGAGGAGGCGGCCGTCGCCGCGGCACGGTCGCAGCTCGTGCGCGCGCACCAGGGGCTTCGGACCGCCGAGGCGACGCTCGAGTGGCTCGTGGGCAGCGAGGTGGGCGAGCTCGCGCCGGCGGAGCTTCCGGAATCGCTTCCCGCGGAGGCGGAGCTCGTCGAGCGCGCGCGCACTCGCCATCCGCGTCTCGCGGAGCTCCGCGCGACCGCGCGGCAGGCCGAGGTTCAGCTCCGCGTCGCCGAGGCGTCGCGGCCGCCTCTTCCCGACATCGGCCTGAGCGTGAAGGCCGAGGTCCAGGGCCAGCGGGTCCCGCTCGTGCAGGCGAACTGGATCGACACGTGGGACGCGAACCTCACCGTGTCCATAGGCGCGTCGGCGACGCTCTACGACGGGTTCGCGAACGCCGCGCAGCAGAACGCGTCCCGGTCGCAGTACGACCGGGCGCTCTCCGCGGTCGCCGAGTACGGTGATTCGCTGCCCGTCCAGGTGCGCCGGCAGATGGAGCGCTACCTCGTCGCCCAGGCGAATCTTCGGGAGGCGCGGGCGCGCGCCGCGAGCGCGGTGGAGGAGCGCCGAATCGCCGAGGTCAGCTACGAGAACGAGCTGATCACGCGCGGCGACCTGCTGGGTGCGAGGGTAGGGGTGCTCGAGGCCGAGCTCTCGTCGATCGCTGCGCGTCTGGCGATGGCGCAGAGCCTGGCCGAGCTGGAGTATCTCGCCGGTCCGCTCGCGGGCGATCTCAGGTGAACACTTCCTGAATCCGATCGACCAGCTCGTCGAGCTCCTCCTGGCTGAGATCCCTTCCGTCTGCCGTCGCGATCGCCTCCTGCACCGGATAGCCCTGGTTGGCGCTTCCCATGTGCACGAGGTAGGCGGTCTTGTTCCACTCCGGAAGCTCGTCCATATCCAGGTCATCGCGAAGCCCGCCAACGCTCGTGACGTCGTCGATCTGCTGAGGGAACAGCAGGACGAGCACGTCGTCGCGGTAGACTCCCTTTCCCATCATGAGCTTCTTCTGTTCCGGGAAGATCCGGAACCAGGCGACCGTGTCGTCGTCCTGGTCGAACACGTATCTGTCGAGCAGCTTGTATTTCATGGTCGGCCCCGTGGGTCAGCTTTGACCGCCCCTCGGGGCGGCAGTATTTTCCCCTCGGCCAAAGGTACCCGTTCGCTCCACGGCGAGCAACGGTCGCGAAGGAGAGAGGATGCGTTTTCGACTCAGATACGCGACAGCGCTTCTTGGCGCGCTCGCGGCGGTGACAGCCTGCTCCGAAGCATCGAACGAGTCCGCGGTGCACGTGCCCGCACGACCGGTGTCCGGGGCCGGTCGACTCGAGGAGGTTCTCGAGCGCGGCGTGCTCCGCGTCGGTACGACCGGCGACTTCTACCTGAGCCATCTCGACGAGGAGACCGGTGAGCGTCGAGGGTACGACATCGACCTGACGAGCCGGCTCGCCGAAGACATGGGCGTCGAAATCGAGTACGTGGCCACCGACTGGCAAAGCCTCGTTAGCGGTCTGAGCTCCGGCCGCTACGACATCACGACCGGCGCTACCTACACCGCTGCGCGCGCGCGTGCCGCGAGCTACACGCTGCCCATAGCCGAGACCGGGACCGTTGCCGTGATCCGGCGCCGCGACGCGGCGCGGTTCGACAGCTGGGACGCCGTGGACGCGTCGGGCGTGACCGTGGCCGTGAGGCAGGGATCGATCTTCCACGAACAGGCCGATGGCATCGCTCCCGACGCGTCGATCGAAGGCGTCTCCTCGCCGGCGAGCCTCCACGAGACGCTCCTCGCCGGTCGTGCCGACGTGGCGATCACCGGCCTCGTCGACGCCGCCGCGCTCGTATCGGCACACGATGCGCTGGTCATCGCGCCGGCGGAGCCGAAGCACGCGAGCTACATGGCGATGCTCGTGCCGCACGGCGCGCATGAGCTGCGCGCCTTCGTCGACGCCTGGATCCGATCGAAGCAGCATTCGGGATTCATGGACGAGCTGGGCGCGCGGTGGAGGCTCGAGCTCTGATTCGCGCGGGACGGCGTACCGTCGAGCGCACCCATTCGGCCGATTGTCGCCTTCGTTCTTTGCGGCTACCTTTGAAGCGTGAAGGGTGCGCAGGTACGTGAGGCCGGAGCGTTTCGCGACCATCGGTTCTTCATCGCCCTCGTGGCGATCAACCTCGTCCTGGGGCGGATCGCGATGCGCTTCTACGGCGAACAGTTCACATACTTCCACGACGCGATCAGCGATCTGGGGGCCACCCTTACCCGCGGCGGTTCACCCAACCCGACCTCGCCCTACGTGTTCGCGGTTCAGCTGGTGGGCTCTGCGCTCGTCATGGCCGGGCTCGCCCGGCATCTGCGCGTGCGGGGCCTGCCGAGCGGCTCGGCGGACGTCAGACTCGCGCAACTCGCCGCCGTCGGCTTCGTCCTCATGCCTGCTCCGCACAACGAGCCCCTCTACCACACGATCCACATGCTGGGCGCCGGGTTCGTGGTCTTCTCGCTCTGGGTGCTCGCGATGCGGTACCTGCTCGAGTGTCGGAGGCTGGGCATGGTGCACGGGTTCCGGTTTGGTATGGCCGGCCTCCAGGGGACCGTCCTTCCCTACGCTGCGATGTTCGCGCTCGGTTCCGAGCATCGGCACGTCGCGCAGTTGCTTACCGTCGCCGCGCTCAGCGCGATCCTGATCGCCTCCACCTCCGCCGTCGCGCGCGAGGCGAACCGCCGGGCGGAGGAGCTGTCCGGGATCACCGTCAGAGGTTGAACCAGTCGCGCAGGATCCCGTCGCGGAAGATGAGCTCCGCGAAGCCGTACTGCCAGAACTCGTCGCCCCGCCTGAGCTCGATCTCGTAGGGGTCCGGGAAGATCGCGAGCACCTCCGCCTTGGTCATCCCCACGCGCAGGCGCGCGAGATCGACCAGCTTCACGAACGGCTCGGGAAGCTCCACGTCTATGGACGTGTCCACCTCGCGCATCCGCCAGCCCGGGTCGACCGGCTGCGGTTCGGAAGCGGGTGCCGGTTCGGGCGCGGATTCGCAGGATGAGAGCAGGCCGATCGCGAGCGCCGCGGCGATCACGAGCGCCGCGAGCGGGCCGCGTGCCCTGCGGCGGCCCCTGCGCCCGGTCGTCTCTCGGGGGCGTTGCGATGAGGTTGCCGTGGGGGCCGAATAGCGCCCGACGCCGTCGGTCGTTCCTCGTTCCATCGCCCCCGAGTCTATCACGGCACGGCTATGTGGGCACGGCTATGTGGGCACGGCCGCCCGCAATGGTTACCTTGGGCCGATGGATCGATCGACTGGAACCGAGGCCGGGCCGCGCACGCGCTGGGACGACCGATACGACGGCGACGAGTTCTTCTTCGGCACCGAGCCGAACGACTTCCTGAAACAGGTCGCGCCCCGGTTGCCGGTCGGGCGCACGCTCTGCATCGCCGACGGTGAGGGCCGCAACTCCGTCTTCCTCGCAGGCGCCGGCCACGAGGTGACCGCGATGGACGCCTCGGTGGTGGGTATGGAGAAGGCCGGTGCCCTGGCGGCGGAGCGCGGCGTCGAGCTTGCCACCGTCGTCGCCGACCTGCGCGAGTTCGACTTCGGGTACGGGCGTTGGGACGCGATCGTCTCCATCTTCTGTCACATGCCACCCGACCTGCGCCGCGACGTCCACGCTCGCGCGGTGCAGGGGCTCGCTCCCGGCGGCGCCTTCGTACTCGAGGCCTACACGCCCGACCAGCTCGCGTACCGGACCGGAGGCCCGCCGGTAGCCGAGCTGCTGATGACCGAGGCCGACCTCCGCGCCGATCTGGCCGGGCTCTCGTTCGAAGTCCTCACCGAGCGGCTGCGCACCGTACGCGAGGGACGCGGGCACGACGGGGCGTCTGCGGTGGTCCAGGTGCTCGGTTGGAAGCGGTAGGGTGGCGGGCGCTGCGGCGCGGGCGCCAACCGCGGCGGGCCCTGCGAAACACGCGCATCCAGAATTGACACACGAACGTGGACGTGGGTATAGTAGTGGCTACATACGGCGCTTGTCCCCCGGGACCCGCGCCGCTCCCGGGCGATTAACTCAGTGGGAGAGTGCACGCGAGGCGCGAGACCGTGCAGGCTCGATGGTGGGCGATTAACTCAGTGGGAGAGTGCTACCTTCACACGGTAGAAGTCACTGGTTCAAATCCAGTATCGCCCACCATCCAGCATGCGTTTACCTTGCGCCTCGCAGCTTCACCCGGTAGAAGTCACTGGTTCAAATCCAGTATCGCCCATGAACGCCCGCCTTTCGGCGGGCGTTTCTGTTCAACGGGTGCATCTGGTCGTAGTGTGCCGTTCTGGGGCGCCATACCTGGGCAGCTTCGGACTGCCTGCACTCGTGATAGAATCAACCACAATCCCGCTAAAGTGTGGTAGATTCTATCAGAGGTCGGCTGTGGAGCAGAGCACACGGGCCAGGATAGTCGAGTACATCGAATCCCAGGACGGCGTCGTGCGGACGTCGGGCCTGCAAGATGCTGGATTCCACAACGTCTACCTTCAGGAGCTCGTGGCCGAAGGTGTGCTCGTTCGGATCAAGCGAGGGCTGTATCTCTCGGCAGACAGGCAGACCGGATCCGGCTTCTACGAGGTCCAACTCGCACTCCCGAACTCAGTCGTCTGCCTGGCGTCCGCCCTTGCGTACTACGACCTGTCGACGTACCAGCCGCCGGCGATTCATGTCGCGATTCCACGCGACGATCGCACGCTGCCGCCTGAGTATCCTCCCACCCGACGCTTTTCGTTCGGCGAGCGTCGACATCGACTCGGCGTCGATTCGGTCGAGGTGGAGGGGAGGGCGGTCGCGATCTACGATCGCGAGAAGACCATCTGCGATGTGATCCGGTACCGCAATGTGCTCGGGCAGGACATCGTCAACGAGGCGGTTCGCGAGTACCTCGGCGCCCCTCGTCGAGACATTGACAAGGTCCTCGCCTACGCGCGGGAGCTGCGGATGGAAGGTCCGGTGACCACGCACCTGAGGCTCATGTTGTGAAGAATATCGCCGCGTCGGTGCGCGACAGGCTGCTGAACGTCGTCCGTCGAGAGGGCATACCGTTCCAGCGGGTTCTCACGCTCTACATGCAGGAGGGCTTGCTCCATCGGCTCGTGTCAACAGAGTTCGGCGAGACTATCGCTGGAACGAGACGGTGGACTTGATAATGTATGACGACACGCATCGCCGCCTGAAGAGCACGGATGAGAACGACATGAATGTGAGGTTCGTTGACGTGCAGGTGATCTACGATGAATAATCGAGCGAGATGGACGGAGACGATCAAGCAGTCCGCGCCGCGGTGTTCACCTGGCTGCGAGAGCAACTGAGCTTTGGCCAGGACGTCATTCACTGGTCTGTTCTGAAGGACGGTTTCCGGTTCCATGGTGAGACTATTCACCTTGTCGGACAACGAGGCATATGGATTCCTCGGCAGTTGTCCGGTGCGCCCATTTCCATTCGCACGACCTTTCAAGGTCCCTACGACGACGACTTCGCTGAGGACGGATTCCTGCTCTATCGGTTCCAGGGCGACAATCCCCAGAACCGTGACAACCGGGGCATGCGTGAGGCAATGGGCAAGCGGCTTCCGCTGGTCTACTTCTACGCGGTTGCACAAGGATGGTACGTTCCGGTGTTCCCGGTATTCGTGGCAGGTGAAGACCGCAGCCGCCTGACGTTTCACGTGGCGGTCGACCCAGCCTACGGCATCGCCCCCACCCAGCAGGCGTTGCTCGGCAGTCAGGAAGAACCTGCGATGGAATCGCCACTGAGCGTGCGTCGGTACATTCTTTCGGTCGTGCGAACGCGTCTTCACCAGGGGGCGTTTCGCGAACAGGTGCTCGGCGCGTACCGCGAGCGGTGTTGTCTGTGCAGACTCGGCCACCGCGAGCTTCTTGACGCCGCACACATCATCCCAGACAGCGAGCCCGGTGGAGATCCGGTCGTTCCGAACGGCCTCTCAATGTGCAAGATCCACCACGCCGCCTTCGACGGGCACTTCATCGGCATTGCTCCGGACTACACGGTCCACGTGAACGACGCGCTTCTGCGGGAGACCGATGGGCCCATGCTTCGCCACGGAATCCAGGAACTGCACGGTATGGGCCTCATCGTCCCCCGGCGGCAAGAGCAGAAGCCCGATCGGGAGCGACTCGCGTGGCGATACGAGCAGTTTGAGCGAGCAGGGTAGGACGTGCTGCGAACAAGTCCTCGTCGACACTGGAGATATTGCGTGGTACACAATGAGGGAGCTGCATGAGTTCGACGAACGAGATGGCGGCGTCAAACGCCGAGGACTTCTTCCATCAGCCGGTACTGAATAACCCCTACGAACGTCCGTCAAGACACTGGAAGCTGGAGGAGGGTCAGCCCACCGGCGCCATTCTGGATAGCAGGCGACCGGCAGACTTCATCACCCCCATTCCCAAGGCTCGGGCACGGAAGACAACTGACAGACAGCACGAGCTGGGGATGCAATCCGCAGACGAGAAGGACGAGGGGCAGGAGTACGATCCCAAGTCGATCATAAACCAGATCCGGAGAGAAGTGGAGCAGTGGCGATCGCTTAAGCGCCACGAAGACTGGGGAGTAACGCCGGAGAGCGCGCGACTCCTCCACCATTGGCGCCATCACGCGTTCAGCGCGATCCGCCCGTTCTTCTGCCAGGTTGAGGCGGTGGAGACGGCGATCTGGCTAACCGAGGTCGCACCGCAGACCAAGAACGGGCAGCGGTACCGGCGATACATCGAGGCGGGAAACGAGTCCGCAAACCCTGAGATTTGGCGAATCGCCCTCAAGCTCGCAACCGGTACCGGAAAGACAACGGTCATGGCGATGCTCATTGCCTGGCAAACGGTCAACGCGGTTCGCAGACCCCAGAGCAAGCGATTCACGCGTGGCTTCCTGATCGTCACGCCGGGCATCACGATCAAGGACCGCCTCCGGGTGCTCCTGCCAACCGACCCCGACAACTACTACAAGACCCGGGAGCTCGTGCCGGCTGACCTGGTTCCCGCCCTCCAGAAGGCCAAGGTTGTCATCACGAACTATCACGCATTCAAGCTCAGGGAGACGCTGGATATCTCCAAGGCGAATCGCGCGCTGCTGCAGGGTCGCGGTTCATCCGTTCGGACCACGGAGACGGAAGGCAAGATGACCCAGCGGGTGATGCCGGATCTGATGGGCATGAAGAACATCATGGTCATCAACGACGAGGCGCACCACTGCTATCGCGAGCGGCCGGTGGAGGAGAGCGAAGAGAAGGTCGGCAAGGACGAGCGCGAAGAGGCTAAGCGCAACAACGAGGCCGCCAGGCTCTGGATAACGGGCATCGAA
>CAZICD010000082.1:0-2628 GCA_964537725.1 uncultured Spirochaetaceae bacterium | reverse complement strand
AAGAAGATGCCCAAGAAGGGGCGCTCGAAGAGCGGTATTCCATACGACCCTCTGAATCTCCCTGTCGAATTGCAGACCGCACTTGATGCCCTGTACGGGCACTACGAGAAGGTCTTTAACCTCTGGCAGGAGGCAGGCATCGAGACACCGCCTGTGTTCATCATCGTTGCGAACAATACCTCCTCATCCAAGCTCATCTACGACTACATCTCGGGCTTCAGGCGCAAAGCCGACGATGGGTTCGAGACCTTTCACGCCGGGCGATTCGAGCTCTTCCGGAATCACGATGCTGAAGGCAACTGGCTCGCGCGACCGCGCACGCTCCTCATCGACAGCGAGCAACTCGAGTCCGGTGAGGGGATCGACAAGGCGTTCCGCGACGCCGCTTCCGAAGAGATCGAGCAGTTCAAACGCGAGAAGCGTGAACGCGAAGGTGCCGGCGCGAACGTGGACAATCTGGGGGACGAGGAGCTTCTCCGTGAGGTGATGAACACCGTCGGGAAGCCTGGGCGCCTTGGCGAGCAGATCAGGTGTGTTGTCTCCGTTTCCATGCTTACCGAGGGATGGGACGCCAACACCGTGACGCATATCCTTGGGGTGCGCGCCTTCGGGACGCAGCTTCTCTGCGAGCAGGTGGTGGGCCGTGCGCTTCGCCGCCAATCGTACGACCTCAACCCGGAGAGTCTCTTTGACGTGGAGTACGCGGATATCCTGGGGATTCCGTTCGACTTCACCGCGAAGCCGGTGGTCGTGGAGCCTCGACCGCCGCGTCAAACGATCCACGTCCGCGCCCTGAGCCCGGAGCGAGACAAGCTCGAGATCGTGTTCCCCCGAGTAGAGGGATACCGCGTCGACTTTGGCGAAGAAAAGCTCACCGCCCGCTTCACGGACGACTCGAAGCTTACGCTCACGCCCGAGCTCACCGGCCCGGCGAAGGTGCTCGTGCAGGGTATCATAGGCGAGAGTGCCGACCTCAACCTCGACCACCTCAAAGAGGTCCGGGAAAACACGATCATCTACCACCTCACGCAGCACCTCCTGCTCCGTCAGTTCCGCGACCCCAACGAGGAACCAAAGCTTCACCTGTTTGGGCCGCTCAAAAAACTCGTGACGCGCTGGATCAAGGAAGGATACCTCGAGTGCAAGGGAGGGACGTTTCCTGCGCAGGTACTCTACCTCGAGCTGGCGGACATGGCGGCGAACCGGATCCGCTCCGCGGTGACCGAATCGCTCTCAGAAAAGGGCGTCGTGAAGGCGATCCTGGATCCGTACAACCCGACGGGGTCTACGAAGCACGTCAACTTCCTCACCACAAAGGAGACGCGCCACGAGAGCGATCCCCGCACGTCGCACGTGAACTGGATGATCTGCGACAGCGGGTGGGAGATGGAGCTCTGCCGCGTCGTGGAAGCACACCCGAAGGTGATCTCCTACGTGAAGAACTACAACATGGGGTTTGAGGTTCCGTACCGGATGGGCCAGACCCAGCGTCGGTATGTCCCGGACTTCATCGTGCGCGTGGATGACGGACGCGAGGACCCGCTGAACGTTGTGATAGAGGTGAAGGGGTTTCGCGGCGAAGATGCGAAGGAAAAGGCGAATGCGATGAAGGCGTACTGGGTCCCGGGCGTGAACAACCTTCGCACCTTTGGCAGATGGCAGTTCGCGGAGTTCACGGACGTGTGGGAGATGGAAGAGAAGTTTGGAGAGCTGGTCGATGAATCGATCAAGATCTCAACCGCTGCCGCAGCGCGACTCGCGAGTGCAGGGGGGAGTCAGCCGCGGCTGCACGATGTCCGTCGGCGCAGACCTGGTTCTGCATGACCGCTGGCGGTCCCGCACCCTATATACAGGAATATGGTAATATTGCGAGTATGAAAACCACAATCGACGTGCCGGACGCGTTGTACCGCCGCCTCAAGATCCGCGCGGCCGAGTCGGGTGTAACAATCCGACACTTGGTAGTTCAGGGCATCGAGCGAGAGCTCGAAGGTGAAGCCATTCGCCTCCGGTCCAACTCACGTGGGGAGCCCGCAGTGGAGCGCCACTCCTACGTGGACGAAAAGGGATGGCCCGTGCTGAAGCGGCGAGCCGACGACGACACGGTCATCACAAACGAGTTCGTCGATCGCCTCCGCGACGAGGAAGGGGTCTAGCGGAGTGTCGTACCTGCTCGACGTCAACGTGCTCATCGCACGCACGGATCCCCGCCACGAGTCGCACGCCGCCGTAAGGGCATGGCTCGACGGTCTCGGCACCGAACCGATCCTGTTCTGCCCGCTCGTCGAGAACGGTTTCCTCCGGATCTACGGTCATCCGTCGTACCCGGGAGGTCCAAGGACCCCCGGGAGGGCGGCGGTGGACCTGGACGACATGCGAGCACTACCCAACGCAGCGTTCATCCCTGACGATGTGTCAATTCACGACACGGAGCTTTTCGATCGCACACCTGAGCTCGCGCCTCGACAGCTCACGGATGTCTACCTACTCGGCCTCGCGGTATCAAAGGGAGCGCGCTTCGCTACGCTTGACGGTCGGATACCGGCAAGCTCCGTGCGGGGCGGGCACGATGCACTCACCGTAATCCCCCAGGAGTAGCACGATGGCAAAGAGCAAATCGGTCGAGAC
>CAZICD010000081.1:18968-20940 GCA_964537725.1 uncultured Spirochaetaceae bacterium | reverse complement strand
GTCCGGTAGTTGAGGTTCCCGACATACAACTTGTTAGCCACTTGCTAACTCCTTTTCGGCCTTACCCGCTGCGCGGGCGAGCCCTGCAATTGTCAGCGCTGAGACGTGATTGCGTGCATTGGGATCTCGGCGGAAGGCAGGGGTCTCAAGCAGAGGCGGCTCACTGAATCGGCGCCACGTATACTATGGAGAGAAATGAGTACGTTGACAAGCCCCGGACGGCGGAAATCCACGCCGTCGCCGCGATTCCGGGGCGTGAATCCGCTCAGATCCGGTTCGGATCGGCCCCTGATAGCTTCGCCTGCGCGAGTCGTGTCTTGCGCGGCACGTCGATGTCGTACGGGCAATCTACCTCTTCGGCGCCGGCGACGAGGTCGTCGTCCTTCCACGCCGCCGACGCGTACTCCTGCTCCGCGTGCTCGGCCAGCGCGAACCACTTCGCGAGCCGCAGCCGGAGCGCGTAGTCGGCGGGGTCGTGCTCGAGATAGTCGACCATCTGCCGATCGTAGTACCCCTCCAGCCGGAAGAGCTGCATGAGCGACTCGGGGCACGCCCCGCACTGCCGGCAGACGTAGCGACCGAGCTCCGGGGCGGCGCGCAGGATGTCCTCGCGCTCTTCATCGCTCGCCGGGCCGGCGGACAGCGCGTCGGCGGCCTGATCGACGTGCTCGACGCTGTTCATCCCGCAGACCAGGACATCGGCACCGGATCCGAGCGCGTAGCGCAGCGCGTTCCGCGGCGACCGGTAGAGGAACCCGTCGGCGAGCGGCTTCATCGCCGTAATGCCCACTCCCTTCTGCTTCGCGAGCGGATAGATCTCGTTGTGGATGATGGGAAGGTACTGCTCCTCCAGGTAGTTGTCCCAGATGAGGATCAGGCTCAACGGCAGCTGCTTCAGCGCATCGAGATAGATCCACGGCCGGTGGCTCGAAAGGCCGATCCCTTCGATCGTTCCCGCGTCCTTCGCGTCGGTGAGCACACGGAGCGCCCCGTCATCGGCCTGCAGCCGCTCGAGATCCTCGCGCGTATTCACCCCGTGGAGGAAGTAGAACTCGATCCGATCGGTCTGCAGCGCGGTGAGCGAGGCGTCGAGCTCGCGCTTCATGCCCTCCGCGTCGCGGCTGCTGCTCTTGCTCGCGAGCACGAACTGGTCGCGTCGACCCGCGAGCACACGGCCCAGCTTCTCTTCGCTCGCACCACGCCCGTAGCCGCGAGCGGTCTCTATGTAGTTGCCGCCGTACTCCATGTAGCGGTCGACGACGCGTTCGATGATGTCGGTCGTGATTTCGACCTGATGAAAACCGCCGAGCGCGAGCCTGCTGAGCTTCCTGCCGGTGGCGCCGAGTTGGATCTGTGGGAGCGTAGCCGTACTGATCATCCCACGAGTCTACCACAATCGGCGGTGAGGACGCCACGCCACCCGTGCGGCTTCCCCGGTTTCCCGGAGCTCAGGAAGCTGCACGCTTGCCCCAATGCCGGTGACCTGCCATGATAGCGGCGATGCGAACGAGACGGATCTCGCCCGCGGCGCTCATGCTTCTGCTCGCCGCCGCGGTCGTCACCCTCACCAATTGCGAGCAGCAGGTGGAGATATCGGACGACCAGGCGCAGGAGGCGTTCATGGTCGCCTTCGGATCGGCGTACGTCGGATCCATGGCCGCGCAGCTCGATCAGACGCTCGACGGCGTCGAGCTTCGTGACGACGGCACGGTCGTCTTCGACGCGTTCGACGTGACCGACCTGGAGACCGACTACACGACCGTCTCCGGGACGCTGACCGCCGCGGACGAGTCGGCCCGGGCCGACCTCACGCTCGCCGGCGGCGCGGTCGAGACGATCGCCTTCGACCTGACGCGCGAGCAGCTCGCCGCGAATGACGCGTTCACCGCGACGGTGACGATCAACGGCGTGGAGACCAACGTAGAGATCGACGCGTCGACCGTCGGCAACTGAACGCCGGCGCCGTCCTCAC
>CAZICD010000081.1:12538-18868 GCA_964537725.1 uncultured Spirochaetaceae bacterium | reverse complement strand
CGCGGGACCGCATCTCTCGCCTCCTCCGGCGTCTGCTTCTCGGTCTGGTAGTCGAACTGCCAGCTGAACGCCTCCAGGTCGGCGCGCGTTCGCTCGAGGTTCCGCCGCTGCACCTCGAACAGGCGCTCGTGCCATTCGTCCAGCCGCTTCTTCGGCACGACCTCGAGCCCCATCTCGAGCAGCCCCGGCAGGTGGTGCAGGCAGAAGCCCTTCGACGCGGCAAACGCACGCGCGAACTCCTGCTGCTCGACGAAGAGCTTCGCGATCGTGTAGGTGAAGTTCAGAAGGTTGTAGCGGATTCGCTCGCACATCAGACAATCGGACTCCTGACGGCGAAGCTCCTCCGCGTACGCGGCGACGGCCTTCTCCACGCCGCGCCCACCGCTTGAGATGCGCTTCTCGTGCTTCGCGAACCGCTCGGCGAGCGTGTCCATATGCGTTCCCAGCGCGAGCGAGTAGCCGAGCTTGCCCTGCCCGGTGAGCAGCATGTGGAAGTGGCGCGGGCAGAAGCCGCGTTCGTTGAGCCGCACGCGCATCTCCGGAGCCATGATCGAATTGCCCAGGAAGAAGGTGACGTTTCGCTCCTCGCTCTCGCGCTCGAGGTGGCAGAGCGCGCACTCGGGTTCGGCCTCGAAGGCCTTCCACACGGGGATGGTCTGCAGTTCGTACTTCATGATCCACTCGCGGCGATCCGCACCGCCTCGGGCACGAGCAGCGCGAGTTGCTGCAGGCCCTGCTCGATGGGACCGAGGTTGATGTATTCGTCCTGCCGATGTGCCGAGCCGCCGGTCGTGACCCCCACGCAGACGGTGGGAACGCCGGCGGCGAGCAGCGCGTTCGCGTCGGTGCTGCCGCTCCTGAGCTCGGCGGCGATCCCGACCGCGGCGAGCGCCTCGGTGGCGGCGTTGACGAGCGGGTGGTGCTCGTCGATCGACCCGGCGGGCCGACTGCCTATTCGCACCGCGCGCACGACTACGTCCGCGGGCCGCGGCGAGCGGGCGATCTCGAGCAGCCGGCGCTCGAGCCGCTCGACCTCTTCGGTCGTCTCCGACCGCAGATCGATCTCCGCCCACGCCGCCGCGGCGATCGTGTTGACGCTCGTGCCGCCCTCCACACGCCCGACGTTGAAGGTCGTCCTCGGCGAGCGGGGCACCTCCAGATCCACGACGTCGCCCAGCAGCCGTACGAGCTCGTGGACGGCGCTCGGCGCGCCGAAGCTACCCCAGCTGTGGCCGCCCGGCGCCTCGACCTCCAGCCGATAGCGCCGCACGCCGATGCTCCGGTGGTAGACCGAGCCGAGCAGCAGCCCCTCCAGCACGACCGCCGCGCCGATACCGCCTGGCGCCTCGCCGCGCACGTGCTCGATCGCGGCGCGCATGCCACGCAGATCGCCCAGGCCCTCTTCAGCGGCGTTCGCCACGAACCACACGTCGCACGGCAGATCCGTCTCACCCGCTTCCCGCGACGCGCGAAGCGCCGCGGCCAGCTCGACGAGCGCGGCGACGGCGACGCTGTTGTCGCCGAGCCCTGGACCGGAGATCATCCCCGCCGACGAGTCGTGGCGGACGGCCAGGCTGGCGGTGGCCGGGAAGACGGTGTCGGTGTGCGCGGAGACGAGCAGCACGGGTCGATACGGGTCGGTGCCCGGGACGCGCGCGTACGCGTTCACAGAACCGTCGTCGTGCGCGACGACCTCCGCGTGGACGCCGGCCTGCTCACATCGGCCTTGGACGAAGCCGGCTCGATCGGCCTCGGCGAAGGTTGGCGCGGGGATCGCCTGGATCTGCAGCGCGAGCTCGACGAGATTGGTCTGGGCGAGACGGCCGGAGAGCGTCATGGGTCTGCGATTGTAGGGCGTACGCGGCCCCCTTGCAACCTCGACGACCGGCGACGTACGATGGAGCGAGTGTCGTACACAGAGCGAATCGTGAACGCAGTACTGCGCGCCGTCTTCCACATCATCTGCCGGATGAACGTGTCCGAGCTGCAGAAACTCCCCCCGCGCGGGCCGGCGCTGCTCGTTTCCAACCATACGACGAACATAGAAGGCCCGGCCTACTACGTCTTCATCCAGCCCCGCCCGGCGACCGCGCTTGGCAAGCGCGAGCTGTGGAAGCACTGGTACACGCGCTTCTTCATGGAGCTGTGGGACATCATCCCCGTCGCCCGCGGGCAGGTCGACCGGCGCGCGCTCACCGACGCGATGCGCGCGCTCGACCGGAAGATGATCATGGGGATCGCCCCGGAAGGGACGAGAAGTCGCTCGGGCGTGCTCGGCTCGGGGCATCCGGGTGTGGCGCTGCTCGCGACGCGGCGACCCGTGCCCATCTATCCGGTCGTCCACTGGGGATTCCTCGACCTTGGCCGCAATCTGCGACGGCTTCGTCGCACGACGGTGACGTTTCGCGTGGGACCACCGTTCCGTGTCCGCGCCCAGGGTGGCGGCAGGCTCACGTCCGCGATGCTCCGCGAGATAACCGACGAGATGATGCGAGAGATGGCGAAACTGCTCCCCGAGCGGATGCGGGGCGCGTACGCCGACGCGGTGCAGACCCCGCCGAAACACCTGGAGTACGTAGATGTCCCGTAGACCGGGCCGCGCGCTCGCGCTCGGACTCGCGTACGCCGTCTACGCCGCGGCCGCCGTCATCATCTACGTGGGCGCGCGTACCTTCCCGCCGGTGGCCGACCCGCAGTTCCACGAGCTGGTGAGCGAGGCGGTGATCGTACTCGTCGCCATCGTGTGGTCGGTCCTCCTCTTCCGCGAGATGGACACACCGGCGGAACAGGCGCTCATTCTCATAGGAGTCGGACTCCTCTTCGTCGGCGCCTGGGAGGACTGCCTCGACGAGTTCTTCGTCCTGCCCTTCTCCTATGAGCTCCTCGAGAACGCGGGCATGCCCCTCGGGCTCGTCGTGCTGACCGGCGGACTGGGGATCCGGATGGTGCACCATCGAGCGTACGCGAACCGGTTGCGGCGCGAGCGGGACGCCAGCGAAGACCTCGCCATGCGCGATTCCCTCACCGGCCTCTACAATCGTCGCTACCTGCGTCGAGGGCTCGAGGACCTGCTGCTTAACGCGGATGAGAGCGCAGAGTCGATCTGCCTCGCCTTCATCGACGCGGACAACTTCAAGCAGGTCAACGACCGCTTCGGGCACGACACCGGCGACGCCTTTCTGGTGGGACTGAGCCGGGTCATCGCCGACGCGGTGCGCGACAGCGACGTCGCGGTCCGTTTCGGCGGCGACGAGTTCATCATCGTGCTCGTCGGCACCGGGGTGGATCACGCCGTCCACGTGGCCGAGCGGATCCAGGTCGCGGTACGCAGGCTCGGCCGGCCGTACGCGGGCCGAAAACCAGGCGGCATACCCGCCGCTCGCGGAGACGGGTCGGGGCCCACGGTCAGCATCGGCATCGCGGCGCACGTTCCCGGCGAGAGCGGCCTCCAACTCATTGCACGGGCCGACGAAGCCATGTATGCTGCCAAACGCGACGGCAAGGACCGCCTCGCCGTCGCCTGACTACCCCTCAAAGGAACGAGAATGAGCTCAACCGAAACACTGAGAATCATCCAGGTCGGACTGGGCGGCTGGGGCCGCGACTGGTACCGGCGGCGTCTGAAGCCTGAGAAGTGGGTCGATGTGGTGGCGCACGTCGACCAGAGCGACGACGCGCTCACGGTCGCACAAAACGACGCCGGTGTTCCCGCCGACCGCTGCTTCACGAGCCTGGACGAGGCGCTCGCGGCGACCGAGGCGGAGGCAGTCCTCGTGACCGCGTCGCTGCCCGGGCACGTGCCGGCTTCCAGCGCGGCGCTCGCGGCCGGCAAACACGTGCTCATGGAGAAGCCGTTCGCCCCCTCGGTGGCCGATGCGCGCTCGCTCGCGAAGCGGGCCCGCGAGGCCGGACGGCTGCTCATGATCAGCCAGAACTACCGCTACTTCCCCGCGCCGCAGCGGGTGGCGCAGATCGTCGCGGACGGCGAGCTGGGCCGGCTCGGGGTCGTCCACCTCGACTTCCGGCGCGGCAACGTCGTCTACGACGAGCGCCGGAAGAAGCACTACGCGCTCGACAATCCGCTGCTCGCCGACATGGCGATCCATCACTTCGACCTCATGCGCATGGTGACGGGCGTCGACGCGAGGCGCGTCCGCTGCCACGCCTTCAACCCGCCATGGAGCTCGTTCCGCGACGATCCGGCGGCAGAGGCCGTGATCGACATGGAGAACGACGTCGTCGTGACCTACCGTGGCAGCTGGGTCAGCCAGGGCCCCGCGACGGCGTGGGCGGGCGAGTGGCGGCTCGAGTTCGAGCGCGGCGAGGTCTGGTTCACGAGCCGTGGCGACATGGACAGCGACGTGGACGAGGTATGGGTCCGCCGTGACGGCGGAAAGGCGAAGCGCGAGAAGCTTCCAAAGATGGACGCGCTCGACCGCACCGGCAGCCTTCGCGACTTCGCGGCGTGCCTGCGCGAGGGGCGCGAGCCGGCGACCGTGGGCGATGCGAACATCGGCAGCATCGGGCTGACCTACGCGGCGATCGAGGCGGCGAATACCGGCGGCTGGGTGGACGTCGAGCGGTAGCGGGGCTACGCGGGCGTACCGCGACCCGCGCGTCCGGCCAGGGCGCCGCGGCGTGGGCCGCGAGCCCGGAGCCACAAAGAGCCGCCCTACTCGATCGTGCCCGGCTTCTCGAACCCCACGTTGCGCCGCGCGCAGTCGAGACCGAGCTCGATCGCCTCGCGTAGCGTCATCCCGCGCGCGAGCCCGGCGGCGGTCCCGGCGGTCACCGCGTCCCCGCTTCCAATCGTGTTCACCGGCTCCGCGCGCATCGGCGCTACGTGCTCGACCCGATCGCCGTCCACGTACATCACCGGGTGCGCGCCGTTGGTGAGGACCAGATCGCAGCGGCCCTCCCGGGCGACTTCGACCATACGCGAACGAATGCCTGGCGGCAGCTCGTCGGGATCGGTCTCTTCGGGGATCGGGTCGTCGAGGAAGGTCTCCGCGAACTCGTTTACGTTGATCTTCACGAGCGACGGACCGTGCAGAAGCGAGTGCACGAGATCGGCGTTGCGGATGTCGAGCACGACTCGCAGGTCACGCTCTCGCGCCTCGCGTACCATCGACGGGTAGAGCTCGTCGGAGAACCCCGGCGCCTTCGAGCCCGAGACGATCACGGTGTGCGCCTCGCCGAGGAGCTCGCGGTAGGACTCCCATACGGCCGCCTCGACCCCGGCGGGTGTTGGATGGCCCGCTTCCACGATCTCGGTAGTCGACCGGTCCGAACCGTCGAGGAGGGTGTAGCACTGGCGAATGTCAATATCGCCGTGCACCGGACGCACGTCGAGCCCGTCGGCGCTGCAACGATCGAGGAAGAGTCTCTCGAACTCGCCCCCGCTCTGCGTGAGGTGGACGACGCCCTCGCCGAGCTGGTGGAGGATCCGCGCGACGTTCACGCCCTTTCCCGAGGCGTCGACGCGGAAGCGACGTACACGGTTGACCTGGCCGCGATCGAGGCGATCGAGGCTGAAGGTCCGCTGAACGGTCGGGTTGAGGCAGACGACGAGAAAGGCGTTCGCGCTCATGCCGCCTCCCCGCCGCGCACGGCCGCGACGAGCTCGTCGGTGCGCCGGCACACGAGCTCGTACGGGTTATCGGGCCGGTGTACGATCGACCCGGCGGGCCATCCAGCCCCCACGCCGATCGTCCGGCTCGCCGTCGCCGCCCCGGCGTCGCTCTGCGAATCACCCACGAAGAGCGTGCGCTCAGGCGCGATCGACCGGCCAAGACCGCGTTCGAGCGCCGCGATCGCCAGGTACACGCCCTCGGGATCGGGCTTCGGACGGCTCACGTCCTCCTCGCCGACGACGATCGAGAGCGAGGCGGGTAGACCCGCGTGGCGGATGAGCGCGCTCGCGGTCGAACGACGATTGTTCGTCACAACCGCCATGGGCACGCCGTCTGCGTCGAGCGCCTCGAGCATCTCGAGTACGCCGGGGAAGAGCGCGACGTGGCGGTGCCCGAGGCGGTCGGCCGTCTCGTAGAACTCGTCGGCCATCGCGCGGGCGCGGGCGAGCGGCTCGGCCGGCGCGCCCCCCGAGCCGCCGGGCGCCGGACGCGGCGCGCCGTCGTCGCCGAGGAGGCCCATGTGGTAGAGCAGCCGCTCGGCGGTGGGGAAGCGCATGCCGTCGTGAATCTGCGCCTCGGTGACCGCGGCGTAGCCGTGCGCGGCGAGGGTCTCGTTCGTCGCCTTCGTCACGAGTGGGACGCTGTCGGAGAGCGTGCCGTCCCAGTCGAAGAGGATCGCGTCGATGTCGTCGGGTAG
>CAZICD010000081.1:0-12438 GCA_964537725.1 uncultured Spirochaetaceae bacterium | reverse complement strand
ATGTTCAGGACGTCGCCGTCTTTGACCTCGTACTCCTTGCCCTCGAGCCGGAAGTGGCCGGCAGACTTGACGCCCGCTTCGGTTCCGGCCTCCACGAGCGCGTCGTAGGTGAAGCACTCGGCGCGGATGAACCCGCGCGCGAGGTCGGAGTGGATCGTGCCGGCGGCGTCCACGGCGGTCTCGCCGCGGTGGATCGTCCATGCGCGGACCTCGTCGGGGCCCACGGTGAAGAAGCTGATCAGCCCGAGCGCCTCGTAGGCGAGCGTCGTGAGGCGGCTGCGCGCGCTCTGCGTGATGCCCATGTCGGCCATGAAGTCCGCCGCCTCGTCTTCGTCGAGCTGGGAGAGCTGCATCTCGAAGTCGCCGGCGAACTCGACCGTGGCGAAATCGGCCCTGATCTTCTCCACGGCATCATCTGAAGTCCCGTAGCGCTCCTCGTCGGAGTTCACGATCACCATCACCTCTTTCTGCGAGAGGAACTGGAAGCCGGAGATCGTGCGGAGCTGGTCGTCGTTCAGGTCGATGTCCCTCACGGGCGTGTCGTTGCCGAGCGCCTCGTGGAGGATCTGCAGCACCTTCTCCTCCGCCTGCGACTGCGGGGTCTTCTTGCCGCGCTGGTGGTCGGCGGCGATCCGCTCGAGCCTCGTCTCCACGAGCACGAGGTCCGAGAGCAGGAGCTCGGCGTTCACCGCCTGCGCGTCCCGCACGGGGTCGGCCGGGCCAAGGCTCGAGTCGAGCACGTCGCTTGAGAAGTTGCGCACGACGACCGCCAGCGCATCGGCACTCTTCACCAGGTTCATCGCGTTCCCGCTGAAGAGTTCCTTGCCCTCGCTGCGATCCACGCCCACGAAGTCGATGAAGTCGATCGTCGCGTAGATGGTGCGCTTGGGCTGATACATCTCTGAGAGCGTGTCGACGCGCGGGTCCTCCACGTCGACGACGGCGAGGTTCGGCTCCACGCGGCCGGAGGCGTAGTCTGCGACCTCCGCGTTCGAACGGGTGAGCGCGTTGAAGATGGTGGTCTTCCCCGACTTGGGAAGGCCTATGAGACCGATTTTCATACCGTGGAGACTACCCCCGCATCGCGCGGTGGTCAAACGGGCGCGCGGCGTCTACCCGCCGATCAGCGCGGTGGAGAACCACGGCACGTAGGTGATCAGGAGCACCGCTGCCAGCTGCAGCAGGAAGAAGGGCAGCACGTACCGGTAGATCTTCGTGAGCGGCAGGCCGAAGCGGTACGAGGCGAGGAAGAGCTCGAGGCCCACCGGTGGCGTGATGAAACCGAGCGCCATGTTCGACACGAAGATAACGCCCAGATGCACCGGGTGCAGTCCGAAGACCTCGCCCAGCGGCAGGATGAGCGGCACGATGACCACGAGCGCGCTGAAGATGTCCATGAAACACCCTGCGACGAGCAGGGCCAGGTTCAACAGCAGCAGGAAGACGAGCCGGCTGCCTATGTTCGCCTCGACCCAGTCGATCAGCACGAACGGCAGCCTGCTGTCGACGATGTAGTACGACAGGGCGCGCGCGCCGGCGAGGATGATCAGCACGCCGCCCATGATCACCGCGCTCTTCACGCCCGCGCGCATGAGATCGGTCCACGCGAGCTCGCGGTGGACGAAGACCTCGACGACGACGACGTAGAGGACCGCGACGGCTCCGGTCTCGATGAGCGTCGTCGTGCCGGTGAAGTAACCGGCGATGATGATGATCGGGAGGAGGATCTCCCATGCCGATTCGCGCAGCGCCGCCCACGCCTCCCGCAGCTCGAAGGCGTAGCGCTCCTCGCCGCGGCGCACCGATACGACGATCCCGACGATGCAGAAGACGATGACCGTGATGACGCCGGGCAGAAGCCCGCCGAGGAACATGTCGAGCACGCTCACCTGCGCGGTCGTGCCGTAGAGGATGAGCACGAGGCTCGGCGGGAAGAGCAGCCCGAGGTCGCCCACCCCGGTCAACAACCCCACCGTGAAGCGCTCGCTCTGCCGGCCGCGCTTGTGGAGGATGACGTAGAGCAGCCCGCCGAGCGCGAGGATCACGACGCCGCTCGCGCCGGTGAACGTCGCGAAGAACACGGACACGATGATGGAGGCGACGACCATGCCGCCGGGAATCCAGCCGAGGGCGGCGCGGAAGAGGCGGAACAGGCGCGTGCCGGCGCGGCTCTCGGAGAGCACGTAGCCCACGAAGGTGAACATGGGGATCGCCGGGATCGTGTTCGACGTGAGCATCGCGTATCCCTCGTTCGGAATGACCGCGACGATGCCCACGTTCTTCGCAAACAGCAGATACGCCGCGCCGGTGAGCACCACGAAGAGCGGTGTGCCTATGAAAGCTGTCACGAGCAGCAGGATGAGCAGCGGCACAGCGATGGCGTTCATCGCTCCGTACCAGAAGCTCTCGAGCGCGAAGACGAACTCGGGGATTTCGAGGAAGAGCGTGTAGACGAGGTTGATCGCCGAACCCACAGCGAGCAGCAGACCCAACAGCACGCCGGCGACGAGCGCCGCGGTCGCGTAGCGCGTCCGCGGTGCGGTGATCGCAAACCGGATCGCCATCACCGCGAAGGAGACCGGCACGATGCCGGCGAAGACGCGAATGGGGATGAAGCCCACGAGGGCCCCGAAGCCGAAAGCGGTGATCCACCACTCCACAGCGGCGATCGCGAAGGCGGTCGTGAAGGTCACGGCGAGCGCGTGCGTGATCGTTCGAACGATGTCTCGCGCCCGCTCGGACCTGATCAGCGTCGCGGCCGCTACCGAAAGATGCGCGTCCTCCCGCGCGGCGAGCATGCCGCCGAGGAACCCGACGAGCAGGACGAACTGCTGGATGAAGACCGAAGCATCCTTGATCCCGGCGCGGAAAACGGTCCGCGTGACGATCTCCGCGATGGGCAGGAGACCGAGCATGAGCAACGCGAAGAGATTGATCGCATTCTCGACGCGGCGAAACCGCGTGTCGGACTGAGGCGCCTGTTCCTCGCGCAGCCTGATGCCAATGTCGCTCGCGTCGGTTGCCTCCCGAGAGCGGTCAGCGTCCGTTTCGGTACGCACGCAGCGACTCCCGGATTCGCTCGTACATGGGCTCGTCGAAGACCGTCCCGAGCATGACGTCGTAGCTCTCCTCGACCTCGGAAATCCAGGTGTCGACTTCGGCCCGGGTCGGCTCGATGATCGACAGGCCGTGGTCGACCATCGTATCGATCGCGGTCTGCTCGAGCTCGAGAATGTCGTCGTTCAGACCCTTCGTCACCCCGCGCGCCACTTCGAGCATCTCGTCGCGGTGCTCGCGCGGCAGACGCCGGTACGCGCGGTCCGACATGATGATTGCTCCGGGAGCCGGCCCCACCTCCATGTCGAGCATGTTCGGAGTCGCCCCGAACCACTGGAAGCCGGCTGCCAGAAGCGGAACGGTCAGGTACGAGTTCACCATGCCGTTGGCGAGCGCGGCGAGACGCTCGGTGTAGGGGACGGCGATCGGCTGGTAGCCCATGAGCTGGTAGGCGCGGACGAGCTCCATCTCCTCGGGATTCGCCGCGAGCTTGAGACCGCGCAGTTCGTCCGGCGTTCGAATCGGCTCGTCGGTGAAGAAGTAGAGCCACCCGGCGGTCGACCACGCGAGGACGCGGAACCCGTCGTCCTCCACCTGGGCCTCGAGGATCGGCTCGACCTCCTCGAAGACGTGGTCGTATTCGTCCTGGTTGCGGATGAGAAAGGGCATGCTCAGCGTGAGGAGCCCTTCGCTGAAGTTGGAGATCCCGACGTTGGTCATGACGACCGCCTGGAGCTGCCCGATGCGCATCTTCCGCACCATGTCCGCCTCGTCGCCGGCGATCGCGTTGTGGAAGACCTGTACGCGAACGCGGCCCTCGGAGATCTCCCGCCATTCGGCGGCGAGTCGGTTGAGCGTCCGGCCCCAGGGCGAGTTCTCAGGCGCCGCGCTGCCGATGCGAAAGACCTGCGCGTTGACGACCACCGACGATGCGACGAGCAGGAGGATGAGAACCGACATTCTCACTGGGGACTTCACTGGCGCTCCTTGTCGACCAAGCGTATTCGCGGAGAGGAGCCGATGTCAAGCAACCGCGACGCGCGGCCACCGCGGCGGGACTTCTGAAGCACGATGGCGGTTCCCGGCGTTTCTCCGGTCAGGAGGAAACATGAGAGCTGTACATGTGACGTTGCTCGCGGCGATGGCCGTGCTGCTGGCGCTTACGAGCGCCTGTTCCCAGCCACTCGATCCGGAGCCGGAGGGCGGCGAGCCCTCGCAGACCTCAGACGACCCGGTGCCGGAGGATCCGCCCGACGACCCGCCGGCGAGGCAGGACCTCACGATCGACTTCGACGCGGAGACGAGCGGCTACGTCGGCGACGCGTTCGACGCGTCGGGCATCGCGCAGGAACCGGCACCGGGTTTTCTCGACGCCGACGGATGGGAGATCATCGGCTTCAGCGACGGCGACCTCGCCTACGGCGAGGAGGCGGACGGAGGCGACTACGCCCGCGGGGCGAGCGCCGGCGGGGTCTCCACGGGCGGTCTCTACGCGTTCACCGTCGGCGAAGCGAACACCGCGCTCGGCGTCCAGCCCACCGGCACCGACTTCGCTCCGGGGAGCGTCGGCATCCGGGTTCCGGTCGGCATCGATGCGCCGGCGCGCGTGGCGATCGCGTACACGCTGTGGGTGCGCAACGACGCGGACCGCGCTACACGATGGACGTGCGGAATCTCGGCCGACGGCGAGACGTTCACCACGATCGACGAGCTCGCCGTCGTGACCGGCGAGGCCGCGACCGGCGAGACGTGGGAACGACACGATCTGACCGCAACGATCGGGCTCGAGGAAATCGACCTCGCGCAGCCCGGCACGCTTCACGTCCGCTGGGTCGCGACCGACGAGTCGGGAACCGGGAGCCGCGACGAGGCCGCGATCGACGACATCACGATCACGGTCGAGTCGGACTAGCCCGGCACCTGCACGGGCGAGCCGCTTCGCGCCGACTCGACGATCGCCATCGTCAGCTCGTGCGTCTTCAGCGCATCGGCGTACGGCGAGCGGATCTCGCTCGCGTCGCCGGTGCGCACCGCGTTCACGAAGGCGGCGTCCTCTGCGCGGTACGGATCGAGCCCGGGCCGCTTCTCGACCGTCTCGTGTTCGCGACGGATCGTCAGCTGCGACGGGGCGAACTGCAGGAGCGCGACCGGCGTGACGACTTCGAGTCCGACGCGCAGCGACGCGGGCCCGACGCAGCTGTTGGTCAGCGTCGCGGTCATGCCGTTCTTCATGCGAATCACCGCGGCCCCGGCGTCCGGAACGTCCGCGTCCGCGTGGAGGTCGCGGATCGCCCGCTGCGAGGTCACCGTGAACACCGAGTCCGCCTCGCCGAGCAGGCAGCGCAGGAGATCGGTCATATGGACGGTCTGCTCGACGAACTGGCCGCCGGACTCGGCGCCGTGACGCCACCACGCGGGCGGCGGGAGAGTGCTCATCCAGTAGCCGTTCGCGATGACCGGCGTCGTCGCGCGGACCATCGCATCCATCGTCGCGACGGTGTCCAGGTAGCGGAAGTGGAAGGCCGCCGACGTGATGAGCCCCGCGGACTCCACCGCCTCGGCGATCCGTCGCGGCGCGTCACGATCCATCCCGATCGGCTTCTCGACGAGAAACGGAATCCGACGCCGTACGAGCTCGAGCTCGATCTCTCCGTGCGCGTCGGGGGTCACGACGACGACCGCGGCGTCGGGCTGCTCGGCATCGAGCGCGACGGTGAGCTCGGTATAGGAGCGAACCTCGGAGCCGATCCGCGCGGCGAGACCGTCGGCCGCCGCGCGCGCGTGCGATGCGGTGCGGCTGCAGAACGCGACGACCTCGACGTCCTCGATCTCGCAGAGAATGCCTGCGTGCTTCTGCGCGAAGAAACCCGACCCGATGATGATGACCTTCATGCGGTCATCTTACGCGGGGACGGGTGGTTTGTACATGGAGGCGCTCACGAGAAGAGCCGGATCGCCCCGCGGACGAAGTACCACCCGATGACGCCGGTGACGATGAGCTTGAGCATGATCGCGAGGACGGTGCCGCGGAAGACGCCGGCTGCCGCCTTGAGCGGCTCCTTGTTCTGCGGGTTGAAGATCACCTCTGCGGCGAGCGCCCCGACGAAGGCGCCGATGATCGTCCCGATGGGAGAGAAGAACGTCCCCACGATCATGCCGATCACACTGCCCCAGATGCCGGCGTTGCTCGCGCCGGCCTTCTTCGAGTTCATCGCCGGCAGCACGTTATCGAGGACTGCGGTCGCCACCGCGAGCACACCGAGCACGACGAGCAGCCACACCGGCATCAGCCCCCACGAGCTGGGGATGGCGATGAGAATGAGCGACACGTACGCGATGATGGGGCCGGGCAGCGCCGGTACGATGCACCCGATGACCCCGACGGCGAGCAGGAGGGTACCAATGACAACCATGGCGATCGAAAGACCCATGCGACCTCCGGATGAGGGACTGACCTACCGTAGCACCCGAGCGACACGCGGGCAAGACGGCCGCGGCCGGTCACGCGCTCAGCGCGACGCGGGCGCCACCGCGAGCGCGAAACGCAACGCGTCGAGCTTGCTCTGCTCGCTGTCGGCGCGCGAGGTGAGTACGACCGGTACCGTAGCGCCTGCGACGATCCCGGCGACCCGGGCGTCTGCGAAGGCGACGAGCGACTTGTAAAGCGCGTTCGCCGCGTCGATGCTCGGCATGACGAGGATATTCGCGCGGCCGGCGACCGGTCCCGCGATTCCCTTCGTGGACGCAGCTTCCGGGTTGACCGCGACGTCGAGGCCGAAGGGGCCGTCCACGTCGAACCGGTGGTCGTGCGCGAACCGGGCGACCACGCTCGCCGCCGCGGTCGTACTGGGCACCTTCTCGCTCACCTTCTCCACCGGCGCGACCATCGCGCACGCCGGCCGCTCGAAGCCCAGGGCGGCCGCGCAGGCGAGCGCGTTCTCCACGAGCTGCGCCTTCTGATCGGCGTCGGGGTAGGTCGTGATCGCAGCGTCGGTGAGGAGGAAGAGCCGATCGTACCGCTCGGCGTCGCAGAGCGCGACGTGGCTGAGAAGACTCCCCGCAGGAACGAGCCCGAGCTCGCGGCCGAGGATCGCTCGCACGAAGTCGGCGGTCTGCACGAGTCCCTTCATGAGGACCTGCGCCTCACCGGCGGAGGCCATCGCCGCGGCACGCGCGCACGCCCGTACCGGATCGGTCTCGTCCACGATCGTCGCCTCGCCGAGCTCGACCCTTGCGTCGCGGGCGACGGCCCGGATCTGCGCGACAGGGCCGATCAGCGCGAATCGCGCGAGTCCCTCCTCCATCGCGGCGCCGATCGCGCCGATCACCTCCGGGTTGTTCGCCATGGGCACGGCGACGACCGGCGGCGAGGCGGCGGAGCGCGGCCCGCGAACCGCGCGTGCGCGCGCGCGCGCGAGCGCCTCGTCGATTCGACGCTCACTCATAGGACCGCACCTCGCGCTCGCCGCGCAACGCACCGAGCGCCGCCGCCGCGAGCGAGACCATCTCGCGCTCGCCGGGGATCACGACGATCTGCGAGAGAAAGCCCACGCGCGCTGAGATCCGCGACACGATCTCCTCGTCGTGCGCCATGCCTCCGGTGAGAACGATCGCGTCCACCGATCCGGAAAGCGTCGCGCCGTGCGAGGCGATCTCGCGGGCGATCTGGTAGCACATCGCGCGGAGCACCAGGTCCGCCGACTCCCGGCCGGCTCCCGCGCGCGCGACGAGCTCGCGGACGTCGTTCGTCCCTTCGTACGCCACCACGCCGCCGGCCCCGGTGAGCATCCGACGGATCGCGCGCTCCTCGTGCTCGCCGGACAACGCGAGCGTGACGAGCTGTCCGGCCGGAACGGTGCCGGCGCGCTCGGGCGAGAACGGCCCCTCGCCGTCGAGCGCGTTGTTGACGTCCACGACGCGACCGGCCCGGTGCGCGCCCACCGACACCCCGCCGCCCATGTGAGCGACGATGAGATTGCTCGACTCGTAGTCGAGGCCCAGCCTGCGGCACGCCTCGCGCGCAGCGGACTTCTGGTTGAGCGCGTGGAAGATGCTTCGCCGCGGCAGCTCGGGCAGCCCGCTCAGCCGCGCGACGTCGTCGAGCTCGTCGACGACGACCGGGTCGGCGATGTAGGCGGGAGAGCCGACGCCGTCGGCGATCGCGCGCGCGAGGATCCCGCCCAGGTTGGAGGCGTGGTGGCCGTAGCGGCCGGATTCGAGGTCGGCGACCATCGCGTCGCTTACCGCGTATACCCCGCCTTCGAGCGGATGGAGCAGGCCTCCGCGGGCGACGACGGCAGCGAGAACGGCGGGATCGAGATCGTGCGTCGCGAGGAACCGGTCGATCGCCTCGCGACGGAACGGCGCCTGCGCGGCGATGGAGGGCAAGCGTCCGAGCTCGTCTGCGCCGTGGGAGAGCGACTCGGCGAACCGTTCCTCCTCGTCGACGAACCACGAGAGCTTCGTAGACGTGGATCCCGGATTGATGACGAGAAGAGCCAGATCGTCCGCCATGGAGCTACCGGGTGGTCGCCGTGCGCGTCGATTGCTCGACCGGATGCTCGGCGAGATACGCGAGCGCCGCGTCGACCATCTTCATGTTCATCGCAACGAGGTCTTTCTTCTTCAGCGAATGCGGGATCACATCGCGAATCACCCCGACGGCCGGGAATCGCTCGGCAGCGGCGTAGGCGGTGAGGAGGATCACGTTCGCCGCACCGAGGAAGCCAATCTCCTGCGCCATGTCGGAGGCGGGGATCGGCAGGAACCTGACGTCGTCGCGCCGCGGAGCGCGGGTAACGATCGACGAGTTCGCGACGATCAGCCCCCCCGGCTCGACGCTCTCCTCGAACGCGTCGAGCGACGGACCGTTCATCGCGATGAGCGTCGTGGGGTGGTCGACCAGCGGCGAACCGATGTCCTCCGGGCTGACGATCACGCTCGCATTCGCCGTCCCGCCGCGCATCTCCGGGCCGTAGGAGGGAAGCCACGTCGCGTGCATCCCGCTCGTGATCGCGCAGTTCGCGAGCAGGACTCCCGCGCTGAGCACGCCCTGCCCGCCGAAGCCGGCGATCTTCACACGCTGCTCGCGCACATCGGCCTCGGCCGCGGATACGTCGAGGTCGTGCTGACTCGCGAGCATGTCCGCTAGCGCCTCGTCGCCGAGCAGCACCGTCTCCGGCTCGCCGCGAGCGGCGCCGTCACCGCCGGACGCGGCGAGATGGGCTCCGGCACCGGCGGAAATCGAGACCGTCGCCGGGGTCTGCTCGTCGCGGAAATTGCCCACCGGAAAGGCGGGCTCGAGCGAATCGATGATCCACTTCCGCGCATCCGACGGGCTCATCTTCCAGTTGATGGGACACGGCGAGAGAATCTCGACGAAGCTGAAGCCCTTCCCGTCAATCTGGTTCTTCAGCGCCTTCCGGATCGCCTTGCGAGCCTTCATGGTGCGCTTCCCGTCGGCGAGCGAAACGCGCTCGACGAAGACCGGGGTGCGCAGGGAGCTGATCAGCTCGGCCATGCCGATGGGGTTTCCGTCGCGGGCGAGCGTGCGACCGGCCGGCGTCGTCATGGTCCGCTGACCTACGAGCGTCGTCGGCGCCATCTGCCCGCCGGTCATCCCGTAGATCGCGTTGTTCACGAAGAAGACGGTGATGTTCTCGCCGCGGTTGGCCGCGTGGATGATCTCCGCCGTCCCGATCCCGGCGAGGTCTCCGTCGCCCTGGTAGCTGATGATGATGGACTCCGGATTAACGCGCCGCAGGCCGGTCGCGACCGCGGGGGCACGTCCGTGCGCGCACTGGATGTTGCCGGTGTCGAAGTAGTAGTACCCGAAGACGCTGCACCCGACCGGGCTGCAGAAGATGGTGCGGTCCTGGACGCCGAACTGATCGAGCGCCTCGGCGATGATCTTGTGCGCGGTCCCGTGGCCGCAGCCGGGGCAGTAGTGCGTCGTGCGCTGGCCGGGGCCCTTGCGCTCGAAGACGTCGTAGAAGCTGTCTGGCTTTGCGTACGCGATCATCTCGCCTCCTGCTTCGCGCCCGTGGCGGCTGTCGTCGCGAGTCCCGGAACGAGCTCGGCCACCCGATCGAGGACTATGCCCGTGGTCGGCACCTCGCCGCCGAGCCAGTTGAGCCGATGCACGCCGACCGCCTCCGGTACGGCGAGCCGCACGTCGTCGGCCATCATACCGTCGGCGAGCTCGACGACCGCGATCTCGCGGACGCTTCCGGCGGCGAGCTCGGCGAGGCGGGGACCCGGGAACGGGAAGAGCGTGCGCGGCCGCAGGAGCCCGGCGCGAACGCCGTTGCGCCGCAACGTCTGCACCGCGCTCAGCGCGAGCCGCCCGCTGATTCCGTAGGCGACGAAGAGGAGCTCGGCGTCGTCGGTCTGCACTTCCTGCCAGTCGGTGATCTCAGAAGCGATCCGATCGTACTTCGCCTTCAGGTTCCAGTTGTGCTCGCTCTGCCCCGCGGTACTCATGTAGATCGAGGTGACGAGGTTCTGCCGGCTCTCCGCGTCACCGTTCAGCGCCCACTGCTTGCGCTCGCCGTGCAGCACCCGTTCGGGCAGCTCGACCGGCTCCATCATCTGGCCGATGTACGCGTCCGAGAGCACGAAGACGGTCACGCGGTAGCGGTCGGCGATCTCGAAGGCGCCGTAGGTGAGATCGCACATCTCCTGTGCCGAGTTGGGCGCGAGCACCACGTTCCGGTAGTTCCCGTGACCGCCGCCCTTCACGACCGCGTTGTAGTCGCTCTGCTCCGGCCAGATATTGCCCAACCCGGGCCCCGCCCGCTGCACGTCGACGATGACGCAGGGAAGCTCCGCCCCGGCGATGTACGAGATGCCTTCGGCCATGAGACTGATACCCGGTCCGCTCGAGGCGGTCATCACGCGCGCGCCGGCGCCCGACGCGCCGTAGATCATGTTGATCGCGGCGACCTCGCTCTCGGCCTGGAGGAAGTGCCGTCCGCTGCGCGTGAAGAGATCGGCGGCGGCGTGGGCGATCTCGCTCGCCGGCGTGATGGGGTAGCCGAAGAAGTGCGTGGCCCCTCCCAGGAGCGCGCCGTGCACGACCGCCTCGTTGCCCTTCATGAGCTGCTTCATGAGGCTACCTCCGTCGATTCGATCGGCTCGTCCCGGTAGACGGTGATCGCGCCGGGTTCGGGGCACGCGTAGAAGCACATCCCGCACGCCGTGCACGTGTAGTGCGCGAACCGTGCGAAGCGGTAGCCGAGCTTGTTGATGTCCGTACCCATCTCGAGGCAGCCCTTCGGACAGGTCTCGACACAGAGCCGGCACCCCTTGCAGAGGTCCGGCTCGATACGTGCGAAGTTGGCGTTCTCCATCAGATACCTCCAAAGACGTCGTCGTCGTCACCGTAGCCGAAGAAGTTGATCCCGTTGACCTCTTCGCGGACGGTCGACGGGACGTCGCCGACGACGATGCTGTGGTCGGGACACCCGAGTTTCGCGCAGACGTAGATCATGTTGCGTTCGTCGCCCGGCAGGTGCAGCGCGAGGCTCTTCGTCGAATCGCAGTCGATTCGGCCGCAGGCGCGCTCGACGACCAGCGACGCGCCGCAGTGCGGGCAGTGCGCATCGGCATAATCCATGGGATGGTCGGCGTCGGCCATGAAGTTGAAGAGCTTCGCGTGGCTGCCCCAGTAGGCGTCGATGAATATCAGGCCCGTACCGTCCGGACGCTTCACGCCTATAGATATGGAGGGCTCGTCGTGAATGCGAACGCTGTCGACCATCAGCGAATGGCCCTGCGGACACAGGAGTTCCTCGACCACCAAGAATTCCTTGCCGTGACGGTGGATGAACTTCATCCCCTCCGGCAGCATCTCCAGGAACTCCCGCGGTATCGTGCGGTGAATCAGCTGCATGGTGAATCCTATACGTCAATTGTGGACCGGTTTTTCCGAGCTGTCAAATCCGAATCATCGGGAGTATCTTGGGCGCGTGAGCTGGATCGACGAGACCATACACGCGGTGCGACGGCGCCACGTCTCCGGCGTCATCGAACGTACGGCCCAGGGCGCGTTCGACCGCCCGTGGGCCGACCTGTCCGAGGTCGAGCGCCACGCGGTCATGGAGGACGTCGTGGAGCGGGGCGAGCTCGGCGAAGACACCGATCTCGAACAGCTCAGCTTCCGGTGCCGGCTTTGCGGCACCCAAACCGTCAGGTACGTGGACTGGGCGCCGCTGCAGTGTTACGCGTGCAAGAACACCTACACGTGGAGCGCGCTCGACCCGACCCAGGTCGTGGTAGAGGACGACACCTGAGCGAAGGCGGGCAGCGCCGGGCCCAGGCGAAGGCGGGCAGTTCGGCCACGCCGAACTGCAGCCTGAGCGGGGGGCGCGCAGCGCCGGG
>CAZICD010000080.1:0-20982 GCA_964537725.1 uncultured Spirochaetaceae bacterium | reverse complement strand
CGCTCGTCGTCGGATAGCGCCATGGGCCCCCCTGGTCCCTTTGTAGACGCTATGTGCGGCGCGCGCAAGCTCCTTTTCGGACGAACACCGCGCGGGCCTGGATCGAGCGGGAACCTTGACACGATCGGCAGAAGCTGGCTTCATTAGAGGCAGACCAATCTCGTCACGGCCGAGCCCGGTTCGGGACGGTCGTGATTTTGGAACCCTCAAACCACTTATACGAAAGGAGAATGCATGAGTAAGATCAAGGTTGCATTCAATGGTATGGGCCGAATCGGCAAGAACGTCATGCGCGTCATCCTCAGCAAGCTGGATGATCGTTTTGACATCGTCGCGGGGAACGACCTCGTATCCGCGGAGGAGATCGCGCAGAGTCTTCCCAAGGATTCGATCTACGGGCGCTTCCCGGCCGAGGTGAGTCTCAAGAGCGAGAACGTCATCAAGGTCGGTCGGCACGAGATCACCGTCTACGCGGAGAAGGACGCGGCGAACATCCCGTGGTCGAAGCACGATGTGGACATCGTCTTCGAGTGTACGGGCTTCTACCTCACGACCGAGAAGGCGAAGGCGCACCTCACCGGAGGCGCGAAGAAGGTCATCATCAGCGCTCCCGCGAAGGATCAGGAAACGCACACGGTCGTGGTCGGTGTCAATCACGACACGATCGAGGCGGGTGAGAAGATCCTTTCGAACGCGAGCTGCACGACCAACTGTCTCGCTCCGCTCACGAAGGCCATCGACATGAGCCATTCGATCAAGGGCGGGCTCATGAGCACGACCCACGCAGCGACCTCGACCCAGCGCGTCGTCGACTTCTTCGGCGGCGGCAAGAACCGCGCGACTCTGAACAACGTGATCCCCGCCTCGACGGGTGCGGCGATCGCGGTCGGGAAGGTGCTTCCGCACCTGAACGGCAAGCTGAACGGCACGGCGCTGCGCGTTCCCACCGATACGGGAAGCGTCGTCGAGGCCGTCTACCTCGTGGAAGGCGAGGTCAGCAAGGAGCAGCTTGCGAAGTCGATCGAAGAGAACGTGAAGAAGATGAACGACTCGACGATCATGAAGCAGGTAGCGGTGTTCACCGACTACTACGAGTGTTCCCAGGACTGCGTCGGCGAGCCCTACTCGTCGATGATCACGAAGAACCTCCTCGTGGTGCCGCTGGGCGACCAGACGCTGGTCAAGGCGACGAGCTTCTACGACAACGAGATGGGCTTCTCCCACCGGATGGCCGAGCTCGCGATGATCTTCAACGAGAAGTAGGCCGAACGGTCTCTCCAATCGAATGCGGGCCGCCCGCGCCGGAGTCATGAACCGGCGCGTGGCGGCCCTTTTTGTTCCAGGCGCGACAGATATGCCCGGGGCCACGCCTCGCACGGTTCGCCGATCGTCCGGATGGTGAGTATAATCAAATCAGCGGGCGCGACTCCGCGCGGGTGCGGAGCAGGACGCGGCCCGAGCCGGGACAGATAGTCCGGAAAGGAAGGCTTGTATGACACACCGACGATTCATGCGATGGGCCGCTGCGGCCCTTTTCATTGTTCTCGCGCTCCCAGCGTTTGGCACGGGTACGACTGAGGCCCCGGAGGCCGAGCCCGGGGAGCAGATACTGGCTGTGGGGCTGCGGAAGCTCACTACGATCGATCCGGCGCTCGGCGCGAACGACCCGGAGGTCCTCTTCAACCGGCTGCAGTACGACTATCTCGTCGAAATCCTCCCCGACGGCACGCTCGAGCCGAGCCTCGCGACCGGCTGGGATATCAGCGACGACGGGCTCACGTATACGTTCACGCTGCGATCCGGCGTCACGTTCGAGGACGGCTCCTCGTTCGACGCGGACGACGTCGTGTTCACCTTTGAGCGACTCGTGAGCGAGGGATCCTCCATCGTCGGTCTGATGGGCCAGAACGACGACGGCAGCGCGACGTGGAGCGTGCGAGCCGTCGACGACCTCACCGTCGAGTTCGAGCTCGAGCAGCCGAACGCCGACTTCCTCTACGGTGTGGCATCGCGGTTCGCCCTCGTTCTCTCGAGCGAGAGCGGAGACGTGAACATGATCGCCGGCGACGACGACCCGTACGCGAACTTCAACGGCACCGGACCGTTCATCCTCGAAGAGTACGCGCCCGACGAGCGCGCCTACTTCGTCGCGAACGAGGACTACTGGGGCGGCGCTCCGCAGATCGACGGTGTCGAGCTCATCCTGTTCGACGACAACCAGTCGCAGCTCGACGCGTTCCGCGCGGGCACGCTCGACTTCATCATGAAGGTACCGCAGGACCTCCTCGCGACGCTCGAACGGGTCGAGGGTGCGACGGTGGTCAACAAGCCGACGAACACGCACCCGGTCGTGCGGCTGCGCGTCGACGAAGGCTCGATCGGCGAGGACGTGCGGCTTCGGCAGGCGTTCAAGTTCGCAACCGACCGCGAGCTGCTGAATCTCGACGCGCTCGACGGCGCCGGCACCGTGGGCAACAACGATCCAATCGGTCCCACCTACGGTGAGCTCTACAACCCGCAGGACGACCGGGGGTACGACCCCGAACGCGCGCGGGAGCTCATCGCGGAGGTCCTCGCCGACGGCACGGGCAACGGCTACGTCGTCGAGGTCGACGGTGAGGCCCGCGTGGAGATTCCGTTCTACGTCGGTGACACCTTCGAGTACGGCCTCGTCGCCGAGTTCCTGCAGCAGCAGTGGCGCGAGGCGAACATCTACGTGGAGCTCAACGTGGTTCCCGAAAACGTCTACTACGCCGAAGGCGACGACAACTGGCTGAATACCCAGCTCGGCATGACCGCGTGGGGTACCCGGCCGACTCCCCAAGAGTACCTCAGCGTCGCGTACACCACCGGAGGAGCCTTCAACGAATCGCGGTGGTCGGACGACGAGCTCGACCGCCTCGCCGACGAGGCCTCGCGCACCGCCGAGATCGACGAACGCTCGGCGATCTACGAACGGATCAGCGGCGTCTTCCGCGAGCGCGGGCCGGTGATCATCCCGTACTTCCGTCCGGTCGTCGGCGCGTATCGGAACCGGGTCGAGGGGCTCGATATGCATCCCTTCCCCGGCCGAACCGATCTGAGCGGCGTCACCCTGCAGTAGCGCATGGCAGCCGATTCCGGCGCCGAGGCTTCGGCTTCGGCGCCGCGGCGTTCGAGCCGACGACGCTCGACGCTCAGACTCCTCTTCGGGCGACCGCTCGCGCTCGCCGGAACCATCGGCGTCGCGGTGTTCCTGGTGCTGACGCTCGTCGGACCGCTGCTCGCGCCGTACCCGTTCGACAAGGTGATTCGCGGAACCGACGTGGGGCTCGAGACGCGCCGGGCGATGGTCAGTCAGCCGCCGTCGGAGCTCTTCCTGCTCGGTACCGATCAGCGCGGTCGCGACGTCCTGAGCCGGATGCTGTGGGGCGCGCGGGAGACGATCGGGCTGCCGCTCGTGGCGACCGCGCTCTCGGTGGTCCTCGGCACCTTCATCGGGTTACTCATCGGCTACGTGGGCGGCCTGCTCGACGACGTCGTCTCGCGGATTCTCGACAGCCTCATATCGATTCCGGCGATGGTGCTCGCGCTCGTCATGATCTCCACGATCGTTCCCCTGTTGCGCGAGTCGGACAGCGCGTTCGTCGGTCTGCTCGGCGCGAGTAACATCAGCCTGACCGCGGTCGTCGTGCTCATCTACGTTCCCATCATCTCGCGGGTCGCCCGCAGCGCGACGCTGTCGGTACGCGACCGCGGCTACATTGAGGAGGCGAAGCTGCGCGGCGAGGGGACGATGCATATCCTGTTCGCCCAGATTCTTCCGGGCGTGCTTCCCGCGCTCGTCGTGGAGGCTTCGCTTCGCCTCTCGTACGCGATCATCCTCGTGACCTCGCTCGGATTCCTCGGGCTGGGCGTGCAGCCTCCCTCTCCCGAATGGGGCAGGCTGGTGCTCGACGCGCGTACCCAGTTCCAGGACGCACCCTGGGAGCTGTGGTATCCGGTGCTGGGAATCGCGCTGCTCATCATCAGCGTGAACCTGATGTCGGACGGATTGCGGCGGGTGCTGCGAAACGAGGAGTAAGGGTATGCCCGAACCTGTCATACGCGTCGAGGATCTGTCGGTCGAGTACCGGATCGGCAACCGGTGGCTGAGCGCGATCCACGACGTCGACCTCGCCATCAATCCGCTGCAGATTCACGGCCTCGTGGGTGAGAGCGGCAGCGGCAAATCGACGCTCGGGCTCGCGATGATGCGCTACCTCGCGCGCAACGCCCGGATCACCGAGGGCAGCATACGCTTCGGCGACGATGACCTGCGTACCCTCGGTGAGCGAGCGATCGAGCGGGTGTGGGGCGCTCAGATCGGGCTCGTTCCGCAGAACCCGATGGACGCGCTCAATCCGTCGCTGCGGATCTCGCGGCAGATGACCGAGATCACCCGCCTTCACCTGGGACTCACCGGGGCCGACGCCACCGAACGCGCGATCGAGGCCCTCGGGCACGTACAGATCGCCGATCCCGAGCGGGTGATCACCCGCTATCCCCACCAGCTCTCCGGCGGCATGCTCCAGCGCGTGATGATCGCGATGGCGCTGAGCACGCGACCTCGTCTCCTCGTCCTCGACGAGCCCACGACCGCGCTCGACGTGACCACGCAGGCGGTCATTCTGGACCTCCTGCGCGAGCTCATCCACGAGGACGAGGCTGCCGCCCTCTACGTCTCGCACGATCTGGCGACCGTCGCGCAGCTGTGCGACTACGTGACCGTCCTCTACGCGGGGGAGGTCATGGAGAGCGCGCCGGTCGGGGACCTCTTCGCCCGTCCCCGTCATCCGTACACGGCCGGGCTGATGGCGTGCCTGCCGTCCGCCGCCAGGGGGGAGGAGAGCAGGCTCGCGACGATCGAAGGGGTCGCGCCCTCGCTCGCGGCGCGCGGAACCGCCTGCGTGTTCGCCCCGAGATGTCCTCTCGCCGTCGAGCAGTGCCGGAGCGAGAAGCCGCCGCTGGAGGACACCGGAGACGGGAGGCTCGTGCGCTGCTGGCGGTGGCGCGAGATCGACCGCGGCGAGATCGTCGCCTTCCCGGAGCGCGAGGAACGGCACGAGGATTCGAAGCCGCGCAGCGAGTGGATCCTTCACGCGACCGGAATGGCAAAGCGCTTCGGCACGAAGTCGCTCGTGCACCGGATCACGCGCCGGACGCCCGACTACGTGCAGGCTCTCGACGACGTATCGGTCCACGTCTTCGAGCGTTCCACCTTCGGTCTCGTGGGTGAGAGCGGGAGCGGCAAGACGACGCTGGCGCGGACGCTGCTCGCGCTGGTCGAGGCCGACACCGGTCGGATCAGACTCCAGGAGCGCCCGATCAGCCTCCGTCTGCGCGACCGGGATCGCGAGACGCTGCGCGAGCTGCGGATCGTGTTTCAGAACCCGAACGATTCGCTGAACCCCTACCGCACCGTAGGTCAGACGATCGGCCGGACGCTGCAGAAGCTCGCGCGGACGACCGGGGGTGAGGGGGCCGATTCGGATTCCTCAGCTCTCGGCGCCTCCGGCCGGCCTGCCGGTCGTCGGAACCGGAAGGCCTCGATCCGCGCGGAGGTCGAGCGGTTGCTGGTCGCGGTCGGGCTGTCCGCGGACTACTACGACCGGCGCCCCACCCAGCTCAGCGGAGGGGAAAAGCAACGCGTCGCCGTGGCGCGCGCCTTCGCTCCGCACCCGGCGCTCATCGTCGCCGACGAGCCGACGTCATCGCTCGACGTCTCGGTGCAGGCGGTGATCCTGAACCTGCTCAAGGACCTCCGAGCCCGCGAGGGCGCGTCGTACATCGTCATCTCGCACGACCTCGAGGTGGTGAGCTACCTCTCCGACCACATCGCGGTGATGTACCTGGGTGAGATCGTCGAGCAGGGCGGGAACACCGACGTGGTCGACTTCCCGTCGCACCCGTACACCGAGGCGCTCCTGTCCGCCGCGCCCGTGCCCGACCCGTCGGCGGCGCACGAGCCTATCGCGCTCGACGGTGACGTCCCTTCGCCGAGAGAACGCCCCTCCGGCTGCCCGTTCCACACGAGGTGCCCGCGCAAGATCGGTCCCATCTGCGAGAACGAGCGACCGCCGGTGCGCGCCGACGACGCGGGGCACGAGATCCGGTGCCACTACACCTTCGAGGAGCTGGAGCGCATGCAGCGGGCCGGGCGCCCCGGGAAGCGAACGGAACAGGGCCACGCTTCGGCCGAGGAGCACGCATGACCCGGTACCTGCTGAGACGTCTGCTTCTACTCGTGCTCACGATCGTGGTGACCTCCTTCCTCATCTTCGCGCTCACGAATCTGCTGCCCGGCGATATCGCCCGCCTGGTACTCGGCCGCGACGCCTCGCCGACGGCGATAGACAACTTCCGACAGGAGTTCGGACTCGACCGTCCGCCGCTCGAACAGTACGTGAGCTGGCTGGGCGGGTTCGTCACCGCCGAATGGGGCAGGTCGTTCACCGCAGGCAGCCCACCCGTGCGACCGCTCGTCCTGTCGCGGCTCGTCAACTCGCTGCGTCTCGCCGGGCTCACGCTCGCGATCGTCATTCCGGTGTCGCTCGGGCTGGGCGTCTGGGCCGCTCTGCGCGAGGGCTCGTTCATAGACAGCACCATCTCGGTGATGTCGCTCTCGGTCGTCGGGCTGCCGGAGTTCGTGACCGGTATCGTGCTGATCAACGTCTTCGCGCTGGGGCTCGGGTGGTTCGAGGCGACGTCGCTGGTCTCCTCGGGCATGTCGATCGGCGAGTGGTTGCGCGTGCTCCTGCTCCCGGCGCTCACGGCGAGCCTCGTACTGATCGGGTATATCACGAGGATGACGCGGGCCGGCATGCTGGAGGAGCTGAAGAAGCCGTACGTGCGAACCGCCATGCTCAAGGGGCTGCGCTGGCGCCGGGTGGTGGTCGCGCACGCGCTGCGCAACGCGTTGTTGCCGACGATCGCGGTGATCGCACTCTCCATCGGGTGGCTGATGGGCGGGCTCGTCGTCATCGAGAACGTGTTCAACTATCCTGGAGTCGGGTCGCTGCTGGTCACCGCGGTGACGCAGAAGAACCTGCCGGTGCTTCAGGCGATCTCGGTTCTGATCGTGTTCTTCTACTCGTTCGCCAATCTCGTGGCCGATCTGCTGTTTGCGCTGCTGAACCCCCGGGTGCGGCTCAGGTAGATCCGGGCAGAGACGGTTCGGACTTCGCGCGCGGGAACCGCGCGAGCACCACGATGGCCCATCCGAACGCGGCCGTCGCGACCGACGCGAAGGCGACCCATCGACGCTCGGCGCCGAGCGCTTCGATCACACCGCCCGCGAACAGGTAACTGATCGGGGCGACGAACGCGCTCGCCGCTTCGAGCAGTGCGAAGACCCGTCCGTGTGCTCGCGCCGGGGTGCGTGACTGGATCCAGGTGACCGCGTAGAGGTAGACTGCGGCGGCCGCGCCGCCCGAAACGAGCGCTACCGCGGCAAGCACGGCGGCGCTCGTGGAAGCGGCCACCGTGGCAAACGCGAGCGCCATCGCCGCGTACGCGAGGCCCACCAGTGGGAAGCCGAGCATCCGTTCGCGCGCACAACGCCGGAGGACCGCGAACGAACCGATGCCTCCGGCGAGCGCGAGCGCGAAGTAATACCCCAGCGCGCTTTCGGCCATCCCCAGCTCGTCGAGCAGGATGAACGGCAACGCGACCATGAACAACGGCGAGACCAGAAAGAGCCCCGCCTGCGATGCGATTAGGAGACGAAGCCTCCTGTCCCCACCGACGAGTCGGATTCCCTCGCGTGCCTCGGAGAAGATCGAGCGGGACCGCGCCGCGTCCTGCCTGCGGTCGTCGGCACTGCCGGAGCCTGCCGGCTCCGGACCGTGCTTCTCGGTGATGAATCGCTCCTGGAAGGCGGAGGCGAGAAAGGTGAGCCCGTTCAGAGCGAACAGCAGCGGCGCCCCGATGAGCGCGTAGAGCGCGCCGCCTACCGCGTTGCCGCCGAGGTTCGCGATCTGACTGCTCAGCGCTCGCAGGCCGGTAGCCGTCTGCACACGCTCCGGCGGGACGATCGCGGGGATGAGCGCGTGCATGGCCGGGACGAAGAGCGCGTGCCCGACCCCCGCGAGGAAGGCAACCGGAAGCACGAGCCAGGTCGACACGAGCTGCGGCACGGCAAGCGCGGTGCCCGCCGCGAGCATGACGACCCCGCGGTAGACGTCGGTCAGCATGACGACTCGCTTGCGGGAGACGCGGTCGACGAGGACGCCGGTGAAGGGACTCAGCAGGAATCCCGGTGAGAGCGCGAGGAACTGAAGCAGGCCCAGCATGAGTGCCGATTCGGTGAGACGCTTGAGCAGCAGGGTGACCGCGATCAGGTAGATCGCGTTCCCGAACGCCGACACGGCGTTCCCGCTCACGAGGAGCGCGAGATTCCCCCGACCGGTCGGGCGTTGGGCTCGTTCCATCTACCGGCGCGATTCGGGATCGCGACGCGCGGCGCTGCGCTGTCCGCCGGCCGAGCGCTGCAGTACCAGATCCCACCCGAACGAGACGAGCTGAAGTCCCAGCACCACCAGGAGGCCCACGGCTCGAAGCGTGTCGCCGACGGGCGGCAGGAGGGCGAGGATGAGCGTCGTGACGAGGATCGCTGTCGTGGTCTTGGCGAACAGCTTGTAGGCGCGCGGCACGGCGGTGGGCTCCCGGTCGTAGCGCCAGAGGAGCACGTACAGGTAGCGAAGCAGGCCGATGAGGAGCACGAAGACGGGAGCTTCGTGGACGTGGCGAACGGCGAGCGAGAGAGCGAGCGCGTAGGCGGCGTCGCTCTCCATGTCCCAGGTCGCGCCGAACGCCCCGGCGTTCAGCCTGCGCGCGACGTGTCCGTCGAGAAGATCGGTGAGTTCCACGACGAGCAGCATGCCCACGAGGTACCAGCCCAACGACGAGCGCAGCGCCGCGGCTGCCTCGGGGACGTACGCGGTGACGACGACGATTCCGACGAGCGCGACCGCGACGACGACGCGCGTCGCGGTCAGGAGGTTCGCCATCGCCGGCCCCGCGCCGTCCGGATGGATCCGGCTTCCCAGCAGAAACAAGGCCCCGAGCGCGCCGGCGATCCAGAGCGCGAGCAGCGCGAGCGCCACCGGCCGAAGGAGCGCGAACTGAGCGACGACCACGAGAACGACCACCGCCGCAGCGTGCGTCAGGTTCCAGCGATGGTAGGCGTCGGAGAACGTCGCGTGGAAGACGAAACGGGACCGAAACGCGGCGAGGCGTCGTACGAGCGCGGCGAGCGCACTCCCATCCTCGACTCCGGAAGCGTGGTTTCGACGACCTTCGCCGAGAATGGACCTATTCACGTTCGTCAAGATAATCACGATCGTTCCCCCCGGAAAGCGAGTACTGCCCCGCTGCCTGCCGGTCGGCCGCCGGTCAGCGAACGATCCCGGCGTCTTCGACCCGTTGCGTCGCGGTTATCTCGGCGAACATGGGAAAGAAGCTGCTCATCGGCGGGTGCGGCGGTGGCTCGTCGCTCGTCATACCGTGCTCGTATCCGCGCTCCTCGAACAGACGCAGGACGCCAGGGTCACGGCTCGCGACGTGAACGGGGACCGAGAGCGCAGCGCGAGGCGATCGGATCGGGCGCTGCGGCTGGTGATCCCCCAGAACGACGATGATCGGATCCCGGCTATGGTCCATCACGCTCCCGACGTAGTCGGTGAGGACGGTGAAGACGTACGCGATCGACGCGACGTAGCCCTCCTCCAGCTCCGTGCCGCCCGTCCAGGTGTTGTCGAAGAGCTCTATCTCGTCGGAGCGCTCGTTATAGACCTCCCCATCGCCCAGGTCCTCCCACGGCCGGATAACCGGCGGAATCCGGTTGAAGGGGGTGTGGCTGCTGACGAGCTGGTAGTGGGCGAGGAGGGGCCGCGATTCGGCGGCACCGCCGGGAGCCGTCAGCTCGCGGATCCGGCGATGCGCGCTCCAGATCGCGTACTGATCGGTGACCGGGACGTAGGAGAACCAGGGACCGACGTAGCCGAAATCACCGTCGTGCGCGACGATTGCCTCCTCGAACCGATAGAGCTCCCACCCCTCGGGCCAGGAGCCGTGGACGGTCCCCGGACGGGCGGTGAACGTGTAGTAGCCCCCCTCGTGCAGCATTCGCGGCAGGCTGGGCGGCCTGAGGTCGTAGAGTTGTAAGAACTTCTCCTGCGAGTCGATCCACTGTCCGGTGAGCAGCGTCGCCTCGGCGAGCCACGAGTATCCGCCGGCGACCGGTGAGCGGAGGTACCCGGTTCGTACGCCGTACCCCTGGCTCGCAAGCGCGTCGCGGAGCCGATCGCGGTACGGTTCGACCTGCGCTGCCAGCTCCGGTCTCGCTACCGTTGCGTAGCCGTAGGCCTCGACCGCGAAGATGTAGATGTCGCGGTCCGCGATGCCCGGGAATGCGTACGTCTCGACCGGTTCGGCGACGCCGTCGGGCGCGACCCCGCCGGGCGCGTCGCCATCGGTTTCCGCACCGGCTTCGCCGCCGGGACGGTCTTCCGCCGGCGAACCGGCGAGCTCGAGGTCGACGAGCTCGAGGCGGTCGTCTTCGAACCAGGCCACGGTGGTGATCCGCGCGAGCGAGGGAGGCAGCCCCACGGCGAGCATCGCGGGCAGGGCGACGACGGTGAGGACCGCCAGCGCTGCCGCCGGCGCGCGGCAGCGGTTGAGCGCCGCGCCGACGCCCGTCGTGATCCCCCAGCCGGCGGCGACGAGAAGCGCGAAGATCGCGACGATTGTGACGGGCGTGAGCACGTCCGCGAGCGGCCCGATATCCCCGAGAAGCAGCAGCAGCCCTCCCCGGATCATGCCGATGTCCGTCCGCGGAGCGAACGAACGCGCGAAGAAGTACCGGAAGAACGCCTCCGCCGCCGAGAAACCCGAGAGGATACCGACGACTGCTCCCGAGAGCAGGAGTCCGAGCCGCCGCCGGGGCCGCGACCCGATACGACCGACGACGAGGACAAGCCACAGCGCGGCGAGGGTCTCGACGACAGGAACGATCAGTCGCCACGCCGCGCCCTCCGGCGCCCATACGTAGAGCGAGAGTAGCGCGTTGAGCGCGAAAAGCACCGCAAACGCGATCCCGAGTGACTGTGCCAGGGCCGATGGGCGGGGCAGGATGCTTCTCATCGCAGGAGAGAACTTAGGCTCACGGGCGGCACGCGGCAAGTGTTCGGCCAACCGGTGTTCGCGGGCAGCCGCATAGGCCGTTCGGGGTATGGGCGAGGCCGCGGGACGGTGCAAGCTTCCTCACGTGAGGCCGGCACCCACGCGTGGCCGGAGCGGCGAAGGAGAAGGAGCAGATGCAGCACACCGAGCACCACCGCATGATGATACGGGACTTTCGGACGCGGTTCATCGTGACCGTAGTCCTGACGCTCCCGGTCCTCGCGCTCTCGCCCTTGATCCAGGGCCTCATCGGCTTCAGCTTCGGCTTCGCCGGAGACTCGTACGTCGTCTTCGCGCTCGCGACGGTGATCTTCTTCTACGGCGGCTGGCCCTTCCTGACCGGGCTGGTGGACGAACTGCGTGAACGCAATCCCGGGATGATGACGCTCATCGGTCTCGCAATCACGGTCGCCTACGTCTACAGCGCTGCGGTGACTTTCGGGCTCGAGGGCAGCGTTTTCTACTGGGAGCTCGCAACGCTCATCGCGGTGATGCTCGCCGGACATTGGATCGAGATGGCGTCGGTGCTGAGCGCCTCCTCTGCGCTCGAGCAGCTCGCCGAGCTCATGCCAACGACCGCGCACCGCAAACGCGGTGATGAGGTGGAGGATGTTGCGCTCGACGAGGTGGAGAAGGGCGACGTGCTCGTGATCAAGCCCGGCGAGAAGGTGCCGTCTGACGGTGCTGTGGTATCGGGCGAGAGCTACCTGGACGAGTCGATGCTCACCGGCGAGTCGAAGCCGGTGCACAAGGGCGAAGGAGACGAGCTGATCGGCGGGTCGATCAACGGCGACGGGTCAATCGAGCTCGAGGTCGAGGGGGCGGGCGACGAGTCGTACCTCTCCCAGGTGATCGAGATGGTGCGCGAAGCGCAGGAGGCAAAGTCGAAGACGCAGGCGCTCTCCGACCGTGCGGCGTTCTGGCTGACCATCGTCGCGATATCGGTGGGGATCGTCACCCTCGCGGGCTGGCTGGTCGCCGGGCGCGACCTCCAGTTCTCGATCGCGCGCATGGCGACCGTCATGGTGATCACCTGCCCACACGCGCTCGGTCTCGCGATTCCGCTCGTCGTCGCGGTGTCCACGTCCAAATCCGCGCAGAACGGTCTTCTCATCCGCAACCGCACCGCCTTCGAGAACGCCCGCCGCGTCACGACGGTCGTCTTCGACAAGACGGGGACGCTCACGACGGGGAGCTTCGAGGTGCAACGAGTCGAGCTCCACGCGGACGACGTAACCGAAGAGCGGGCGCTCGCGCTCGCGGCTGCGCTCGAGCGGCAGTCCGAGCACCCGATCGGGAAGGCGATCGTCTCCGCCGCCGCGGCGCGTGGGGTCGATGTTCCCGCGGCCTCCGACTTCAACGCGATCAAGGGGAAGGGCGTCGAGGGAAGCGTCGATGGCGCTCGTGTGCGCGTCGTCAGCCCCGGCTACCTCGCGGAGCAGGGTATCGACGAGCCCGAAGCGAGCGGGCAGCAGGGCGGCGTGACCCGGGTCTACCTGCTCGACGGGGACGTCCTCTGCGCGTCGATCTCGCTCTCCGACACGATCCGGGACGAGTCGCGCGAAGCGATCGAGCGACTGCAGGCGCGCGGGATCGCGTGCTGGATGCTGACCGGCGACAACGAGGAGACTGCGCGGGCGGTGAGCGAGGCGCTGGGCATGGACGGCTACTTCGCCGAGGTCCTGCCCGACGAGAAGCAGGAGAAGGTCCGGGAGCTGCAGGATCGCGGCGAGTACGTCGCGATGACCGGAGACGGCGTCAACGACTCGCCGGCGCTCGCGCAGGCTCAGATCGGGATCGCGGTGGGCAGCGGCACCGACATCGCCGCGGCGACCGCGGACATCATCCTCGTCAACTCGAACCCCCTCGACATCACCGCGCTCATCCTCTTCGGCCGTGCGACCTACCGCAAGATGGTCCAGAACCTGATCTGGGCGACCGGCTACAACGTCGTGGCGATCCCCCTCGCCGCAGGGGCGTTCTCGTGGGCCGGGATCGTGCTCTCGCCGGAGGTGGGCGCGATCCTCATGTCGTTGTCCACGGTGATCGTCGCGATCAACGCGCGCCTGCTCCGCGTCGATCGACCCGACGCCCCAGCTGACGTCCAGGGCTCCCCCGTGGGATAATGGTCGCCGGAGGACGACATGGAGTACAGACAAGTGGGCCGATCGGGCCTCAAGGTTTCCGAGCTCTGCCTGGGCACGATGACCTTCGGTCACGGCACCGACCAGGCCGAGGCGCAGCGTATGGTCGACCGCGCCTTCGACGCCGGTATCAACTTTTTCGACACGGCGAACTCGTACGCCGGTGCGCAGTCGGAGGTCTTCCTGGGCAAGGCGCTTGAAGGCAAGCGCGACCAGGCGGTCGTCGCGACGAAGTTCTACAACCCCATGGGCAGCGGGCCGAACGATTCGGGCATGTCCCGCTACCACATCATGAACGCCGTCGAGGCGAGCCTGCAGCGCCTGGGTACTGAGCATATCGATATCTACTACATCCACCACGTCGACCAGCAGACGCCCATCGAGGAGGCGCTGCGCGCGCTCGACGACCTCGTCCACCAGGGCAAGGTGCGCTACGTCGCCGTCAGCAATTTCGAGGCGTGGCGGCTGATGGACGCGCTGTGGACATCCGAGGCGAACGGGCTCGCGAAGTTCATCTGCTATCAGCCGCAGTACAGCCTCGTCGTGCGCGACATCGAGCTGGATATCCTGCCCGCGTGCGCCCACAAGGGCCTCGGCGTCGTGACGTGGAGTCCGATCGCGGGCGGTTTCCTTTCGGGCAAGTACAAGCCCGGCGAGCGCACCAAGAGCGGTACCCGGTCGGAGGAGGGCTTTGCCTATCCGGGCCGATTCTTCGCCCCCAACGCGGACGAGACCCTCTCCGCGCTCCTCGAGGTCGCCGGGGAACTCGGCCGATCGCCGGCGCAGGTGGCGATCCGGTGGCTGCTCGAGCGCCCGCATATCACCTCGGTGATCACCGGCGCGCGTACGCTCGAGCACTTCGAGGACAACGTGGGCGCCGCCGGTTGGTCGATGCCGACCGACGCGTACGACCGGCTCACCGAGGTCTCCGCGCCGCGGGTGAAGTATCCCGAGGCGATGGAGTGGACCCGGGACGCCTCTCGGCTCTCGGCGATCACCGGCCCGTCCGTCTGATGCTCGAGCGTACTGCGATCGTCGGCGCGGGGGCGGTGGGTGCATCGATCGCCGCGATGATGATGGACGCCGGCCGACCGGTCACGCTCGTCGCCGACCGCGAGCGTGCCGCCCGACTCGACCGCGACGGCATTCTCGTAAACGGCGAGCGGCTTGCGCCGCCGGTCGACGCGGACGCGCGCGGTGGCTCTCCCTACGACCTCGTGATCGTGGCGGTCAAGTCGACGCATCTGCAGAGCGCGCTGCCGCTGGTCGCGCGGGCGGCCGGCACCGCGGGTATCGTGGTCAGCCTGCTCAACGGGATCAGCAGCGAGGAGGAGATCCGCGGCGTGCTCGGCGAGGCCGAGCGCGTCGTACCGGCGATGATCCTGGGGATCGACGCGGTTCGCGACACCGACGGCTCGGTGACCTACCTGAACCGCGGGACGATCCACTACGGTGCCGACCAGCAGGAAGCGCCGGTGCCCGACGACGTACTCGCCTCGCTCGGCGAGACCTTCGACGCGGCGGACATCCCCTCGAAACGCTCGGATGACATCGTTCGGACGCTCTGGTGGAAGTTCATGATCAACGTGGGGATCAACCAGGCCTCGGCCGTCCTTCGCGCACCGTACGGGGTCTTCCAGCGCTCGCAACCCGCGCGCGAGCTCATGGGCTCTGCGATGGACGAGGTCATCCGCCTCTCGCGCGCGGTCGGCTCGGGCCTCACGCAGGCCGACCTCGACGCGTGGTTCCAGACGCTCGAGACGCTCGACCCGGGGGGCAAGACGTCCATGCTCCAGGACGTGGAGGCCGGCCGCCCGACGGAGGTCGACCTCTTCGCCGACACGGTCGTCAGCCTGGGCGAGCGACACAAGGTGGCGACCCCGGTGAATCGCACGCTCGGCCGGATCATCCGGGCGAAGGAGTGGATCGCAGCCGAGGGTCGGTAGCGCTCGTACCGACACGGCGCCACTGTGCGAACGCTCGGCGAGCGGCTATCCTCTGGCGTATGTTCAAGCTTGTCTTCTACGTTCCCGAGGATGACGCCGAGCGGGTGAAAAGCGCGGCGTTCGCCGCCGGAGCCGGCAGGTTCGAGCTCTACGACTCGTGCGCCTACCAGACTCGGGGTACGGGCCAGTTCCGTCCGCTGCCGGGGAGCGACCCGTACATTGGGGAGCAGGGCGCGGTCGAGCACGTGGAGGAGCTGCGGGTCGAGATGGTGTGCCGCGACGAGGTGGTGCGGGACGCGGTGTCGGCGTTGCTCGAGGCCCACCCCTACGAGGAGCCGGCGTACGAGGTCTACCGGATCTGGACGGCCGCAGACCTGCCGGTCGACTAGACCTCCGGGAAGACCTCGCGGATCGCCTCGATCGACTCGACGAGCTGGTCGCGCAGGAGCGGATCGGAGTAGTCGCGCCCGAGCTTCGGGCCGCCGAGCTCCAGGTAGCCGGTGAGGTCCTCCACGGGGACGTCGTCCGCGCGCCGCAGGAGGATCTCGCGGAGCTCGGTGAGGTCGATGATACCGCGCTCCCGCGCGGCGGGGCCGAAGCCGAAGGTGGAGCTGTAGAGCTCATCGGTGTTCTTGAAGTGAAACTCCGCCATGCGCGGGAGCTCGAGCTCCAAGAGCTCCCAATGATCGTGGACGACCGAACGCGCGGAGTCGACGTAGGCGTGCGAAATGTCGCCGCAGAAGTACGCCGGAACCGTCTCGTGCGGGTGAGCCTCGTGGTACTCCCCGGTGACCTCAGCGTAGGCCGATATCTCGTCGGGCAGCGAGGGGGGCTCGGCGGCGCTCGACATCGGCTCGATCGTGAGGCCGGAGAGTCCGGCGTCCGCCCCTGCGTGCATGAGCTCGGTCAGATGCTCGAGAAACAGCGTCGACGCGGGCGGCTTGTCGCCCATCCGGTCGCGGTAGACGGCTCCCGGGTTGCTGCCCACGAAATCCGCGCCCAGCATCCCGCCGATCTCGATCCACCGCTCGTACGCGCGACGCGCGACGGTCTCGAGTCGGGCGTCGCGCGTGAAGAACCCGCCCAGCTCGCGATGCGCGGTGAAGCAGCTGCGGATACGCACCCCGTACCGCTCGGCGAGCGCGCGCAGGTCGGTGATGTAGCCGTCTTCGACGAGATAGAGCTCGAAGGAGCTGCCGAGCTGCAGGTAGGGTACTCGAAGCTCGCGCATCAGCGCGAAGAGCCACTCGTACGAGTAGCGGTACTCGACCGGGTCGCTCTTGATACCCAGCGAAAGCGTCACGATTGCGCCTCCGCGGTGAGATCGGCATCCACCCGAAAGACGACCTTGTTGTGCCACTCGCCCCCGTCGTGCATCGCCTGAAGCGTCTGCGGGCCGTTTTCGAGGTCCGGGGTATGGCTGATGAGAGGCGAAGCCCGCAGCTCGCGCTCGAGCGCGGCGAGCACCCGCGTCCACTCGTCGGAACCTCGCGGCGTGATCCGGCTGTTCCACGTCCCGTGAATCGTGAGCTCGCGGCGGAGAATGGAGCTGAACGCCTTCTCGCCGAGCGAGAAGGTCCCGTGAATGTTCCCCAGGAAGACGACGTGGCCGAACAGGCCGGCTGCGTCGATCGCCTGAGCGAAGGTCACCGGCAGCCCGCACGCCTCGACGACGACGTCCGCCCCGCCGCCGGTGAGGTCTCGTACCGCGGCGACCGGATCGTCGGACGCGTCGACGGTGACCAGCCCGAGGTCCGCTGCGATCGCGAGTTTCTTCGGGTCGATCTCGCTCACGATGACGGGAGAGCACCCGCGCAGTCGCAGCCATTGCGCGGTCATCAGGCCGATCGGCCCCCCGCCGATCACCGCGGCGCTCATGCCGGGCACGACCGGCGGTCTCGCCGCCGCGTGGTACGCGACGGCCGCCGGCTCGGTCATCGCCGCCTCGCGCAGCCCCAGGTGCTGCGGGACCCGGAAGACGTTGAACTCGGGAACGGTAAGGTACTCTTCGAACGCGCCGTCGCGCCTCGAGCCGTAGTAGTCGTAGCCGCTGCTGAGGGCGTACTCGCCGATCTCGTTGATCGGGTCGCTCGGGTCGGGCAGGAGGGGGTAGACGACTACGCGGTCGCCGGGGCTCCACGCCGAGGTCTTCGGCGCCGCCTCGATCGTCCCCGAAAACTCGTGCCCCATCACGAGCGGGTAGTGATACGCACCGCCTTCGTACGCCCGCGGAAGGTCCGAGCCGCACACGCCGGCGAAGGCGACGCGGACCAGCAGCGGTTCCGCGTCCGTTGGTTCCGGGCGCGGACGTTCCTCCACGACGAGTTTGCCGTTCTCCGAGAGAACCAGTGCCTTCATGCGGGCATTCTACGCGCCTGAAGCGCATCGGTCAATCAATCGACCGCAAATCAGGTGGCGCGATGCGAATATGATCGGAAATGAACGAACATGATTGACACGTCGCGCGCGGCGTGCCAGCATACGTTCGTGCTGGCACGACAGCGACGACAGGTGATCGAGCACGCGCTCCTGCGCTCCTCGTTCGTGGGGCTGCGCGACGCGGTGGAGCTGACCGGCGCGAGCGAAGCGACCGTCCGCCGGGACTTCTCCGCGCTCGAGACCGAAGGCGTCGCCCGCCGCCACCGCGGCGGAGTCGAGGTTGTTCGCGACGGCGTCTGCGGCGAGACGGCCCGCGTGCCGAACGCGGGCGCCGGCTATTTCGAGCCGCTGGTGAGCCTCCCGCTCTCGAGCCGTCTCGCGGTGAGGGAAGAGGCGAAGCGCCTGATAGCGAATCGGGCGGCGATGCTCTGCGAGGCCGGACAGACGGTCTTCCTCGACGCGGGCTCGACCGCGCTCCGCCTCGCGGATCACCTGGGCGGGATGTCCGTGCGCGTGATCACCAACTCGTTCGCGGCCGCGCGCCGCGCGTTCGACGCGGGGCGCGCTGAGATCGTGCTCGTCGGCGGGCAGATCGACCGGGCGAGCGAAGTCGTCTTCTCGTTCGAGGACGACCGGGTGATCGACAGCTACCCGCCCGACGTCGCGTTCCTCGGCGCGCAGGGGCTCGACGAGTCGGGCTACTACAATTCCGACGAGCGGCTGATCAGGCTGGAGCGTCTCGTCGCCCGCGCGGCGCGGCGCACGATCCTGGTCGCCGACAGCTCGAAGTTCGGACAGCGCGGTCGCATTCGTGTCGCCTCGCTCGACGAGCTGGACGCGATCGTCACGGATGCCGGTGCGGGCAGCGAGTCCGCGGCGATCGCCGCGGCGGCCGGCGTGGAACTGATCAAGGTGAGGTGACAATGGCAGATATGCGTGCAGTCTTCATGGACGGTGTCGAGCGAATCGATGTTCGCAACGCGCCGGTTCCGACCCCGGGCGAGGGCGAGGCGCTTCTCAAGGTCCACGCGTGTTCGGTGTGCGGCTCCGACATCAAGATCTACCGTTACGGGAACGCCCGACTCGACTATCCGGTCATCGTCGGGCACGAGATCGCCGGCGAGGTCGTGGAGGTGGGCCCCGGGGTGGAGGCGGTAGCGGTGGGCGACCGCGTCGCCGTGGGCGCCGACATCCCCGGCGTCTGGAACACGAACGTGCCGGGCAAAGACAGCTACATCGACTACGCCACCGGTCACGAGTTCGACGGAGGGTTCGCCGAGTACATGCTGCTGAACCGGCGCATGCTCGAGTTCGGCCCGGTGACGCACCTGCCCGACGGTCTCGGCTACGACGAGGGCGCGCTCGCCGAGCCGCTCGCGTGCGCGGTCAAGGGGCTCGAGTTCGGACGGTTCGGTCGCGGAAAGAGCATCTGCGTCATCGGACTCGGTCCGATCGGCTGCATGATCCTCGAGCTCGCGCAGGCATACGGCGCCTCGCGCGTCTTCGCGTCGCAGCGGTCGCGCGGGCGGCTCGAGCAGGCGCGACGCTTCGCACCCGACGCCCGCTTCATCTGCACCGAGGACGAGGACCCGGTGCAGGTCGTCCTCGACGAGACGGGGGGCAAGGGGGTCGATATGGTGATCACCACCTCCGGCAGCGTGGAGGCGCACCGGCAGGCGATCCACATGGTCGGCCACCTCGGCTACGTGAACCTCTTCGGAGGGCTGCGCGGTGAGCCGGAGCTCGTGATCGACTCCAACATCATCCACTACAAGGAGTGCTTCGTGACCGGCTCGCACGGCAGCGACCCGCGCCACCACAAGGAAGCGGTCCGGCTGCTCGGCAACGAGTCGGTGCACGGCAGCTGGTACGTCTCGAAGACCTTCCCGCTCGAGCAGATCCACGACGCCTACGCGTTCCACGAGGCGCACGAGGGCCTGAAGGCGATCGTCCGTCCGCAGGAGCGTGCCTGATGGCCGCGGGCCGGACGGTGAAGATCGCACCCTCGCTCATGTGCGCCGACCTCCTCGCGCTCGGACGCGACGTCGACGAGCTCGTGGACCTCGGCGTCGACTACCTCCACCTCGACATCATGGACGGCCACTACGTCCCGAACCTCACGCTCGGCACCGACCTCGTGCGCGAGCTCGCATCGCGCTATTCGACCCCGCTCGACGTTCACCTGATGGTCGACGATCCCGACCGGTGGGCGCCGGTGTTCACCGAGACGGGCATCGCAGCGGGGGCGGATCGAGCCGGGCCGGTCGTCACGATCCACCCGGAGACGACCTGGCACCCCGCGCGCACGCTCGCCGGTATCGGCGAGGGGGGAGGGGTCCCCGCGCTCGCGATCGACCCCTCCGAGAAACCCGAGCGGTTCGAGTACCTGCTCGAGGCCGTCGGGCTCGTGCTCGTGATGACGGTCAATCCGGGCTACGCCGGTCAGAAGCTCGTTCCGTGGACGCTTCGCAGCGTCGAGTGGCTCGCGGCGGCGCGTTCGCGCCTGGGCCTCGACTACGAGATCGAAGTGGACGGCAACGTGAACTGGGACAATATCCCGCGGATGGTAGAAGCCGGTGCCGACGTCCTGGTTGCGGGTACCTCGAGCCTCTTCGACCGGTCGATGACACGACGCGCGGCGTATGAGAGGATGCGAGCGTTGACGTAGGGCGGAGGCTCGGCCGATCGGTACGAGCGGCGCGCGGTCGCCGCACCGCAGCGAGGGGAGGTGCCCGTGGAGGCTCGCACAAAGGACGAGGTCGCGCGCGCGATCACCGACGAGCTCGTCGCCCGCCTCGGTGACGACGTCGAGCTCGTATTCCGCTACGGCTCGTTCGTGCGCGGCGACGGGCACCGATGGTCCGACCTCGACGTGTCGTACGTCCCGCGCGACCCGTCACGCTGGGACAGCATCACCGTCCTCGTGGACGACATTCTCTTCGACCTCTATCCGCTGCACTGGGAAACGCTCGAACGGATGTCCGAGTGGGACGACTGGCGCGCGACGATCTTCAACGACTTCGAAGTTGTCTACGAGGCCGGTCCCGAGGCGGCCGGGCGATTTCGGCGTCTCGCCGAGCGGCACGCCGAGCTCGAGCGGCCCGACGCGAAACCGGCGATGGTCGAGAAGGCGCTCGCCGCGTTCGAACGCGCCGGCTACGACGTCTACCTCCTCGGGCGCAGCGCGAAGCGAGAGGAGATCGATGTCGCGCATCGGCACGCCAACCAGATCGTCCAGACGGTGCTTCACGCGCTCGTCCTGCTCAACCAGTCGCGCGCGGACACGCGGCGCCTCGAGGAGATGGCGGAGC